>USNF01000007.1 GCA_900555985.1 uncultured Gemella sp.
GCGTCACACAATTTGTTTTTTAAAAAGATATATGATAGAATAACACTATATTAGGAGGCAGAAAATGAAGAAGTTTTTAGAAAAAGTACCCTATTTAATTTTTTCTTTCTTTTTATTTATAATACTTCCTCTGTGTTCTTATTTTATATCAAATAGATCAGGAATGATAATATGGTTACTTCTTTTCTTATATCCAATTGTCAATTTCATTATATCTTTTCTATATGCATATAATAAAGAGGATTTTAGCTACTTGTTTTCTATTCTCGTAGGAGCCTTTTATCTATTATCTTGTCTAATTATATTAAATTTTGATATTCTAATTTATGGTTTATTATATATTTTCTTTAGTTTATGTGGACAAGGTATTGGTTTTCTAGTAAGACAACTTCGTAAAAATAAAAAAAGTACTAAACAGAGATAGTTAAATATTAAACGTTAAAGAAATGTATCTTATTTTTAAGTTATACATTTCTTTTATTATTTTACTTTTAAAATTCCGCTATATAATACAAATGTTTCTTTAAAGTAACTATAATACAAAAAAGTGCGTACTTTTTTTATTTTTTATACATGCTATTATATTAGTATAACAACAAAACAATTTTGGAGGAAATTAAAAATGAAAATAGCAGTAATTGGAGCAAATGGAAAATCAGGTAAATTAATAGTTAAAGAGGCGATTGAAAGAAATCACGATGTAACTGCAGTAGTACGTTCAGAAAATAAATCAGAAGCATCTAAAGTAATTAACAAAGATTTATTCGAATTAACTAAAGCAGATTTAGCAGATTTCGATGTAGTAGTAAGTGCATTTGGGACATTTAATCCAGATACATTATCTTTACATTCTAAAACTGTCGAGCACTTCTCAGAAATTTTAGATGGAACAAGTACTCACTTACTAATAGTCGGTGGTGCTGGAAGTTTATATTTAGATGAATCAAAAACGACAAAATTATTTGAAATACCAGAATTCCCTGAGGTATTTAAACCTTTAGCGAAAGCACAAGCAGATGAACTTGATTTACTTCGTACAAAAGAAAATATTAATTGGACGTTTGTTAGTCCAGCAGCAGATTTTGTTGAAGATGGTCCTAAAACTAATAACTATGGTATAGCTGGTGAAATCTTCACTACTAACTCAGAAGGTGTTAGTTATGTTAGTTATGCAGATTATGCTAGTGCATTATTAGATATTATCGAAGCAAACTCTAATATTAAAGAACGAGTTTCAGTTTATACTAAATAATAAAAATACCGAGATAGCTAAGCTATCTCGGTTATTTATTATATTTCATACCCTAAAAGCATTCCGCCTTCTTCTCCGTAGAAGCTACAGATTCCAGAAGTTGGTACTGCGATAAATTCTACATTAGAGAATTTTTCAGATAATTTCTCTTCAATCTTTTTACAAATATTTTCATTATTTCTATGTGTGATAACTGCTCTTCCTCCCTTGTAACCTGCTTTAATCATCTCATCGACAACAGCAGCAACAGCTTTCTTCTCCCCACGAACTTTATGTAATAGATGCAATGTTCCTTCTTTACTAGCTTCTCCAACCATACGCATATTTAATAAACCTACTACAGCTGCAGCAAGCTTAGATAAACGTCCATTTTTCACTAGATTATCAACTTTTTCTAAGGTGAAAATAAGTTTAGTATTTTTTTGATACTCAGTAATTTTGGTAACTACTTCATCAAAAGTTAACCCTTCTTTTATCAATTCATTTATCTTAAGTAGTAATAAATCAATTTGACCACCCGCTGATAGAGTATTGATTATATGAATATTAATATTTTCATTTTCTTCTTTCAACATTTTTTCAGCTGCTACTGCACTATTATAACTTCCTGACAGTCCACCTGTTAAAGTTAAAACTATTACATTTTCTGCTCCTCTATATACTGATAAAAAAGCTTCAGGACTAGGGCAAGCAGATCTAGCTGGTTCTGAACTAGCATACATTGCTCTCATCATCTCATCAATATCTAAATCCAACGTATCCACATAGTCTTTTCCTTCAATTTGAAGTGTAAATGGTACTCTTTCATAAGTAACATTATCAGCTTTATTAGGTATTTCTCTAAAATCACAGGCAGTGTCAACCACTATTTTCCACGCCATAAATTACCTCCCGGTTTTATTTTAATTTTTCTACTAAATCATGAGTTTTTTTATATAATCTAACAGTATCACAAGCTGAAACTATTACTTCTGGTAATCCTTCTCTTTTCTCTTCATTCATACACATAACGAAATTATCATACATAGCTTCTGAATCACCATCTTTTGTTAAACTGCTTATTGTTTTACTAATTTCTTGTATGGCAAATACATTTTTTAAACATGTAATTACTATTAATCTTGCTAATTGTCTGCGACTATATTTCTTTTTTATTGGTTTATCTAAATGACCATTTTTTACATAATTATTTATCATTGCTGCTGTTAATCCTTTTTCATCATCAACAATAGATGAACTATCTAGTTGATTAACATATAGTAAAACTTGGTCTAGATATAAATCAATACTAGGCAACTCGGACCATTTCGGATAAACTTTTTTCAAATCCTCTCCTCCTTATAATCTAGTTTTGATAACCATATTATATAGTTTTTAAAAAATATAGTCAAGTAAATAAAAAAGATTTTGCAATAATAATATTATTATTATTATTACAAAATCTTTACTTTTATTTAGCTAAGCTAAGTTTTTTATTAATACCTCTACTAAGATTTAAATAGTATCCTAAAACGCCCAATGCATAAACGGCAAGGCCTATTATCCAGCCTATCCATAATCCATCAATACCTACACCTTTAGTAAATACTAAGTAATACGCTACTGGTATTCCTACAATATAATATCCGACAAACATTGCCACACATATTGGAACTACCTTTTTATAACCACGTAATACTCCCGCTAAGGCAGATGCAAAAGAATCACACAGTGCAAATCCTATCGCAAATATTAATAAGTGTGCAGTTAAATCTATCACTCCACTATCAGTACTGTATAGGTATGGTATTTGAGTATCGAAAAGAAGTACTATTAGTCCAGCAACCCCTGATGAAATAACTCCTAGAGCCACACTTAAAGCTGTATAACTTTTTGCAAGTTTATAATTTTTAGCACCTACATGATAGGCAACAATAATTGTTGCGGTATTCGCTACACTGACAGGTAAGCTATATAAGAAACCTGAAAAGTTCAGTGCTGCTTGGTGCGATGCTATAATTGTTGTATCAAAACGTGATACCATAAGAGATAATGTAGAAAATACTACTGTTTCTAATGCCGTAGCTATCGCAATTGGAATACCTAATTTAAAAATTTCACCCCAATATTTAAACCTAATTCCTTCTTTTTTAAATATTTGATATTTATTAATTTTCGGGTGTTTTAAAGTTAAAAATAGAGCTATAAAAAATAATACAGTATATGTTAATGATACTGCTACCGCGTTACCTGCACCACCTAATTCCGGCATACCAAATTTACCAAAAATAAATCCATATGCTAAAGTTACGTTTACCGGTACAGAAATTATCATCATAATCATCGACAATCTTGTTAATCCTAAACTATCCATAAATGAACGCAATACCACATATAAAAAAATAGATAGAACACCAAAACTTTCATAATATAAATAATTTTTAGTAATTGTCGCTATTTTTGCGTCCATTCCTAAACTATCTACAATAGGAGCAGCTAATGTATTAAGTGCTATTACTAAAATAATACTGATAAATACTGCTATACATAAAAATTGTCTAACCATTACCGGTATTTCTTCTTCTCTTTTCTTCCCAATTAAATGTGAAACTATAGGAACTATTGCAAGAACTATTGCATTTAATGTATACATAACAGGGTTCCAAATATTAACACCCATACTAACACCTGCAAGATCTGTTGGACTATAATGACCCGCCATAAATGTTCCAATCATACCTGACGAATATGATATTACCTGATATACTAAAACAGGTAAAAGTAGCTTAATAAATATTTTTCCACGTTCTTTTATATTATTACCTTGATACATAACTTCCTCCTTCATAATATATTTTTCCTTTACTTAATTTCTACACAAAAAAAAATCCAAAAGCTATTACTTTTAGATGTTATCGATTTATAATAAGATGCAACCGAGACTTGAATAGATTAAAAAACCGTTAGTCTAATCGCCAACTCAACCTCGACAAAAACTCACACCCACAATAGACTTACTTAATGCTGCTTCCTTCCGGACCTGACATGGTTCATAAGTATTGCGTCGTAAGGTGCCTTAGTCTCAACATTACGTGTTAGACTCGACATTCCCTATTCTACCCGCATCTCGGTATTCGGCCTTGCTAAAGCGGATTGCAAGTACAGGGCACCGCTAACTCCCCACCTAGCATTTAATTATTATAGCAAATTTGAAATTAAAAAGCAAGTTTCAAATTTATTATTTAAACATATTCATTAATATTCTATCACTTAGTCTTGGGAATAGCTGGCTTATTTTAACTCCTATAGTATATATGAATGGTAAATTCACTTCTCGTTTTTCTTTTTCTATCCCTCTAATTATTTTAGCAGCTACAAGTTTAGGTGTTAATGATTTATTTCCTAGTGCTTTCATATATGTTTTATCTTTATCGGCTATATTAAAGAAGTTTGTAGCTACCGGCCCAGGATTAACTGTCATTACATGTACATTATCCTTTTTTAGTTCTAATCTTAAAGCATTGAAATACCCAATTAATGCAAACTTAGTCGCCGAATAAACTGATGTTTTGGGAGTAGCAATTTTTCCTGCTAAAGAGGCTATTGTCACAATACTTCCAGCTTTTCTTTCCTGCATTTCTTTCACTATTTCACTAGTTAATTGAATTGTTCCAATAACATTTGTATCAAACATCTTAACAACTTCATGATCACTAAACTCACTGTAGTCTTTCATAAGCCCATAACCTGCTGCATTTATAAGAATATCTATATCACTGACATTTTCCAGTAATCCTTCTACTTCTTCTTGCGAGCTCATATCAACAGAATAAGTTTCAGTTGTAACTTTCCCTAGGCTTTCGCATTTTTTTGCAACCTTATCAAGTGCTTCTTTTCTTCTTGCCACTAAAATAAGATCTACATTCCCATTTCTGGAAAATTGGTATGCTAATTCACGCCCTAAACCACTTGATGCGCCTGTTATTAAAATTCTTTTTCCATTTATATCCATAATAAACCTCTTATTCTTAATGATTTCCACAAGTACATTGTCCCTTGATACAATTACAAGGAGTTACATCTTTTGCTGATTTACGTTTGTTTTGTAATAATTGTATTACTTCATCTATATCACTTTTACTTAAATTATTTACTTCAATTGCATATTTAATTATATTTTTAGTTTTTTTAGAACAGAATTTTCTTATAAAGTTTGTTGTTAGTACTTCTAAACAATCATTTTCTGAGCATTTTGCACTATATAAAAATTTATTTCCTATTTTTTCTGTTTGAAGCATATCTTTTTCTACTAATCTAGATAGTAGTGTTTTTATTGTAGACACTGACCAAGATTTTTTTTCTTTTAATATTTCTATAACTAGTTTACTTGTAACTTGGTTATTACTCCAAACAACTCTCATTACTTCCCATTCTGCTTCTGAAATATTTATCTCCATATGACATCTTCCTTAATTTAAATTTTTATCTACATCTGTAACTATAATACTATGTTAATTTATCTATGTCAATTTATAAAAAACTCAATTCAAGTTATAATTTGAATTGAGTTGCTTTATTATTTTTTTCTAATTGGATGTCTAATTATTGTTTTTAACTTTTCTGGTGCAGTTTTTCTAACATCTGATATATATATTTCGTGATGAAATCTCTTATCTGATATATCTAACTCATAACCTTCTTTTTCAATCAATTCATGCATTAATTCTACAGTTTCAGGCTCGTTATCATATGGACCAATATGCATACACTGTACACATAATCCTTCATCATATGTGAAAAATTCGACTTTTGAAAAATCTTCTTTTTTCTTTATAGTAGTAGCTTCTACCGCCCAATCAAAGACTTCTTTTGTCACAAACTCCGGCATACGAATTAAAGAAATAAATTTAAACCCTTCCTTATTTGAATAATCTACTCCTTCTATTCCTTCTTGCCACCAAAATCCTTCTAGTGGTGGTACAACAAAATCAAAATAACCAGGTATTTTATAATCACCCTTTTTACTCATCTTAATAGCATATGCAATCGGATATAATAAGCTTATTGATTGTTTATATTCACTATTCTCATCATTAGGGTTACCACTTCCCCTAACCGCTATATAATTAGCTTGTTCTATATTTATTATACTAGGTTTAGTTTTAGGGTTATATAAGTGTTTAAATTCTTTTTTAAAATCAAAAGCCATAACTATTTCTCCAAAATTAAAATTAATCTATCTGAACTATCAAAATCTTTATTATCTTTGTTAAAATCACAAAAATAATCGTTTATCTTAAATCCTATATTTTTAATAGAATCAAAAATAGCATCTATTTCATATGTTCGTTGACTATGAAATTGTTCTAGCTTTCTATATAATCCACTATCTTCTTTTACAAAGAAAGATAATTCACTTTCCACCTCTAAATCTCGTTCAGTTTCATAAGTAAACCAAAGATAACTAATTTCTTCATCCTCATAACCAAACACTTGATTATTAATCATATCTCTAATTTTTTTAGGAGTATGGATGTCAAATACAAATTTTCCTCCTACTTTTAATGAGTCATAAACCTCTTTTAATCCTTCATTAAAGTTTTCGAAATCTTCAAGATAATTAAAAACATCAAAAGCACTAAGAACAAAATCAAACTCATATCCTAAATTAGATATTTCTAGTAAATCCATAGCGAAGTAATTACACTCTGGTACTTTTCTACTAGCTAAAGCTAGCATTTGTTCACTATTATCAACTGCGAATACTTTTCCGTATTTTTTTAAAGTAGGTAGCATTGCACCACTCCCACAACCTAAATCAAGAACTAGAAGATCTCTTCTGTCTCCTAATTCTTGATTAATAATATTTTTATAAGCATCGTAATCAACATCCATTAATTTATCATAAACAATACTTAAATTTTCGTACATATTAAACCCCTTTTAAAGGATATTTTTCAAATAGCTCATCTAGTCCATAGTACTCTCTATCATCTCTTGTCATAATATTTACAACAACATCTCCAAGGTCCATTAGGATCCACTTAGCTTCCCTTAAACCTTCTGTACTATAAATAGTAGCTCCACTTTCTAAAACTTTTTCTCTCACTTCTTGAGCAATTGCTTCTACTTGTCTACTTGTTGATGCATGACAGATTACTGAATAGTCATATAAAACTCCTGCATTAGTTAAATCATAAGCAACTATATCATAACCATGTTTATCATCACACGCATCTACGACGATTTTTAATAAATTTTCTACTTCCATTTTCATCCTCTTTCTTTATTTTATTTTTTTATAATGTGGAACATTACTACATAAAGAACATCATCATCTGGATATCTTTTTGCAAGTTTATCTATTAATTGTTCTAAAGTAACTCCATAATATTTTGCATAACGCTCTGTTAAAGTATCGCGCGTTACAGGTTTAACTAGATCAACTTCTAAAGTTGCAAATACAGTATCTGGATCTTCGTAAGTTGTAGCTTCTAATAAATCACCTTTTTTAAAGTGTGCTTCACTCTTATTTCTAATAGTTATAGTTTTTTCATCAGCTAAAATTTTATCTTTATTTTTTTCTTTAAATCCAACTCGATAATTTTTAATATTATAATAGTTATAACATTCTAATAATGATGGGTATATTCTTTCATCATTATCAATTAAATAAACTAATGTATATTTAGCAGCTAATCTTACCGCTTCATCTAAATCATATTCAGCAACTTCTGTTACCTCATTTAGATGTGGGTGTTTTCTGGCAGGATCAATATAATCTGCAATAAAGATTATTTTTTCTAAAAGAGTCATGTGTTTTCTTCCGAAAGTATGATTTGCCACAGCTAACTTAATTTCTTCATCAGCAATACCGAATTCTTCTTCTATAAAAGCACTACCTACTGGCCCATGTAATACCTCAACTGGATAATCTAATAATTTAACATCAAGATTGTGTAGGATAACATATTTTTTCATTAGTACTTCATCCATAGGTTTACACACATCGTGAACTAAAGCTACTAATGCTGCTTTCTCTTCACTAGCTCCGTGAAGTTTCGCCAAGTGTTTAGCTACTTCTACTACTCTTAACGTATGTTCATATCTTTTTTCTGGTAATATTTCTTTTACTTTTTCTTTAATTTCTTGAAATTCCATATAAACTCAACTCCTCTATATATGACTTACATTCATCTGTAACCATATATTCAATTTTTTTACTTTGTTTAATTCTATTTCTAATTAAACTAGAGCTAATTTCTATAATCGGTGATATCATTATTTTATAATCTATCCCTTTATAAAAACTATCTTTCTCTACTATTTCTTCTAACTTCTCACCATCACGAGCAACGAATATAAAAGTTACAAGTTTTGAAAGCTCCTCTATATTATACCATTTTTTTAAATCTTTTGCTCTATCTGTTCCGATGATAAAATATATTTTTTCATCTGGATAGTTATCTTTAAAATTTTTAACAGTATTATAACTATAACTTACCCCATCATTATTTATTTCGTAATCACTGACAATAAACTTAGAATTATTTTTAATACTTCGTTGAATCATCTCAAATCTATCTAAATCACTTGCTTCTAAACTACGATCTTTTAATGGTGTAATATGAGATGGGATAAAAATTACTTTATCTAAATTATAAGTTTCTACTGCATTGATAGCAGTAATTAGATGCCCAATATGTATTGGATCAAAACTTCCTCCATAAAGAGCTATTGCCATACTACTTCACCAACTCTATTTTTCTATATTTTTCTTTAGAGCTTTGCTTGTATAATACAATTGTGTGCCCAATTACTTGCACTAACTCTGAAGATGTTCTTTCAGATAAAAGTTTAGCCACATCATCCTTATCCTCTTCACAGTTTTGTAAAATACTAACTTTTATTAATTCTCTTTTTTCCAAGGCATCTCTAATCCCTTGAATCATTTCACTAGTTACCCCAGATTTACCAACTTGAAATATTGGTGATAAATGGTGAGCTAATGATCTTAATTGTCTTTTTTGTTTTCCTTTTAACATTATATCCTCATTTCTTATACTTGTAGAATTCTTATCTACACTATTAAATTATTGACTCTCTTACAAAAACTTCTATTTCTTCAGGTACAAAAATATCAATTTCACATCCGCTATCACTATTTACAGTAATCCATCCTAAACCTGAAATAACTATATCAGTTTTTCTATTGTCAATTTTGAAATTCTTTCTAACTTGTTTCCCAAATATAGAAATATTGTCTTCAAAAGGTGGTTTTAACATTTGTCCTAAATGTTTTTCAAATAACGCATCAGCATTACTTAATTTTGTTCTATGAATTTCTACTAAATTCGAAGCATATATTGTAAAACTTTGTCTTTCTCCTTTAACAAAATCCATTCTTGCCATTCCACCAAAAAATAAGCTCTGTTCTGCATTTAATTGGAAAACACGTGCTTTAATTTCTTTTTTAGGCATTACAAGTTTTAAGCTTTTCGCATCTAGGTAATGTGCAATATCATAATCAAGTATGATACCTGGTGTATCATATATGCTTGTTGCACGATCCAAAGGTATTTCAATCATACCTAATGTTGTTCCCGGAAAATGAGATGTCGTAATAACATTTTTATCTCCAGTCGTTAATTCGATAAGTTTATTAATAAATGTTGATTTACCGACATTTGTCGCACCTATAATATAAACATCTTTTCCATTTCTAAGTTGGTCTATGCGTGCTGCAGTCTCTTCTACACCTTGATTTTTTATTGCACTAATTAATAATATATCCTTAACTTTGATACCTTTATCTTTTAACACCTTAAACAACCATTGCTTAATTTTATTTTGTTTTACAGATTTTGGTAGTAAATCTAATTTATTAGCAATTAAGACAATATCCTTATTATTACCAACAATATCAACTACATCTTCTATCCAACTACCAGAAAAGTCAAAAATATCTACAACTTTAGCTATTAGTGCATCTTTTTTTGATAAACTCTTAATCAGTTGGTAAAAATCATCAGCTCCCAGTTCTACATCTGAAACTTCATTATAATTTTTTAATCTAAAACATCTTTTACAGACAAGCTGACTATCTTCACTTTTTTCTACAACATTTTTTGGAAGGTATCCTTGTTTTTTAGGATCTTCACTTTGTATTTCTACTCCACAGCCAATACAATAAATTTTATTATCCAATATATCCTCCACTACTTTTTTTCTTATGAGTCAGTTTATATCCAAGTTTTTTCATTTTAGGAAATGCTTTTCTTCTAGTTAGATTTTTAATAATTAGTGCTTCAAAGAATCTATTAACTCTTGTTTTAAACGCATCAGTTTTTGATATAGGTTTTACTAGTACGCTCATCACTCCTAGACTTTTCGCACCAAAAACATCCGTTAATACTTGATCTCCTAATACTATAGCTTCTTCCGGTTTTCTATTTAACTTTCTTAAAGCTTTTTTAAAACCTAAAGTTAACGGCTTTTTAGCACCAGCTACATATTGTAAATTTAATTGTTTACAAAATTCTTGGACACGCTCTTCTGTATTATTAGATACAACTATAATATCAAATCCGGCTCTTCTCATTTTTTTTAGCCATCGATTTAGCTCTTTTGTATCCTTCTTACTATCCCATGAAATTAGTGTATTATCTAAATCCGAAATAATAACCTTTTTATTATGCATATTCATGTATTCTACATCGATAAATTCATATTTTTCTATAAAATCATCTGGTAAAAAAAATCTTTTTAATAACATATCTAATCACATATCAACTACAAAATTGTAGCTATTTTTTCCCCCATTTTAATTTCTCTATCTTTTAAATTATCCTCTAGAATGATATTATCTTTCTCAAACAATAAGACTACTGTAGAACCAAATTCAAAATATCCTAACTCCTCACCTTTTTTTACATAAATATCATCGTATGTAGGAATTATAGAATTTACATTTTGAGCTCCTACTGGAATAAGAGTATAATTAATTTTTCCATTTAGTCTATAAACTTGTCGATAGTTATAACTTAATATATTATCTCCTAACTCTAATCCCATTTTATTTACTGGATATGAGTATTTTCCTAAACTATAGGCATCTCTTATTTGAGAATTCATTGGAAAATGAATTCTATGGTAGTTTCTAGGGCTCAAATATATAATTATATACGTTCCATCTTTATATTTATCAGCTAACTCACTATCTCCAACAAGTGTCTGAACATTATAAGTTTGATTTTTCACAACAAAAGTTCTATCGTCACTAATAACACCTACTTCAGAAATTACACCATCAGTAGGACTCACAAAGCTATTCTCATTTTGATCAATAGGACGTGCATCTGGACGTAATTTTCTTATGAAAAATTCATTTAAGTTTTTGAAATCATCTAATTCATCTAAAATTTCATCAGTATTAATATTATATGTTTTAGCAAATGGTTGAATAAGCAATCTACTAAAATTAGATTTAGTTAATTTTTTTAATGTTTTTGAACTTAAATCTCCATTTGTTAATTCAACACATAATTGAAATAATTTCTTTTTAAACATAGCAGTCTCCTTAATAAATATCATGTTATATTTTACTATAAAATCACTATTTATTCAAATATAGGGTTATATAATTCGCATGAATTTTTTTATTATTTCAGGGGAGGATTATACCTAAATAATATATTAAAAATATGTAGAACAGTTATTTACATTTTTCTTATAATACACATTTGAAAACCTTTATTTTTTCCCAAGCCATAAATTATAATAATCAAATTACAGCACGCTTTCATCGCTACCAATTAAATATTTTCAATGAAATAGTCTCAAAAAAAATTGTTATATAATATTGATTTTTTGTATATAAATATTGTATAATAAATATAGAATTCAATGTAAGGGAGTGAAGTGACATGACGCTTAATAATAAAGTTAAAGAAAACATTATATTAACAACTGTCCAAAACGTTTGAACTAAGGGCTATTCTCTGACAAGTGTTCAGGATATAATAAAAAAAGCTAAAGCCCCTAAAGGTAGCGTTTATTACTATTTTCCAAAAGGAAAAGATGAAATTTATCTAGAAGCTCTAGAAAAAATTAATTGTAACGTTAAAAAAGAGTTTAAAACAATTTCTCCTAAGTTAGGGACTTTAGAGGAATATTTACTAGCTGTTTTTGATTTATTTATTTCAAAAGGAAAAGCGTGTAAAAGAAGTGGTTTTTCATTAACTCTACTTGCTATGGAGACTGCCGAGTTATCTCCTTTAATAGCTGAAAAATGTAGTGATATACTTGAAAATTGGCGTTTACTATTAGCTGATGGTCTATTCGATAGAAATTTACCTGAAGATTTATGTAATCCAATTAGTGAATGGTTATTTACTAGTGTTCAAGGAGCAATTTCTGCAAATAGAATACATAAAGATGAAGCATTCCTATACAATATAAAATCAACAATAAAAATCATCTCGCTTGCTAGTCCTGAATTCCTAAGAGAAATTTTTAGCAAAGCTAACGAAGAAGAAATAGTTGCATAATAAATTAAGGAATTAAAGCATTCTGCTTTAATTCCTTTTTTCTATATTGTATTTATCATTTGTGTTGCCAATGAATTTATTTTTTGGCTTAAAAATTTTTTTATTGCTGGATCTATATCTAATCTAGATAATGCTAGCTCAAAATCTTCAAACCAGTATTTCGCTTCATTAATTGATATTGGTAATTTTAGATGTTTTTTTCTTAATTCCGGGGTTGCAAAAACTGAATGACCTGGTTCTCCTAAAAATAATCTAAAGAATTTTTTTTGTTCTACTTTTATTTTATCAAATCCCTCAGTAAATAATAAGTTTATTCTATCATCGTTAGGAATTATGTCATCATACATATAACTAACTAATAGATCAATATTTTCTTCTCCAATTTTTTCGTATAAATTCATAATGCCCTCCACAAATTATACATATATTTTTCACTACTTGTACTCATTTATATTAAACAACATTTTAGGAGAATTTGCAATAAAAATAGACCATACAGCTAATTAATTATACATAAAAAAGAAATGGACTAAAATTTTTAATCCATTCCTTTAATACTTTTAATTATTTTAATAATTTTTTAAATGATTCTACTTTATCTGTTCTTTCCCAAGTAAAATCTTCATCCTCACGACCAAAATGTCCATAAGCTGCAGTTTTTTTGTAGATTGGTCTTCTTAAATCAAGAGTTTCGATAATTCCATTTGGTGTTAATCTGAACTCTTCTTTAATAGTTTTCACAATCTCACCTTCATCAACTTTTGAAGTTCCAAATGTTTCAATAAAAATCGATACTGGATGAGCTACACCAATTGCGTAAGCTAGTTGAACTTCTACTTTATCACAAATACCACTTGCTACTATATTCTTAGCAATATATCTAGCCATATATGCTCCAGATCTATCGACTTTAGTAGCATCTTTACCACTGAAAGCTCCTCCTCCATGACGAGAGAACCCTCCATATGTATCTACAATAATTTTACGACCTGTTAAACCTGCATCTCCTACTGGTCCACCGATTACGAATCTTCCTGTTGGGTTAATAAAGTATTTAGTATCTTCATCTAATAATTCTTTATCTAAACAAGGTTCGATTACATATTTTTTAATGTCTTCATGAATTTGTTCTTGAGATATTTCTTCTGCGTGTTGAGTTGAAACAACTATTGTATCAATTCTTTTTACTTTATGATTTATATCATATTCTACTGTTACTTGAACTTTTCCATCTGGACCTAGGTATGTTAATGTACCATTTTTTCTAACTTCCGCTAGTTGTTTAGAAAGTTTGTGACTTAGATAGATTGGTAAAGGCATATATGATGGAGTTTCATTAGTTGCAAATCCAAACATTAAACCTTGGTCTCCAGCTCCTACTTCATTTTCCTCTTTTTCTTGTTTTGTTTCTAAAGAGTTATCAACACCTAATGCAATATCAGGTGATTGTTTATCTAACCCCACTAATACTGAAATATGGTCACCAGAATAACCTTTTGTTGGATCGTTATATCCTATTTCATTTACAGTATCTCTTACTACTTGTTGAAAATCAACATTTGCTGTTGTAGACACTTCTCCAATTAATACAGCAAGTCCAGTATTAACACATGTTTCGCAAGCTACACGTCCATATGGATCTTGTTTTAAAATCTCATCTAAAATAGCATCTGAAACTTGGTCTGCTATCTTATCTGGATGTCCTTCTGTTACCGACTCTGATGTAAATAAATATGTTTTGCTCATTGTTTTCTCCTTAAATATTTTAGCGTCTGACATCAATACAAAACTATCGTCTTAATCCTTAATATCTTCATTTAAAATAAAATAAAGACCTTATCCATAGACAAGGTCTTTTTATATACCTCATCGTTCAAAGTAAACTTTGCTAAGGAAAGCACCTTAATCAATTGATTAGGTTGCCGGAGTTCATTGGGCCTTATCCCTCACTCACTCTTGATAAGTATTTATATTTCTTTTATCAGCTTATTAGATTTTAATATACTTTTAATCATTTGTCAATCATTTAGAATAACATTTAAATCTTTAATATCCTATAAGATTTAAATCACGTTCACGTTTTATTGTAGTTTCATCTCCGTGCCCTGAATACACTATTTTAGCCCCATCTAATTGGAATAGAACATTTCTTAATGAATTTTTCAAAGCATCAAAATCTGACCCATATAAATCATAACGACCAAATCCACTTCTAAATAACGCATCTCCTACTACTATAAATTTCCCAAAATCAAAAGAAACTCCACCAGGTGAATGTCCAGGAGTTGGAAGTACTGTAAATTCCATACCCGCTAATTCATACTTTTTATTTTCTTCAAATTCAAATTCTGCTGGCTCAGTCATAGGTGGTCTTCTTAATCTAAAGGCTGTTGCACCATTAAAATCTGGATTACTTAGCCAATCTCGTTCATGGCTAGAAATATAGACAGGCACATTATAATATTTTCTACACTCATCTAAAGACATAATATGATCAAAATGCGCATGAGTTAATAATATAGCCTCAATTTTTACATTTAATTCCTCTACTGCTTTTTGTATTCTTTCAAATCCTTCACCTGGGTCAACAATAAGTCCACGTCCATCTTTATAGATAATATAGCAATTTTCATCTACCATATCCATAACTATTCTCTTAATTTCTACTTTTGCCATTTTATCAAAACCTCTCAAAATTATTATTATCTATATTTTATCTGATAATATTGTTATTGGCAAGGATATTTAATCTCTAGTTATTTCTATAATGTTTTTAAAAATATTGATGCTATTTAATTCTCATCTCTTGACACTTTTTTATAATATTCTTTATACTTGTATAATGTGAGATTTTTACTCTTAGTAACCCTAAGAGAATATATACAAAGGAGAAGACAATGAAATTAAATTCATTAGCGAAATTTTCTTTACTTAGTATCTCTATTTTACTTATGTCACATCTTGCGATTTCACCTGTTATTCCAAATTTATACAGGTTATATAACACACAAAATCCTAATATTGGATTAGCTTCTGTTGAATCACTAGCTACTATACCAGCAATGATGATTACAGTATTTGTACTATTAAGTAATTTTATTATTAAAGGAATTGGCAAAAAAAATACAGTACTTCTTGGTCTAGCCATAATCTTCATTTTCGGCTTAGTACCAGTTTTTACAACAAATTTTAAAATTGTTTTTATTAGTAGATTACTTCTTGGTGCAGGAATTGGATTATTTAATTCTTTATCAATTAGTATGATCAGTGACTTTTTTGATGAAAATACTCGTGGGTCTATGATAGGAATGCGTACTGCATTTTTAAATATTGGTAAAGCTCTAACTACATTTATTTCTGGATATTTACTTATATATGGAGTTCAATACACATTCTTAGTTTACGCTCTAGCATTACCAATATTTATTTTATTTTTAGTATTTGTTCCAAATCCTAAAAATAATGAGAGTAAACAAATAAGTATTAAGTTCCATAAAGAGACAATAATCTTAACACTATTAACACTTCTCGTTGGTATTTCTTATATGGGAGCGACAATAAAAATCCCTACTCTTCTTGTTGAAAAATACCATATGCATCCAGACGTTTCACGAAATTTACTAACTATACTCGCTATAAGTGGTATATTTTCAGGATTTTTATTTGGAGAATTAGTTAAGAAATTTAAAAATTTAACACTTTCAATCATGTTATTATTTATGACTTGTGGTAGTTTTATTTTTGCAATCTTCCACAATTCAATATTATTTACTATAGGAGCAATTTTAATTGGTATTAGCTTTGTTGGTATTATGTCATTTAACTTCTTCTATATTTCAAAAAAATTAGAAAATAAATATATAAACTTCGCTACTAGTGTTGTTTTAGTTGGTGGTAATATTGGGGTTATCTTAACACCTATAGTACTTACTAAACTTCCTGAATTATTTAGGTTAGAAAAATACATTACACCTTTTTACTTAACTACTATACTCATGTTGATATGTACTTTAGTTAGTTACTATACTCTAAAAGATGATAAAAAAAAATAACCAGTTAGAAATTTCTAACTGGTTTTCTTTTATACTCTTCTTACATTTACAAAGTCTGTTGGTGGGGTATTTTCTTTACCTAAATCTGGTTGCCCAGCAGTTATTAAAATAAGGTCTCCCTCTTTAGCTAATCCTGATTCTTTTGAATAAAGCGAAGCATTTTCTAACATTTCGTCCATCATCAATGTTTTTGGTTCAATAAATGTAGTGATTCCACGAGTTAAAGCTAATTTTCTTGCTCTTTCTTTTGTTGGAACAACTGCTAAAACTGGTACTTTTGGTCTATATTTCGCTATAAATTTTGCTGTAGAACCAGATTTAGTATAAGTAACTATGTTATTAACATCTAGAGAATCAATAATATGTTTTGTAGATAGTGAAATAACGTGAGCTATACTCATTTTTTGTTCAGAATTTTTTATATCATTTTCTGCATTTGAATCCTGAGACTCAACATATTTTATAATTCTATCAATAGTTTCTAAGGCTTCTTTTGGATAGTTACCTATCGCAGTTTCCTCAATTAACATCACTGCATCTACTCCATCAATAATCGCATTAGCAACATCTGAAACCTCTGCTCTAGTTGGTCTTGGATTATATATCATAGAGTGCAACATTTGAGTTGTTAATATTACCTCTTTAGTATTATTATTAGCTTTTCTTATAATTTCTTTTTGAACATTTGGTAAGTCTTGATAAGGAACTTCTACCCCAAGTTCATCACGATTAATCATAATTGAATCTGCAAAACTTATAATCTCATCGATATTATCATAAGATTCTTTACAGTCCACTTTTACTATTAATCCAATGTCTTTTTTGTTATTTTTTTCTAGAATATCTCTAACTTTTTTAATTTCATTCAAATTACTTACAAATGGACATGCTATAAAATCTACATCATTAGCACATGCAAAATCAACATTATTCTCATCAATTTTTATTAGTTTATATTTGCTTTGTGCATATATATGATCAATATCATAGATAATTGCTGTATTTTTATTTAATTTTTCTCTTAATTCTTTTACTCTTTTTATACGATCTATATTTTCTTCCTCAGATCCATAATATGTATCAATTAAAACTGCATCTACAGAGCTTGCAATAATATCTTCTAAAATACTATCAGTATTAAGCCCCAAGGTTGCTATTACTTTTGATTTTCTTACCATTGTTCCCCATCCTATCTCAATTTTTTCTACGATAATTATAACACATTAAACTAATAATGACTAGATTCAATCGTTATCCGTCTTACAACTAAAGAATTATTTCTTTCTTTTGAGGTTTTTCACTAGACTCTAAAAAATCTAAAAACTTACCAAATAGATTTTCCATCTCTTCATATGTATTTAGGTAATTAAGCTCTTTTTTTACTTTTGCTCCGCCTTTGATTCCCTTCATGTAGTACGCAGCATGTTTTCTCATCTCATGAACTGCTACTTTTTCTGGTTTGATTTCCATAAGTCTTCTTAAGTGAAGTAAACAAACATCAATTTTTTCTCTTGGTGTTGGTTCTGGTGTTAATTCACCTGTTTCTAAATATTTAACTGTACGGTATAGCATCCATGGATTTCCTAATGCCGCTCTACCAATCATTACTGCATCACAGTTTGTATCATCTAACATTTTCTTTGCTAATTCTGGAGTTGTTACATCACCATTACCGATTACAGGTATTTTAAGTTCTTTCTTAACATCACGAATAACATCCCAGTTAGCTTTTCCACTGTACATTTGAACTTTTGTTCTACCATGGATAGCTACTGCACTTGCACCAGCTCTTTCAGCATTACGCGCATTATCCATTACATAAATATGTTCATCATCCCATCCCATTCTCATTTTTACTGTTACTGGTTTAGATACTGAATCAACAATTCTTGAAATTACTTCATAAACTTTATCTGGATCTAACAATAATTTACTACCAGCATCAACTTTTGTAATTTTTGGTACTGGGCAGCCCATATTTAAATCTATAATATCTGCTTCTGTATTCTTATCAACATATTTTGCCGCTTCTACAAGAGTATCAATCTCTCCACCGAATATTTGTAAACTTAACGGACGTTCTCTTGGATCGATATAAAGCATATTCATTGTTTTTTTATTATTAAATAAGATAGCTTTATCACTAACCATCTCAGCACATACTAATCCTGCACCAAACTCTTTTGCAGTAAGTCTAAAAGCCGCATTACAAACACCTGCCATCGGTGCTAACACTACTCTATTAGGAATTTCTATTTCTCTAATTTTAAACATTCTTTATCCTTTCATCTTATAATGTATTTTTAAAAATTCTAATCGGTTCTGTAATTTTCTCTAATGATTCTCTTATTTTCATTCCCGATATTTCAATATCACCATACATCTCTACTAATGGTGCTAATACAAAATTTCTCTCATGAATATATTTATGAGGAACAATCAATCTTTCATCATTAAAAGCTAAATCATTAAATGTGACTATATCTATATCGATAGTTCTATTACCCCAATGTTCCTTACGAACACGACCTAGTTCTAATTCTATTTTTTGAATCGTATCAAGAAGTACATAAGCATCTAAAGTACTTTCAACTTCGATACACATATTTAAAAAGTTTTGATCAGCTACTCCTCCCCATGCTGGAGTTTCATATACACTACTTTTTAATTTAATTCTTATATTATTTTCTTCAATTTTTTTTAGAGCATCCTTTAAATATTGCTCTCTAGGTTCTATATTGGTTCCTAATGCTAAAATAATCATTATAATCTGTAGAACTCCTCACGAGATATTTTTACTTCGACACCACATTTTTCAAAATGATGTCTTACAGGAGCTGCTGGTTTATTAATTTTTAATCTTATATTTTCAATTTCAGGAAAACTATCAAAAATATTTTTCAACATCTCTCCGGCTAATCTTTCTAGTAAATTAAATGTATTTTCGGTAGCCGTTTTTACAACTACATCTGCCATATCAGCATAACTAACACTATCTGTCATATCATCACTAAATAATGCTTTTTTATAATTTAATTCACACTCAATATCAAAAATAAACTTTTGTCCAAGTCTATTTTCTTCTTCAAATAATCCGTGATTAGCAAATACTTCAAGGCCATCTATAAATAACATTGTTTTCATGATTAAAACCCCTCAATCATTATTTTGATTAACTATAAAATTTTATCATATTTCTAGTTTTTTCTCTATTAATTATACTTCTAATATCATCATTTATAAAAAAATCAACTCCAATTAATAGAGTTGATTTTTAGTTTATTTAAAAATATTTATTTTTAGACTAATTATTTCGTTTTTTTCTTCCTAAGAAGAACGCAGCGATTGCACCAAATATTCCTAAACCAAATGAACTAGATGAATCTAATCCTGTTTTTGGTAATACCCCTTTTTTATTTGTATGTGATTTAATTTTAGCTTTCCCTTTGTGGCTAACAGCACTTAATTTTGTTATATTTTGTACTGCTGAAGATGTATTACCTTGTGTATTTTTAGGTTTATTAGGAGTTACTTCTGGATCAACCACTTCTTCTGATTTACTAAAGTCTATTTGAACCACTACTGGATCATGGTCTGATGCTCTTCCATGTTCTTCCATAAATGATGCATTAATGTGTACCGGAGAGAATAATACTCTATCCTTAATATTTTTAGAAACTAGAATATTATCTAAACTTTGGTTACTTCCACGATAGAAGTATGAGTATCTATCACCCGCTTCATGTTCCGCCATTAAGTTCACAAGCTCATTACCTACGATTGTTTTTACTGTATCAGAGAATTCAAAGTCATTAAAGTCTCCTGTTAAAACAAATTTTAAATTAGGATTTTGACGTAATCCCTCTCTAACAAATGCATTTAATAATTTTGCTTCTTCTACACGTTGTGCCTTAGTATTTTCTACTGCTGGTTGATTAGATCCATATACTGCATCATCTCCTAATTTTGATTTTAGGTGGTTTGCTATAACTACTATTCTTTCACCTTTGAAATCAAATTCAGCAGCTAATGATTTTCTTACTTTTTCAAAGTTTATATTAGTTGGATCGATTCTTGCTGGGTTTTTTTCTAAATGTCCATCTACAAAACGTGCAGCTTCTTCACTTCCACCTTTATCTTTTCCGATAAGAGTTACTCTATTAGGATTGTATAAGTATGCAACCCTAATATTTGAACCTGGTTTTCCTCCATCTTTTCCATCAATTGGAGCTACTTCAGTATATTTATATTCTGGTCCACCAAAACTTTTAATTCTATCCGCTAGTTTTTCTCCACTTTTAACACCTTCTACAGTTCCGTCATTTACTCCACCATTATTATCTTGAACTTCAATTAATGTAATAATATCTGGGCTATGAACTTCATTTATAAATGACTTAGCAATTTTATCTACTTTTTCTTCTGGTGTTTCGTCTCTTCCTTTGCTATTTGCAGAAAAGTTTTCGATATTATATGAAGCTATAGTTAACTTGTCTTCTGCTGGATATATTTTTGATACTTCACGTTTTAAACCACCATCTTGTACTTTCGGTACTTTGTATGGATCAATTCTATATGTTTTATATCTATATGTAAATACCCCTGTAATATCTTCATTAAAGTAATCTTTAGCTTTTGCTACTACATTTTTCCCAACTTCAATAGCTATTGTCTCGGTATTTTGAACACCTGGACGAAGATTTACTCCACCAATATTGTTTAATTTTTGTCCATTATAGTTTCCTGGTAATACATAGATATCACCTTTATATTGTGGCCCCAAAATTTTAGGTTTATTAATATTAACACGCATTCCTTCTAAGCTTTCAAAATAATCTAAAGCTTCATTTTCAGGATCATATTTTGTTGGTGTTTTATCAACCACATCTTTAGGTATTTTTTCAGAAAACTCAACTGCATCTGGTAATGCCGCTACACCTAGTTTTGTAATTGTAGCATTAATGATTTGAGTTACAGTTAGACTACCTACCGGTGCTTTAAAAGTTTGTCCTGATCTAACAGCATACTCTTCTAAATACCCTTCTTTTACTGTCCCTTGAACTTTTAATAAATCTCCAGTTTTTACTTTATCTTTTGATGCAACATATAAGGCATCTGATGTTTTTGGGTTATTATCTGAAACTTTATCTTGTACATAAAAACCAGATCTATCTGTTTTAGTAACAACTACATTATTAACTATTACCTCACGACCAACTAGTGGACTTTGGTGACTTTCTCCTTGAATTTCGCCAATATTAGCAACCTCTTTAGGTGCAGTTGCTTGAGCATTAGTTACTCCTGTATTTGGTGTTCCATTATTTCCATTAGTATTAGCAGGTGCTACTACTTCAGTTTTTACTTCTGCCGCAGCCACTTGATTTGTTTCAGCAGCTAAATAAGTTGCTCCAACTCCTCCTAATACAGCACTAGCTAAAAATATTGATAATTTATACTTCTTCACAATTGATACTCCTTGTATTTAAGTTTATTTGTCTACACTAATTATTTTACTATCTTTTTTTAAGTTAGTAAATATAAAATTGTTAACCCTTACAAAAAAATCTTTAATGCAATTAATCACATTAAAGATTTCTACCAATCTAAATTACTTTTATCCTTATTGACCTAAAACAAATACATCCTCTATTTGTTTTTCTTCTTTTTTATTACCTTTACTTAAGAATGATATTTTAGTAGCAATAACTGACATTTGATAATGATTAACACCGTTTTTATCTTTGTAAACATTATTACTCAATGTACCTATGACATTCAATAAACTACCTTTATCACAATACTTAGCAGTATTTTCCGCAACTTTACCAAATGCTGTAAATTCTAAAAAGTCAGTTTCATATTCACCATCTTTTTTTCTATAATCTGATTGTACAGCTAGAGTTGCTTTTAAATAGTTCTTTCCATTTTCACTCTCTCTGAGTTCTGGTTTTTTTACTAGTCTTCCTATTAGTATAACTTGATTTAACATATATTTTCCTCCCTAAAGTAATTTAGATTGTATAAAAACATATAAAAAATTTTAGTTATACTATTTTAAATTTACTTAGTTATTAAAGTAACAAATACTTCACCATCTGTTAAAAACTCTGCGTTTATATAGTTGTCTCCATCAAAGTGAAGAACTTTACCAGGTTCTACTTTATGAACTTCTGTGTCATTTAAATGAACTTCAACCTCACCTTTTACAACAGTGAATACTACTAGTGCTTCTGGGTGATTATGTTTTTGAATTAAATCACCTTTTTTCCCTACTTTTTTAACTAGTTTAAAGCGGTCGTGTTTTTTTAATAAACCTTTATCTTGAAAAATTGTTCCTACTTCCATGTTATTTCTCCTTTAATTTTAAATACTTGTATTTTTATTATAACGCTTTTTTATTTACAAAACAAATAAAATTTAAATCTTTTTCTAATTTACTAAATGTAGTTTTCATTTTAATAAATTGAGCTCTATTTTCTGATTTTAAACCATTTTTTAATATTCTTAAAGTATTTGTTAGACCTTCATCTGTAATCATTCCTTTAGGGTCCATAAGAGTTAGCTCATCCTGAAGAAAATTAACAGTAGTAAAACCTATTTGTGAGAACAACTCTTTCCATTCATTTTGTGGCAGAGGGAAAACACTAATATTTATTGCTTCAGATAATTGTTTTCTTGTTTCCTCATAATTATTTACTAATGCAATATCATGTGTTAAAAGCAGTCCACCTGGTTTTAGTACTCTAAGATATTCTTTAAGCGCTCTTTCCTTACTCTTATTACTAAACATTGTTAGCATTGCTTCATTAATAATATAATCAAAAGTATTATCAGGAAACTTCATTCTGAAGGCATCTGCTTTTATAAATTTAATATTTTGATATTGATATTTTGATAGTTCTTCGTTAGCTTCTTGTATAGCTTCTTTATCAACATCTATTCCTACAAAAATTATTTTTGGATATTTCTTAGCTAATTCAATTAAATTAACTCCTTTATTACATGCAACTTCTAAAACTACATCCCCTTCTTTAAATGCTGCGTGAGCTAAAAGAAAGTTTGTACCTCTAACTCCACCAGGACGCAATTTTGTTTTTCCTAATTTTTTCAAAAACTTATGACCCGCTTCTTTTTTCATTTAATTCCACTCCTATTAATATAAATCTTTACTCTTTATTTTATAACAATATGCACAATATTACTAGTGTTTTATTGATAATGATTATTATTTTTGTTTTTTTGTAGGATTATATAACTTAATCTGCGTATATAAAAAGCACCCTTCTTAAAGGGTGCTTTGAAAAAAGACTAAATAATATTATTTATTACCACCAATATATCTTGATACTTCTCTTAATGGAGTATAATTCATAACTGCAAATCCGGCTGCAAATGTTGCTGCTTTTACTTTTTCAGTAGTTTTCATTTTATCAAAATTATTAATAACACCTGATATAAATTTATCATTAGCTTTTCTGCTGAAATATCCATCTTTTTTGTATCCAATATCATGTTTACGACAGATACCATCTAGCGTATCAACTGGTTTAGGATTTTTAGTTAAATTACCATGTCCTGGACCACAATAATTTCCATGTAATGGTAATCTAAATTTTCCTTTTTCATTTGTAAAATGATTTTTTACATTTACAACTGTTTTGACTGTAGCTCCAACTGCTTTTGCTGCAATTTCTGCTTGTTTTCTTGCAAGAGGATTACTTATCCCGATTTTGGCAACTGTCGCTGTTTTTGTTCCTTTTTTGGCTGTTGTTGCTTTTCTGGTTGCTGCTGCTTTTGTCCCTTTTTTAGCCGCTGTTACTTTTCTTGCTACTGCTGCTTTTGTTCCTTTTTTAGCTGTTGTTGCTTTTCTTACTACCGCTGTTTTTGTTCCTTTTTTAGCTGGTGTAGCTTTTCTTGCTACTGCTGTTTTTGCTGTTGGTGTTGTTTTTCTTACAACTGGTCTTGTTGCAGTTTTTCTTACTGTTGGTGTTGTTTTTCTTACAACTGGTCTTGTTGCAGTTTTTCTTACTGTTGGTATTGTTTTTCTTACAACTGGTCTTGTTGTAGCTTTTCTCACTACTGGTTTTGCAATCACTCTTCTTGCTACTGGTCTTGCCACAGCTCTTCTTGCTACTGGTCTTGCCACAGCTCTTCTCGCTACTGGTCTTGCCACAGCTCTTCTCGCTACTGGTCTTGCCGCAGCTCTTCGAACTGGTGTAGCTTTTGCTCTCTTAACACTTCCTCCTTTTGAATGAGATTTTGCTTGAACTTCATGATTACTGTCCGCTACTGCACCTACTCCAAATAATAAAGCCGCCAATGCAAATACACTTAATCCCTTCTTCATATGATTGTTCTCCTTTATAGTAAATTAGCTAACAAATAATCACTATTAGTTAACTTTGAAAAATACTATATCATAAATAAAATTCTATATCAATAGCAATTTTTCTTGGTTAATATTATATTTTGATAATTATTATCATTACTTGTACATTGAAAATTTTCACTAGATAATTCTTATCTCTTTTCAATTAACAATTATTATTTTAATATAAATATATTATTTATCTTCAATCAATTTTCTAAATATTTTAAAGCTATCTTATAACTTAATTTTATAAATTATTTTTTTATGCTTAATATTTATAATATCTATTTACTATTTTAGAGATATTATAAAGTTATAATTTATTTCAAGAAAAATTTTTCTGTAAATTCATAAAAATTATCTATAATCATAAAGAAATTTTTAGATATTATAAGTTTTAAAATTTTTTCCTAACTAAACTACAAAAAACCTGAAATAAATCTGGGAAATTTATTTCAGGTTTATCCTTCTAATTAATTATTATTAGGTAATTGAATTAATTGGTTATTATTAGTTCTATAAAACGTCATATTTTGTCCTCTAAATATACGACTTCTAAACTTATTAACATTCGGGCTAACAACATTAAGTTGTGTTTGATTTTGTCGATTATTCTGTAATGTTTTATTAGAAATTACTATATTATTTCTAGCTCTATTTTTGTGTAATCCTGCTCCCCTTCTTGTTACAATATTACTTCTAAATTTGTTAACATTTGGACTAATAGTATTTAGCTGTCTATTATTTTGTAGTGTTCTATTAGAAATTACTATATTACTACCAGTTCCATATCTAGTTCTATTTTTATGTAATCCTGCTCCTCTTCTTGTTACGAAATTATTTCTAAAGTTCTTAGTAACAACATTATCACTTCCAATATTTGTTCTAGTTTTACCAAATCTTGAATGTGTAATATTTCTTGATGTTCCAAATGATCTATTATTTAAATTATTGTTAACATTTGATTTTTTTGATGAAAATCCACGAGAATAGTTACTTCTATTATTTGATTTCGAGCTTACACCTACTCTTGAACTTCTATTTGATAGTGATCCAAATGATGAACGCCCTCTAGATTTACTATACGTTAAACTTCTAGAACCATCAAATAATGATTCATTTGATGAGTTTCTTTTTGAGCTACCAAATGATGACCCATATGATGATTTTCCTCTTGAACTACCAAATGATGACCCTCGTGATGAACTTCCTCTTGAACTACCAAATGATGATCCATGTGATGAACTTCCTCTTGAACTGCCAAATGATGATCCATGTGATGAATTTCCTCTTGAACTGCCATATGATGATCCATGTGATGAGCTTCCTCTTGAACTGCTATGAGAAGAACTGCTAGAAGAGCTCCCCTTACCACCTTTTGCAAAAGCCTGATGTCCTCCATCAGCTATTGCTAATCCACCACATAATAATGTACTTATTGCAAATACTGTTAATCCTTTTTTCATTCTTTCTGTCTCCTCTCACTATTATACTTATATTTTATCATAAAATCAGTAAACAAAAATGTTAATTTATCTTTTTGTTTATTTTTTTTGATAAATTTATTATATATAAGTTTTATGAATATAAAATGAAGATTTAATATTTTAAAAAAATAACTCAAAGTTTTTATATACAATATAACTTTGAGTTATTATAATATTAATTACTGAATTTTATTAGTTCTTCTAAGATAATTTTAAATCAGGATAATGATATATACCTTCATATTTATTATTAATTGCATTTTCTACAATTGCTTTTCCTAATACTTCTACCTCAATAGGTTTATATTTAGAAAATTTCCCTACAAGAATTTTTTTGAAAACTGGTGCTATCTTCATGAATAGTTCCTCTGCTACCCTCTTTTCATTTCTATTAGCTATTAATAACAAAGGTCTATAGATTCTTAGTACTCCTAAATTCATATTTGAAAGTTCATCTTCCAATACTCCTTTTATAGAAGTATAGAAATTCTTCGATTTACTTGAAGCACCTAAGGCAGATACAACATTAAAACTTTTAACTTTCCCTTCACATAATTTAGCAAAATTAACTGTGTAATCTACGTCAATCTTTTTCTGATTTTCTTTTGTTTTTGCTATTTTTATTGTTGTTCCTAATGCAGCAAAAACATCTGTGTTATTTAATATATCTGTGTTAAAGTCAAGATTTCCAAAATCAATAACTATTTTTTCTAACTTTTTATTTTCTGGAAATTTTTCTATTGATTTTCTTCCTAGTATATAAACTTTATTATAATAATCTTGATTTAATACTTCATTTAATATTTCTTTTCCTACTGCACCTGTTGCACCTATTATTACTGCTGTATTATTCATCTTTTCATCTCCTTTAAACACTATAAAAATAGTGAAGTAAGTGCTAATATTGGTAATCCACCTTGTTTTAAAATTATTTTTTTATCGCTTGTCAAACCACCATATATAGCAACTAAAATAATATATACTAATAACAATGAAACTATTTCTACTGAATTTTTAGATAAAAATGTTCCGTACAACAAAGCTACTCCTAATAAACCATTGTAAATACCTTGATTTTTAAATAATGTATTTAATCTTGCATTTCTTAATTCCTCTTGCGGAATATTAAATACTCTACTTGTACTTTCAGAATCTGTTGCAAATGTTTCTAAATACATTATATAGAAAAATAACATTGCAACTAACGTTACTAATATTGTTGATAATATACTCATTATTTATACCTCTTCTATTTGAAATTTTCATTAAATTTTTTTAATAGGCTGACTAAGTCTTTTAAATCTTTCTCAGTAAATTCATTACCGATAATATCTTGAGCAGTTGTTTCTCTTTCGCAACGTCTTATTTCTTCATGAGCTTTTTCAGAAAGTTCTACTAAGACTTCTCTATTATTATTTTCATTACGTCTTTTAATTACATAACCTTCTTTTTCTAATATTTTTATGTGTCTAGTCACTGCCGCTGCATCTATTTCAAGACTTTGTGAAATTTGTTTTGATGTACTAGAAGAACTTGTATGTAGATATTTTATAATTTGAAATCTTGTCAAACTAATACCTATTTTTTTCTCAAATAAATCTAACAATTTTTTATCTAAAATCTTCAGATCATACAATAACTCTATACATTCCTTAACATCCATGTTATACTCCTATTAAAAATTAATTAATTGACTTATCAACTATTGATTAGTCAATTATAATTCTTTTATATTTAATTGTCAATAGTTATTTTGTAAGAAATTTCCCTACAACAGGTGTAGGGGATTTTCTAAAACGAAAAAACTTTATATAATAGCATTTACATACGCTTTCTATTTATATATAATAAGGTTTATAAGTTATATACTTTTAAAAAGTAACAAATTTATTTAAGAAGATTGACGTCATCCTTCTAACAAAAATTTAATATACTAATTTATTGAAGTGAAGGAGAAATTTATATGTTTTCATTTTTAAAAGCTTCAGCACCAAAACCGAGAATCGATAGTTCTCGTACTGATGCTGAGTATAAAAGACTTCGATGGCAAGTATTCTCAGGAGTATTCATTGGATACGCAGCATACTATCTAATTAGAAAAAACTTTTCACTTGCTATTCCTTATTTAATTGACCAATACGGATACACTAAAGCTGATTTAGGTAAAGTTTCACTTGCCCTATCTCTTGCTTATGGTTTCAGTAAATTTATAATGGGTAATGTTTCAGACAGAAGTAATCCTAAGTACTTTATTACTATCGGATTAGTTGCTTCTGCTGCAGTCAGCTTAATATTTGGTCTAGTACCTGCAGTGCTTTCTTCATTAACATTTATGATTGTTCTTTCAGCACTTAATGGTTGGTTCCAAGGTATGGGTTATCCTCCTGGAGCAAAAACTATGACTAACTGGTTCTCTACTTCAGAACGTGGAGCATGGTGGAGCTGGTGGAATGTTTCACATAACCTTGGTGGTGGATTAATTGGACCTCTTGCATTATTAGGACTTTCTGTTTTTGGTGCATGGCAATCACTATTCTACTTACCAGCAATAATCGCTATTATATTAGCAATTATTATGTTCTACTTAATGAAAGATACTCCAGAATCTGAAGGTTTACCTCCTGTTGATGAATGGAGAGGAGAAAAAATCGTAGAAAAAGTTGAATCTGCTCACACTTTATCTGCTAAAGATATTTTCTTTAAATACATTATTAATAACAAATACTTATGGGCTATCGCAGTTGCTAACGTATTCGTATACTTTGTACGTTACGGTATTATCGACTGGGCTCCTACTTACTTAAAAGAAGTAAAACACTTCTCTGTTGATAAACAAAGCTGGGCTTACTTCTTATATGAATATGCTGGTATCTTCGGAATGTTAGCAAGTGGATACTTAAGTGATAAAGTATTCAAAGGACACCGTGCTCCTCCAATGTTATTATTCTTAACAGGAGTGCTTATTGCAGTGTTTGTTTACTGGAAAAACCCTCCAGGTAACCCACTTGTAGATAACATTTGTCTAGTAGCTATCGGATTCTTAATCTATGGACCTGTTATGATGATTGGTCTTCAAGCTGCTGACCTTGTTCCACGTGTTGCTACTGGAACAGCTACTGGTTTAACTGGTTTATTCGGTTACCTACTTGGATCAGCAAGTGCTGGTTATGTTATGGGTAAACTTGTTGATGTATTCGGATGGAACGGAGGTTTCTACGCATTAATAGCTTCTTGTGTATTAGCATTCGTATTCATTGCTTTAACATTATTCAAGAAAACATCAAAACAATTAGAAGATTAATAAAAAAAGAATCTCTATCAAATTATCTGATAGGGATTCTCTTATTTTTTATAACATTAAATTAGATTTTAAATACTCAACTAACTCACTTCTTTTTTTAGTATTTGTTTTTTCCATAAGTCGCTTTTTATATGTATCTACTGTTTTTACACTTAAAAACAACTTTTCACCAATATCAGTTAAAGTATATCCTTCAACTATATATTTTCCTACTTCTTTCTCTCGTTCACTAAGTTCCATTTCTTTATCTGCTTTAAATAATTCATAAAAAATTGTTGCATACTTTTCATTCAAGTAAATCTCATTTTTTTCCATAACCGTATCAATAGCTCTTAAAATCTCCTCGTGGGCAGTACTTTTTGTTACATAACCTGCTGCTCCCATTTTAAAAGCTTTTTTTATATACGATTTATCTTCATGCATACTTAATATTATAACTTTAGCAGCTAATTTTTTTTCTTTTATAATTTCTAATATATCATATCCACTTCCATCAGGTAATGATATATCGCAAATAAATAAATTATATTCATTGGTACTAATTTTTTCTAAAAATTCACTTTTACTCCCACAATCATCAATCAAACTAAATTTTTTATTGTCTTCTAACAAAACTCTAATCCCTATTTTTATCAGTTTATGATCATCAATCAATAATATTTTCATTAGACTTCTCCTCTATTGTCTCTGTTTTAAACTTACACATTAATATTGTAGAGTACTTCTTATTATTAAGCACTTTGAATTCTCCAGAAAAATCAAATATTCTCTCTTGAATACCAAATATTCCTAATCGACCTTCTTTCTTTGCAGATTCTACACGCTCTTTTGTTAATCCTATACCATTATCAGCTATAGTTAAAATTATATAATCTGAATTACCATAAAGCTTAACAATTACTTCAGTAGCCCCTGAATGTCGTTTTATATTAGATAACGATTCCTGAATTATACGATAAAGAGTAATATCAAAGTTATTATTTTTTCCGCCATCATAATTTGTATAAAAATCTACAGAAATACCATATAATTTCTTATAATCTTCAATATACTTACTAATTACCTCTTCTAAACTTAATTCCGCACTAGGTGGTCTTAAATTAACCGCAATATTTCTAATATTTGTTAAACTATGCTCTATTTCTGATTGAATCAGCAATAATCGTTCTTTTTTTACATTATCAGTTTCTTTTTCTACCAAATTACTTAATAAAAACAATAAACTCGCAAGTGATTGACTTACTTCATCATGTAACTCTCTCGAAAGCATCTTACGTTCTTCTTCTTGAATTCTAAATATCTTATTTAATAAATAGTTATTCAATTTCTTATTCTTTTTATTATTATCTACCATTTCATTTATGGAACTAACTAACACATGGAAATCCTGACTATAGCTATCTTTATCTATTTTTTTCTTATTATCGCCTTCTCTAATTATTTCATCAGTTACAGAAGTTAAATCTCTTACTGGTCGTTCAATTAGTTTAGAAACATAATAAGCAACTATTAGTAACATAACAAAAACTACTACATTTAATACCAAAATTCTTAAAAATTGAGTATATGTTTTAACATAAATATCTTTTGTAAAAAAACCTATCCTTATATAACCAATATTAACATCATCGACAGGAGAAATATATTCTAATATTTCTCCTTTTGAACTGCCATAACTTTTATAATTATTTAATTGAGCATCATCGAATAATATAAGTTTTTCTGGAACATCTTTAAGAGTTTTACCTATAATATTTTTGTCATTATCATAAATAATTATATATGCAACTTCCTTATTTGATGAAGCACTATGTATCTTTTGATGTATTTCATAGGTATTTTCTGTTTTTATATCATCAGATATATCTCCAGCTAATTGATAGTAAGTTTGAGTAATTCTATCTCTTAGAGCACTTTCTAATATATCTTTATTATTAACATACGTATACACAGAAATTATACTCAAATAGATTGAATAGATTATCGCAAAAAATATAATAATCTTATTTTTAATTTTCAACTTAGCCATTTTTTTAATCCTCACTTATCAAATCTGGATAATCACTAGCTTTTGTTTCTTCGTACTTCTCTATCTGAAGCTGTGACAAGACATTCTTTATAGAATTATCTTTATCTATCGATAGTAATATCTGTTTAATTTTTTCTTTATCCTCATAGCTTTTATGAGTTACTACCGGCCCAGTGGCCACTTCTGGAAATGTCTTAATAATTTTTATATTATTCTCTATTCCTGAAAAATTACTATTCATATATTGTAAAGCCCAGTCATCAACTATCGCAGCCGATACTGTTCCATTTATTACTTGATTTATTGATTCTTCATGACTATGTGTAAAATAACTATTGCTAAAAAATTTATTTGCTGTTGTCCCATTTTTCTTTAGATAATCATTAAATACTAGATACCCTGAATAACTGTAAGTATCTACAAAAGCAAAACTATTGTTTTTCAATTCCTCTATAGTATTTATATTCGAATCATTCTTTGTAATTATTATTGGATGATAATATGCCTTACCTCTATTTGGCCTTACTAAAAGTTCTAACGAGCCTTTATCCTCATATAGTGAATATGCTCCAGTAGATAAAAATGCCACATCTATTTGATTATTCTTTAATAATAAATTAATATCACTATAACTTTTTTTCTCTATTAACTTAACCTTCTTATTTAATTTTTCACCAATATAATTGGCTAATTCTTTTTCTAAAATATAACTTTTATTATCACCAGCAACAGAAATTAAACCTATTCTCAATGTATCATCGTCTTTTCTGTTATTATCAACATTTTCTGAAACTTTTGAGAAATCAATATAATCTTCCTGATTACTTTTAAACATAAAAGGCAGTGTTACTAATAATGCTATAGATAATATAGCAACTACTAGCCCTATTACTACTTTCTTCATTTATTAAAACCAACCTTTACTTATAATTCACTTAAACTGTATATATTCATAAACACTCATCTGAAAAGCATTTTTATCCAATATTAAGACTCAAACAGCTGTACTAATAGTATAACACTATTAGACAATAAGAAAAAGAGAAACACTTGCTCAATAATATTAAGCAGTATTCTCTTTCTATTATTAGATATATTTACTAGCTTCTCTTATACTAAGTGAAGCCATATTATTTTTGTATTTTTCAATAAAATCTTTTACCCATTGGGGATTAGTTTTCGAATAGTCCCTTAAAGCCCATCCTATAGCTTTATTAATAAAAAATTCAGTATGATTTAAGTTATTAACTAATATTTTTTCTAAAAGATCAGTATCTGTCTTTTCTTTTCGTAAAATTTGATGATCTATAGCGACACGTCTTAGCCAAATATTATCATCAGCACTCCATTTTAAAATCTCTTTTTTTAACGTCTCATTCTGATAAACTAAACTTCCTATTACTTTATCAAGCGTGTCAACCGTATCCCACCATGATTTCTTTATAACTAATTTTTTTAATTTTTCAAAATCAGTAATTTCTAAAAATTTCTGCATACTCTTTAAGTAATATGCTGCAACGTATTGACATTCCCTTTTTTCATGTTTCCAACAATACTCAACAAAATCCCAATCAATTTTCTTCTCTCTTTTCGCTTCTTTAAAATAAGGTTTGCAAATTTCATCTCGAATAGGTGCTTGAATACCAAAAAAAGGAAATTTATTTTTCATATATTTAGACATATCGAGAGCACGTGCATTATCTGCACGTGCCTCTAGTTCATTTATTATATTAAACAAATCCATAATTAACGTTTATTTTCTAAACTTGCTTTAATAAATCCAGCAAATAATGGATGTGCTTTTTCTGGACGAGATTTGAATTCCGGGTGGAATTGACCAGCAACAAACCATGGGTGTTCTGGTAATTCTACAATTTCTACTAATCTACCATCTGGACTTACTCCTGATAGAACTAATCCTTTATTAGTTAATCTTTCACGGTAGAAATTATTGAATTCATATCTGTGGCGGTGTCTTTCAGTTATGTTGATTTCACCATACTCTTTATGTGCTCGTGACCCTTCTACTAATGTACATGGATAACTTCCAAGACGTAAAGTTCCTCCCATTTCTACTACATTTTCTTGGTCAGGAAGTAAATTAATGATTGGATATGGTGTATTTGGATCTAATTCTGAAGAGTGAGCTCCAGTTAGACCGCAAACATTTCTTGCAAATTCAACAGCTGCAAGTTGCATACCTAAACAAATACCAAAGAATGGTACTTTGTTTTCACGAGCATATTTGATAGTTGTGATTTTACCTTCAACACCACGGTCTCCAAATCCACCAGGAACTAAAATTCCATCAGCATCTTTAAGGTATTCATGAACATTTTCTTCAGTAATATCTTCTGATTGAATCCAATCAATTTTAACTTTAGCATTGTGTTTATAACCTGCATGTTTTAATGATTCAACTACAGAAATATAAGCATCATGTAATTCTACATATTTACCAACTAATGCAATTCTTACTTCATCTTTTAGATTATCTACACGCTCTACTAGTGATATCCACTCTTCCATGTCCGCTTCTTTAGCTGTTAAGTTGAAGTGTTTTAAAATGATATCATCAATTTTTTGTTCTTTCAGATTTAATGGTAATTGGTATAAATTACTTACATCACGGCTTTCAATAACATTTTGTTTTGGAATATCACAGAATAATGATATTTTAGCACGTAATTCATCTGTTAATGCAAGTTCATTTCTAACAACAATAATGTCTGGTTGGATACCTAATCCACGTAATTCTTTTACAGATTGTTGTGTAGGTTTTGTTTTCATTTCACCAGCAGCTTTAATGTAAGGTAATAAAGTACAGTGTACATAGCATACATTTTCGCGACCTAAATCACTACGAATTTGTCGAATTGCTTCTAAAAATGGTAATGATTCGATATCTCCAGTTGTTCCACCAATTTCTGTAATTACTACATCCGCGTCACTTGATTCTCCTGCTAGTAGTACACGTGATTTAATTTCATTTGTTACGTGTGGAATTACTTGAACTGTTCCTCCTAAATAATCTCCACGACGTTCTTTTTCAATAATTGATGAATAAACACGACCAGCAGTTACGTTAGAATATTGACCAAGGTTAACATCGATAAATCTTTCATAGTGTCCTAAGTCTAAATCTGTTTCTGCTCCATCTTCTGTTACAAAAACTTCTCCATGTTGATAAGGACTCATAGTTCCTGGGTCAACATTTAAGTATGGATCAAATTTTTGAAGTGTCACTTTTAATCCTCTGTTTTTAAGTACTCTACCTACTGATGCAGCTACAATACCTTTTCCTAATGATGATACTACTCCACCTGTTACAAAAATATATTTTGTCATGTTAATCTCCTTTATAAAAAATAAAACCCCCTACGTAAATCGTAGGGGGTGGTTTTCTTCTATCACTCTTTTAGAGTGCCCGTATATTATGATAGCATAACATTATATTTTATTCAACTAAAATATTTTAAATTCTAGAAGAATTTAAATGAACTAAATGGATAGTATCTTAGACTTACTTTACCAATCATCGCTTCTTTTTTAACAAATCCAAAGACACGACTATCTGTACTATGTTGTCTATTATCACCCATTACAAAATACATTCCTTCTGGAACAGTTTTTGATTTAGTACTACTTAGGTACTCTATGTTAAAGTCTGGTGTAAATGGAGCTGTCCCTGATTCTTTAGCCTCTTTAATTTTTTGAGTTAAATAAGGTTCATCTACTTTTTGACCGTTTATATATAAAACATCATCTTTATATTCTATAGTGTCTCCTGGAGCACCAATTACACGTTTAATATAATCATCTGTTTCATTTGCATGGAATACTACTTCATCACCACGTTCATAGTTTTTACTAAGTTTATTAACGAAAACTTTATCATTATCAGCAAATGTATAGTCCATAGAATGTCCTTTAACTGTAAATGGAGCTATTACATAAGTACTTAAAACTAAGTAAATTACTATAGATGCGACAACTACTACAATCCATTCAAATATTTCTTTTAAAAATTTCACTTCGTTATCCCTCTTAAATTTTATATTATTATGATTTTTTATTCTACCACATATCTAGTCAAAAATCAAAAATATCTTTTTAATCTAAGTATATATAGGTGAATTATTAAATCTATTTACTAATTATATTAAATATACATTAATCATAACTAAAAATAACAACTATATAAATAACAACTATATTATACTATATTTCTTGTATCTCTTTTTTCAAACTACACTCTAAATTTGTAAACGTTAAACAGATTTATTGATTTAAATAGTGTATATGATATAATCATAAATACGGGAGTCTGTGAACAGTCTGAGAGGAAATATTTATAATTTTCGACCGAACCTGATCTGGGTAATGCCAGCGTAGGTAGTATTCTTTAAGACCTAACTTAGACCCCTTTAAATTGTAAGGAGGTTTTTTATTTTGTCAAATTGCAGTATTGCATTACAAATTCTTCCATTAAGCGAACATAATGAAGAAAAAATAAAAATAATAGATAATGTAATTAATTATCTACAGAAAAAACATTCTAATGTCGTTGTTTCTCCTTTTGAAACAGTAATAGAAGGTGAATTTAATGACTTGATGAACACATTAAAAGAATGTTTAATAATTGCGGGTGAAGATAGCAAAAATATTTTTGCTAATGTGAAAATTAATTATGGAGATATTTTAACTATAGATGAAAAGCTTAGCAAATTTAATTAATAAATATGCTGCCGCTATTTCTATGATTATTCTACTTATTATTTGGCAAGGAGCTGGATATTTAAACTTACTTCCTAAGTATATTATTCCTACTCCTATAGAAATAGTACAGTCTTTCATTAAAAATTATAAACAATTAATTTTCCACAGTAAAATCACCCTCCTAGAAGCTATTATCGGTTTACTACTTGGTATTATAATAGCTTGGACTTTAGCTTTGATTATGGATAGTATTCCAGTATTTAATAAAGCTATTTATCCTCTATTAGTACTAACACAAACTATTCCTACTATAGCTATCGCACCTATTTTGGTTCTTTGGCTTGGGTACGGATTAACACCAAAGATTGTTTTAATAGTTTTAACTACAACCTTCCCTATTGTCGTTAGTATATTAGATGGATTTAGAAATTGTGATAATGATATGATCACATTATTAAAACTTATGAATGCTAGTAAATTACAAATACTATGGCATGTTAAAATACCAACTAGCTTAAGTTACTTCTATGCAGGACTTAGAGTAAGTGTTTCTTATGCATTTATAGCCGCAGTAGTAGCTGAATGGTTAGGAGGTTTTGAAGGCCTAGGTGTTTATATGATTAAAGCAAAAAAACTATTCGAATACGATACTATGTTCGCAATTATAATATTAGTATCTATTATAAGTTTACTAAGTATAGAATTAGTTAAACTAAGTGAAAAAAAATTTATTAAATGGAAATATATAGGAGAAAATCATGAAAAAAATACTAATTAGTATATTTTCTATTATTATTGCAGTAACACTTACAGCATGTAGTTCTGCTAATAATAGTTCAAATAATAAAGATTTAAAAAAAGTTGACTTTGTATTAGACTGGGCAGTTAATACAAACCACACTGGACTATTTGTTGCAAAAGAAAAAGGTTATTTTGCTGAGGAAGGAATAGATCTTGATATTAAGCCTGCACCAGAAGATAGTACATCAGATTTAATAATCAATAACAAAGCACCATTTGGAATCTACTATCAAGATACAATGGCTAGTAAGCTTTCTAAAGGAGCTGGTATTACAGCTGTAGCTGCTATAATTGAGCATAATACATCAGGTATTATCTCACCTAAGAAAAATAATATTACAGAACCTAAAGCATTACAAGGTAAAAAATATGGAACATGGAATGATCCTGTTGAATTAGCTATGATTAAATCTCTAGTTGAAAAACAAGGTGGCGATTATAACAAAATTGAATTAGTACCAAATAGTGATAGTAATTCAATTACACCTTTAGAAAATGGAGTTTTTGATGCTGCTTGGATTTACTATGCATGGGATGGTAAATTAGCAGAAAGTATGAATTTAGAAACTAACTTCTTCTATCTAAAAGATTTTAATAAGGATCTAGATTACTATTCACCAGTAATTATCGCAAATAATGACTATCTAAAAAATAACAAAGAAGAAGCAAAAAAAGTTCTTAGAGCTATTAAGAAAGGATATGTCTACGCTATGGAACATCCTGAAGAAGCTGCAGATATTTTAATAAAAAATGCACCAGAACTAAAAGAAAAACGTGATTTCGTAGTAGCGTCACAAAAATACATCTCTCAACAATATGCTTCAAATAAAGAGCATTGGGGAGAATTTGATGCTGAAAGATGGAACGCATTTTACCGTTGGGTTAACGAAAACAAAATTATCGAAAAACCTCTTGCAGACAATACAGGATTTAGCAATGACTACATAAAATAATGAGTGTCTTAACAATAAAAAACTTATCTTTCAATTACCCAAATAACAATATATTAAAAAATATTAATATTCATGTCGACCAAGGTGAAATTGTTTCTATTCTGGGTGGAAGCGGGGTTGGGAAAACTACCTTATTTAATTTAATTGCAGGTATCAACGAACTTCAATCCGGAACTATAGAAATTCAAGGAAATTCTAATTTCAAAGGAAAAGTCAGCTATATGCTTCAAAAAGATTTACTTTTAGAACATAAAACTGTAATTCAAAATATAATACTTCCCCTTCTTATAAAAAAAGTAAATAAAAAAGAAGCGGAAGCGGAAGCCATAAAAAACTTAAAACTATTTAATCTTTATGACTATAAAGATAAATATCCGAGTGAATTAAGTGGTGGTATGCGCCAAAGAGTAGCACTTTTAAGAACTTATATGTTTAAAGAAGAATTGTTTTTACTAGACGAACCTTTTAGTGCCCTTGATGCAATAACAAAAATATCATTACATTCTTGGTATTTAGATATTTGTAAAAAGTTTAATCTTACAACCTTACTAATAACACATGATATTGATGAAGCAATCGACCTTAGTGACAGAATATATATTATTAAAAATAAACCTGGTGAGATTATTTCCGAAATAAAAGTTCAACTAAATGGTGAAAATATTGATGAACAAAAATTAAAATATAAAAGAGAAATTTTAAAACTTCTAGGTTTATAATAAAAGAACAGAGTCAGTTTAAACTGATTCTGTTCTTTTTATTATTTATTAGTAAATATATTTATAAAAACATATAATTTTTCCTATATACAATATATAATAAAATTATAAGTAAATAAAAGGGGTTTCTATATGAAAAAATTGCAGGGAATACCAATGATACTATTAAGTTCAACACTACTTGTGTCTTGTCAGGCAAATAAAAACGAAAATAAAGACCAAAATAAAGAGCAGACAAATAAGATGAGTCAAATAAACAAGAGAACTCTAATAAAAAAGATGAAAATAAAAAAGAAGAAGCTAATAAACAAAATTCAGATTCATCTAATAAAAGTTCATCTTCAACAGGTATCAAAGCAGAGGATACTAAAGTAGTTGGTTCTGATGAGTACGGATATGTTAAAGTTCCTAAAGATTGGGTTAATTATAAAGATATAAATGGTGGTAATGACATACAATCTAGTGATACATCTGCTTATAATGTTGTTACATTAAACATTTTCCGTCCAAGTCAACTTGGAATTTCTGAGGCAGAGTATGCATCTATCGATCCTAAGCATGTAGCAAATTCATTATATAGTAAGTAACAGAACAGTCAAATGTTTGAAAAAATATCAGGTACTAAATCAAAAATCGGTGGCTATGATGCTTATGTTATTAATATTTTAACAAATACTGGAAAATATTTTATTACATATATTTTTAAGGCAGACGATGGTAGAATTCATTATACTTCAATAGAATGTGATAAAGATACTTTAACAAAGATAATTCCATTAATTGAAGAAAGTTGATCACTAAAAAAATAAATTCTGAATAGTATTTACAATAGACTAAAAAATACCGAGAGAAAACTACACTTCTCTTGGTATTTTTATATTACTAACTATAAATACTATATTTTTTGTTAATAAAGTACAATAGTACTGCTGGTAATATCATTATTAACATCAGTTTAAAGCCGAAAACTTCCAAAGTTAAAAATATAGGAGTTACCCATGTTTTTGTTGCTGAAGAAAACACTAAGCAATATCCTAAGCCAGCTACCATTAATACAGGAAGCCCTAACCATATTCCTAATACAACGCCACAACTTGCCCCAATAGCAAATAACGGTGTAACCTCACCCCCACTAAAGCCTATAGCTGTACAAATTGCCGTAAATATTAATTTTAAAATAAAATCATATACTTTAATATTACTATAATCATTAAATGAGAAGTCTATTAAATTAGTACCTAGTGAAGCATATCTAAAGTTTAGTGTAAAGCTCATTACTATAAACAATACTAATAAAACCCATGTAAGATATTTGTAAGTAGCAACAGTCACTTTAGATTTTTTTTGAATAATAACAAATAATATCCCGGTAAAAATTAAAATTATACTTATAAAAATTATTTTTAAAATGTTTACTAAATTAATATCATTATTACTAACATTAACTTCTACAAAGAACTTCTCTAAACCTAAAAGATTAGAAAGCCTTGCTGAAATAAATGCTGCAACTATATAACTAAGAAACTCATAAATGAAACTTGTCGTAACTCTTATCTTTTTCCCAATTATTTCTATAATAAAAAATACTGCTGCAAGTGGAGTTTGAAATAATGCCGCAAAGCCACTGATCATTCCTAATCTGACAAAATATTGTTTTTGTTTTTCATTAAAACTATTAGTGGTCATATTTTTTCCAATAGCTCCACCTAATTGAACTGCAACACCCTCTCTTCCTACACTCACACCAAATACATGAGCAAGCAAGGTGTTTATAGTAAGTACAATAGGGAAAAACCAGCTAACCTTATCTTTTTCTTTATTAGCCGCTTCAACAAAATACTTCATACCTACTCCATGGGTTTTAATTAGCTTATTACTATATTTTGTAAAAAGAAGCAATAGCGGTGTTAAGAGAATTAAATATTGGTAGTAATTTTTACTAACATTAATTAAAAATAGAAGTATTTGCCCAAAAAATGAACAACATACGGTAGTTAGTCCTATTATTAATATTATTCTAAAATAAAAATTTTTAATCATCACAATACCTTTCAAATAATAAGAGTAACCTAACAATATAATATATTAGGTTACTCCCTATTATTATTTATCTTTTTTTATACCTACTTTAATTTTTTTTGGTTGATCAAAACTAAATCCTTCGCCCATGACATCATGAACTTCTGTTATGGTAACAAAGGCTCGAGGGTCAATTTCAAAAACAAGCGATTTTAATCTACTTATTTCATTTCTTGATACAACACAATAACCAATATTCATATCTTTTCTAGTATAACTACCTTGTCCTTTAATATACGTTAAACCACGTTCCATATCTTCTTGAACAATTTTAGTTATTTCTTCTATTTTCGGTGAAACAATCATTACACCTTTACCAGATACCCCACCTTCAACTACATAGTCTATTAACTTAGTACAAATAAATATATAGAATAGAGTATATAAAATTGCAGGAAAACTTTTTACCGCTACAAATGTAAGAGCTATAATAACACCATCTAATACTTGAATAATTCTTCCAATAGAACTTCCTGTATAAAGTTGAATAATTTTAGCTACAATATCTACCCCTCCAGTTGTACCACCAACTAAAAATACAATTCCTAGTCCAATACCAGCGATAATACCACCAAAGACTGAAGCTAATAATTTATCTCCACCAATATCAATATTAACATTATATATTTCAAAAAATTTCAACCACGCTGTTAACATAGAAATACCATATAAAGTATATATCATAGTTTTTCTATCTAACATTTTAAATCCAATAATTAATAATGGAATATTAACCAATATTGTACCAGTTGATACTGGTAATCCAAATGCATAAAGTAGTAACAAGGAAATCCCAGTTCCTCCACCCTCAGCAAGTTTGTTTGGAACATTAAAGTGCATTATTGCAAATGAATAAATAGCACAACCAAGACAAATAAATACTAACTCTCTTACAATTTTTTTTATATCAACTTTATCTAATTTTAGTGACATAATACCCCTCCCATAATAAATTACATATACATTATATCAAGTAATATTTTTAAAAACAACACTTCTCACGATTTTTTTATGTAAATTAAAGTAAATAATAAATTTCATATTATAACTTTTATTTTTTTTTAGACTTTTTTTCCAATTTGTACTATAATTAGAATATCAATCATTGGAGGATAACTTAATGAATAAAAATTTTATACCGAATTATCTTACCTTGTGTAATATCTTTTGTGGCTTTTTATCAATATTAGTTACAACACATGGATATTACGTTTGGGGAACTGTCTTTATTTTATTAGCTATGCTTGCAGATAGATACGATGGTATTGTAGCAAGAAAACTTGGTGTTGTTTCTGACATCGGTCACGATTTAGATTCTTTATGTGATGTTGTAAGTTTTGGTGTAGCTCCTGCTATACTAATTTTTGAAAAATTTGTTTCTATTGATAAACCTTCTTTTACATTAATAGTGATAGTAGCTATCCTTAGTGCTGTTTACGCTTGTTGCGGCGCTTATAGATTAGCACGATTTAATGTTACTAAAATGAAAGATGGTTATTACCAAGGAGTTCCTATTACAACATGTGGATCAGTTTTAGCTATTATATCATTATTTAGTTTACCAAGCATAATAAACTTAGTATTACTAATAATTTGTTCATACTTAATGGTAAGTAATTTAAAAATAAAAAAAATATAAAAATAAAAAGTTTGGGTAACTCCAAACTTTTTATTTTTCTTTATTTGAGGCATTCAAATATCACTTGAGCTAAACCATCTGGATTTTCCCATGCCATTGAATGACCTGCATTTTCTACTATTTTTACTTTTATATTGTTTCTCGGTAACTCTTCTAAATCATCACTTGGTAAAGTTTTACGACCAAAAATAAAGAATCGAGGAATTTTATAACTATAGAACATATCACGCCAAGGTACTTCTCTAACTTCTATAGCATCTCTTGATATTTGATATGCTGCTTCTGGTAGCCAATTTCTTAATGTTGCTGCCCACATTGTATTCTTTCCATTTGCACAATACTCTATTAAACTACTAATTCTACTCCTATAATTTTCCTCAGTATATTGAGCAACAGCCCAACTCGTTCTACCTTTAGTAGCAGGATCTAAATTAGGTTCTGTTAGTATTAATCTATCTATCTTTTCCTCACAAAGATCACATAGTTCTATTGAAATAGCCCCACCTAAACTATGCCCTAATATAACCTTATTTAAATTCAAATCTTCTAAAAACTCATTTAAGTACTTTGCATGGTTTTTAACTTTATATTCGAAATCAAGAGGTTTATCACTATAACCTGCTCCTAGTAAATCAATTAATATTCTTCTATGTCCTAAAAACTCTTTGCTATTTGCTATCTCAACATAATCAAAAGAACCTGCACAACCTAATCCATGAATAAATATTATTGGTATTCCTTCACCAGGAAAATCATTATATCTAATTTTATAATTTTTATTTTTTAATTGATATTCTTTCATAAATTATCCTCCCAGATACTTATATCCTTATTATATCATTTATTGTAAGCAGTTTAAATAATAGTTATTACTTTTTTTTTTTCTCTATTTGTTATATAATCGTATGGGTATGTATTAAAATTTATATAAGGAGCATATTAATGATATTTACAGAAATTAGCAGTGACGAACTACAAAAGGTTCAAGAAAAAAACAATGATCGTTACTATTTACAACAAGCTGCTGTATATAGTAAAATGCAAAATTTCAATAACCTAAAAACAAAAATTCTTGCTGTAAAAGAAAATGACGAAGTGTTAGCATATGCAACATTTATCTATTTCCCTTATAAAAAATTCTTCTTTAAAGTAACAGCTCAACATGGTCCGATAATGGATTATTCAAATACTGAGTTAGTTAAATTTTATATGACAGAGTTGAAAAAATATTTCGCTAAAGACTTCCGTGTTCTTTGCGTAAGGGTAAATCCATTCTTGAATGAACGTATTTATAAAGATATCGAATATGTTGAAACTACTAAAGAATCTATAGAAACAGATAAAATATTAACTTCACTAGGATACAAACCACTTAATGATGATTTATTCACAAATCCTACTCTAGCTTCTCGTTGTATATATTCAAGAGAACTAGAAGAAACTCTTACTGAAGATACACTATTAAAAACTGTTTCGAATATGGCTAAACGTTCGATTAACAAAGCTATAAAAGAAGGAATAACAGTAAAAGAAATCGATATTTTTAACGATGAAGATGCTGCAATATTTGATTCAATAAATAAGAGTACAGAAGATAGAATCAACTTCCAAATTAGAACTAGTGAATACTTTAGAAATTTAAAAACTGCTTTAGGTGATAAGCTTGACCTTATGGTTTCTTATTTAGATTGTGATTCACTTATTTCTAAATTAAATAAAGAGATTGAAGATTTTAACGCTGAAAAAAATAAATTAACAGAAAAACTTGAAAGTGGAAAAGTAAACCCTGAAAAAACTATGAATAAAATTGCTAGAATAGATGAGTCAATTGCTTTTAACAATGACAAAATAGCAAAAATTACTTCTTTAAAAGAAGAAAATGGAAATATTATTTATCTATCATGTGCAAGTTTCATAGAAACAAAACAAGATCTTATTTACTTCACTGGAGGAATGAAAAAAGAATTTTCTAGATTTAATGGTTCATACTTAGTTATGTACACAATGATTAAATATGCTATTAGAAATAACTTCAAAATTTTCAACTTCTTTGGAACTTCTAAGGACTTTACGTCTGAAGATGCTACTGATTATAGTGTTCTTCAATTTAAACGTCATTTTAACGGAAATGTAGAGTACTTTATGGATAACTACGAATTCCGTAATGCAATAGGAAAAATTTGGAAAATATAAAAATAAAAACTCTCTCAGAAATCTGAGAGAGTTTTTTATGAATTAGAATTATTCTGATTTTTTAGTAGCTTTTTTAGCAGCTTTTTTTACTTTTTCTTTTTTTTGTGGTTTATTGTTTTCTGGATACATTACTTTATCAACTAAACCATATTCACAAGCTTCTTCTGCACTTAAGTAATTATCACGTTCTGTGTCACGTTCAATTGCTTTAATTGTTTGACCTGTTCTATCCGCTAAAATTTTGTTTAATTTTTCACGTGTTCTTAGTATGTGTTTCGCAGCTATTTCAATTTCAGTAGCTTGCCCTTGTGCTCCACCTAAAGGTTGGTGAATCATAACTTCTGCATTTGGTAATGCATATCTCTTACCAATAGTTCCAGCAGCTAATAAGAATGCTCCCATACTTGCAGCCATACCCATACAAATTGTTACTACATCACATTTAATATGTTGCATAGTATCATAAATCGCAAAACCAGCTGTTACACTACCACCTGGAGAGTTAATATAGAAATAAATATCTTTCTCGCTATCTTGTGCTTCTAAAAACAAAAGTTGGCTTGTAATTGAGTTAGCAACTTGGTCATTAACTTCTGATCCTAAAATAATAATTCTATCTTTTAAAAGTCTTGAATAAATATCATAAGCTCTTTCTCCTTGAGAAGTCTGCTCTATTACTGTAGGAATTAAATTCATCTTCTTACCTCCTATTATATACCTCACTTGATATTATATATCAAATTTGGTCAATAATCAAATTTTAATTTTTTTAATTTATTTTTCTATCTGGAAATAACATTCTTAATACATCTAGAGATAGCCTTCTAGATTTACCTTTATGAGGATAAATATGCATCATCATCATTGGATTAAAATTAGCTTCTATTACTCCATAATTTTGATTTGTAGCAGCTTGTTTAATATCTTTAATAATTAGGTCCACCCCACATACTTTAGCCATCATAGCATCTGATATTTCTACAGCAAGCTTTTTATAACTTTCATCAACTTCATCTGTCATGTCTATAGAGTCTCCTCCGGTACTAATATTAGAGTTTTCTCTTAAGTATGCTACTTGTCCTTCATTAAGAATAGTATCAAAATTTAGCCCTTGTTCTTTTAATTGTAGGCTTTCAATCTCACCTAATTCTATCTTTTTAAGAGGAGTCTTTTTGGCATCTCCACGTAAAGGATTTTCATTTTTTATTTCTACTAATTCAGTAATCGTATGTTTTCCATCCCCTACAACATTAGCAGGAACTCTTAGTAATACAGCTTTTGTTTCACCTTCAATAACAAAGAATCTATACTCTGTACCATCTATAAATCCTTCTATTAAAATATCCTTATCCTCTTTTAAAGCTAATAATACAGCTTTTGAAAAGTCCTCTATATTATCTGTACCATGTTTAAAAATAGTAATACCCAATCCAAAATTTGTACTTTTCGGCTTAATAACTATAGGTTTATTTATTAAATAATCAAATTTTAATAAAGCATCATCTAATGTTGATACTTCATAACCACATGGAACTCTGAATCCTTTTTCTGATAACACCTTCTTAGTTACTACTTTATTTTCCATAATTAATGGAGAAATATAAGTATCCTTGCTTGTCATATTACCATTTTTTACATATTCTACTACTCCATCACTTTCTAGGCGAATAAACTGATCATTTTCATCTATAACGTCTACTTTAATACCATTTTTTATAGCATCTTCTATGACAGCCTGAGTTGATAATTCCATATTACTAAACGCACTTAGTGAATAATATTCCCTTAAAGCATCTTCTTTATATTTCTTAGCTAAACTAACTCCAAACTCTAATATACTTCCTTCTTTTTCATATTCTTTAACTATTTGCGCAGCAATTGTAAGTGATGGATCTATTAGTTCATTTTCTTTTTCTTCAATTAATAAAATATCACTCTCAGGTAAGCTCAATTCTCTAACCATGTTTTTCATATTATCTAATAGTTCTAAACCTTCTTCTAAATAAATTGGCATTTCAAGTGGATGAGATAAAGCAATATTTTCACTATATTCTTTACCTTTAGATTCTGAAGTTTTTTTATCTACTTCTTCCATCCAAACTAAAGATTTTATAAACAAATGAATAAATCTAATATCTTTTTCTAATATACCAAAAGGTGCAAACGGATTTAAATCAAATAATCTAAATTCTATATATTTAATACCTTTTTTTGGTAAATCTGCTACAGTTTCTGCACCTCTAAATCTAACGCTAGAATAAAATTCTTTCTCGGCAATAAGCTTTTTATTATTTACATAGCCTATTAAATCAGATATATATTGTTCTAATGAAGAATACGACACTATTATATCATCGTCATTAACATACCCATATCTACTTGTTCTTAAACTTCTTACAAAATCTTCTGGTTTCTTTCCATTAGTAAAGTATTTATCTTCAGCAAAAGGTGAAGCCCCATATAAGTAAACAAGTAACCATTGATATCTTAAAAATTGGCGTGCTAATTTCATATAAATATTATTTTTAACATTAACCACATCGGTATTTGTTATATCAGCTATACTTTGCATAAAATCATCATCAATTTGGAAATTATAATGGATACCTGATACCATTTGTTTATATTTGCCATATTTTTCTACTAAATATTCTCTATAAACAATATCCCATTCTTTTTCAAATTGAGCTACTTTTATATCTTTATCTTCAGGTAAAACCGCAGGTATGCTTAGAGGCCATATATATTCATCTTCCGGCATATTTTTTAAAGCTACTTCATGTATAGCATTTAAAACCCTAAGAACATCTTTTTCATTCCTTTCAGGTGTTGTTATTAGTTCAATTTGCGATTCTGCAAAATCTGTTTGAATATATGGATTTTTATGACGAGGTTCTAAAACTTTAGGATGATCAGTTTTTGAAATTTGACCATTTTCTAAAATTCTTTGTCCCTCTTTTTCTATTCCTATAGTTACTTTAGAAAACAATTCTTCTAAATGATTATTTTTTATTATATTTTTAAGTTCCATATCTAAACACTCTCTATTAATAATTTAGTTAACTCTTATATTATCATAAATAATAAAATTATAGTAGAAATATCACTCTAATATTAATATATTTTTTCTAAAGGTTACATTAATTATCTAGTTATGATATAATCTAACTATATATGAGGAAAGGAGAAAGAACTAGTATATAATCTAGTATCTTAAAACAACATATGATTAAATTAATAGCTAGTGATATGGATGGTACACTGCTAAATAATGAACATAAAATACCTGAAAAAAATGTAGAATTAATAAAATATGCTCAAAATAATAACATTGAATTTGTAGTAGCAACAGGAAGAGCCTACTATGAAGCACTACCTGCTCTTGAAGAAAATAATATCGTATGTGATGTTATTAGCTTTAATGGAGGTATTGTCTACAATAAAAATAAAGAAATTATAAGTATGACTCCTATTCAAGTAAAAGATTTATACTATACAATAGGTATATTCAAAAGTTTAGATATTAGCTATCAACTTTATACTAAAAATACTGTATATACTAACAGTATCGAAACTGATATTCAAGCATATGCTGATCTTATACGTTCAATAGGATCAACACCAGATGTAGATCATTTAAGAGCAGAATCAAAAAAAAGACTTCAAAATGGACATGTTACAGAAGTAGAAAATATAGAACTTTACATAAACGAAGAACATAATCCTTCAATAAAAATAATTGGTATTTCAAATGATCTTGATAAACTAGAAAAAGCTAAAAAATTACTATCAGATAATGAAAATATTGCTGTAACTTCTTCAGGAACTAATAACCTTGAAGTCATGGATAAAAATGCAACTAAAGGACATGCTTTAAAACAAGTAGCATCTGCGTATAAAATATCTCTAAAAAATACATTAGCTATTGGAGATAACTTAAATGATGAGTCTATGCTTGAAATAGTAGAATATAGTGTAGCAATGCAAAATGCAAACCCTCATCTAAAAGATATAGCTAAATATACAACTGAAAAAAACAATGACGAAGCAGGAGTTGCTGAAACTATATTTGATCTTTTAGATATTCACAACAATCAAAAAGAAGAAGAAATTAATAGATTATTAATTAACAAAGCTATCGAAGCGACAAAATTCTCTTATGTTCCATATTCTGAATTCAAAGTAGGAGCAGCACTTCTAACTGAAGACGGAGAAATTTATACAGGTTGTAATATTGAAAATGCTAGTTATACACCTACAAACTGTGCAGAACGTACAGCAATATTTAAAGCAGTAAGTGAAGGCATAACTAAATTCAAAAAAATTGCTGTAGTTGGTGGACCAAAAGGAAATATAGAAACATATTGTCCTCCATGCGGAGTTTGTAGACAAGTAATTGCCGAATTCGCAGATGAGAACTTTGAACTAATTCTAGGAACATCTGAAAATAATTATGAAGTGTATAACTTCTTCAAAGAAGTACTACCGCTAAGTTTTACTAAAAACAATTTAAAATAAATGTATTAAAAGTATAGCATATATAATTATATATGCTATACTTTTTTGAAAACATAAAAAAAAAAGCCGTAACATAAGTTACGGCTTGGTTAAGATGACCCGTACGGGACTCGAACCCGTGTTACCGCCGTGAAAGGGCGGTGTCT
>USNF01000008.1 GCA_900555985.1 uncultured Gemella sp.
TTTCTTGTTTTCTTTCTTGACTAATTGCTGCCATTGCAATTTCCTCCATATAATTTTATTTTGCGACCTTAATCCTAGTGAAGAATCTGGAGTGTTTCTATACCACGAATAAGGAACATTAGTTATTTTACACTATTTTAAATAATAATTCAAGAAATACAGCGTTAAAATTTAAAATTTCTCAAAAATTATATATCTTTCTCTTCGCATTTCTTTTTATCTTTTTGTAATTGTTCTTTCAGATGATTAAAGCTTTCAAACTTTTGTTCTTTTCGTAAAAATTCATAGAAAAATACTTCTATTTTCTCATCATAAATATCTTCATCAAAGTCTAATATATGTGTTTCTATAAATTTTTTATTTTTCGTAGATGATACTGTAGGATTATAACCAATATTAGTAATTGATTTATAAATCTTTCCTTTTACTTTTGTTTTAGTTATATAAACTCCATTTGTATTTGGTAGTAAGAACTTCTCCTCTAATTTTAAATTAGCAGTCGGAAAATTAATAGTTCTTCCTAATTGTCTTCCTTTTACTACTATTCCAGAAATTGAATAATGTCTATTTGAAAGATTAAAGTATTCATTAAAGTTTCCTTCTTGAACAGCTTTTTTTAATGCAGTTGTAGAAACTTTGCCGTCATTCAACTCTTTTTTCTCAAGAACATCAATTTCTATTCCACTATCTTTTATTAATTCTGGTGTTCCTATTCCTTTATTTCCAAACCTATAGTCATAACCACAGAATACTTTTTCTACATTTAATTTTTTTAAAATATTATTTATAAAATTTTCCGCAGATAATGTTTGTAGTTCTTCATTAAACTCCAAATAATATACTTCGTCTACTCCGAATTCCTTTAATAACTCAGATTTTTTATTTATAGGCGTTAGCGCTTCTTCTGTAGTTTTTCCAAAATATTCTTTTGGGCTTTTATCAAATGTAATAACTATCGATACAGCATTATTATTTGCTTCATTTATCGCACCTTTTATTATTTCTTGATGTGCTGTATGTAAACCATCAAAGAAACCTAAGGCGGCTACTCTTTTTTTATTATCTTTTTCTATTTCATCTATTTTAGAAATATTAAAAATTTTCATCGTTTTCTCTTACCTACTACTCTATTATTTTAGGAAATGTTGTTTTTACTGACAGTAATTCATCATCCTCATTTTTTAAATAATAAATTGCTATTGCTTCATTATTATAAGTAAAAACTATTCCATTCGAAAAATCATAATCTGGAAATTGATTTCTTCTAAACCTTAATCCATTCATAACTTGCTTTGCTCTGAATAATGGAATCTCCACAAATTGGTATTCTTCTAAAGCATATTCTTTTTTTAAAATTTTATCTTCTAAAGTATTCTCTAAAAGACATTTTTCAACATCAGCAAGTTTTAAACAATGATCTAAAGTGATTTTTCCACTACTAGTTCGTGTTAGTTTACTCATAGTACTTGGAATATTTAATTTTTCACCTATCGTAGTTGCTATTGTACGAACATAAGTACCTTTTCCACAATTTATATCAATAGAAAAATAAAATCTACCATCTTTATAATATTCGCTATTATCTATAAATTCAATATTATAAATATTTACCTTTCTAGAAGGTATTTCTATATCAAACTGCCCACGACGTGCGTATTCATAAAGTTTTTTTCCCTTTACTTTTACCGCCGAATAAATTGGGGGTGTCTGTTCTATTTCACCAATCATAGTTTGTAAAATAGCCCTTATTTCTGATATATCAATATCTTCTACTACCTTTTCCTCAAGTATTTCTCCTGTTAAATCTTCTGTTGTTGTTTTTACTCCTAAACATACTTCTGCTCGATAACTTTTGCCTAAATCCATGGCATAATCACTTACCTTAGTTGCTCCACCTAAAAGAAGTAACAATACTCCATCCACCTCAGGATCAAGTGTCCCTGAATGTCCAATCTTTTTCATCTGAAGTATCTTCCTTGCCTTAAAAACAACATCATGACTAGTCATACCTCGTTCTTTATAAATTGGCAAAATTCCATCAAACATTATTTAGATTCCTCTTTTCTTAAGCAATCAGGACACAATCCATATACTTCAAATTTATGTCCATCTATTCTATATCCTTTAAGCTCTTCTATTTCTAAATTCCCACATACATTAACGTGAATAATTTTTGCTTTCCCACAATTCAAACAAATATGATGATGGTGGTGATGATCTGTTTCCAAACATCCTATTTTGAAATATTTTTCTCCCTTAATCTCTGTAGTCTCTAAAATACCTAACTCTTCATAAGTACTTAGGTTTCTATAAATTGTATCAAAACTTAATCCCGGATAAATTTTATTAAGTGTTTCAGATACATATTTAGCATTTATATATCTATCTTCAGTCACTAGTAATTCTACCATCGATTTTCTTTTATCGGTATATTTATAACCTTTTTCTTTTAAAAGTTTCATAATTTTGTCAACTTTTTCTTCAACTAATTTCATAAGCAGCCTCCTAGATTATTAGTTTTTAAAATCTACAAATTCCCCTTTTCTTAGCATAGCTATTTCATCTTTATATGGAGCTATATCTTTTTTTTCACCATACCATGGTGTTTCTAAAATTTTAGGTAAATTAGCAAATTCTTTAAGATGCACTATACGATTAATTGCATCAAAACCAATTCCACCATACCCTATATTTTCATGGCGGTCTTTATGCGCCCCAAGCGTGTTTTTACTATCATTAATATGTAAAACTTGGATTCGATCTAAACCAACTATTTTATCAAATTCTGTTAGTACGCCGTCTAAATCATTAACAATATCATACCCACCTTCAAATACGTGACATGTATCAAATGTAACAGTTAATTTTTCATTTAGATTTACACCATCTATAATTTTTGCTATTTCATCGAAAGTTCTACCACATTCGCTACCTTTTCCAGCCATAACTTCAAGTGCTATATTAGGTTTCATGTCTTTTGTTAGTACTTCATTCAATCCTTTGACTATACTAGCTATCCCAACATCAGCTCCTGCTTTGACATGTGAACCAGGATGAAGCACAATATTTTTTGCTCCAATTTTTTCTGTTCTTTCTATTTCTAAACGTAAAAAATCAACTGCAAGCTGATAGATTTCTGGTTTAATAGTATTAGCCAAATTAATTATATATGGTGCATGAACCACTATATCACTTATGTTATTTTCAGCCATAAGCTTATGAGCCTCATCTATTCGTAATTCTTCTATTGGTTTTCTACAAGTATTTTGAGGTGCTCCAGTGTAAATCATAAATGTATCACTATTATAGCTAGCTGCCTCTTTTACAGATCCTAACATCATTTCTTTCCCTGACATTGATACATGAGAACCAATTTTTAAATTTTTCATTATTTACCTCTATTTGCTCTATTTGTACGTTTAGCAAATTTTCTTCTTTCTTTTTGTTTAAGTTTATCCATTTTATATTTATATTTTTTCTTATATCCTGGTTTAACTTTTTTAGATACTCTAACTTTAGATTTTAATTTTTCAGTTAAGTTATGATCAGCTACAACTTTCTTTCTACTTTGACGTTTATTTCTGTCTTTTGCTTCAACGAACTCTCCATTACGAATATCTTGATGATTAAATTCTATACCACGACTTTCAAGTGCTTGTAGTTTTTCTTCATCTTTATTATTGTATATCGTAATACAGTCCCCGCTTAACCCAGCACGTCCTGTTCTTCCTGCACGGTGAACAAAGAAATCTAAATCATTAGGTATATTAAAGTTAATAACATGACTAACTCCTTCAATATCTATTCCACGGCTCATTAAATCACTTGCAACAACATAAGTAAAATCTAGATTGTTAATTCTACGTTGCATTTGCTTTCTTTCACGTGGAGTTAAATCACCATGAAGCACCCCTACATTTAAACCTTGAGAAATTAAATAACTACTAATTTCTTCGACTTCTGTTTTCTTATTGGCAAATATAAGTGCTAAATACGGATTAATAACTGTAGTTATCTCATATAATTTTTCTAATCTATTTGAACTTTTTTCTGGAATTAAAATATATTCTATTTTTCCAAATTTTGCATTGTCAATTTCAATATATTGTGCATTTTTTAAATATTTTTTTAAGAAATGACTCATTTGAGTTGGAATTGTAGCTGAGAATACCAAGAATTGACAATTTTCTGCGGCTCTTTTTGAAATTTTATCTACATCTTCCATAAAACCTAGATCAATCATCATATCACATTCATCAATTACTAATGATTCTACTTCTTTAATCGATAAAGCACTAGCTCTATCTAATTCTAAAACACGTGTTGGTGTACCGATAATTATATGTGGTGCATTAGATACTCTTTCAATATCACGATTCAAATCTTGTCCACCAATACAAAGTGTTATTTTTATATCTTCTTCACTGAATTCAGCTATTTGTAAAGCCATGTCATAAAGTTGACGTGATAATTCTCTAGTTGGCGCTAATATTATACTTTGAGTTTTCTTTTTACTTAAATCTAATTTACTAAATATTGGTAATAAGAAAGAATGACTTTTTCCACTTCCTGTTTGTGATTTAGCAACAATATTTTTACCTTTTAAAACTGGAGAAAATACTCTCTCTTGAATTTTTGTAGGATTAGAAAATCCTAAGTCTATTATTGCTTTATTTACAAATTCATTAAATTTATATTGTTCAAATGACTTTGGTAACATTAATAATCTCCTTTAAACTATTTTACACTTTTTTAATAATTTTTTATTAAAATTTCCTATTATTTACAATCCTATGCGTGAATACAAATTCTTATTTCACGTCACAATAAACCATTATTTATTATACTATAAATGCTATTAATTATCTATTAAAATTATTCTTGTCTAAGCTATTTAGTATACTAATAATACTAGAACAATTTTTTAAGAAATTAAATTGTATATATAAAAAGTCTTTGATTCTATATTCAATTTGAATCAAAGACTTTATTGTATGTAATTTTAATATAGAAATTAACGAGCTACTTTAGCTTTCTTAAGCCATGGATATAGATTTTTACCATCGCTTCCTCCTCTATCAAAATTTTTGCTAGTATTATTATTTATTGTAGAAACTTTATTTGAGTTAAATAAGTTACCTATCGCTTTTGCTCCACCTGAGATGAAGTTTGCAATAGTAGTAATTGGTTTACTTGCTAGATTAAATGCTTTTGCTACTTCCTGCAAAGGTGTTTTGTTCATTCGTTTAAAACCTTCTGCAAAATAAAATGCTTTTTCTCTTTCCGCTGGTTTCATTTTAGAAGCATACTTGTATACTCCAGCTATGAATTCATTATTAACTTGTCTATTAAAATATCCTTTTTTCTCATAACCGATATCATGTAATCTACATAATCTATCTAGTATATCTACTGGTTTTGGGCCTTTTTTAGTATTTCCAAAAAATGGTCCACAGTAACATCCATGTAATTCATTAATCTTACGACCATTTCTATGTTGATATACATATTTTATTATAGCCCAATTTGATAGCTTACTGATTTCTTCTTTTGTTTTATACTTTTTAGCAGCTACTTTTGGTGATAAGTTAGGTTTCTTTTTAGGATTTACAACTTTTCCTTTAGTTGCTAAATTATTATTTTTAAAATTCTTTTTATTATTCTTTTTAGAATTTACGGCTGTACCTTTTTTATTTTGATTTCGTTTCGATACCAAATTAGTTTTACTTTGGTTTTTTTTGTTATTTTTAGTCACTTTATTTGTTTTACTATTATTTCCTTTTTTAGAAGTTAATAACTGATTTTTATGATTTGTTGCTTTACCTTTAATATTTGCCTTATTATTTAAAGCATTTGATTTTTTATTATTATTTTTAGCTGAATTATTTTTAGCTGTATTTAATTTATTATTTTTATTGTTAACAGCTGTCTTTGCATTTGTACCTCTACCTTTAGTTGCTACATTACTAGGTTTTGAATTTCTATTACTATTTGTATTTTTCCCTTTCGAATTAGACTTGTTACTTACAACTGCACTATGCCCTTTTGAACCTGAACTTCTTCCTGCAATTGCACTATGTCCTTTTGAACTTGTACTTTTTCCTACTGTTGCACTGTGCCCTTTTGAGTGTGAGTTTTTCCCTGAGTTTGCACTGTGTACACTTGAATGTGAACTTCTTCCTGAACTTGCACTGTGTCCGCTTGAATGCGAGCTTCTTCCAGAGCTTGCACTATGTCCACTTGAGTGTGAGCTTCTTCCAGAGCTTGCACTATGTCCACTTGAGTGTGAACTTCTTCCTGAACTTGCACTATGTCCACTTGAATGTGAGCTTCTTCCAGAGCTTGCACTATGTCCACTTGAGTGCGATCCACTTCTAGCAAATGCTTGATTATGGTTTTCTGTAATAGCTGCAGCACCACATAATATTGTTGTTAACGCAAATATTGTCATTCCTTTTTTCATACCAGAAATCTCCTTTAATTCGATTTTATAACTATACATTAGTTAACTTTGTATTTCACTATATCAGAATATTTTTCTTTTTTCAAGTATAATTTTAGAATGTTTTCTTGCAATAATTAACAATGTTTTTACTAAATCTACTATTAATATCTAGATAATATATTTTTATTTTTAAAATAAATATATATTTTAACTTTTTTCTAATTTTATATTGAATATGTATTGTATTATCAATGTTTACAACTGTATTATTTATAATATTATCTTATAACACTTATATTTCAAATCATCCTATTTTATTAATAATTAAATAATTTTCTAAATAATAAATTAAAAATAATTTCTATTATTCTTAAATCAAAAAAATAGAGGTATAAAATATATACCTCCATCTAAGTTTATTTCTATTTCATTATTGCAATACCCGAGCTTGTACCTAATCTGTCAGCACCTAAGTCTATGTATTTTTCAGCAGTTTCCTTATCTTTTACTCCACCACTTGCTTTTACTTTTGCATTATTACCAACAGTTTCTTTCATAAGTTTAACATCTTCAAATGTCGCTCCACCTGTTCCAAAACCAGTTGATGTTTTTACAAAATCAGCCTTAGCTACCAATGCTAATTCACAAGCTTTAACTTTTTCTTCGTCAGTCAAATAACATGTTTCAATAATTACTTTAAGAACATTTTCACCAATTACTTCTTTAATTTGACGAATTTCTTCTCTTACATAATCATATTCTTTATCTTTTAGTTTAGCAACATTGATTACCATATCAATTTCACTAGCGCCATTTTCTATAGCTTCTTTAGCCTCAAACACTTTTGATGCCGTCGTCATAGCTCCTAGTGGAAAACCTACAACAGCAGCTACTTTAACATCTGTGCCTTCTAAGTAATTTTTAGCATCATTTACATAGCAACCATTAACACAAACACTATAAAAATTATATTCTTTTGCTTCTTCACATAATTTTTTAATATCTTCTTTATTAGCTGTTGCTTTTAATACAGTGTGATCAATATATTTATTTAATTCCATTTCGTACCTCTATTCTATTATTTCTAAAATATTTTTAATATTTTCTACTTTATTATTGCCTACTACAAATGCATCTAAAATCATATTTTTGCTTGATTCAATATTTTTAGGATCATTATAATATATCTCAGCTATTAAATCACCCACTTGGACTCTATCACCTACTTTTTTCTTAAGTAATAAACCTACTGCATGATCCACTTCATCTTCTTTTGTAGCTCGACCTGCCCCAATAACCATAGCTGCTTTACCAATTTCTTCAGCTTTTATCTTTGTAATATATCCTTCTTCATTTGAATAAACTTCTAAAACTGATTTTGGTGTAGGTAATAAGCTATAATTATTTACAACTTCACCATTACCTCCACTTAACTCAATAAATTCTTTTAAAATTTCTAGCGCTTTACCACTATTTACTACACTATCAATTTTTTCACTTGCTTGTTCAAATGTTTCTACTTCACCTTTATGTTTTAATGCAAGATAGACAATTTCATAAACTACTTCTTTTAAGTCATTAGACCAGTTTCCTTTTAATGCTTCTATTCCTTCAATTATTTCATTAGCATTCCCAATACTATATCCTAATGGTTCTTCCATATTAGTTAGTACAGCGATAGTTTTTCTTCCAACACTATTACCTATTTCTACCATTCTTCTAGATAGTTCTCTAGCATCTTCAATAGTTTTCATAAAAGCACCATCACCAACTTTTACATCTAATATAATTAGATCTGATTGAATAGCTAATTTTTTACTCATAATGCTACTTGCTATTAAAGGAATACTATCAACTGTTGCTGTAACGTCACGAAGTGCATATATTTTTTTATCTAATGGTACTATATTATCACTATAGCCCATTAATCCAACACCAGTTTTATTAGCAATTTCTACTAGTTCTTCTTTTGTAACACTAAATCTAAAGTTTTCTATAGATTCAAACTTATCTATTGTTCCACCAGTATGACCTAATCCTTTCCCAGATAATTTTGTTGTTGCCATACCTACCGCTGATAAAATTGGCCCAAGAACTACAGTAACTTTATCTCCTACTCCTCCTGTTGAATGCTTATCAACAAGATAATAATCTAAGTTATCGAAGAAAATAGTATCACCTGAATCTCTCATTTTTAACGTGAAATACGTTAACTCTTCTTTAGTCATATTATTAAAATATACAGCCATTAAAAATGAACTCATTTGATAGTCAGGAATTTCACCTTTTAAATATCCTTCAAGAAGAAAATCTATTTCTTCCTTAGATAACTCCTGCTTCTTTTTCTTCTTTTCAATTATATCTACAGCTCTCATGCTATATTCTCCTTAAAATTATGATATTCATTACCTTTTTTATTGTAAGTTAACTTAGGTTAAAAATCTTTACAATAAAAATTAGTAATCGTATATTTTTCGTTTTCTATATATATATTATCGCTTATCTCAATAATTTGAAGATATTTTTTACTTTTTAATATCTTATATAATTCGCTTTCAGATTTTTTGCTATATACTATTTTATCACGAATTGTATACATTTGATAGCCTAATATTATTAAAGTATAACTTTTATATTTAAATGAAGTTTTATATAAAATTAAAAATATTATTAATAAGAACACTACTTTGTATATAAATATTATCTTTTCATTAATAATTAGAAAAGTTAATATTATCATTAAAACTAAATAAATATAATCTATACCCTTTGTTTTTACTACTTCTTCTTTTGAACATACAAAAATATTAGTTGGACGTGTATTGCTTAAAGCTATCAAAGAAAAAATAGAACTTAGAATTAATATAAGAACTAAAATTACATCCTCATTATCTTGCCTTACTAAAGTATAACCTAGTAAAGCAAAATAAAGAGGTATAAATGAATAAATGCAATAACTTATATAGTTAAAAGTCTTTTTCATTTTATACCTCCTATTATTTATCTCTTACTTTTTGGTTTCGATAATATTTCTGAAAAAATTATATCATTAACAATTTTATCTTTATCTACTATTTTCGAGTTTGAGTATATTTCTTGTTCTCTATCTACTATTTTTCTAGGCATTTGTCTTACATAATTTTGTTTTTTCACCTGTGGTTTTTGGTTAGTATTCACAGTTTGAGTAACTTGCTTCTGCTTTTTAACTTTTCCCAACTTAACCTTTGGTGCTTTCGTAATAGTTTTAGCTGGTTCTTTTTTCTGATTTTTCTTTTTCTTATTATCTAATAAATAAGATACTACAGTTATTAATATAAATATTATGGCTGATGTACTCATTATTTTCTACCACCATATTTTTTATTTAAATATTCTTTAGCAATTAACCCTCTTACTAAATTTTCTTTTGAGAAAACTAAAGTAGGAGTATCCCCTGCTGCACTATTATTTATATTTTGAAAATTACGTTGTTGTCTAAACTTGCTAGTACCTTTATTATAATGTTTATTATAATATTCTTGGTATTGATTTAAAGTAGATTGATTATTTTGTTCAGAAACAGTTTGAACTGATGTTCTAACCGAAGAACTTGTTGTAGAAGAAGTTTCATTAGAATAATTAGATTCATTTTTATTTCTTCTAATTTGTTCAACTGCCTTCAAAGCATTTTGTCGGGCCTCATCTAGTTGCATCTGTTTATTATTATCTAGATTTCTTCTATATTTTTTGCTATCAGAAGAAAATACTGCTATGAAGATAACAAAAATTATGATAAATATTATTGGTGCTGCGAAAATAAGAAATGACATTTCACATCCTCCTTTTATCTAATTATTTGTTTTCTCCTGCTTCTGGTTGAGACATACGTTTAATTGAGTCTCTCATACCTGTATCTGCTTCTAAGTTTTTATAGTTCATATAATCCATAACACCAAGATTTCCGTCTTGGAATGCTTTCGCCATAGCAAGTGGTAATTCTGCTTCAGCTTCTACTACTTTAGCACGCATTTCTTGGATTCTTGCTTTCATCTCTTGTTCAGCAGCTACAGCCATTGCACGACGTTGCTCTGCTTTAGCTTGAGCAATATTTTTATCTGCAATTGCTTGTTCAGTTTGTAGATTTGCACCAATGTTTTGGCCGATGTCTACATCAAGAATATCGATCGATAGAATTTCAAATGCAGTACCTGCATCTAATCCTTTATCTAGAATTGTTTTAGAAATTCTATCTGGGTTTTCTAATACTACTGTATGTGATTCAGAAGAACCGATTGTAGAAACAATCCCTTCACCTACACGGGCGATAACTGTCTCTTCTCCAGCTCCCCCTACTAAACGTTCAATATTAGCACGAACTGTGATTCTTGCTTTAGCTTTAACTTCGATACCATTGATTGCAACCCCAGCAATATATGGAGTTTCAATAACTTTTGGATTTACACTCATTTGAACCGCTTGAAGAACATCACGACCAGCTAAGTCGATAGCCGCACAACGTTCAAAAGTTAAACTTACTATATTAGCACGATGAGCTGCAATAAGAGCGTTAATAACTCTGTCTACGTTCCCTCCTGCTAAATAGTGACTTTCTAATTGGTTGATACTTACATCTAATCCAGCTTTGTGAGCTTTAATCATAGGATTAATAACTCTACTTGGAATAACACGTCTTAAACGCATACCTACTAATGTAAAAATACTAACTTTTACACCAGCAGCAATGGCACTAATCCATAATCCAAGTGGGAAGAATGTAAAGAATACTGAAATAAGTATTAATACTACAACCAATGTAATACCTGAGAATACTAATTCTGGCATATCATTTCCTCCTTAATTAAATTTTTCTAACTACTATACGCATACCTTCGACACGTACAACCTCAATTTTATTACCTTTTTCTATAAAATCTCCGTCTGTAACTACATCAAACTTTTCTTCATTTAATACAGCTACACCGGCTGGTCTTAGGTCCGTATAAGACATCATTATACTACCTACCAAATCACTTCTACTTTCACTAGCAACATAGCCATCTTCAGTTGAAATTGCATCATTTAAAACTAACTGATTCAAGAAGTTTAGTTTTTTATTTAGCACTTTTCTATTGAATAAAAATAAAGCTACCGAAAGCATAAATGAAATTATTATTATAAATGCAATATTATATGTCGATTCATTTACATAAATAATTGCATATACCAAGGTAATTACCCCTACAGTTCCTACTATACCTCCAGGTATAAACATCTCTAGCGCTATAAGAGATACTCCACCAACAAATAGCAAGAATACAAAAATACTTATTCCTGTCTTGTAAGAATGTAAGGCAATATATATCGCTAAACTGATTATTGACATTATTCCATAGAAACCAAATTTCTTATAAAATAGTTGTTGACAAAATGCCAGCGACAATATTAATAAAAGAATCCAATCGAGATATAAATTTAAATCAGTCATTTTATCACCTCATTTTTGTATATTCTTTTTCTAAATAAGTTAGCAATTCATCTCTTGTAAAAATATTCCCATGACCTGGAATAGCATACTCAAAATCAATTTGCGTTATCTTATCGATATAATCACGAAGTTTTGTTTTATCATAGCTCATAGGTTTAGTGTAGTAATTCTTAGCATGGCTATCTCCTAAAAATAATACTTTCTCCTCAACTATGTAAATTAAAAATGCATCATCAGAATGAGAGTTATCACTAGCGATACAATTTAATTTTATTCCACCTAAATTTAGATTTACATCTCCTACTTTAGGCATTTCAGGAATTCTAATTTTTATCTCATGATTTTCATATACCTTTTTTAATACATCCGCACTATATTTTATTTCAGAACCATCTTCAACTCTTTTATATAAACTTTCATCATCCCATTTTAAATTAGAAAATTCTATTAGGGCATCTTTTGCTCGTTGTGTTGAAATAATTGGAATATCCAAATATCCAGCTCCAAAACTATGATCCCAATGATGATGAGTTAGTATTATATAACTAGGTAATGGTAGTTCATTTTCTTTTAACTCTTCAAGAAATTGTTTAACTTGTTCAGGTCCATTTCCTGCATCAAGCATTACAGAAAAATATTTACCTTTTACATAACCTATTGCAGGTTCTAAATACATATAACGCTGTTTTGTATAATATAGATTTTCTGAAAATTTAATTAGCATTTTTTTTACTTCCTTTTGATTATAGGTATATTATAGCATAATTAATAATTATTTACAAACTAGCTTTCTTAATAAAAAACAGCTGTAAGAGAGCATTTATAGACTATATTACAGCTGTTTTCATTATATTATGTATTACTTAAAATAGTACCATCGCTACTAGATAAATATAGTAACATAAAAGCCCTACTCCTAATAATACACACATAAAATAGATTAACCAAGTTACTAAATATAAAGTATATCCTAATGCTTTAACAATATTAGTTATACTTAACCACAAGTGTCTACCTATCGCTACAAGTATAGTAGGTACGCCACCTTTATAGACTTCATCTTGATTATCTAAATCCCCAAATTTAAATATTGACATTAATTTCATCATAATTATCTCCTCCCAAAATAATTATTCTTTCTTCACCTTCATTGTACTATATATATATGCAAGCAATTACAATGCACTTTTATCATACTAATTAAAAAAAATACTAGAGTATTACTACTCTAGCGTTAATATGGAGATGGCGGGATTTGAACCCGCGTCCAGAAATACCTCCCCTTAGCTTCTACATGTTTAGTTTACCTATTAAATTTAATTTTTCACTTAAGCCGATAAACAGGCAATGAAAAACGAGTTTGATTAATCTCTTATTTTTTTCTACAAACGGAAGAAAAAAATCGTAGACTGCTAAAAATGAACCGATTAGCTTTGTCACAGTCAAACAAAGTAATCAGCCTTTAGCTTATTAAGCTGCTAAAGCGTAATTTGTATTTTCGCCAGTTATATTTAACTGATGTGTTGTTAAAGGAGCCAACCCTCCTACATGCCACTAAGAAGACTAGTATCCCTGTCGAATCCTAAACATCCCCTTAATTTATTATTTATTTAGTTTATCATATTTTCATCATTATGTAAAATTTTAGTGTTTTATGCCTTTACTTTAAGATATAATCTTAATTTCCAAGTGTGGCATAAATATGTTATAATCAATATATTAAATAAATTTAATGTTGGAGGTTATATGGAAACTCTTATTAATAGACTGCGTCCTAAAAAAATAGATGACATCATAGGTCAACATCATCTAATAGGAGAAAATAAAGTATTAACAAAAATAGTAACAAGTAAAAAAATGTTTTCTTTTATTTTATACGGACCTCCTGGTACTGGAAAAACTTCGATTGCAAATGCACTCGCAAATGAATTAGATTATAAATTTAAAATTTTGAATGCGGTAAATTGTACAAAAAAAGATCTCACTACTGTAATCGAGGAATCAAAACGATTCAAAAAAGTTATTTTACTTCTTGATGAGTTTCATCGACTTACAAAACCTATGCAAGATATTCTGCTACCTGAAATAGAATACGATAATATATATGTTATCGGATGTACAACGAATAATCCCTATCATACTGTTAATCCTGCGATTAGATCAAGATTAATAATATTTGAATTAAAACAGGTATCTGAGAACGATATTTATGAATATCTTAAAAAAATATCGAGTAATAAAGAAATCTTTTCTAAAAATCTTACTATTGATGATGAAGTATTTAAAATTATATCATTAAACTCATCTGGGGATCTGAGATTTTCACTTAATACATTTGAAATTCTATACAATCTTTCAAATGAGAATGAACATATAACTAAAGATAAACTATTAAGTCTATCTTTAGGAAACTTTAAGAACTATGATAAAGATGGAGATGCTTTTTATGATATTATTAGTGCCTTTCAAAAATCAATTCGAGGAAGTGATGTTGATGCATCTCTTTATTACTTAGCCCTTCTTATTGATAGTGGAGATTTAGATACAATATATCGTCGTATGAGTGTAATTGCTTATGAAGATATTGGATTAGCTAATCCTAATATTGGTCCTTTTGTACATGCAGCTATAGAATCTGCAAAAATGCTTGGACTACCTGAAGCTCGCATTCCATTGGCTAACGCAGTAATCCAATTAGCCCTTTCAGTAAAATCTAATACTGCAATTACGGCTATAGATTCTGCTCTTAATGAAATAAAAACAAATCCTAAATTTGTTATCCCTGATCATCTTCGTGATAGCCATTACTATGGCGCCGATAAACTTAATAGAGGTATAGGATATAAGTACCCTCATAGCCATCCAAGTGGTTATATAAAACAACAATATCTACCAGACAATTTAGTAGGACGTTCTTTCTATACACCAAAAACAAATAATAAAAATGAACAGAATCTTGCTCAATACAAAAAATTTGTAGATAATTCTAAATAAAAAAAAGTTAGTTACTATAATGTAACTAACTTTTTTTATTACTCTCCTAGAATTTTAACTTCGCACTCAAGCTCCACACCTGAATTTTCTAGTACTTTTTCTTGAACTTTTTTAATTAAATTTTTATAATCTTCACATGTTGCATTATTTACATTAACCATAAATCCAGCATGTTTTTTAGAAACTTGTGCTCCTCCAATAGTTAAACCTTGTAATCCAGCATCTTGAATTAATTTACCAGCAAAGTAACCTTCTGGTCTTTTAAATACTGAACCACATGAAGGATATTCTAAAGGTTGTTTATCTGAACGTTGTTTATTTAAGTCTTCAACCTTTGCAACTATTTCCTCTTTATTACCTTTATCCATTTTAAAATAAACTTTTGAAATAATTTCTTTTGTTTCTTGGATTACTGAATGACGGTATGAAAATTGCATTTGTTCATTAGTATAAGTTTTCTTTTCACCATCTCTAGTAAATACTTCTACTTTTTGAACAACTTCTTTCATTTCTCCACCATAGGCTCCAGCATTCATAAATATTGCTCCACCTACACTTCCTGGAATACCACATGAAAACTCAAGATTAGTTAAACTATTTTCTATACAAAAATCAGCTAACTCTTTTAAAGTAGTTCCTGCAAAACATGTTAATATGTTATCTTCAGATAATGTAATATTGTTTAAATCACTAGTAATTACTACAATTCCACGAATTCCAGAATCCGAAATCAAAACATTAGAACCATTACCTAATATCGTTAAATTTATATTGTTATCATTACTATACTTAATAATATTTTGGAAATCTTCTTCTGATTTTACTCTTACTAGTATATCAGCATTTCCTCCTGTTTTTGTATAACTATATTGTTTTAGAGCTTCATTCTCTAAAACATCACTATTTTTTAAAATATTTTTTATAGCTTCTACTCTAGACATCTTCCTCAATCCTCTTTATTATTTTGTTTATAAATTCTAATTTATTAAGTGAATACTCTTTATAAGAACTCTCACAATAATCATTTTTAAATTTATTATATTCTTCTATTAAATTTTCATTATTAAATACTTCATTAAATCGAAGAAAATCTTGATGAATATCTGTCCCTCTTTGAACAATATACAATACCACATCATAACTCATTGAAAAATAGTCCGTTAATCTTGCATACTTAATTATACCTTTAGTTCCATTATGAGCAATTCTATGATAATTAATATTGTTAAGCCTTTTTTCATCAAACGTTGTTATTTCATGTAAATTTTCTACAACGACAAGAATATCTAATATTTTTTCTCCATATAAACCTTCTTTACTTGTAGCACCTATATGGATAAATTCACATTTAGGCATTTTAGGTATTTCTTGTATTTTCTTAATCTCATTATTAAAAGTATTAACATATTCATTTATATTAATAATTTTTTCAATTTTAATTGTTCTCTTATTCATTTAAAAAATCCAATCATTAAATTAAATATCTTTTATATTATAGACGTTATTCGTTGGAAAGTAAAGTATTTATAGTATTCTATCTATTTACAACATTCTTTATAACAAAAACAATCTATAATATGGTCATTTACCATACCAATTGCTTGCATAAAGCTATAAATAATCGTACTGCCTACAAAGGTAAATCCTCTTTTTTTCATATCTTTGCTTATAGTATCAGATAACTCAGTTTTACTTGGTACATCAGAAGAATTTTTATGATTTGAAATTATTATTTTATAATTTGTAAAATTCCATATATACTTATCAAATGAACCAAACTCTTCTTGAATTTTTATAAATGCTCTAGCATTTTTTCTAACACCATATATTTTTAATTTATTTCTTATTATTCCTTCATCATTACGTAGAGATTCTAAATATTCATCGCTATAATTAGCACAAATATTATAATCAAAGTTATCAAAAGCTTTTTTAAAATTATCTCTTTTCTTTAGTATCAGTGACCAGCTCAATCCTGCTTGCATTCCTTCTAGAATTAGATATTCAAATAATTTTTGTTCATCATGAGTTTTTCTTCCCCATTCTGTATCATGGTATATAATATCTAATTCACCTTTCGCCCATGAACATCTTACCTTATTCATCAACTTCCTCCATATTTTCATTTACAATAGCAATCATATCACGTATTCTTCTAATACTATATTTTTCTTTTTTGTCAATTTCTAAGTAAAATCCATCTTTTGCAACTATTCTAACATCTTTATGAGGTGTTAATGCAGCAAATAGTTCTTTTCCTTTTAATCTAGAAAGGATATTTTTGTCAAAACTAACTACTACCTTATTAGCTAGCTCTTTAACACTTTCTACCGAAGTATTTTTAGCCATAACTTTTAAGTAACAAATATCTACTAAATTATTAACCTCTTGACCAAAATCAGAAAATCTATCAATTAAATCTTCCACAATAATATCTATTTCTTCATCTGTTGTAGCATTGTTAAATCTCTTATAGAAATCAATCTTATCTGCATCACTACTAATATAATCTTTTGGAATAAATGCATCTACATTTAATTTAATTTCTAATGTTTCTTCTTCTACTTCAAACACATCTTTACTTAGTTTTGGAGCTACCTCTTTTATAATATTTTCGTAGTATGATATATCTTGAGTTTTGTCTTTTTCTAGTATAGGTTCTAACACACCTTTTTTAGCTTGAATTTCTTGTTCTAACATTTGTGAGTATAAAGTATATCCAACAGAATCTATAAAACCATGCTGTCTTCCACCTAGTACATCACCTGCACCACGAATTGATAAATCTTGCATTGCAATTTTAAATCCACTACCAAGCGTAGTAAAGTTTTTTATCGCAGATAATCTTTTTTCCGAGTTTTCCGTTAGTGATTTAAATGGTTTATACATTAAGTACGCATAGGCTTCACGACTACTACGCCCTACTCGACCTCTTAGTTGATAAAGCTGGCTAAGACCAAATTTATCCGCATCCTCAACAATAAGTGTATTAACATTAGATATATCTATTCCTGTTTCTATAATTGTCGTTGTAATCAACATATCATATTTTCTATCAATTACATCAGTCATAATATTTTCTAGCTCACGTTGTGTCATTCTTCCATGAGCATAAGCAATATTTACATCTGGTAAAAGTTTTTTTAGTTCTAGATACTTTTCATCTATACTTTCTACCTTATTGTATACATAAAATACTTGACCCCCACGAGCTACTTCATTCATAACCGCTTCTTTAATTACCATATTATTTTGTGATGTTACAAATGTTTGAATAGGTTGGCGCTCTTTAGGGGGAGTTTCTATAACCGACAGATCTCTAATCCCGATTAGGCTCATATGTAATGTTCTTGGAATAGGTGTTGCACTTAAAGTTAGTACATCTACTGTATTTTTTAGATGTTTAATTTTTTCTTTATGTTTAACACCAAAACGTTGTTCTTCATCAATAATTAATAAACCTAAATCATTGTAGACAAACTTATCATTAAGAAGTTTATGTGTCCCAATCATTATATCAATTTTACCTTCTTTTAGTCGTTTACATATATTGGTAATATCCTTAGCTGTATTAAACCTACTAACTACCTCTATATTAATTGGAAAATTTTCAAAACGACTAACAAAATTATCATAATGTTGCTCAGCTAGAAGAGTAGTTGGTACTAGTACTGCTACTTGCTTACCATCCATAACAGCCTTAAAAGCAACACGCATGGCTACTTCTGTTTTACCAAAACCTACATCTCCACATAATAAACGATCCATAGGACGTTCTTTTTCCATATCTCGTTTAATTTCTTCTGTAGCCTTTAATTGATCATCTGTTGGTACAAATGGAAAATCCGCTTCAAATTCATACTGCATACTTCCATCTTGGCTGTATGCATATCCTGAACTAAGTTCCCTTTTTATATATAACTTAATTAAATCTTCCGAAATATCTTCAATTTCTCGGCGAACTTTATTTTTAACCTGTTGCCATTTTTTGGTACCTAATTTATTTAAAGTCGGTTTTCTGTTATCTGTAGAAGCTGTATATTTTTGAATATAGTTCATATTATTTATATCAACATAAATAATATCCCCACCATCATAGACTATTTTTAAAAAGTCTTTATATACTCCTCCTACTTCTACATTTTCTATTCCTTCATATAAACCAATACCGTGGCTTACATGAACTATATAGTCACCTATATTTAATTCTTGGTAATTTCTTATTTTTTCAGAGTTTGTATATTTAAAATTCAAACGACGTTTTTTTCGTTCTTCTTTTGTAAATAGTTCTCTAGGTGTTAATAAGAATAATTTATTTTTTTTATCTTCAAAACCTTTTAATCGGAATTTGTTGATATCAATAAATATTTTCCCCTCTTTAATACCATAGTAAATATCATCATAGAAGTAGTTATCAAATAATACTTTCTCTACATAATCTTTTTGTTTTTGAGTATTTAGAGAAATAATCACTTTATAATTTTCTTCTAACTTTTCTCTTATTTCTTTAGCTAAAAATTCTTCACTAGAGTAATACGCTAAATCTCTAATATCTAAATTATAGTTTTTTTCAATTATCTTCTCATTTAATTTTAACGTTGATAAATAATACTTAACTGTATTTAAATTTTGAAGTTTTTCAAATGCATGACTATCGATTACTTCTTGGAATATATAATTCCTATTTATTTCTTGTAGATTTGTTAAAAAATATTCTCGAAGACTTTCTATTTTCTCTTGTATTTTATGATAATTATCAAAGAAAATAATAGTATCCTTATCTAAATAATCAATAATACTGTATGGCGTTTTGTATATTAAGTTAGAAAAACTTTCTAAATTACTAAAATCACCTGTAGCATGGTATAATTCTATCTTTTCTTTTAAATACTGATTAATATCTTGATAATTTTCTAATTCTTTAAGTTTATTATCATTAAGTTTTTTTAATATTTTCTCTACAACTATATCTTTTTCTTCATTAGTTAAAAAGAAATCACTCGTAGGATATATTTCTATTTTATCAATCTTTTTCAATGATTTTTGTGTACTCTCATCAAATAGTCTTATACTATCTAGCTCATCATCAAAAAAATCTAACCTTACCGGTTTTTCGCTCAACGGACTAAAAATATCAACAATACTTCCGCGCTTAGAAAACTCTCCTACTACATCAACACTTTCAACCTTTTTATAACCCATATTTACAAGTTTCTTTTGTAAATCATTAAAGTTAATTTCTGTATCTAAATTAATCTCAAAACTATTATCTTTAAAATCTTTAGGATTTTTTACAGTTCTATAAATAGCCTCTATAGGAATAATTATAATACTAGGTGTTTTAGATACGATATTCTCCAAAACCTTAATTGAATTCTGCATTAAATCATTACTTTTTGTAGTATATCTTTTTAATATATCTATTTCTGGATATATATATGTCTCTTCTTCAAATTCGCATATAATAGAAAATAATTCTTCTGCTTCTGCCTTGTTTTGCGTAAATACTGTTGTAATTTTATTATTTTTCTTAAATTCATTATAAATTTCTAAAGCACGTGTAGTAATGTTTTGTCCAAAAACTCCGATATTTTTGGTTTTTTTATCAAAATTTAAATCTACTATATTTAATAGAGTTTCTTTTAACATGATACCTCCTCTTTTCAACGACAAATAGCAGGAATAAATCTCTACCTTAATGGTATTGATTTACTCACTGCATTATTTTTATTAATTATATTTATTCATTAATTCTACGAAGTTCATTTTTGAAAAATCTTCAATACAGTTAATACTTTTTGAATATATTTTTTCAATTTCAACCATTTCATCTTTTGAAAAACGTCCAAGTACATAGTCAACTACTTTCATCGGTGGAGTTGGTCTATCTATACCAATTTTCAAGCGATTAAACTTCTCTGTTCCAAGATGGCTAATAATACTCTTAATCCCATTATGACCTCCACTACTTCCTTTTGCTTTTAACTTGAAGTTTGCAGTTTTTGTGTCTAAATCATCATATATTACTAAAATATCATCAATATCTATTTCAAAATAATCGTAAAATTTTCTTAGTGCTTCACCAGATAGATTCATATATGTAGTTGGTTTTACTAACAAATATTTTTCTCCATTATGATGAGTCATAGCATATTCAGCATTAAATTTATTTTTATCAAAACTTACACCCCATGACTTTGCTAATTCATCAAGAATCATAAAGCCTATGTTATGTCTAGTATTTTCATATTGCTTTCCGGGATTACCTAATCCTACTATTAGTTTCATTTAATTCCTCTTTTCCTTTACTATCGAATATAAACAGAAGGCAACGACTTCGCTGCCTTCTTATATAATATATTAATTTTAAGTATTACTCAAATAGAACACTTACTGGTTCATTGTGGTGAATTCTGTAGATAGCTTTTGCTATTAAATCACCTACACATAATGGAACCATTTTATCTAATTTTTTCTCCTCAGGGATATGAATAGTATTAGCATAAACTAATTCTTTAATTGGAGATTCTTCAATTCTTTCTAATGCTTGTCCACTTAATACAGCATGTGAACAACTAGCGTAAACTTCTTTTGCTCCTCTTTCTTTAAGAGCTTTTGCTCCAAGAGTTATTGTCCCTGCTGTATCGATTATATCGTCGATAAGAATACAAGTTTTACCTTCAATGTTACCAACAATGTTCATTACTTCAGCTACATTTGGTTTTGGTCTTCTCTTATCGATAATAGCAATTGGCGTATTTAACGCATCTGCTAATTTTCTTGCACGTGTAACACCACCATGGTCTGGCGAAACAACTACTACATCTTCCATATCAGGAATTTTGTTTTTGAAGTAATTTGCAATAATAGGTGCTGCCATTAAATGATCTACTGGTATATCAAAGAATCCTTGAATTTGAAGTGCGTGAAGATCAAGAGCAATTATTCTATCTGCACCAGCAACTTGTAATAAATTAGCAATTAATTTTGCTGTGATTGGCTCACGGCTTCTTGCTTTTCTATCTTGGCGAGCATATCCATAGTAAGGGATAACTACGTTAATTGTATCTACAGATGCACGTCTTAATGCATCAATCATAATTAATAAAGTCATTAAATTATCATTAACTGGATCACTAGTTGATTGAATTATGAAAACTTCGCATCCTCGAACACTTTCCTCTATATTAATAGAAACTTCGCCATCACTAAACTTTTTAACACTACATTTGCTAAGTTCTACACCTAATGATTTTGCTACTTCTTTAGCTAACGGGATATTAGCATTTAATGAAAACAGCTTTAATGGTTTATCTACAAGCATATTAAATTTTCTCCTTAAAATTTGGTTCGATAGTAATACATGTGTATTCCGTTAATTATTATAGCATAAAACGTTGTAAATATCTACTATGTACACTAAAGTGTCAATAAATATATAAAAAATTTTTTTTTATTTTTAAAATGGAATTAGTATAATTATTTTATACTATTATTTAACTTATTTTAGTGAAAATTGAATTTATCAAAATACTTATAGTTAATCACTTATGACTAAAAAATATAATCTAATTTATATACCTATTTCTTAATTATATGTTAATACTTTAGTATCTTATTCTAAAAAAAAGATACGATAATTTTTTTCTAAAATATAGAAAAATTAATTTTGTTTTCTTTAATACATTCTTTTCTTTTACTCAAATGCTTTAACCAAATCATTCTATTTAAATATTATATTATTGACTAATAAAATTTTCCTTCTTCTTTTATATTTCTTTTAAATATAGTATAATATGGATAAATAATTTTTAATATATAGAATTGAGGTATATCAATGACTGAGAAAAAAATGAATGTAGAAAGTTTTAATTTAGATCATACAAAAGTTGTTGCACCATATATTAGATTAGTTGGTGTTTATTCAGGAGAGAATGGAGATAAAATTTATAAATATGATATTAGATTTTGTCAACCAAATAAAGAACACTTAGAGATGCCTAGCCTTCACTCACTAGAGCATCTAATTGCTGAACTGATTAGAAATCACCTTGATAATGTTCTTGACTTTGGTCCAATGGGATGTCAAACAGGATTTTATTTATCAGTAATTAATAATGATAGCTATGAAAGTGTTGAAGAAGCTCTTGCTAAAACTTTAGAAGATGTCCTAGTGGCTACAGAAGTTCCCGCTTGTAATGAGGTTCAATGTGGATGGGCAGCTTCACACTCATTAGAAGGAGCACAAAAAGAAGCTAAGAAATTCCTTGATAAACGTAATGAATGGAAAAATGTTTTTAGTAAATAAATATTAAAATAACACCTAGTTAATTAAAACTAGGTGTTATTTTAATATTTATAAACTTCTCCTTATTTTTAGAGGTTATATTTTCATATTTACACATATTATTTCTTTTTTGAAAATAGAAATTCTAAAATTTCTTAATGTAAGGGAAAACCTTAGTTCCTTTACAATACGACCTCTTCAATAGTTATATTTCCTTCATAAAACTTACTATATCTTATAGTAAATCTCCATATCCTCTTCTAATTAATACTGTAGCTAATACATCTGATAATTTATTACTATCACTAACTTTTGTTTCAGCTAATTCAGATCTTTTAACACGTTTTTTATATCTTTTTTTTCTTCTTTCTTCAGCTTGTTTTGCTTTTTCATCTTGAGTATTTGCTTGTTCTGTTTTTTTATCTTCCACAGGTTTTGTTGTTCCTTCGTGTGAATTCTGTTGATTTTGATTGTTTCCTACTACTGGTTTAGTTGTTTCTTCTTTTACAGTAGAGCTTGTTTCGTTATCAGCTGGAACAGTAGTTACTTTATCTACTAAAACTAATCTACTATCAATTAAATTAATTCCAAGATTAGCTAATTTATTAGTAATTTCATTTACAGTATTTTGGAATGCTAATTTATTTTCTAACAAGCTATTTGCTTCATTTAGAACTTTTAAGATTTCTTCTTTATTTTGTGTATAAGTTTTAACTGAAGCTTCATTTTTTCCACTTAAATCTACTGATGCATTAACTAATTTTGTTGCTGCATTCACTACAGATGTTAACTGTAATTTATTTGCTTCATTTACTAAAATAGGTACAGTTATATTGTTTGTAGTGTTATCATCTAAATATAATACTTTCACTACCGCTTGTTTTGAACCTAACCCAGATAATAAATCATCTTTAGATACAATTGATAATTTAACATTAACTGGAAGTTTTGAAGTATCAACTCGTTTTAAAATATCATTATCAGCAAGACTATTTCCATACATTACTGATAGTGGTTTATTATCAACTAACGTAGGTAAGAATGTAGCACTTAGAGTACCCTTCTCTGCTGATACTAATTTTAGTTTTTTCTGTAATGGATCAATATAACCAACTCCACTCATTCCTTGACGTTTCCCGAAGTTAAAGTCTTTATGGTTATCCATTCGTTTTTCAAAGTAAGAACTATTTGCGTGTGCTCCAAAGCTATTTCCAATATTTATATTATGTTTAGTTTGTAAAAATTTAGGAACTACATTATCGTTATTTGTAACGTAGTTTGTTATTTCGTGATTTAAAGTCATTTTATCAGTTAAATCACTAGCTTTGCCCATTGCTCCTCCACCGAAGAAATTGAATAGTCCAGTATAGATTCTAGGAGCATTAAATGTATAACTTCCTCTATATGCTGCAAAACTCTTTTGTCTTGCTTCAGCAGTAGCACGTAAAGTTAGATATCCACCTAATGAATGTCCTGTAATATATAGATTTGTTATACTTTTATCATTTCTTAAAGAATTTAATAAATCTAATGTTGCAATACTTTCGTTTGATTCATTTCCTAATACTAATGCAGCATCAGCTTTTAAATCTCCTGCTTGAGCTACATTAGTTCCGGCAATAGCTAAAACTTGAATTTTTTCTCCATTTAAATATGGAAGAGTATTTTTTGTTTCGAATAATGCAGCATCTAATCCATTATCTTGGTGATATGTTTTCTTAAGAGACCAGAATGGAGCTAATTCATTATTCATCATTTTATGAAGATTAGATTTTAATGCACCTTCAGGAAGATCTTTTGTTAGTATATTTTCTATATTATTATCATTTTCATAAACTAAACTCATAAACATTGCCATATCACGTGCAGATACATTCCAAAGTAGTTTATCCTTATCTTCATTATCTGCAATACCATCTCCATCAGTATCAGCAAGTTTAGGGTGAACATTGTATCCTAGGTATGTTCTTCCATCTTTTTTATAAATATATAATTCATCTTTATTTAAAATACCATCTCCATCATCATCCGCATCTGGATTTAAAACAGCATTTTTATAAATTAAATTATCATATTTACCACCTTCTAAACCAATATAACCTTTAGAAATTGCTTCTGCATACTCTGGTGTTAATTTAGAAATAATTTGAACACCTTTTTCAACATTTTCAGCTTCTACTTCTACCTTATTTGTAGGTTGTTTAGCATTTTCTTCTTCATTTTTCTTAATGATATTAGTTAATAATTCTTTTATGTTACTACTATCTGTAGTACGTTTATCTAGTACATTAAGTTCTTTAGATGATACTTCTTTATTTGTTGTAGTATCTTTTTGAGTTGCTTCCGCTTTTTTATTAGCATTAGCTGGTTGTGCTGATTCTACTTTTTTCTCTAGTGCATTATTAGCGTTTGTAGTTGAATTAGTATCATTTGCAGCTTGTTGCTTATTCACTTCTACTTTATTTGCAGGAACAGCTGCAGGCTGAATAGTATTTGCTGTAGTAGTTGCTACTTCTGTTTTATTTTCTTCTACCTTATCGCTAGCTTGCGCATTAGATCCTAAGAAAAGTATAGAACCAATTGCAACAGAGGCAATTCCTACTGTAAATTTCTTAATTGAGTACTTCATAATTCTATCTTTTTTGAACATATTTTTCTCCTTGATATTCATCTTCTTTTTTTCAATTTTAACAAAATAATTATTCTATAAATATTATATTTTTATATATTTATAAATAACTTTTCTTATTATACATAAATACATAATATTTTACAAACTAATTTTTAATATATATTTATATTATAAAGAAAAAATTTATATATTTTTTTTCAAAAAAACTTTTATTCAATCTATATAAAGTACATTATTTATCTCTAATTAACTATAAATCTACTTAAAACTTAATTTACACTGCTTTTTTAATATATTAAATTTCTAAAATAATTATTTTCTAATAGATTTATAAAAACCCTCTAATTTTTCAAAAAAAATTTAAAAAAGCAGATTGAATATTTCAATCTGCTTTTTATTATTTAGTCGCTAAGCTACGAATTGCGTTTCTATCTAATTCGATTTCTACTTTTGGTGCTATTCTAACTTTTACAGTTGCAGTCCCTACTTCAACGATATCACCATAGATTCCTGCAAATGTTACTATTCTATCTCCTTCTTTTAACGAATCTTGAAGAAGTTTTAATTCTTTATTTCTTTTATTTTGTGGTCTAATAATCATGAAGTACATGAATCCAAAAAGAAATACTATCATTAATATATTAATGTATTGTGCTTGCATATTCTACCTCCTATAATTCTATAATATTAATTCTACTATATACTAGCTAAAAAATAAACCGTTTTAAATAATTTATTAGAAATTTTTAGGATTTTCTTTATTTAATCCATATTTTTCAAAGAATTCTTCTTTATAATCTAATAATCTATCTTCCATTATTGCTTGACGTATATTCTTCATCATATTTATTAAGAAATGAATATTATGTGTCGTTGCTAAACGTGCTCCAAAGACTTCATCTGCCTTAAATAGATGACGAAGATAAGCTCTTGTATAATTTTTACAACAATAACATGAACACTCTGGATCTAATGGTGTGAAATCTTCAGCATATTTAGCATTTTTTATTACAACACGGCCTTCAGAAGTCATACATGTTCCATTACGTGCTATACGAGTAGGTAATACACAGTCAAACATATCAATACCTCTTAACACACCTTCGAATAAAGCATCTGGCGAACCTACACCCATTAAATATCTTGCTTTATTAGCCGGTAATAATGGTGTTACATGTTCCAATACTCTGTACATTTCATGTTTTGGCTCTCCAACAGATAAACCTCCTATTGCGTATCCAGGAAAATCCATACTTACTAAATCTTTTGCACTTTGTTCACGTAAATCATTATATCCTGCCCCTTGAACTATACCAAAAATACTTTGTGTTTTTGGATTTTTATGAGCCTCTAAACATCTTTCAGCCCATCTACTAGTTCTCTCTACGGATTGACGAATATATTTATAATCGTGATTAAAATCAGGACATTCATCAAATGCCATCATAATATCTGAACCTAGTGAATTTTGAATATGCATTGCTTTTTCTGGAGATAAAAATAGCTTTTCTCCAGAAAGGTGATTTTTAAAATGTACACCCTCTTCTTCAATTTTTCTAAAATCACTTAAAGAGAATACTTGGAAACCTCCTGAATCGGTTAAAATACTACCGTTCCAATTCATAAATTTATGTAATCCACCAGCTTTTTCTACAATCTTCTCCCCAGGGCGCAGCCATAAATGATAAGTATTTGATAATATTATATCAGCCCCCATTGCTTTTACCTCTTCAGGTGACATTGTTTTAACAGTTGCTTGAGTACCTACTGGCATAAATACTGGAGTCTCAAAGCTACCATGCGGTGTATGAACAATTCCTAACCTTGCACCCGATTGTTTACAAGTCTTTATATGTTCATACCAAACTGCATTTTCTTTTACATCTCTCATATAAAATTTTTCCTTTCTATTTACTAAATTATTATCATTGCATCTCCAAAACTGAAGAATCTATATTTATTTTCTACTGCGATTTTATATAATTCTAAAACTTTTTCCCTATTATAAAAAGCGCTAACTAACATTATTAGTGACGATTTTGGCAGATGGAAGTTAGTTATTAAACCATCAACACATCTAAATTCAAAACCAGGATAAATAAAAATATTTGTCCAACCTGATGCAGGCACAATTTTCCCATTATTATCTCTTGCAATTGTTTCTAGAGTTCTAGTAGATGTTGTACCTACTGAAAATACTTTACCACCATTTTTTTTAGTTTCATTTATTACTTTGGCAGTTTCTTCATCAAGAGTATAATACTCCGAATGCATATCATGATCTTCAATATTTTCAACAGAAACCGGTCTAAATGTTCCTAAACCTACATGCAGAGTAAGGTAAACTATATTAACACCTTTTTCTTTTATTTTTTCCAATAACTCGTTTGTAAAATGTAATCCAGCAGTTGGAGCTGCTGAACTACCGACTTCTTTAGAATAAACAGTTTGATAACGTTCTTTATCAGTTAGTCTTTCCTTAATATATGGAGGTAAAGGCATTGTTCCCAACTCATCTAAACGCTCTTGAAAAATACCTTCATACTTAAATTCAAAATATCTAAAACCATCATCAAGAACCTTAACACATTCAGCTTCCATAATACCATCACCAAATGATACAATACTTCCTACTTTAATTCTTTTAGCTGGTTTTACTAAACATTCCCATATATTATGCTCTTTATTTTTTAATAGCAGCACCTCAATTGCTGCTCCTGTATCTTTTTTCTGCCCATATAATCGTGCTGGCATAACTCTTGTATTATTTAAAACTAAAGTATCCCCTGGATTAAAATATTCAATAATATCAGAGAATACTTTATGTTCATATGTATTTTCTTCTCTATTTATCGAAAGTAACTTACTAGTATCTCTTTTTAACAATGGTGTTTGAGCTATAAGTTCCTCTGGTAAATAAAAGTCAAATTCTTCTAATTTCATTTATAATCTCCTTTAAAAGTTACCTTTAATATTATAGCTTGAATAACAAAACTTAGCAAGTTTACCGATGAATTTTATTAATATTTTCTGAACTTTTATATAATAAAAAGAGATACCTTCAAAAATAAAGATATCTCTTACAAATTTTTATTTATTTCCTCTTATATATTTTACATGAGCTAATACATTAGTTGCGATTCCTAAACCTATACTTAATATGAACATCGAACTTCCCCCATTACTTATAAATGGTAAAGGAACCCCTGTCATCGGTATAGATGCTGTAACTCCACCAATATTTACTACTGACTGAACAACTAATAAGCTTGCAAAACCTATACAATACATTGCAGCAAATGTATTACGAGATTTTGTTCCGGCAATAATAACGCGACATATAAGCGCTGTTAAAAGCCCTATTACAAATAGTACTCCGACTAATCCTAACTCTTCAGCAATAATAGCTAAGATAAAGTCTGTATGTGCTTCTGGTAAGTAACCTAACTTCTGTATTGAGTTACCTAAACCTCTACCAAATAAACCACCATTACCAAATGCAATATATGAGTTTATAACCTGATCCGCTGCTGCACTTAAATCTTCCGAAAATGGATTTAAGAATACTTTAATACGATTTGTTCTATATGAAGAACCACTAGAAAACGCACTTTTTACTAAAAGTAAGGCAACTACTATAACTATTGCCATAATTGCTAATGTTAATAATCTTTTAATATTTTTAAAATGCATATTAGAACATAATGTCATAATTCCGACAACAGATAATGTAATTAACATCATCCCTGTATCATTCTGGAAGAAAATTATCGCTATTAATGATAATGGTATCCAGAAAATATTTATTAATTCATTACTTGTACAAACTTTTCTAAGTTTATCTTTTCTCGTTTCTAATATGAATGCCATATATATTATTATAAATAATTGTGCCAATGTTGATGGCTGGAAACTAAGAGCTCCAAGTCTTATCCATGATCTAGCACCATTAATTGATGAAGATGCAAATGGAATAATTAATAATACAACCATTGCAAAAAATCCATATTGTAGTATATTTTTATCTCTAAAAACCTCAAATGGGATTGCAACAGAAAAAATAATAAATGTTACGAATGATAATACAGCCCATATTGCTTGTCGTTTTAAAAAATAAGTAGTTTCTACTGGAACTGAAGATGTAAAAATCCCATACTTATTTCCTATCATACTAGCACTATAAACCATAATACAACTTATTGTTAGTAAAGCTAACAACACAAGTGTATTGGTAATATCTAACTTAGTATGTCTTCTTTCATGTTTTACTGATTTTAATGCTTTTCTATATACCATTATTAGTTCACTTTACTCTGTAAATCAGTAGAATAGATTAAGCTTGCTTTTTCTTCTAACTCTGCAAGAATTTCTTTTCCTGCTTCATTAGTCATACATCCGATTTCTACCGCTAAATTTATCTCCTTAGATAAACCATAGATTTGCGTATCAATTACATCTTGATATAATGGGCATTTTTTATCACCTTTAACTGATAAACATGCTAAAATCATTTCTTCAATTTTCATAACATCTTCTTCTATTCTTTTTCGAACTTTCAAAAATATAAGACTGTTTTCCATTCTTGTTCTCCTACCCTTCTGCTAGTTCCAGATTAATTTCATGTTTAATTATCGCCATAGCTCTAAGAAATTCTTCTTTAGAAATTAATTCTAGTCGTCTTAATTCTCTTACTTCATATTCTACCATACTTAACGTATGTTTTCTATCTTTCATATATATTAATATACCAAAAGATTTTAAAAACTGTTGTAAATCATAAAAAGTTTGCATACTCTTCACCCTTAATATTTACTAAGCTCGTCTACTAAATTTTTATATTTTTCAATTTTATTTAGTTCGTAAGCTTTTTTAGCATACTCTTTAGCATTATTGTAATTACCACCTTGACGCTCTATAAGACTTAAATTGTAGTAAAACGGTGCAAAGGTATTATCAAAATCTTTTCCTTCATTAAATACTTTTTTTGCATCTTGAACAGATGATTGAGACATTTTTATCATTCCTAATTCATAATATGTTAGTGCTGATCTATTTTTTGAATCAAGTTCTTTTTCTAAACTAAAAATTTGCTCATCTGTATAAGTATTTTGCAATCTTTTTTCTATTTTTCCTAATCTATAATTATTTATTGCATTTTTTGTATTTACTCCTGCGGCATTTAAACCAAAGCCTAAAACTGAAATACAAAAAGTACCCACTAATATTATGTATAAATTACGTTTTTTCATTAGTGCTAACTCTATAAACACTCCAATTATAAAAGCTAGGGCACTTAAAACTAATGATATTCTAAATAGCGCAACCATACAAGCTATATAAACTATAGAAATTGCACTTATATACATAAACTTTTTATTGTCATTTTTTCCACTTAATTGACTAATAAATAATGAACCCAATGCTCCAAAATAAGATACTACTGCAATATTAATATCAACAGAGAATCCAATTATCAGGAACAAATTAAGTATAAATGAAACTACTAAAATCGCTATGATCGAATTTAATAAATTTAATGATTTGTTCAATAGTACCGAGCATACCGCTGTTATAAGAACAATTAATCCCAAGCTTTTTATATCGTCTATGACAAATGCACTAGTAAAAACTCTATAAAACTGTCCACTTATTATATTTTGATATCTATATTCTAAATACTTATAAATTGATTTTTCACCATGAGTTACATATAGTAAAAAATAATGTAATATAAAGAACAGTAAATATATTCCAGTTAAAATATTGTATTTTAAATTAAATACACTCCTATTTACTGTATTTCTTTTATATAACTCTATAACCCTAGCTTTATATCTTTCAGTATCAGGAGTTTCATCAACAAATTTTAAATCTTTTTCTTGAACAAAAATTTTCTTGTTTTTATCATTATATAAAAATCTTTCAATAAACAATCTACTTGATATTCTATATTTTTTATAATCAAGCACTATATCATCAAATTCCGGAGAAACACAAAGAACTTTTATCTTCAAACTATTTAGTTTAAACATTTTTTTCAAGCGTTCATCATTTCTAATTATATTTGATATAACACCATCTATTTCAGTTGATCTAAAGTATTCGCTATAAATAAATCTTATTATTTCATTATCTTCATTAATAAGCCAAACATCTTTTTTTTCAGGTCTATAGTATAAAATACTGTACCTATACTTTGTAATATAAAGATAAATTATCTTCCAAAATTTCTTGTCATTCATAATTTCATACTAATATTTAAAACTTAAATAGACTAAAGTCTATTTAAGTTTTAAATTTGCTACTTCTTGTGAAAAATCTACATTCTCATTAAGTTTTAAAACATTGATACTTTCTATAGCATCCATATTTGTAACAACACAAGGAGTAATAATATCCTTAGCTTTTTCTTTTACTAATTCTAAATCATATGTTAGTAATGTTTGACCTACTTCAACTTTGTCACCAGCAGATACTTTAACATCGAAACCTTCACCTTTCATAGCTACAGTTTCTAATCCAACGTGGATAAGTAATTCGATATCTCCTGATTTAATACCAAAAGCGTGTTTAGTAGGGAATACTTGAATGATTTCTCCAGCTACTGGTGATACTAGTGTTCCTTCTTCTGGAATAATAGCAAATCCATCTCCCATCATTTTTTGAGCAAATACTGGATCCGGAACTTCAGTAATATCAACTACTTTACCTTTCATATAAGCTTTAAGTACTAATTCTGATACTTTTTCTTCTTTATTTCCAAATAATTTTGATAAAAATCCCATTTTAATCCTCCATTTAAATATACCTTCTTGATATTACTATTATATACTTTTATTACGCTTTTTTCAATTATTTTTCTTAAATTATTACATATTAATATGAAAAAAACTTTACAAAAAAAGTCGTAGAAAATCTACGACTTTTAAATTATTCTTCTATATTTTCTTCAGTATTTTTTTCTTCATCAGATTTTTCTTTATAGAATAATCCATAAATATATTGTTCAGGATCAAACACTTCTAAATCGTCAATATTTTCACCTAACCCTACTAATTTTACTGGAATATCTAATTCTTTTTTAATCGCTATAACTATACCACCTTTTGCAGTACCATCTAGCTTAGTTAATATAACTCCCGTTACATCACTAACTTCTTTAAATGTTTTAGCTTGAAGAATACCATTTTGTCCTGTTGTAGCATCAATTGTTAATAATACTTCATGTGGACCTTCTGGAACTTCCCTTTTTATTACTCGAACTATTTTTTCAAGTTCTTTCATTAAATGATCTTTATTTTGTAATCGTCCTGCTGTATCACATAATAGAACATCATATCCTTTAGCTTTTGCTGATTGTATTGCATCAAAAATAATTGCCGCAGAATCTGCTCCTTCATGTGATTTTACAATATCAGCACCACTTCTTTTAGCCCAAACATCTAATTGATCAATGGCACCAGCTCTAAAAGTATCTCCAGCTGCTATTAGAACTTTTTTACCTTCTTTTTTCAAATTATGAGCTAATTTACCTATTGAAGTAGTTTTACCTACTCCATTTACACCTACAAATAAGAATATAGATAATTCTTTATCTGGTGCATAGTTTAATTCAGATTTAACCGTTCCCTCCATATATACTTCTACTAATTTTTCGATAATCATATCTTGAAGGTCACTAGGTTCTTTTAAGTTAAGACGCTGAGATTCATCTTTTAAATAATCAACTAACTCTAAAACTGTATTATAACTTACATCTGATTGAATAAGTAATTCTTCTAAATCTTCAAAAAATTCTTCATTAATTTCTCTGTATGAACTAATTAAATTATTAAGTGCATTTGAAAAATTATCACGTGACTTTTTAAGACCTTTTTTAAATTTCTCTGTTACAAATTGACTTTCGACAAACTCCTCATATTCATCAAGGGAGATTAATTCAGTATTCAGCTCTTCTTTTGCCGAAAATTTTTCTTTTAATTTATCAAAAAAGCTTGCCATTATATACTCCTTACATCACTTTATTTTTCCATACAAAAAGGGAGATACATCTCCCTTTTAATTAATTTATCAAAGCTTCCTAATAATTAGGGAGTTTTTATTTTTTATTTATGTTTCATATATGGGAATAATAATACATCACGAATTGAAGCTGAATTAGTAAGTAGCATTACTAATCTGTCAATTCCTATTCCTAATCCACCTGTAGGCGGCATACCATATTCAAGAGCTTCTACGAAATCTTCATCCATTTCATAAACTTCTTCGTTCCCTGCATCTTTTTCATCCATTTGAGCTAAGAAACGTTCTTTTTGATCGATTGGGTCATTTAACTCACTAAATGCATTAGCATGTTCACGTCTTACAATAAATAACTCAAAGCGATCAGTAAATCTTTTATCTTCAGCATTAGTTTTTGCTAATGGTGAAACTTCTACTGGATGTCCATAAATAAATGTAGGTTGAACTAATGTTTCTTCTACAAATGTTTCGAAGAATTCATTAATAATGTGCCCAACTTTCATATCTTTTCTTACTGGAACATTGTGTTCTTTTGCTAAAGCATGAGCTTGTTCATCTGTCATCTCTTGCCAGAAATCAACACCAGTAACATCTTTAATTGCATCTACCATATGAATACGAGCCCATTTTGGTGTTAAATCAATCTCATCTTCACCATACATAATTTTTGTTGTTCCATGAATTTTATTACAAATGTAAGCTATCATAGATTCTGTTAAATCCATTATATCATTATAGTCAGCATATGCTTCATATAATTCAATCATAGTGAACTCAGGATTGTGACGAGTTGATACACCTTCATTACGGAAAGCACGTCCAATTTCATAAACTTTTTCTAAACCACCAACTATTAGACGTTTTAATGGTAATTCAAGAGCAATACGCATAAATAATTCCATATCTAATGCATTATGGTGAGTAACGAATGGACGAGCAGCAGCTCCACCTGCAATAGTATGCATCATTGGAGTTTCAACTTCTAAATACCCACGTTCATTTAGGTAACTACGCATTATTTGAATTATTTTTGAACGAAGAATAAATGTTTCTTTGCTATCTTCATTCATAATTAAATCAACATATCTTCTTCTATATCTTTCTTCTACATCCTTAAGTCCGTGGAATTTATCGGGAAGTGGTCTTAATGATTTTGTTAGAATTTCAAATTTATCTGCTTTTACTGATAATTCTCCTACATTTGTTTTAAATAAAACACCAGTAACTCCTACTATATCTCCTAGGTCTAGAGTTTTAAAGTACTCATATGAATCCCCTACTCTATCTTGACGAACATAAATTTGAATTTGTCCACCTAAATCTTGCACATGCGCAAAACCAGCTTTACCTTTTCCTCGTTTTGTCATTACACGTCCTGCAATTGTAACAGTTACAGATTTTTCTTCTAATTCTTCTTTACTATATTTATCGAATTCTTCTACTAATTCATTAGAAAGATGAGTTCTTTCAAATTTTGTTCCAAATGGATCTAATCCATGTTCACGCATAGATTCCATTTTTTCACGACGAACAAGCATTTGATCGTTAAGTTCTTGTGCATCATTAACTTTTATTTCTTCTGTCATGTTGTTTTCCTTTCTAGTTTTATCTAGTATTTTTCACATACACTATATTATATCATATTTATCAATTTTTTGTTAAATCTTTATTTAGTTTTTTAAAAAATTTTTCAGTTAGCTTAAATTTAAAAATTGTATATCATCAGTGGATTTATAGTATTTTTATAATTCTATAAAATTATAAAATAATTACATTTAATTATTTAATATTTTATTGTCAAATTTACGTTAGAAAATTTAACATTTTTTTACTGAAAACTATTGTTAATTAAGTTAAAATAATATATAATAAGTATGCAAGAAAACATTTTCAAAATAGAATATAATAGTGTAAAGGATATTTACTTTACACTATTATATTCTCAAAAAAGTTTTTATATACATATTATTATATTTAAAGGAGTTATTATTATGAGTGGTTTAAAAAAAGAAATCGGCTTTTTTGGATCCTTCTCTACTGTAGTAGGTGTAGTAATTGGATCGGGTGTATTTTTTAAAGCTGCAGTAATATATAAGACAACTGGTAATGTAAGTCTAGGACTATTAGCTTGGGTTTTAGCAGGTGTTATTAGTATTTGTGCAGGTTTAACAACAGCTGAATTGGCAGCTGCAATCCCAGAAACCGGTGGTATGATAGTTTGGGTAGAAAGAGCGTATGGAAAAACAGCTTCTTTCTTACTTGGTTGGGCACAAGCTGTAATTTATTATCCAGCTAGTATTGCTGCTGCTGCAGCTATCTTTGCAACACAGTTTACTAACCTATTCCAAATTGATAAAAAATATTCTATTTTAGTTGGTGCTTGTGGTGCTGCAACAGTAACAGGATTAAACTTACTTGGAAGTAAAGCAAGTGGTCGTATTCAAACATTTGCTACTATTTGTAAATTAATACCTATTATAGCAATTATTCTTTTCGGATTAATTCAACCAAATCCGACTACAATTGAACTATTCCCTTCATCTGGTAGTACTTCTACTGCTAGTGGTTCTGCGTTAGCGGCTTTAGGTACTGCTATGTTAGCTGCAATGTACGGTTATGATGGATGGATTAATGTTGGGACAATTGCTGGAGAAATGAAAGATCCTAAACGTGATTTACCAAGAGCAATCTTATATGGTCTTTTATTCATCACAGCTGTTTACTTACTAATAAACGTAGCTTATCTTATGACAATGCCTATGGAACAAATAGCTGGTAACGGAAATGTTCCAAATGATGTTGCTAGAAAACTATTTGGACCTAATGGTGGAAAAATTATTACTATAGGTATCATGATAAGTGTTTATGGTACAATGAACGGATTTACAATGACTGCTATACGTGTTCCATATGCAATGGCAGCTAAAGATCAAATACCATTTAAAGATACTTGGATGAAATTAAATAGATTTAGCGTTCCTTACGTATCAGCTATAGCTACACTTATTCTTTCAATCGCTATGATGTTTACTGGAGAATTCGATACATTAACTGACTTCTTATTATTCACTATCTGGATCTTCTTCATCCTAACATTCTTTGCAGTATTTGTTCTTAGAAAGAAAGAGCCAAACTTACAAAGACCATATAAAGTACCTTTATATCCAGTAGTTCCATTAATTGCTATTATTGGTGGTGCTTATATAGTATTCGCTGCTATTATTACTCAGTTTGTATTAGCAATAAGTGGTGTAGCACTTACATTAGTTGGATTACTTTTCTACACAGAAACACACAAAAAATTTAAAAAATAATTAAATATAGAGATGCATTTATATGCATCTCATATTTTATCTATTTAACTATACATATCAATTTATTTTATTTATAATTTATGATAATATGTATTTATAATTTAAAGTTAGGAGATAATTTATGAATAATTTAAAAAATAATAGATTAAATATTTCCATCGTTATTTATAGCTGTATATTCGCAATGGTTATTTGTAAGACAATGTTCTTTTATTTTAGCAGTAAGTTTTCTTTTGTAAATTTCATTCATACTGCATTAGTCTTTATGATTTTATTCAATAGTTGGAATATACAATTAATGCATATAAATAGATATGGTCGAGATAGTTTAGTCAATCTTATTTTCGTTTGGTTACAGATAATACCACTAGCTGGCTTTTTTGTATATAGACCTCTTAAATTAAAATTTTTATTAGGAACTTTAACAATTTTAGCCGTTTTATTAGCCATCCAGCACATAGTTGAATACTTTGCTACGAAAAAAGATGATCTTATGATAAAAAAATTAACAGAGCCTTTCTGTTATATTTTAACAGGTAGAGCCGCTGCTTTAGCATTAGGTTTTGTATTTACAAAGTGGGCATTTTGGTTTATATTCTTAGCTCTAATTGTAAGTCAATTACTACCAAGCTTTATTTCTAGAAGTTTACATGTAAAAGATATTAACTTCTCACATCTAGTAGCTAATACACATGTAATGATTATCATATCCGTGATTGCAATTATTATTGGAAACTTTTTATATTTTGGTTTCTCAATCAAAACATTACTTTTAGATATAGTGGTAATAGCTTTACTATATTTATTTAATAAAAAGATTCTTACTGTTAATATAGAAATTAATAAACAATCAGGAAATGATTTTATTTTCGGATCTTATTGTATTATATTTGGAATATATCTGGTAAACTTTTCACTTGGATATAGTCACTTAATATTATATATAATCATAGCAGTTATTATTCTATTTGTAGGACGAAACAAATATAACATATACAAAATAGAAGACTAGTTTTAAACTAGCCTTCTATTTTTATTATTTAAATTTATATTATCTTGCTTCTTCGTAATCTAGAATTTCTGATATTTTACTAGAAATATAACGTCCTAGCAATTCATGATTTTTTTCATCAATATGAATACAATCCACTATTGAAGTTTCTGCTACTCTTGAAGCATTTAGGAAATCAACTCCATACTTATCTGTTACTTCTTTATAAGTTTGAGCTAAAAATCTAGATTGTCTTAAGCTGTTTTCATCATATTCACCAAATGAATTTTGTCTTTCTAAAATTTCATCACGAAGGTGAACTGGTGATACTACAAGAATTTTAGGAGTTTTATAGTTCTCTACTAAGTGAGGGTTTCTAATATATTTTATAAACTCTTCAATTCCTCTTGCTAAATGTTTTGCACTTGGATTAAATTGTTTTTTCAAATCATTTGTTCCTAGCATTATTATTACCAAATCAACAGGAACATGACTTAACATAAGTAATGGAAGAGTATCTACTCCACAACGAACAGGTACAATAGTATCTTTAGCAGTAATTGTTCTTCCACTCAATCCTTCTTCAATTATTTCATCATTTGGACGTAATTCTTGAAGTACTTTTGTCCAACGTTTCTCTAGTCTTAAACTATCTTCACCCGGAGTTGCTCCCCAAGTATTACTATCTCCTATACACAAAATTCTCATTATTATCTCCACCTTTAAGTTTTCTTCTATATTTTTATATTAATTTTATCAAATAGCTAGTTAAAAATCAATAATAAGCCTATAGTAAAAACCTAATAAAATAATAAGAATTACTATCAGTGCATATATTTTGTAAATATATTTTCTTTAACATATAATTAGTAAGTCAATATAAAGGAGGTATTTAATAAAATTGATTAAAGCAGATTTTCACCATAAACAACATTATAAAATTCAAGCATATTCTAAAAAAATACTTTATATCACCTTAATTTTAACACTAAGTTTTGCCTTAATAGAATATATTGGAGGTATACTTTCTAATTCATTAGCACTATTAGGAGATTCATTCCATATGTTCTCTGATGTTATTGCTCTTAGCTTTAGTTTAATTGCACTTATTTTTAGTTCAAAAAAACCTAACCAAAAATATACATTTGGCTATGTTAGACTAGAAATCATTGCTGCTTTTATTAACGGGTTAATGTTATTAGGTATTTCAATTTACTTAATAATCGAAGGAATTATGAGATTTTTAAACCCCAGAGATATTGACTTTAAGTCAATGTTTTTAATAGCAACCATAGGACTTATTTTCAATATTATTATTACTATTATTTTAACTAAAAGCTTAAAAGAAGAAGATAATCTAAATGTACAAAGTGCATTATGGCATTTTCTAGGAGATTTAATAAGTTCAATTGGTATTATAATATCATCAACAATAATATATTTTACAAATTATCAAATAGTAGATGTGATTATGAGTATTTTTATAAGTATCATACTATTTAGAGGCGGATATAAAATTACTAAGTCTTCATTTGTTATCTTAATGGAAGCTACAACGCTTAATACTGAAGAAATCTATAAAGAAATAGAAGCGATTGAAGGAATTAAAAATATACATGAATTTCATGTTTGGCACACAGATACTAATGAAACAAATGCAGCAATGCACATACTCTTAGATGAGTATCACGTTACAAAAGATTATACAATAGTAGAAAATGTGAAAACACTACTAAAAGAAAAATATGATATCGAACATTGTTTTGTCGCATTAGAAAATATTAAATACAATAATCATTAAAAAATATAGAGACTTCTTAACATATTTTAAGAAGTCTCTTTTTTATTAAACTAAGTCTGTTACTTTTTTCACAACGTATGTAGGCTTAATATTATTATCAATAGGTAGTCCTTTAGGATTTATCCAACAAGTATCTATTCCACTGTTTATTCCACCTAATATATCGGACATTAAATTATCACCAACAATTATTATTTCTTTTTTATCTATATTCCCTAACTTTTCAAATATAGCATTAAAGAATTCAACATCTGGTTTTTGATATCCTACTTCTTCTGAAATAAAAATATGTTTAAAGTACTTATTCAAATCATTATTTTTTAGACGAGTGTGTTGTGTCACTCCTACACCATTTGAAGCTATACAAAGAATATGCGTTTCAGATAGTTTTTCCAATAATTCTATAACTCCATCAAATAATTGATTTCCCATTGCTAAATAACTACGAAAACTAACGTCATACTCTCTTCCATCAACTTTTTTTCCTAATAGATTAAAAAATTGTTCAAATCGTAGCTTTGTAACTTCTTTATTAGACATTTCACCTAGTTCAAACCTTCTCCATAAACCTTTATTAATTTCTTTATACTTATTAAATAGCTCTTCATTAAATTGAATATCACAATCTTCTAAAAGTTTATTAAACGCTATATGTTCTGCTTTTTCAAAATCTAATAATGTATCATCTAAATCAAATAATATATATTTATATTTATCAAAAATCATTGTTTTTCTCCTTAATTACTATACAACCTATTCTACCATAAAAAAAATAAGTATGAAATACATTTACAAATATTCCATACTTATTAATTTATTTTATTACCATATATGTGCTAATAAACAGAATTCCTTGAAAAATGAAAATAGCTGCTATTAGTATAGTTAATAAAGTTGCTACAATTCCAGGAATAATCCATAAGATTATTCCTAATACTATTCCAGTAATTCCAAACGTTACTAATCTCTTTGTTAGATTAGTTTCTCTTTGTAATGTTTTCTTCAAAGCAAATCCATCAATTAATCTTGCTATACCAGAACAAAAGATCCATAAAGCTAATAAGTTCGGAATTAATGTTGCCTTACTTACATCATCTGCACTTAATAGCCAAATTGCCAAAATTACAGTAATTACACCATTTAGTAAGTACCAAAGTTCTCTTCTATTGGAGTTGAAATATCCAACTATTTCCGAAACACCAGCTAACAACATAACAATAGAAAATAATATACTCAAAGTAATCATATTTCCTACAGGATTTACTAGTATATATATTCCAAGGACTAAAAAAATAATTCCTACGATTAATGAAAAATATTTAGTATTATTCATTATATCATCTCCTCATCTAAATAATATGTTATTTATTATAACATATTTCTAGAGGATTTTCATATTTTATTTAAATAATCATTATTATTTACTTTTATTAAAATGTCCTCTTACTATTGGTGCTACTTCTTCACCAAATAGTTTTATAGCTTTCATAATATCTTCGTGTGGCATTGATCCTAACGGAAGATGTAATAAGAATCTATCTAAGTTTAATGTTTCAATCATATCGATAAGTTTATTTGCTACAGTTTCAGGACTACCTACTAACATACTACCTTCTGGACCTACACTATTTAAATATTGTTCAAATGTAAGTGGTCTCCAAAACGGTCTATCTTTTGATATAGCATCTACTACTTGTTTTGTTGGATGGAAATATTTATTTATAGCTTCTTCATCAGTATCAGCAATAAATCCCCAAGAGTGTGAAGCAACTTTTAGTTTATCTTCACTATAACCTGCATTACGTCCAACTGCTTTATAGTAATCTACTAACCCTTTAAATCTTCTATACTCACCACCTATAATGGCATAAGCTATAGGAAAACCTTTTTTAGCAATTTTTACAGTAGACTCCACATTACCACCAGTAGCAACCCAAATCGGGAAATCCTCTTGAATAGCTCTAGGATATACTCCTTTATTATCTACTGATTGTGTATGTTTCCCTTGCCAAGTTAACTTCTCATTATTTTTAATTTTATCAAGCATTTCTAATTTTTCATCAAATAACTCTTCATAATCAGCTAAATCATATCCAAATAAAGGAAATGACTCAGTAAATGAACCTCGACCAACCATTATTTCGCTTCGACCATTTGATATTGCATCGATTGTTGCATATTGTTGATATACTCTAACTGGATCTGAAGATGATAGTACTGTTACTGCTGAACTTAATTTTATATTTTTAGTTACGGATGCACCTGCTGCAAGCAATATCTCTGGTGCTGAAACTGCAAAGTCTTCTCTATGATGTTCTCCAATAGCATACATATCTAGCCCTACTTCATCAGCTAGTTTCATTTCTTCTATCATATCGCGTATACGTTGATCGTGTTTTGGAGCTACTCCAGTTCCTTCAATTTCCGTTGTTTCTCCAAATGTACTAATACCTAATTCTATCATTATTTTTCCTCCTAAATAATTTTAATTTAATCTCGAATTTGAGATATATTATGATTTTTAAAGAGAGTTTTATCTCTCTTATTAATTTACCTTTTTATTTTTAATAATATGTTCTTTAGAGTCTTAATTTCTTCATCCGTAAGTTCTGAAAATATTTCTTTTGTATTTTCTTTATGAATTGGAAAGATTTCAGTCATTAAGTCCTCTCCTTTTTTTGTTAACTTAATAAATGTAACTCTCTTGTCACTATAACATACTTTTCGTACTACATAACCTTTTTTTTCAAGGTTATCTACAACGTAAGTTGCACTTCCACTAGCAAGTAGAATTCTATCCCTTATTTCTTGAATATTCTTTTCCCCTTTACTATAAAGAAATTCTAACACTGAAAACTCTGTTGAATTAATTGGATATTGTTTTAAAGTTCTTTTTAAATCATCTACAAGTATATTACTTGTTCTCATTATTCCTATTACAGCTTTTAGTTCATTACTCATAATAATTCTCCTACTATTAATCAAATATCTCAATTTCTAGAAATTATTATATCGAATTCGAGATATTTTGTCAAAATAACGACCACCCCTAAAAAGGGGTGGTTTTCTCTTTGGGTATAACCCTTTGTTACTAACACGCACCTCAAGGCGCTGGCTTTCACATTCG
>USNF01000009.1 GCA_900555985.1 uncultured Gemella sp.
AAAATAAAAGTATGTCAATACTTTTCGACGAAAAATGTCAACTTTTTTTGTTGACACTTATAATAACTATTATATAGTCTTTTTTAATATATGTAAAGAAATAATATTTATAAATTTTTCTTAATTTAATATTGTAAAATAAAAAATAGATGGCTATATAATCCATCTATTTTTTATTATTAATCTTCTAGTACTTTTTCAATTTCATTTAATACTAGTTCTTTTCCGTGTTTTGTCACTGAAGAAAATGGTATTATAGCCATATTATTAGTAAGATCTAATTCTTTTTTTATTTTAGCTACATTTCTAGACAATTCATTTTTTGATATTTTATCAATTTTTGTTAAAACTACAACAAATGGAATATCATAATAATTTAGAAATTCATTCATTTCTATATCATCTTGTGAAGGTTTGTGTCTACTATCCATTAGATGTAATACAAAACCAAGATTTTTACTGTTTGTAAAATATTCAACTATCATGTCATATAGTTTTTCTTTTTCTGATTTAGATAACTTGGCATACCCGTAGCCTGGTACATCTACTAATACAAGTTTGTTATCTACATCAAAGAAATTTAAAGTTCTAGTTTTACCTGGTTTAGAAGAAACACGTGCATAATTTTTTCTTTCTAAAATTGTATTAATAAATGATGATTTCCCTACATTTGATCGACCACACATAGCTACTTCTGGTTTATCATGTTCTGGATATTGTTTTTTTGATACTGCACTAATTAATAAGTCAACATTATGTGTATTTAACTTTTTCATTTCTATTCTCCAAATACTATATTAAATACTTCTTGTATGTTATTTACAGAATGTATTGTAAGTTTATCTAAGATTTCTCTAGGTATATCTATTAAATCTTTTTTATTTTTTATTGGAATAATTATTGTATTTATGTTCATTTTTTCTGAACTTAAAATTTTCTCTTTAACCCCACCAATAGGTAATACCTTACCATGTAGAGTCATTTCTCCAGTCATTGCAATATTATTATCAACTGCTTTACCTGTTAATGCAGAATACACAGAAGTTGTAATTGTAATACCGGCAGAAGGTCCATCTTTAGGAACAGCTCCTTCTGGAACATGTAGATGTATATCTATCTCAGAGAAATTAATATTATCAATTCCTAATTCTTTTGAATTAGAACGTAAATATGAAATTGCCATCTGAGCAGATTCTTTCATAACATCTCCTAATTTCCCAGTTAATATTATCTTACCTGTACCTTTAGAAATACTTGTTTCAATTTCTAATGTATCTCCACCTACGGAAGTGTACGCTAAACCATTTACTAATCCTATTTCTGGTTTTGTATTCTTATCTTTTAAGCTATATTTTTCTGGACCACAGTATTCTTCTAAGTTGTTTATTCCAACTTTTACAATATCAGTACCTTTTAATATTTTTAAAGCAGCTTTTCTACATATTGATCCAATTACTCGCTCTAAATTTCTAACACCAGCTTCATAAGAATAACAATTTATAATTTTATTTATAGCTTGTTTCGAAAAAGATATTTGTTTTGAATTTAATCCATTTTCCTTAATTTGTCTTGGTATTAAATATTTTACTGCAATGTTTTCTTTTTCTTTAACAGTATAAGACTCTAATTCTATTACTTCCATTCTGTCTCTTAAAGGTGCGGGTATTAAAGATAAATTATTTGCAGTTGCAATAAATAAAACTTTAGATAGATCAAATGGAATATCAAGATAGTGATCGACAAACTCATTATTTTGAGCAGGATCAATAACCTCTAGCATCGCAGATGAAGGGTCACCTTTTATATCAGAAGTCATTTTATCAATTTCATCTAGTAAAATAACAGGATTTTTTGTTTTTACTTTCTTTAAAGATTGTATAAGTTTACCTGGTAAAGCCCCTAAATATGTTCTTCGATGTCCTCTGATTTCTGCTTCATCTCTAACTCCACCAAGTGAAATACGTACAAAGCTTCTTCCCATTGATTTGGCAATTGATTTAGCTAATGAACTTTTTCCTACACCAGGAGGGCCTGATAAACAAAGAATTGGTGATTTCATATCATCTCGAAGTTTTTTTACAGCAAGAAACTCAAGTATTCTTTCTTTAATTTTTTCAAGTCCATAATGATCATCATTTAAGATTTTTTCAGCATTTACTATATCTATCTCATCTTCTGTTAATGTATTCCAAGGTAATGCAATCACTGTATCAATATATGTTCTAATAATTGAATGTTCTGGACTCATTACAGGTGTTTTCTCTAAACGATCTATTTCTTTAAGTAAAAGATGTTTATCATTTTCTGAAAGATTAATTTTTAAAATTTCTTGTCGAAGTGATTCGATATCATCCTCTTCTGGAGAAATTTGTTTTAATTCATCTTGAACAACTTTCATTTGTTCACGTAAAAAATATTCTTTTTGCTGAGTATCTATATTAGTTCTCACTTTGTCATCTATTTCTTTTTTGAACTCATGCCCTAATAAATAATAACTAATACTTTTATCTATAAAACTAGCTTTTTTCTCTAAATCTAGTATAAATAAGACACGTTTTCTAAGAGTTCTGTCCATTGGAAAGTATTTAATATTTTTATTGATAAATTTTTCTAAATCATCAGTTTTAAAATAGTCAATATCAAAACTCTCTTTATTCAAATAAGTTTTAAATTTATCTTCTAATTCTTTTAAAACAGTTTTTTTATCAAAACCATTATCTATTGTTTCTTTTATATTAATATCCAAATATTCTACTTGATTGTCATTATATACTCCACTTCTAACTTCAGCTACCCCATAACAATGGTATTCATATTTGTCATTTTTTTTATCTATTGTCAACTGTCCGTATGTACCAAAGAATACGTTGAATCCATCAGTATCAAACATATCATCTTCGGAAAATTCTTCATCATAAGCATCAATTGGTTTTCTTTTATTAGTTATAAAAACCGAAATCTTATCTTTTTTTAATTTTTTTATTGTTTTTAAAAACTTTTTGTCCGTTACTTCAATTGTATATGTATTAGTTGGAAAAAATATTTCTCTATTTTCTAATAAGTAGTATTTTGTCAAAACGAACTCCTCTCTACCCTAGTTTATTTTAATAGTGGTTTAGTTTTATTTAATACATTTTCACGTGTTATCGTGCATGTTTTAATATTTTCTTTACTTGGAATATCGTACATTACATCTAAAAGTAATTCTTCAATAATAGATCGTAATCCACGTGCTCCAGTTTTTCGTTTAATAGATTCGCGGGCAATCTCTACTAAAGCATCTTTTTCAAATACTAAGTCTACATTGTCAAGACTGAATAAGTATTGATATTGTTTAATTACAGAATTTTTTGGTTCAGTTAAAACTCTAACTAAGTCATTTTCGTTAAGCTCTTCTAAGTAACAAATTACTGGAATACGACCTATAAATTCTGGAATAATACCAAATTTTACTAAATCTTCATGTTTCACTTTAGAAATAATAGCTTCAGAGTCATTTAATTCATCACTTTTAGAAAAACCAATAACTTTTTCTCCCAATCGGCGTTTTATGATTTCTTCAATTCCTGAAAAAGCACCACCTATTATAAAAAGAATATCTTTTGTATTGATTTTTATCATTTCTTCTCCTGGGTGCTTTCTTCCACCTTGCGGAGGAACACTAGCTATTGTTCCTTCAAGTATTTTAAGCAGCGCTTGTTGTACACCTTCACCTGACACATCACGTGTTATAGAAACATTTTCTCCTTTTTTTGCTATTTTATCTATCTCATCAATATAAATAATTCCTTTTTCTGCTTTTTCAATATCATAATTTGCATTTTGAATTAAACGCAATAATATATTTTCAACATCTTCACCTACATATCCAGCTTCAGTTAAAGTAGTTGCATCAGAAATAGCAAATGGAACATCTAACATTTTTGCTAAAGTTTGTGCAATTAATGTTTTACCTGAACCTGTACTACCAATTAAAGCAATATTACTTTTTTGTAAATCTATACTTTCATTATTTTGTTTTGCTTTAATACGTTTATAATGATTATATACTGCTACAGCTACAGATTTTTTAGCCTTATCTTGACTTATGACATACTCATTTAGATGTGCCATAATTTCATGTGGTTTTAGCAAATTAAAATCTGGTTCATTTGTTGCATTTCTATACTCTAGTTCTTCTTCGATTATATCTGAACATAATTCAACACATTCATCGCAAATAAATACGTCATTTCCAGCAATCATTTTAAAAACTTCATTAGAGTTTTTTCCACAAAAAGAACATCTAATATCTTTTCTATCATTAACCATAATTGTGCCTCTCATCCTTTTTTCAATTATATTAATATTGTAAATTTTAGTAAATCTCCAAAAATCATATCATCATATTATAACATATTTACATTTTATTTTCTAGTAGATATGTTTAAAAAGCCTTATAATAAACGAATTCTTAAACAATGATATTTATATTTTTAAAAAAACTGAGATATAAAATTTCATTTAAAAATTTATGTCTCAGTTAATATTACTATTTATTATTATTAATTTTTTTAAACATTTGTAAATATAATCCTACATATATCAAAATACCCATTATTATAAAAAATATTGAAGAAATTATACTTCCTTCTATACCGAAACTTCCTCCAGTTAATAAAATATTATCTGAGTTAAATTTTAAATCAAAAATAGTATTAGAGATTTTAATACCACTAACATAACATCCTAAAACTACTCCTAGAATAATGTTCCAAGATCCATGAAGTGTTCCAACAATCCAAATATTATCTGTATACCAAAATATCAATGATAGTATAACACCAAAAATATAGATATTTATAGATGAAATATACGATATTGCTGGATTTGCTAGATGAAAAATAGCGAAAAATAGTGAATTTATATATACTCCGAACCATTTACCTTTCGAAGCGGCAATTCTATTCATTAAGTATCCTCTAAAAATTAATTCTTCAATAAATCCTTGAAGCCCAAATAATAAAATTATAATTATTACTAATTTATAATTACTATTTTTTGATATACTAAAGTTTCCATTTGTTAATAAAAATATACTTCCTACTATTAAAATCAAGATAAATAGTGCACAAATTACACCAATAATTACGCTATTAATTATCTTATTTTTTTTAAAACCTAAAGTTTTAAGCATATTCTTCTCAAAATATTTTACAAATAGTAGTATAAATATTAAACTCGAAATATACGATGATAAATTAGCAATAAGCTTATCTTTGACATGTGGATTAAATATAAAATCAAAAGAAATACCTTGGATAAATGATGCAATAATACAAACAATAAATGCATACCACCAGGTAAATACATTACTCTTCTTCAGTAAATCTAAACTATTCATAATCCCTCCATAAATTTTAATATAATTAATTCTATTTCAAAATGAAAATATTGTCAAACTTAGAATTTAATTTTATACTTTAACGCCTAATAATTTAATGATATAATTAGTTTATAAACCTTAGGAGGTAACTCATGACATTTTTTTCAAATCTTGGTGAAAATATAATTCTACCACAAGACGTTTTAATACAATCAAAAGAAACTGCTGCAGTCTCAGGTGCAATAAATGCAACGATTGGAATAGCCACAAAAAATAAAAAGGCCTTATTCCTGCCATCAATAGATAAAGTGATAAAGGAGATTAATAATTCAGAATATCTACCCTACTCACCTACACCTGGATTGCCAGAAATGAGAAATTTATGGAAAGAAAAAATAATTAGTGATAATCCTAAAATTAATAAAGAGCATCTAAGTCTTCCAATGGTTACAACTGGAATAACACAAGGCATAGATATTGCAGCAAATTTATTTAGTAGTAAAGATGATGCATTATTATTACCAAGTTTATTTTGGCAAAATTACGCACAAATCTATTCTATAAAATTAGGAAATAAAGTTTACACATATGATCAGTTTAATGAGAATAATATGTATTATTTAGAGAACTTCAAAGAAGTACTATATAGTATAAAAGAAAGTAAAATATCATTAATTCTAAATTTTCCTAATAATCCAACAGGTTATACGCCATCAACAGAAGAACTAGATGAATTAACTTTAATTATTGATAGATTTGCTAAAGAGAACCCTGAAAAACAAGTCATTATTATATGTGACGATGCTTATTTTGGACTTTTCTTTGAGAAAAACCACAAAACTCCTTCTCTAAGTTCTATTTACAAATTAGAAACTAATTCAAATTGTCTAATTATAAAATTAGATGGTATAACAAAAGAGTATTATGGATGGGGGCTTCGAATTGGATTCATTACCTATTATACAGAAAATGATAATTTACGTGAAAAACTTTTAGAAAAAACCCAAGGTTATTTAAGAAGTACAACATCTTCATCATGTAATTTATCACAACAAATAGCAATACGTTTATTAAAAGATAAGGATACGTATGTCGAGAAAAAAGACAATGATAAAATTATCCACGAAAGATATATAATATTAAAAAAATCACTTAATGATTATAAATTAAGTGATAGTGTAACTATCTTACCTTTTAATTCAGGATACTTCTTTACAATAAAAATGCCATCAAAGATTAATGCGCATGATTTTAGATTGAAATTTTTACATGATTATAAATATGGTGTTTATTCTATGGATAATGAACATATTAGAATTGCTTTCTCATGTTTAGATAAAGAATTAATACCAGATTTGGTAAAAAACTTTAAACTTTGTTTAGAAGAATTTCAAAAATAAGGAAATTACATTTTATGTAATTTCCTTATTTTTATGTATTATTTTATACTTTTCTTTAGCAGTTCTACCATATGAGAATTAGCATTTAACTCAATTTCATTATTTAACTCAATAAAATCATAATTACCATACTTATTATCTAATGCAGCTTTAATTAAATAATCAGTAACATTAGGATTTTTAGGTAGTATAGGACCATGTAAGTAAGTACCTATTAAATTATTGTATAAAATACCTTCTTTTTTATCCTCATCATTATTACCATATCCAACTATAACATTTCCTAATGTTTCATAGTTATGATATGTTCTTCCACCATGATTTTCAAAACCAACAATATTACCAAATTTATCAGATTCTACTAAAATATTTCCAATTAATCTAGGTGCATCTTTTATTGATTCTGTGTAAAAATCAAGTATATTTAAACCGGGTAATTTATCTCCGTCTACAGTTTTATAGTATTCTCCTAAAAATTGATATCCTCCACAAATTGTTAGTGCTGGTATACCGTCCTCTATCGCTGATTTAAATTCATTTTTTATCTTGCTAAATTGTTCAGTTGCTATACATTGTTCTCTATCAGATCCTCCTCCAATAAAAAACATATCGCAATCAGACAGTTTAATACCATCAGTAGAAGTAATATTTTCAACTTTTAAGTCTATTCCGCGCCATTCACATCTTTTCTTCAACGCTATTACATTACCTATATCACCATATAAATTTAATTTATCTGGCATAAAATGATATAATTTTAATTCCATATTAATTATTCTCCAATTCCTTTTGAGTTGCAATTAAAGCTGTATAATTCGGTATTACTAATGCATATTTTTCCTGGTAGCTTTTTAATTGTTTAACGGCATCTTTAATTTCTTTTTTTACAATAACATTAGCTTTGATATCACTATATTTAATTCTTAAAGCTAATTCTTCAGCTCTTTTTCCTGAACAAATAATATTTTTGATGTTTTGATTTTTCATTATATTAAAATCAGTATCCCAAATCCATGAAATATCAAATCCATCAGCACCATTATCATTCAATACTAATAAATAGTTTATTTGCTCTTTAATAGGATTTCCAATAGCTAAAGAAGCGTTTAACCCTGCAGGATTTTTAGCAAGGTTAAGTAGAGCCATTGTATTTTCTGATATTTTAATACTTTGCATACGTCCATTTTTTGGAGTATAACTACCTAATCCTTTTTCAATTAAATTATTACTTAAATTTAATTCTTTAAGTAATGAATATGCAGCTAAAAGATTATATATATTATAGTCTCCAGCTAATCTTGTTTTAAAACTTTTTTCATTGTTAATAGAAAGTTCTATAAATGGTTCTACTTTTGCTTTAGTAACAGTATACTTAGTTTCTTGGTGTTTAAAATCACAATTTTCACAATGATAATAACCTAATTGACTATAATGTACATGATCATAAGTCAATTCTGTTCCACAACTAGGACAGAATTTTGATTCTGAAATTCCATAATCAGTAAAATTATAAGCATCTTTATCAATACCAAAATAAATATTATTATTACCATATTTAGATAGTCTTGTAACAAAAGGATCATCACTATTAAGGATAAGTTGAATATTTTTTCCTTCTAATTGTTCACCTATTGTTGCTATTAAAGTATCAATTTCTCCAAAGCGATCTATTTGGTCTCTAAAGAAATTATTAATAACAAATTTAGTAGGAGTAATGTATTGCATTACTTTTTTTATTGAACCTTCATCTATTTCAATAACTGCTAATTTAGTATCATTTTTTGATTGGATTGCAAAAGTAGATATAATACCATCTAACATATTTGCTCCTTCAAAATTATTTATAAAATTTATACCTGCTTCTTTTAAAGTATGACCGATTAAATTAGATGTAGTTGTTTTTCCATTTGTTCCAGTAACAAAAACAATTTCATCATACTGTTTAGATAATTTAACTAATATATTTTTATCGAATTTTCTTAAAACTTTACCAGGTAAATCAGTTCCTTTTTTTCCAATTAATTTACTTGTATTTCTAGTTAATTTTGCTAAATTTTTATAAAATGATAGCATAATTTCTCCTTTTTTTTTAATATTAAAGGCTATTTTGTGTAGTATCAAATTTATAACCTATTCCCCATACTGTGATAATCATTTTAGCCACTTTTGGTGAAATCTTATCAATTTTTTTTCTTACTCTCTTTATATGTGTATCAACTGTTCTTAAATCTGTATAAAAATCATAATCCCAAACAGCTCTTAGTATTTCAGTTCTTTTAAATGCTTTATCTGGCGATTTAGCTAAAAATAGAAGCAAATCAAACTCTTTTGGAGTAAGAAAAATCTCAGAATCTTCTACGATAACTTTATGAGCATTAACATCAATAATTAATCCTGGAAATACTAGCACGTCTTTTGTATATAATTCAGGTGTATAGAAAACACTTCTTTTGGTTCTTTGTAAAATGGCATTTACTCTAAGCATTAGTTCTCTTGGACTAAATGGTTTAATTACATAATCATCAGCACCTAGCTCAAATCCTTCTACTCTACTTTGTTCGTCAGCTTGAGCAGACATAATTATAACTGGAGTTGCTTTTGTTTTTCTTAATTCAGCTAATATTGTTTTTCCATTCAGCATCGGTAAATGGACATCAAGAAGAACACAAGAATAATCCATATATTTTAGTCTTTCTAAACCATCTTGCCCATTAGTAGCTTCATCAACTATATATCCTTCTTTTTCAAGATACATTATCAATAATTTCCTAATTCTTTCTTCATCATCAATAACTAAAACTCTTTCTGCCATACTACATCACTTCCTATTTTCTATTTTTCTCCATTATTTGCCTTATTTATTAATTTTTTAACTTCATGAATTGTTAAAACGCGATATTCTCCTTTTTTTAGCCCCTCTAGTGTTAAATCTTCTATTGCTTCACGTTTTAATTTTAATACTTCATATCCTAAGGCTTCAAACATACGACGAATTTGTCTATTTTTTCCTTCATGAATTGTTAGTCTTACTAAAGTATTTGAACTTTTATTTTTATTTTTTACAATATTAACTTCAGCAGGTGCTGTTTTATAATTATCAATTCTAACACCTGAACGTAAAATTTTTAAATGACGATCTTCTAATTTTCCACCAATTTTTGCAATATATGTTTTATTTATTTTATGTCTAGGATGTGTTATTAAGTTTATAAATTCACCATCATTAGACATAATCAATGCTCCTGATGTATCATAATCAAGACGGCCTACAGGAACGACTCTTTCATTAACTGATTCAAAAAAATCTTTTACACAAGTTCTATCTTTTTCATCTGACATAGATGTAATTACCTTTTCAGGTTTGTAGAATAAATAATATCGTTTATTTTCTTTTAATAGTCTTACACCCTCTACAATAATAATATCACTAGGTTCTGCTTTTACACCTAGTTGATTAACTACTGTACCATTTACTGTTACCTTTCCATCAAGTATCAACTGTTCTGCTTTTCTTCTTGATGTATAACCTGAAGCAGCAATTAATTTTTGCAATCTTTCAGCCATTATTTCCTCCTAATTTTCCAAAAAGTTATTTAACTCATTATTATCTAGTACGTTAGATTTTGGGAGCTTATCTAAGCTTTCTAAACCGAAAACATCTAAAAATAAATCAGTTGTTTCATACAATTTAGGTTTTCCTATAGTATCTAATGTTTTATTAGAAACTATAAGTTCCTTAGCGACCAATGAATGAATTATTGAATCACTACTAACACCTCTTATTTTATCTATTTGCACTTTAGTAATAGGTTGATTATACGCTATTATTGCTAAGGTTTCAATAGACGCTTTAGATAACTTAACGAGATTTTTTGAAGATATAACATGTTTGATTTTATCATATGCTTTATCTTCAACTAATAATTTATAAGTTGTCCCAAAATTTTTAACAACTAAATAACTATCATTTTTATTATATTCTTCTGTAAAAATATTTAAAATATTTTCAGCTTCATGCTGCTCTAAATCCATAAAATTAGACACAAACTCAATACTAAGTCCTTCTTCACCCTTTATAAAAAGTAAAGCTTCTATCATTTTTTTTGTTTCATCTAATAACATACTTATTTTTCCTCTACAATATATTCTAATGATAATTCATCCTTGTTATTACTACAAAATATCTGTTGATCTTTAATCATTGTAAGAATACTTATAAATACAAGTACTAACTCATACTTTTCCGTATAACTATCTACTAATTCATTAAATAAGATTTTTTTATTATTTTGAAATTTCAAAAGAAGATCTTCTTTAATTTTTTCTAAAGATATTTCTCTCTTATAACTTATAATGCTTTGATCATTATTATTATCAAAAGTTTTTAAAATATTTTCCATAGCATGAAGTAATTTATTTGAAGAGATATTTAAATTTCTTAAATCAACTTCCGTTTCAATATCAATACTTTCTTTTTCTAAATATTGGGCCCTACTTTGTTGTAGAGCCTCTAATTTTTGACTTAATTCTTTATAGTTTTTATACTCAATTAATTGTTGAACTAGATCATCTTCAACTATATCTTGCTCATCGTCATTAAAAACAGGAAGTAAACTTTTACTTTTAATATGAATTAATGTTGCTGCCATAACGATGTATTCTTCAGCATTTTCCAATGAAAATTCATCATTATTATTTATATAATCTAAATAGCTTTCTGTTAATTTTGCTATTGGTATATTATAAATGTCTATTTCCATTTTTTCAATTAAATGAAGCAGTAAATCTAAAGGACCTTGAAAAACATCCAAATTGACATTATACATTACTTAAATTTTCCTTTATTTCATTGCTTTTCTAGGATGATTAGAAAACATCCTTTTTATTGCTTTTGTTTTTTTCAAACTTTTTATATATGATTTTAAACTATGTATATTTTTTAAACCTAAAATCTCTTGAACATCTTGAATGGGTACATTATCTTCTAACAAATGAACAGCTAAAGAATTTCGAAAATTCATTGTGTTTAATTCTTTAGATAAATCAAGTTCTTTTTGACGTTTTTTAAATATTTTCCAATATCCTTGTCTACTTATTCCTTCACCATCATGGTTTAAAAATAATTTACTTTCTTCAGAAATAGGAACATTATGTTTTTTTAATGCATCCAAATAATTGCGAATTGCTTCAATTGATTCTGTATTCAAAGCTACTGTTCTATAGCCATCCTGTTTTCTATACTTGATATAACCGATTTCTAGGTTAACATCTTTCATTTCTAAATTAATACATTCTGTAGGTTTAATCCCTATTGAGTATGATAATTCAAATATTGCTTTATCTCTATAATCATTTAAAGTTAGAGTATCAATATCTAATATTTGTGCAATTTCATCCCGAGTAAAAATAACTAAATCATGTTCTTCATCTTTTGCAATTTTAATATCAATCTGTGGTTTATTTTTAATAACATTTTTTTCAAAAAGATACTCACTATAAACATGTACAGTTGATACTGTTCTAGCTAATGTAGCCGCTGAGTAGTTATTATCTTTTAAATATTGCATATAGTTATTAATACATCCCTCTGTTAACCATGAATGTATATCAGTACAATCATAGCCATTACTGTCAAGATAAATAAATAATTTTCTTAAATCACGTTCATATGAATTTATAGTATTAGAAGAAAAATGTTTTTTATCTAGTAGATAATTTTGAAAATCTTTAAAATCATTATTGTTCATAAAAATACCCCCTTAGTATTTTACAAATACTGTCCCTTATTATAAATTTTTATACTTAAATTATATCATCTATACCACTTTATGTAAATGTATATGAATGAATTATACTCATTAATTTAATTATATTTTTAAAATAAAAATACTTTAAAAACAAGTTTTAGAAATAAATTATTTCTTAATCACTATATTTTTAAAGTATTACAATTTTATTTTTTTCTACCGAATTTATTTCTAATGCCTCTTACAAAAAATAAATTAATTATTATTATAAATATCGGTACTAAAATAGCTTTATGAGAGTAATATTTAGATGATGCTGCCCCTAAAATTACTCCAAATAAAAACACTAATATAACTATCAGATAAATAAACAGAGGATCCTTACTTTCTTTTTTCTTTAAAAACATATATTTATATAGATGTTCAGTCATAGATCGTAAATTACCAGTACAAAAAACACTTGCAAATACTAAGTTGTTTACTTTTCTGAATCCATCATATTGAATAGCACAAATGAATGATATTACAATTGGACGTATATCAATACCAAATATAGAGTGTTTAAGAAAAATAAATAATAAAGCCAGTGCTTGAGTAACTAATAACATATATATGTGTTTAAATATTGATAGTTGTTTATATTTATTTTCTATAATTTTACTTACTAATACTCCTAAAACGAAGGAAATGATTGGAACTAAATAATGTATAACATCTGATAATTTCCCTTCAATTATATCTACTCCCACAAATATTAAGTTTCCAGTTTGCGCATTCGCAAAAATTCCACCACAATTCACATAAGTATATGAATCGAAAAAACCTCCTATTACAGTTAATAATAGGCAAAAAGCTAACTGTTCATGAACAGGTAAGTTTTTATTTATTAAAGTTTCTTTAAATCGCATAATATAAAATATTTAACCTCCAATCTTTTATTAATCAAATATTGTTTCCCAATTTTCAATATTGTTATAACAATCAAAACACATTTTTATTTGATCAACCGTAGTCCTATTAGATGATAACTCCGGAAGGTTATCTAATGAGAAAAATTTAGCATCTAATGTTTCTGTATTGTCTTTAAAGTAATGATCAATATATTCACACAATACAAAAATTTTCACCATACCATAAGGAAAATTAACATTATGATGTCTATTATAATCAAATACTGCTATTATCTTTTTGGGCTCTACTATAGCTCCAGCTTCTTCACTAGCTTCTTTAATTATATTCTCTCTAACACTACAGTTCACATCTTGATAGCCACCAGGTAATGCCCACTTTCCATCTACTTTTTCCTTAACTAATAATATCTTGTTATCTTTTATTACAGCACCTCTATTTTCAACCTTTGGTGTTTGGTATCCTATTTCACCAGCAAAATTAATTTCAATTTTCTCGGGAGAAATATTATATTTATACGACAACATTTCACATGAGATTTCTCTTATTCTTGTTGATCGCTCTCTATCAAACTTGTCTTTACTATATGCTAACGAACATTGTGCTAAAAATTGTAATTCCTGTGCCCAGTTTTTCCAAACATTATCTTCATAAACTTTTACAACATCCACTATATTTTTTATGAAAATAGCATCTTTTACATCAAGAAAATCATAATCATTTTTTAATAAAAAGACATTAACAAGATTTTTGTTTAAATTATTTTTATCAGCTGTTAGAAACAATGTATTTTGTTCCAAAGCATTATCATTCTCACAAAATTCAAATTTTATACCATTATTAAAAAATATATTTTCTATATCTTCTGTAATTTTATCTTTTAAAGCAGAATCTATTAATAATTTTTGATACATAAATTAATTGCACCTCCAATATTATCATTATATTATATCACATATGAAGAAAATATTTCTACTAGATTCTTATAAATTACAAATTATTTTAAAGAATATATTTATAAATATCTTTTTTATTATAATTTGTATATAAAAATTATAATAAACTTCTTGTAAGAATTTCTTTTAAGTTGTATAATTAGAGTTGTAAGTTATTTCAAAGGAGGGGTTATCATGAAATATATTATTTCTTTATTTTGGGCATTCATCTTCTCATTTATTGCAATATTTATTATTTCATCAATATTAGGAAGTAATGGACTATCAGGAGAAAATATGGTTCGTGACTGTTTTATTCTTTCTATAATATTTACGGCTTTTGTTGCTATTTTGGAAGCAATTGGATTTGACAAAAAGCGCAGTGAAAACTAATTATTAATAATTTTTAGAAAGTAGGTCTAGTAGCATTTTGCACAATAGCCTACTTTTTTATATAGGAGTGTTAAACAATGAATATTATGTTGGCTACAATGTGTTACATTGATAACGGAGATAGTTTTCTTATGCTGAAACGCAATAAAAAAGAAAATGATATACATGAGGGTCTAACTATCAGTGTCGGTGGAAAATTTGAACCAGGAGAAAGTCCTGAAGATTGTATTATTAGAGAAGTGAAAGAAGAAACAAATTTAGATATAATAGCACCTAAGTTAAGAGGTATTATAACATTTCCCTCTTTTGATGGAGAAAAAGATTGGTATACATATGTTTTTACTGCTACAGAATATAGTGGTCATCTGATAGAAGATTGTAATGAGGGAGATTTAGTCTGGGTAAAAAAAACAGAAATACAAAATATTAAAACTTGGGAAGGAGACTATATTTTTCTAGATTGGCTTGTCAAAGATAAACCATTTTTCTCGGCAAAATTTAATTATATAAATAACAAATTTAAAGATTATACAGTTAACTTTTATGAATAAAGGAGATTAAAATGAATATTGAATTAAATGAAATTTTTGAAGAAAAATATCTTGTTTCAGATGAAAATAGTGCTAAAAATATGGGAAGCGGAGATTTAGAGGTACTTTCAACTCCTAGTTTAGTTGCATTTATTGAAAATGCTGCTAAAAATTATTTAAACAACTATTTACCTGAAGGAATGGGAAGTGTTGGGAGTAATATTAATATTAATCATATCGCACCTACTTTAATAGGAAGCTCAATCACTGTTAAAGGAAAAATTACAGAAGTGATAAAAGAGAAAATTATAAAATTTTCACTTGAAGCATATGAAAAAGAAAAGAAAATTGGTAACGCAGAACATACACGTGTTGTTATAAATAATGAAAAATTTTTAGAAAAACTACACAATTAAATAAAAAGCTACAAGATTACTATCTTGTAGCTTTTTACTATATTTTAATATAATATTATTTTGTACAAATTACAATTAAAATTCATTTGAGAAAATTAATTCTAAGAAATAATCTTTTAGAACTTTTATATAAGTTCCTTTCATACCTAAAGATTTAGATTCTATAATACCAGCACTTTCTAGTTTTCTAAGAGCATTAACTATAACAGAACGAGTAATACCTACTCTATCTGCTATTTTACTTGCAATAAGTAGTCCTTCAGTACCATCTAACTCCCTAAATATATGTTCAATAGCTTCTTTTTCAGAATATGATAGTGAGTTTATAGCCATATTCACCATGTCTTTATCACGCGCAATATTTTTTTCTTTGTCTTGTTTCTCATGCATTATTTCAATACCAACAACTGTTGAAGCATACTCTGCTAAAACTAAATCATCATCATTAAAATCACTATCCATTCTACCAATAACAAGTGTTCCTAATCGTTCTCCTCCACCTCTTATCGGTAAAACAACAGTATATGTATTCCCCTCAAAGCGTTCTTCTTCTTCCTCCGGAAAAATTGAAAGAGGATTTTGAAATGGAATGTTAACTTTTGTAGCATAAACTTTTAATGTAGCATCTAAATAAGCTTTTGGTACTTTTCTGTCTCGTATTATTTTTTCCATACGTTCATTCGAATAATCAATTATTGAATCATATCCAAGTATATTTCCTTCATTATCTAAGATATAAACAACAGAATCTAATATCGGACTAAGTCTCATGGCCATTGACTCAAAGTCTACATTTTCATGTCTTCCTTCTTGTAATATTGTACTAATTTTTCTTGTTTTTTGTAATAAACTTGCCATTTTATTCTCCTTACAAAAATACTTCCTGAATAATTATAACACTTTTTTCAGAAAATTGTAAGACTTTTTTATAAAATTTTTTAATCAATTTTGAAATTTTCTAAAATTTCTAACGATCTATTAGCATATTTTTCATATTTCTCTTTCTTATCCTTGATGCGTTCAGGTAATGGTTTTATTATACCGAAGTTTGCATTCATAGGTTGGAAATTTTTACTAGTGCTATCTACAATATAGTTTGCCATAGCTCCTATCATGGTTTCTGTAGGAAAAATAATTTGTTTTCCTTCTTGATTATATAATGCATTTAAAGCAGCTACTATACCAGATGCTGCACTCTCTACATATCCTTCCACACCTGTCATTTGCCCCGCGAAATAAATATTATCTTCTTCTTTTAATTTATAAGTTTTTTCTAATAATTGTGGTGAATTTAAATAAGTATTTCTGTGCATAACACCGTATCTTACAATATTAGCATTTTCCAGGCCTGGAATCATATTAATAATTCGTTTTTGCTCACCCCATTTTAAATGAGTTTGGAATCCTACAATATTATATAACGTACCTTCACTATTATCTTGTCTAAGTTGGACTACTGCATAAGGGCGCTTATCAGTTTTCGGATCTTCTAATCCTACAGGTTTCATTGGTCCAAATAATAAAGTCTTTTCACCACGTTTAGCCATCTCTTCAAATGGCATACATCCTTCAAAATAAATTTCTTTTTCAAAATCTTTTAGAGGAGCTGCTTCTGCTGTAATTAATGCATTATAAAAATTGAAAAACTCCTCTTTTGTCATAGGACAATTTAAGTATGCTGCTTCACCTTTGTCATATCTTGATTTTAAATATACTTTATTCATATCAATTGAATCTTTTTCAATAATTGGTGCTGCCGCATCATAAAAGTATAATCCTTCTTGCTTAGTATACTTTCTTATGTCTTGACTTAATGAATCGGATGTTAATGGACCTGTTGCTACTACAACCGGTATATCACCTTTTGGTATTTCTGTTAATTCTTCTTCTATTACATTTATATTAGGATGATTTTTTATAGTTTCTGTGATCATTTCAGAGAATTTATCCCTATCTACAGCTAATGCCCCACCCGCTGGAACTTGTGTTGCATCAGCACATTTTATAATTAAAGAGTCTAATCTTCTCATTTCTTCTTTTAATAGTCCAACAGCATTTGTTATATTATTAGCACGTAAAGAATTTGAACATACTAATTCGGCAAAGTTTTGTGTTTTGTGAGCTGGAGTCATTTTTTTCGGACGCATTTCATATAAATCAACATTAACCCCTCTTTTGGCTAATTGCCATGCAGCTTCACTTCCTGCTAATCCAGCACCTATTACTATTACTTTTTTTTCCATTAAATCTCTCTCTTTCTTTATAGTAAATCTGAAAAATCTTCTTTAATAACTTTTTCTTCGCTTAAATCTTTAGTTATAACTTGTCCATTTTTATCAAACAAATATGTCTTAACAGACGCTAGTGTTTCTTCTATCAATTCTGAATAATCATCTCGCGCTTCATAAGATTTAATTTTCTCTAATCTTGGGCGAGTTTTAGGAGCTTTTGGCGTGAAAATTGTACAACAATCTTCAAATGGTAAGTTTGAGATTTCTAGTGTATCAATATCTTGAGCTATTTTTATTATATCTACTTTATCCATTGTTAATAATGGTCTTAAAACTGGTAAATTAGTTACTTCATTTATACAATTCATTGATTCTAATGTTTGGCTGGCAACTTGACCTAATGATTCTCCTGTAGCAATAGCTAGATACCCTTCTTTTTTTGCAACTTCTTCTGCTATACGTAACATAAATCTTCTTGTAGATGTCATAGTATAATTTGACGGTATTCTTTTTACAATTTCTGTTTGTAATTTTGTAAAGTTAACAACATGAAGTTTAATTTTACCAACCACTTCACTAAGTTTCATTGTTAAATCAAATATTTTTTGTAACGCCTCTTGAGATGTAAATGGAGGAGATTGAAAATGTATCATTTCTACCTCAACACCTTTTACTTGTAATGTATGAGCTGCTACTGGTGAATCTATTCCTCCAGATAATAATAACAATGCTTTTGAAGATGTATTCACCGGGAATCCACCAACCCCTTTTATAAAGTCTGTGAAGATAAAAATACCTTCACTTCTTACTTCAACATTTATAATAAAATCTGGTTGTTTTACATTAACTTTCAAATTCTTATAATTTATTAGTACATGACTACCAAAAATATTATTTAATTCATTAGTATGAAATGCAAAATTTTTATTTGGTCTTTTTGTTTGTATTTTAAAAGTATATTCCTTATCTAATTTAGTTTGCAATAAATTATCTATTACATTCTTTGCATCTTCTATATCTAATTTAGCTCGTAATACAGGTGAAAAATTATGTATACCTGGGACTTTTCTTAATCTAGATATTATTTGCTCTACATCTTTATTACTATCTAAATGTATATACATTCTATCACGTTTAGTTTGAATATGAAATCCTTCTAATCCTTTAAGATTATAACGAATATTTTTTGTAAGTTTTTTTAAAAATTCATTTCTATTACCAGATTTCAGTGTCAATTCACCGTATCTAATTATAATATGACTATATTCCACTTTCTATTACCTCTTTAAATTTTTTATTGTATTCTTCTTTAAAAACTTTAACGAATGTTTTTACATCATCTAGTTCAGTTTTATAAGAGAAACTAACACGAATACTACCTTCTATATTTTCTTTTGATAATCCTCTGGCATATAAAGCTTCATTCAAATGAAATGTTTTTGAAGAACAAGCGCTAGTTGTTGATACCATTATTCCACGTTCATTAAGAGAATTTACAATAGCTTCTCCTTTTATCTTAGGTAAACTAATATTTACAATTGAATCAACATAGTTATTATCTATCGGAGAATTAATAATTACATGATCTATATTATCAAGTTCCTCGATTATTATCTTTTTAAACTCTCTATGTTTTTTAATAACATCAGGTGTTTTTTCATATGATAATCGTAAGGCTTTAGCTAAACTTACTGCTCCAGCAACATTAACTGTACCACTACGAAGACCATTTTCTTGACCACCACCAAATGTGATATTATGAACAGTTCTTCTTGATTTTAAATAAAGAACCCCTACACCTTTTAGTCCATGAAATTTATGTGCAGAAATAGAATAACTATCAACATTTGATAAGTTAATATCTTTCTTTAAAACTCCTTGAACGCCATCAACATGGAAATGTATTTTAGGATAATCTTTTAATAAATCTACTATATCTTGAATTGGTTGAACTGCACCATAAATATTGTTCACATGCATAACGCTTAATAATATTGTTTCTTTAGTAAGAAGAGATTTTAAATGAGTTAAATCTATAAATCCATTATTATCCACATTAACATAATCTAAAATAAATCCTCTTCTTTCTAATTCTCTATACGTTTCTAAAACAGAAGGATGCTCTATTTTTGAAACTATTATTCTATTTCCAAAATCTTTTTTATGTTCCACTGAGCCTAAAATGGCAATATTATTACTTTCTGTAGCACATGAAGTAAAATATATTGTTTCTTTTTCTACATTTAGTATATCTGCTACTTGTTTTCGTGCAGCATCTAAAAGTTTGTTAGTTGTCTTTCCAAATTTATTAATACTAGCTGGATTCCCATAATAATTATTATTGACTTCAACAAAAGTTTCTAATACTTCTTTATAAGGTTTTGTTGTCGCACAATTATCTAAATATATCATTTTCGACACCTTCCTTAATTATATTTAATTAAAATATTAATTTATTACAAATTACTATAAAAGTATATAACAAATATCAGGTTTAATCAATAAAAATCAATTACGAATATATATTAGTTGACCTAATAATATTATAAAAATAACGACCACTAAAAAGTTATATATTAATACTTACTTTTTAGAGTCGTCTATCTTATATATATTAGTTGTTTGTCACAACATCTTTTAAAATCTGATCCCATTTTGGTAAATATCTATCTACTCTTATAGCACGATCACTATCAGTTCCTAAGATATTATGTGAAGTCGAAGCTAAAATTATTATCGCTCCATCAACATAAAATTCATATGAAAATATAGTCTTTATACCGTTATGTTTCTCAATCCACGTTTTTATATATATATCAGTATTTTCAAAACGAATATTATTCTTAATTGAATATTTAACATCAATATCAGCATAATATAAATTGTAATCAATTAATGAATCGATATCAATTCCTAATCCATTTAAATAATATTTTTTAGCTAAATTAAGCCAATCATATATATATTTATTATCTAAGAATCCTGCATTGTTAAAAAATTTTTTTTCCAATTTAAACTTTATAGTTTTTTCGTACATATTATTTCTCCTTTTCTATCAAATCAGCAATTCGTTGCATTAATAATTCAGTGATTTCATCATGACTTTTTCCTTCTTCTTTTAAAGCATACGCATCTATTTCATCACCAACTACTAATTTAATACTAGAAAATAATCTAAAGTTTTTATTCGGTATAATAGCAAATGGAATTATCTTTGTTTTGGCTCTAGTAGCAATAAAAGATGCTCCATTATGTGATTCACCTAAGTCTAAATTTTTTGAGTGTGAGCGTGTTCCTTCTGGGAATATTCCAACAACTTCTCCCTCTTTTAATAATTTAATACTTTGATTAATAGCTGCTCTATCAAATGTTCCTCTTTTTATAGGAATTGCTCCAGTTGCTTTTAAAGTTTGTTTTATAAAAAATATTTTAAATAACTCTTCTTTAGCTACAAAACGTATTTCTTTATTGAAAAATGCTGGGAACAATAATGGATCATGATTACTTAAATGATTACCAGATATAACAACACCTTTAGCATTTTCAATTTTCTCTCCATTAATTATTGTAACTTTATAAAATAATCTATAAAATAATTTCAAAGAAGTTTTTACTAAACTATACATGTCTTTCTCCTATTTTATTAAAAATTTTCTTTATACTTAATTAACTTAATCATCTCATCTACAACTTGATCAATTGTTAATGACGTAGTATCAAGCAAAATCGCAGAATCTACCTTGATTAAAGGGGCAATATCTCTATTCTCATCCTGATAATCTCGTGCTTTTATTTCTTCTTTTACTTTTTCGTAATCAACATTAGTTAAACCTTGATTCTCAAAATCTAATACACGTCTACGAGCTCTTTCTTCAACTGAAGCAGTCAAGAAAATTTTAACATCAGCATTTGGTAAAACAACAGAAGCTATATCACGGCCATCCATAATAATATTATTGCTCTCTGCTAAATTTCTTTGTGTATCTATCAAAAATTCTCTAACAGCTGGTGATTTTGCAAATAAAGAAGTAAACTTAGAAACCTCTGCTGTTCTTATTTTTTCACTAACATCTTCTTCATTTATATATACATGTTGTTTTTTATCTATGAACTTTACATTAAATTTTATATTTGATAATAAAAATTTAATCTTTTCCTCATTTAATTCATTTAATCCATTTTTTAAAAAATTAAATGTTAGTGCTCTGTACATAGCACCTGTATCAACATAATTATATCCTAATTTTTCTGCAACCATTTTAGTTATAGTACTTTTTCCAGAACCAGCTGGTCCGTCAACAGCTACTGACATATATTTCATAATTTACCTCTCAGACAAATTTTTTCATTATCAATTATAGCATAAACTATGCTTAAACACTAGTTTTTATCATAAAATATTTATAATTTCCTAAAATATACAACTATATTATTTTATACTATTAATTTAAATAAATATTGAATTACTTTAATTTTAAAGATGCTAGTTTTGCTAAAGCATTATTTTCTAATTTTTCTTGTTTCATATATTTTTTCATATCTACTTTACTAGCTTTATCTTTCTTATTATTTTTTATTCTCTTATCAAGTTCTTTTTGCTTTATTGAGTTACCACACTGACATCTATATGTTCCATTTTCACCATTACCATATAGTGTCATTTTTTTATGACAATTATCACATCTTAGATTTGTTAAACGACTTAAAACTTTTCTGTTTTTACATTTTGGATTAGAGCATTTTAGTATTTTGGTTCCCTTTTTATCAACTTCAAGAATATAGCTTCCACAATCTTCACATTTTTTTCCACTTATATTATCATGTTTAAACTTATCTTCGCTACTCTTTATTTCATTAATAAATTCATAAGTATAAACTTTTATATCACTTAAAAATTTTTCTTTAGAAAGTTTATTTTTTGCAATACTATCTAACTGTTTTTCCCAAACAGCAGTTAATGATGGACTTTTTAGTTTTTGGGGAACTAAATTTAATAATTGTTTAGCTTTATTAGTTGTTTTAATTTTTCCATTATCTAAAATTAAATAATCATTAGCGAATAATTTTTCTAATATATCTGCTCTTGTAGCTACTGTTCCAATTCCGTTTGTTTCTTTTAAAATTTTTCTTTCTTTTTCATTTTCTACAAATTCAAAAGGATTTTCCATAGCGTAGATTAAACTTCCTTCGTTATAATAACTAGGAGGTGTTGTCTCTTTTTTATTATAGATAAGTGATTCTAGTTTATATTCATTATTATCTAAAGTAATATTTTTATTATTAATCTCTTCATTACTTAATACCTTATATCCCTCCTGCAAAACATTAATTCCTTTTGCAGTAAATTCTTTATTTCCTAATTTAAATAAATATGTTGTCTCTTCATATTCATATTCTGGTAGAAGATTTTCTAAAAACCTTTTAGCTACTAAATTATATATTTTCAATTCTAAATCTGATAATGATATATAATTTGGCCTTTGTTCAGTTGGAATTATAGCATGGTGATCACTAACCTTAGAGTTATTAATAATCCTCTTAGTAATATATTTTTTTTCTTTTAATAGTTTAACAGTTATATCCTTATAATCTCCACCAATAGCTGCAACTCTTTCATTTATAGTATTTTTCATATCTGTTGTTAAATATCTACTATCGGTTCTAGGATATGTTAGTACTTTGTGTCTTTCATATAGACTTTGTACAATATTTAAAGTTTGTTTAGGTGAAAGTCCAAATAATGAACTTGATAATTGCTGTATATCCGTAAGATTAAATAATGGTTTTGGAGAAATAGTTTTGGTTTTAGTAATTACATCAGTGATTTTGATTATTTTATTCTGATTTTCTTTAACAAATTTTTCTGCTTTTTCATAATTAAATTCTCTAGTATTACATGTAAATTTGATATTTTCTATTTGAGCTTCAAAAGTAAAGTAATCTCGTGGTTTAAAATTTTTTATCTTTTCTTCTCTTTCAAATACCATTTGTAATGTGGGGGTTTGAACACGACCACAATTTAAAGCTGCATTAAATTTCAATGTTAAAGCTCTAGAAGCATTAATTCCCACTAACCAATCTGCATTCGCACGAGCAACACCTGAATAATATAATCCTAAATAATCTTTTCCATTTTTTAATTTTCTAAAACCATCTTTTATAGCTTTATCTGTAACTGATGAAATCCATAGACGCTTAACTTTTTTCTCACATCTAGCCTTTTCTATAATATATCTGGCAACAAGTTCACCTTCTCTACCTGCATCTGTTGCAATAATTATCTCATCAACATCTTTTCTATTCAATGCATTTTCGACAATTTTATACTGTTTATATGTTTTTTTTATTACTTCAGTCTTCATGTATTTAGGTATCATAGGGAGATTTTCTAAACTAACATTATTGAACTCTTTATATTTATCTGGCGTTTGTAATGTGACTAAATGACCTAAAGCCCATGTTACTACATATTTATCACCTTCGAGGCAGCCATTTTTATTTTGTTTTGCTCCCAAATTTCTCGCTATATCACGAGCTACTGAAGGTTTTTCGCAAAGAACAACACTTTTCATTATATTTCCTCTCAATTTTATTATTTTATATTTAATTATATTATAATAGAAAATCAACAAAATAACTAGTGACTGTGTATAATCACTATCATCTATTATTTTATTTATTTGTAAATTTTTTTTTATCATATTATAATTTGTATAACAAACAAGGAGGAGAATTCTTATGAAACTATATCTAGCTGGTGCATTGTTTAATGAAGCAGAAATTGCCCAAAGACTAAAAGAAGGGAAATTATTAAAAGAAAAATTTGGTGAAAAACTATCTATTTTTAATCCAATAGAACAACCTTTTAATGAAGATAAACAAACTTTACCTACTCCACAAGATATTTTTAATGGAGATACTAATGCTGTAGAGGACTCCGATATTTTCTTAGCTGACATAACTAATGAAGATAGTGGAGTTATGGTTGAATTAGGTATTGCTATTGCACTAAATAAAAAAATTATCGCAATAAACTCAGATATTAGATTAAAATCTGCAAATAAATATGAAATTCCTAGTTATGCTATGAATCATTATGTACTTGGTGGAATTCAGAAACATGGTAAATTAGTTTTTAGCTTTAATGAAGCACTCGACGAATTAGATAAACTTTTTTGCTTAAGTAATAAAATATAATGAAAAAAAGAGATATGTTTTAAACATATCTCTTTTTTATTAGACTATTTCCATAAATTTTCTAGTAAGTGAGTTTGTGTTCTATCAGGTCCTGTAGAGAATACTGAAATTTTAACACCTACTAACTCTTCAATTTTTTCTAAGTATTTTCTAGCATTATCTGGTAATTCTTCTAATGAAGTTACGCCTGTAATATCTTCATCAAAACCAGGTAATGTTTCGTAAATTGGTTTACAATCCTTTATAATGTTTTCATTCGCTGGATACTCAGTTAAAATTTCACCTTTATAATCGTATGCAGTACAAATTTTAATTTCTTTAAGACCAGTAAGAACATCTAAACAGTTTACTGATAAATTAGTTAATCCCGATACACGTGCAGAGTGACGCATTACGACAGTATCAAACCAACCAATACGACGTGGACGTTTAGTTACAGTTCCATATTCATTACCAACTTCTCGGATTGTATCTCCAACTTCATCAAATAGTTCTGTTGGGAATGGACCATCACCAACACGTGAAGTATAAGCTTTAGAAATACCTAAAACTTTAAATCCTTTAGTTGGAACAAAACCATTTCCGACTGTTATTCCACCAGCACTTGGATTAGACGATGTTACATATGGATAAGTACCATGGTCAATATCTAACATAACACCTTGTGCACCTTCGAATAAAATATTTTTATTTTCTTTTTGTGCATCTTCTAATACTTTAGATGTATCAGTAACATACTGTGCTAATTTTTTACCATATTCAAAATATTCATTAAATATATCTTCAACTGTAAAACCATCGACACCATATATTTTTTCAAAAACTTCATTTTTTTCGGCTAAATTAAGTTCTAATTTCTTTTTAAATAAATCTTCATCTAATAAATCGGCAACACGGATACCACAACGTTTATATTTATCTACATAACATGGTCCAATACCTTTTTTAGTCGTACCAATTTTATTTTCACCACGGCGTGCTTCTTCTACTTCATCTAATCTAAGGTGATATGGAAGTACTACGTGAGCTCTATTAGATATTCGTAATCCATTACATGATACACCACTCTCTTTTAATCGGTCTATTTCTCCACAAATCCATCTTGGATCAACTACTAAACCGTTACCTATAATTGATAATTTTTGATCATTAAAAATACCTGAAGGAATTAGCTGAAGTTTATATGTTTTTCCATCAAATTTTATTGTATGCCCTGCATTATTCCCACCTTGATAACGAGCAATGACATCGGCACGTTCTGCAAGGAAATCAGTAATTTTACCTTTTCCTTCATCTCCCCATTGTGAACCTACTACTACAATTATTGACATTAATTACGCCTCCTGAAAGCATTTATTTTTTCCACTATCTATTATACCATAAATATAATAAATTGCGAACGCTTTTTTATAATTTATTAAAAAATTAGTCTAATATACAAACAATTAGAATACATATATTTATTTTTCTTTATTATTATATCTATTAAATTAAATATAATAAATTATTATTTTTTATAATAGATTAATTTATTTATAAAATTAAAAGAAGTTAGAAATTATTCTAACTTCTTTTTACTATTAAAATATACCTAATATTGTTTCTGTTTCTTCATCAATATCTATATTTAAAGCACTTGGGTTTTTAGGTAGACCAGGCATAGTTAATACTTTATTAGCATATGCAACTACAAATCCAGCACCACTTCTTAACTTAACATCATTAATTGTAATCTTGAATCCTGAAGGTCTTCCTTTAATTTTAGCATTGTCAGTAAGTGAAACAGGAGTTTTCGCCATACAAACAGGTAAATTTTTAAATCCTAGTGATTCAATTCTTTCTATTTCTTTTAATACTTCATCAGAGTAGTTAACTCCATCAGCTCCATAAATTTCACAACATACTGTATTTATTTTATCAACAATTGATTCTTCATCTTTATATAAAAGTTGTAATTCTTTGTCGTTATTTTCTACTGCTTTTACGACTTTTTCTGCTAGATCTATTCCACCTAGGCCACCTTTTTCCCATACTTCTGTACGAGAAAATTCTACATCTTGTTCTTTAGCCCACTCTTCAAGGAATGCTAATTCTTTTTCAGTATCAGTAACAAAAACATTTAAAGCTACTACTATAGGTAAATTGAATTTTCTTAAATTTTCTATATGTTTTTCTAAGTTTTGTACACCTTTTGCAAGTGCTTCAAGATTTTCTTCTTTAAGATCTTTTTCTTCAATATCACCATGTAATTTTAGTGCTTTTACAGTTGCTACAACCACAGCTGCTTTTGGTTTTAAACCAGACTTACGACACTTAATATCTAAGAATTTTTCAGCTCCTAAATCAGCTCCAAAACCAGCTTCAGTAATAACATAATCAGCAAATTTCAGTGCTGTTTTAGTAGCTAAAATAGAATTACATCCGTGTGCAATATTTGCAAAAGGACCACCATGAATTATTGCAGGATTATTTTCCAATGTTTGAACAATATTTGGTTTAATTGCATCTTTTAATAAAGAAGTAATAACACCTTCTATTTTTAGATCTTTAACGTAAACAGGTTCCCCTTTTTTATTATATGCTACTAAAATATTTTTTAGTTTTTCTTTTAAATCACCTAAGCTCTCAGAAAGGCATAAAATCGCCATTATTTCACTTGCTACTGTGATATCAAAACCATCATTTCTTTCTAAATCTGTTCCTGCATTTATTTTAATATGTCTTAAATCACGTGCGTTCATATCCATTACACGATTAAAGACAATTTTATCAATTTCCAATTCGTTACCTTGGAATACATGATTATTAACTAAAACTGCAATCGCATTATGTGCAGTTGTAATTGCGTGCATATCTCCAGTAAAATGAAGATTAATATCTTCCATTGGTACCACTTGTGCATACCCACCACCAGCAGCTCCTCCTTTTCTTCCTAACACAGGTCCTAAAGAAGGTTCACGAAGAGCAACGCATGATTTTTTACCAATTCTATTTAGAGCATCAGATAATCCGATTGTAACAGTAGATTTTCCTTCACCACTAGAAGTTGGGTTAATTGATGTAACTAAAACTAAGTTAGCATCTTCTCTAATATCTTTTTTTATATTTTTAGTTTGTATTTTAGCTTTGTGATTACCATATAAAATTAGGTCCTCACTATTTATTCCTAATTTTGCAGCAACATCTGCTATATGTTTTTTTTCACATTCATTTGAAATTTGAAAGTCTGATTTCATTTTTTTACCTCACTTTTTGGGGGATTTTATATTTTATAAATTATTAATCTTCTAAACCTGGAATACGTTTATAGATTTTATCAATATTTACTAGATGAACATTTAAATCAAAGCAACTATCTAAAACTTCTTTAGAAACTACTTCTTTTATTGTTTCATTTTCTTCTAGTAAATCTCTAAATGGTATATCCTCAAACCATGATTTCATAGCTAATGGTTGAACCAAATCATAAGCTTCTTCTCTAGAAAAACCATATTTTTCTATTAAATTACTCATTGTTCTTTGAGCAAAAATAACACCATTTGTTGCATATATATTTTTTATCATATTATCAGTAAATACAGTTAAGTTTTTCACAACATTTGTAAATCGATTTAACATATAATCTAATAATGTAGTTGCATCACTACTTAAAATACGCTCTGCACTAGAATGAGATATATCTCTTTCATGCCATAATGGAATATTTTCATATGCCGCAATCATATACCCACGCATTATTCTAGCACAACCTGCCATATTTTCGCTAGAAATTGGATTACGTTTATGTGGCATAGCACTTGATCCTTTTTGATTTTTTGAGAAAAATTCTTCAGCTTCTCTAACTTCTGTACGTTGAAGATGTCTAATTTCAACACCAATTTTCTCAATTGAACTAGCTATTAATGCAAGAGTAGAATAGTAATCAGCATGTCTATCTCTTTGTAATGTTTGAGTAGAAATATTACTTGATTCGATTCCTAATTTTTTACAGACATAGTCTTGCACTTCTGGTGGAGTATTAGAAAACGTTCCAACGGCACCTGAAATTTTTCCGACTTCTATAATTTTTCTAACTTCTTTAAATCGTTTAATGTGACGATTAAATTCATCATAGTAAAGCGCAAATTTAAGACCAAAACTACTAATATCTGCGTGAACACCATGAGTTCTTCCGATACATGGAGTAAATTTATACTCTAATGCTTTTTCTTTTAGCACTTCTTGAAATTTAAGTAAGTCAGCTAAAATAATATCATTTGCTTGTTTATATAAATATCCATACGCAGTATCTACAACATCAGTTGATGTAAGCCCATAATGAACCCATTTCTTTTCATCACCTAAATAACTAGAAACATTTCTTGTAAAGGCCACAATATCATGTTTAGTTTCTTTCTCTAATTCTAGAATACCAGGTAGATCAAATTTTGCATTAGCGAATAGCTTCTCTACATCTTCTTTTGGTACAACACCTAATGTACTCCATGCTTCTGTCGCATACAGTTCTACCTCTAAATAAGCCTTAAAACGATTTTCATCACTGAAAATACTTCTCATAGGTTCTCTACTATATCTTTCTATCATTAAAATGTCTCCTAGATTTTATTATTTTCTAATCATTATCTTATTACTAAGACAATTTATTCTATAACGATAAATGTCCGATATCTGTTCGGAAAAATAAATCATCACATTCAATTTTTCCTATTTCATTATATACTTTTTCACGTGCTTCTTGCAAGTCTTTACCATTTGCACAAACAATTAAAACACGTCCTCCATTTACAGTTATATTACCATCTTTCTCTTTAGTTCCCATATGAAATATTGGTGTATTTACTTTTTCTAAACCTTTGATTATAGCACCTTTCTCACTTTTTTCTGGGTATCCTTTTGCCGCTAAAACTACTCCGATATAAGCGTCGCTTTTCCATTGAAGATTAACGTCTTTTCCATCAATAATATTATTAGCGATATCATATAAACTACTATCTAGTTTTAATAATAATACTTCACATTCTGGATCACCAAATCGAACGTTAAATTCTATAGTTTTTACTCCATCACTACATTTCATAAGTCCAGCGTACAAAATACCATAAAATGGCATACCTTCATTACTCATTGCATCAACCATAGGCTGAACAACTTTCTGAACACCTTCTTCTATATCTTCTTTTGTTATTTTTCTTAACGGACAATAAGCTCCCATACCACCAGTATTTAATCCTTCATCATTATCGAAAGCTCGCTTATGATCTTGAGCTATTTCCATAGGATATACTTTTTTATCTGACACAAAGCACATTAATGAGAATTCTTCACCTTGTAAAAATTCTTCAATCACCACACTTGCTCCAGCTTTACTAAATTTTGCATTACACATCATTTCTTTTAGTTCGAATTGTGCATCTTCCAATGTTTCTGCAATTATAACACCTTTACCCGCAGCTAAACCATCTGCTTTTAAAACTATAGGTGCTTTTTGTTTAGCTAAATATTGACTAGCTTTTTCGTAATCACTAAAACTTTCATATTTAGCAGTAGGTATATTGTATTTTTTCATCATCATTTTAGAAAATACTTTACTACCCTCTAATTGTGCTGCTTTTTTACTTGGTCCAAATGCTCTAATACCTTTTTCTTGCAGAATATCTACCAATCCATTGACAAGTGGAACTTCTGGTCCAACAAATACTAGATCTATTTTATTATTTACACAATACTCTGGGATTTCTTCTTCGGAAATATTTAAACATGTACCAAATTTGTTAACAGCTGGATTTATACCAACCATATAGACTTCATGACCTTCTTCGTTAAATTTGTAGGCGATAGCGTGCTCTCTTCCACCAGCTCCTACTATTAAAACCTTAGCCATATTAGTGTTTAAAGTGACGAATTTTACTAAATACCATCGCCACACCTTTCTCATTACATGCATCAATACTTTCTTGGTCTCTTATTGAGCCACCAGGTTGTACTATTGCAGCAATATTATATTCTGCCGCTAAATCGGCACTATCTCTCATAGGGAAGAATGCGTCTGAAGCAAGGACAGCACCTTCTGCTTTTTTTCCTGCTTGTTCGAGAGCAATTTTGCAAGAACCAACACGATTCATTTGTCCTGCACCTATTCCTAATGTTTGGCCATCTTTAACAACGACTATTGCATTCGATTTTACATGTTTTACTACTTTTAACCCGAATTCTAAATCTTTTTTTTGTTCAGAAGTAATTTGTTTTTCTGTAACATTCTCAAATTCATCTGCTAATTTATTATTAAAATCTTGAACTAATATACCACCACGAACACTCTTAATTTGTTTTTCGTGATTATTATTTTTAGTTCCTAATTTATAAATTCTTAGATTTTTCTTTTTAGTTAAAATTTCTAAAGCTTCTTCATCATAATCTTCCGCTAATATTATTTCTAAGAATATACTATGCATTTTCTCAGCAGTTTGTTTATCAATTTTTCCATTAACAGCGACAATACCTCCGAAGATTGATACAGGATCTGCTTCATATGCACGTGAATAAGCTTCAAAAACTGTATTACCTATTGCAACACCACATGGATTCATATGTTTTACTGCTACACAAGCAGTTTCATTAAATTCAGAAAGAATATCTAGAGCAGCTGAGGCATCTTGTATATTATTGTATGACATTGCTTTTCCATGTAATTGTACAGCATTTTGAAGAGCATAACTTTCATTATTATCTTGAGTATAATGATAAGCTTTTTGATGAGGATTTTCACCATAACGTAATGTTTCTTCAAGTTTATATGATAATGTTAGTTTTTCAGGAACTAAGTTATCTACTTTATTGAAATAATTTGCTATTGCTGCATCGTAACTCGCTGTAGTATTAAATACTTTAATCGCTAATGATCTACGAGTTGCTAATGTAATTCCACCATTTTTTAATTCTTCTAAAATTAATTCATAATCATTTATATCAGTTACAACAGTTACATCATTAAAGTTTTTTGCAGCACTACGTAACATACTAGGTCCACCAATATCAATATTTTCAATAATTTCTTCTTCTGAAACTCCTTCTTTTTTAATAGTTTCTTCGAAAGGATAAAGGTTAACACATACTAAATCAATATATTCAATATCATTTTCTTTTACATGTTTATTATGTAATTCATTACCGCGTTTTGATAACAATCCCCCATGAATTTTAGGATGAAGAGTTTTAACTCTTCCTTCTAAAATTTCAGGAAAATTAGTAACATCTTCAATACTTATACAATTTACTCCATTATTTTTTAAATGTGTATATGTACCTCCAGTACTTATTATTTCAAAACCAAATTTTTCTAAACCTTTAGCAAATTCTACAATATTTGATTTATCACTTACACTTATTAATGCTCTTTTCGTCATAGTGCCTCCTTAATTAGTTCTAAAATTACTTTTGGATAAAGTTCATGTTCCAATCCATGAATTCTATTAGTTACTGATTCTAAAGTTTCATTTTCTTCAACTTTCAGTGAAGATTGAGCTATTACTTCTCCACCATCTAACTCTTCATTAACATAATGTATACTAATTCCAATTTCTTTATCACCAGCATTATATGCTTGTGCAATTGCATCTTTACCTTTGTATTTTGGCAATAATGATGGATGAAGGTTAAGAATTATTTTTCTATAATTTTCTAGAAAATATGGTGATATTATTCTCATATAACCAGCTAAAAAGATATAGTCTAAATCTTTTACTTTTTCTATTATAGCTTTTTCATAATCTTCTTTAGAATTAAAATCACGAGCAGAAAATACAAATGTTTTAATTCCACGCTGCTCAGCTTTTTTAATAACAGCTGCTCCACGTCTGTCACAAACTAGTAACTCTATATCCATTATCTCTTTTAGTCTTGAGTCATCAGCAATTTTTTCAAAATTACTACCCGTTCCTGATGCAAATATAGCTACCTTTTTCTTCATATTATTTCTATTCCACTTTCATTTACAACTTCACCTAGTACAAAACCATTTTCAAGTAATGATAATGTTTTATCTACATCTTCTTTATTGACTACTAACGCCATTCCTACACCCATATTAAAGATGTTATACATTTCTTCTTCATCGATTCCACCTTTTTCTTGAAGATATCTAAATATCTCAGGAACTTTGTAAGAGTTTTTATTAATTCTCATACCTAAATCTTTTGCTAAACATCTAGGTAAGTTTTCATGGAATCCTCCCCCTGTAATATGAGCAATACCGGCAACTTTAACTTCCTTCAGTACATTTAACACTTCTTTAACATATATTTTTGTAGGTGTTAAAAGAGTTTCCCCAATAGTTGTTTCTCCAAATTTTTCATTTAAATTAATATTATTATCTCTTAGAATTTTTCTAACAAGAGAAAATCCATTTGAATGAACTCCACTTGATGGCAATCCGATTACTACTTGGCCTGCTTTAGTATTTTCTGGAGATAATAGCTCTTCTTTTTCAGCAGCTCCTACACAAAAACCAGCAATATCATATTCACCATCTTCATAAAAGCCTGACATTTCAGCCGTTTCTCCACCAACAATAGCACAACCCGCTTGGACGCAACCTTCAGCTACACCTTCAACGATAGATTCTACTTGCTCTGGATAGTTCTTTCCAACTGCTAAATAATCTAGGAAAAATAATGGTTGAGCGCCTTGTGCAAGTATGTCATTAGCACACATCGCAACAACATCTATACCAATAGTATTATGAATATTAAGTTCAAATGCTAGCTTAAGTTTAGTTCCTACCCCATCTGTTCCACTTACAAGTACAGGGTTTTTAAAATTATATTCGCTTAAATCAAAAGCTCCACCAAAACCTCCAATTGCCGAAAGCATACCAAGGTTTTTAGTTCTTGCAACGTGTTTTTTTATTAGTTCTACTGATTTATAACCAGCTTCTAAACTAACACCACTCTCTTCATATTTTTTACTCATTATATTTTCCCCTTTCTTTTAAAAAGTTTTTTTGTAGGTCAGTCATTGAATTTTTGTATGATTCTTCATAATCATATAATCCTGCAACATAATGACCATTAAAGCAATCCATACATAATCCTGTATATGGGCCTTCATAATTTAAACCTATTGACTCTATTAAACCTTCTTCACTTAAAAAGCCTAAAGAATCTGCTCCAATAATTTCACAAATTTCATCCTGTGTTTTATTTGCTGATATTAATTCTTCTGTTGTTGAAATATCAATTCCATAGAAACTTGGGAAAATTAGCGGTGGTGCAGCTATTCTAACGTGAACTTCTCTTGCTCCAGCCTCTTTTAATAATTGTACTATTCGTTTACTTGTAGTTCCCCTTACAATAGAGTCATCAACAAGAACAATACTTTTACCACGTACTACACTTTTTACTGCTGATAATTTCATTCTAACCCCTTGTTCTCTTAACTCTTGAGTAGGTTGAATAAATGTTCTAGCTACATATTGATTTTTAATTAGACCCATCTCATACGGTAATCCACTTGCTTCAGCATATCCACTTGCAGCAGATAACGATGAATTTGGAACACCGATAACCATATCTGCATCAGGTGTTGGTTGTTCTTTTGCGAGACGTCTACCTGTATTTTTTCTTGCAGTGTGCACATTCACTCCTGCAATATCTGAATCAGGTCTTGCAAAATATACATACTCCATTGCAGCAATTGCTACTGATGTATCTTCAGTGTATTTCTCTAATCTAATTCCGTTATCATCAATAACAACTAACTCTCCTGCTCCAACATTACACACAAATTCTGCTCCAACAACATCAATTGCACATGTTTCACTAGCTGCAACATAAGCTCCATTTTTCATTTTTCCAATAGCTAATGGTCTTAAACTATTTGGATCAACTGCACCATATAAACCATCTTTTGTAAGGATAAGGAATGTGAATCCACCTTTAATTTTGTTTAAACTCTCCTTAATTTGTTCCTTTAGAGTTTCTTTAGTACTTCTGCGTATAAGATGAATTAATACTTCAGTATCTGATGATGAATGAAAAATTGCTCCGTCTTCTTCTAATTCTTTTCTTAATGTTTTAGCATTAATTAAATTACCATTGTGACAAAGACCGACACTCATATCATAAAAATGAAATAAAAATGGTTGTATATTTTGAATATTGTTACTTCCTGATGTTGCATATCTTACGTGACCAATTGCACTAGTTCCAGTTAATATTTCCAATTTTTCCTTATTTTTAAAAACTTCAGATACTAATCCTAAGTCTCTATGTCCGTGTAAAATATCTCTATCTGTTGCTACTATTCCAGCTCCTTCTTGGCCACGATGTTGTAAACTGTGTAATCCAAAATAAGTAACATTACTTGCCTCTGGATGGCCCCATATTCCAAACACACCGCATTCTTCATTAAGCCCTCGCATCTTCTAATCTCCTTAAAACTTCTTCGTAAGCTTCCATTACAGAACCTAAATCTCTTCTGAATCTATCTTTATCCAGTTTTTCATTTGTGTCTTTATCCCATAAACGACATGTATCTGGAGAAATTTCATCAGCTAAAATAATTTTTCCGTTTTTGTCTTTTCCAAATTCGATTTTAAAATCAACTAATACTAGATTTGCTTCTAAGTATAGTTTTTGTAAAAGTGAATTAATTTTTAGTGCTTGCTCTTTAATATTAGAAAGTTCTTCTTCTGTTACTATACCCAATGCAACCGCATGATCATCATTTATTAAAGGATCATTTAATTCATCATTTTTATAACTTAATTCAAAAACCGGTTTATTAAGTTTTTTACCTTCTTCAATTCCATATTTTTTTGCCATTGAACCAGCTACTATATTTCTAACAATAACTTCTAACGGAATTATAGTTACATGTTTACAAATTTGGTCAGTTTCATTAACTTTTTTTATAAAATGAGTCTCGACTCCTGATTTTTCAAGATATTCAAAGATAAGTGATGTAATAGTATTATTAAATACACCTTTACCTTCAAACTCCTCTTTTTTAACACCATTGAATGCTGTTGCACTATTTTTATAATGCACATATATTTCATCATTATTCTCACATTCAAATAATTGCTTCGCTTTTCCTTCATATAATAATTTCATTTTATTTTTCCCCTTTGAAATAATTTACACCATTTTTAAAGATATCTTGTTTAACTTTTATTGTATTAGTTTTGTATAAAGTATCACCATATCTTTCACTATGACCCATTTTTCCTAATATTAGTCCATTTTCACTTACTAATCCTTCAGCGGCTAATAACGAACCATTTGGATTGAATTTACCATTTAACGTTGCATTTCCATTAAAGTCACAGTATTGGAACGCAATTAGATGTTTAAATTTATCAATATTTAATCCTACTACTTTACCTTCACCATGACTAAATACTATCTCATGTTCATCACCAATGTTAAAATCCTGTAACCAAGGTGAATTTGTATTTGACACCCTAGTAAATGCAGTTGTTGAAATATGTTCATAGCTGTCATTTCTATATAAAGTTAGATCATCTTTGTCCAATTCACGTACTTCTCCATATGGAAGCAATCCTGATTTAAGTAAAGCTTGGAATCCATTACAGATACCTAATATTAATTTTTTCTCAGCTAAGTGTTGGTGTATAGCCTCTTTAACTTTTTCATTTTTTAAGAAATTAACTATATATTTTGCACTACCATCAGGTTCATCACCACTTGAAAAACCACCTGGGAATATTATAATATGAGATTTTTTAATTTCATTTACAAATTCATCAATTGATTCTTCAATATCATTTTCTCTTGCATTTCTTATAACAACTGTTGTTGGAGTAGCACCAGCATCTATAAATGCTTTTTCACTATCATACTCACAGTTTGTTCCTGGAAATACAGGTATTACAACCTTAACATCTTCAACATATTCTGGATAATATTTACGCTCATTATTTTCAGTATGTAGGTTTTCTACTGTTCCTTTATCCTCATTTTGATAAATAGGATATATTTCATTCAATGTAGAAGTGTATGCATCATAAATATCCTTATGCATAAATACTTCATTATTTATAATTATTCTATTACTTACTTTACCTATTTCTTCAAAAGGTAAATCTGAATTTGATTCTACTATTATTGAAGCTGGATCAAAATTAAGTATATTTTCTTTATTTACCTCAAAACCTAAGTCATTACCTAATGACATTTTAACTAAAGAAGCTGCTATACTTCCTTCCTCTTGTACATAAGCAGATACAATTTTTCCTTCTTTAATATATTTATGGACCAATTCATAGTTATCTATTGTACTAGCAATATTTGGATAACCTTTTTCATCTTTGACTACTGGAATATAGTAAAGTTTGTTCCCAACATTTTTTAATTCCGGAGTAATTACATCATTAATTTTAATAGGAGCACATGCAAATGAAATTAATGTTTCTACTACATTTAAATCATTAAAAGTACCAGACATACTATCTTTTCCACCAATACTTGGACGTCCAATTTCTTGCTGTGCATAAATACTTCCTAGTAAACTTTGCGTAACTTTACCCCATTTAGTTTCATCTTTACCAAGTTTTTCAAAATATTCTTGGAATGAGAAATATAAGCTCTCTTTTGTTCCACCAACAGCATATACTTTTGCAACTGATTCAAGTACTGCATAAATTGATGATAAAAATGGTGAATAATGAGAGATTTTTGGAATAAATCCATATGTTAAGATAGTTGCAGTATCACTAGTAGAATGTAGTGTAGGTAATGCTTGAACACTAGCTTGAACTGGCGTAAGTTTATGTTTACCTGCAAAAGGCATTAATACTGTTGAAACACCGATAGATGAATCAAATCTAGATGCTAATCCCTTTTGACAAGTAACATTTAGCTCACCTAATTCTGATAAAATATTTTTGCGACTAACCTCTTTATTTTCAAATGGATTACTTGACTTGTTATCTACTAATTTTGCTTTTGTATGTTGTCTTACACCACTTGTTTCTAAGAAATCAGCACTCATATCAACTACTTTTTCATCGTAGTAGTACATTTCTAATCTTCGTCTATCAGTTACAGTTGCCACATGAGCATATTCAATATTCTCTTTTTCACACTCTCTAACAAAAGCTTCATAATCTTTCTTATCTATAGCAACTGACATACGTTCTTGTGATTCACTTGTTGCAAGTTCTGTAGCATTTAATCCATTATATTTTGTTAATACTTTATCTAAATGTATTTCAATTCCATCTGATAATTCACCAATAGATACACAAACACCACCAGCCCCAAAGTCGTTACATTTTTTAATTAATTTTGTAACTTCAGGTTTTCTGAACAATCTTTGAAGTTTTCTTTCCTCTGGTGCATTACCTTTTTGAACCTGGCTAGACATAGTTTCTAAAGAATCATTAGTATGTTCCACACTTGAACCACTTGCTCCTTGAATACCATCACGACCTGTTCTACCACCAATCATAACAACAATATCACCAGCAACTAACGTTTCTCGCTTATAATCACCTTCTTTTACTGCCCCTACAACTGCTCCAACTTCCATATGTTTTGCTACATAACTATCATCATATAACTCTCTTACAAATGTTGTCGCAAGACCTATTTGATTTCCGTAAGATGAATTACCATGTGCAGTTCCTTTTGATATTTCTACTTGAGGTAGTTTATGTTTTAGAGTATCTTCTCTTTTTTGTAGTATATTACCACTACCTGAAATACGCATAGCTTGATAAACATAACTACGACCTGATAGCGGGTCTCTAATTGCCCCACCTATACATGTACTAGCACCCCCAAATGGCTCAATCTCACTTGGATGGTTATGTGTTTCATTTTTAAACTGAATTAACCAACGCTCCTCTTTACCTTTATTTTTAATTGTTGTAAAGAATGAACATGCATTAATTTCTTCACTTACTTCTATATTTTGATCTTTTAAAATACCTACATGATATTTACCAATAATACTAGCCATATCCATTAAAGTAATAGGTTTATTGTTTCTACCTAGTTCATCTCTAACTTTTAAGTAGTAATCATATGCATCCTGCATTTCTTTTCTAAATAATTCAGATTCAATATTTACTTCATCTAACACTGTTTCAAAAGTAGTATGTCTACAGTGGTCACTCCAGTAACAATCAAGAACATAAATTTCTGTTTCAGTAGGAATACGCCCCTCTGTTCTAAAATATTTCTGAATAAATTCTAAATCCTCAATATTCATAGCTAAAGAAAACTCTTTTTTTAATTCTTCAAGCTGCTCTTTTGAATACTCTAGAAAACCTATTAATTGTTTTAAAGGTTTAGGTTCAGTATTTAAAGTAAACTCAAGGACATTTAAATCTTTAACACGCGCCTCTATTGGATTAACTAAATATTCCTCAATCATTTTTAATTGTTCATTAGTTAACTTCTTATTAAAAATAACTAGCTTACCACTTCTAACAGTTGCTTCACTTTTTGAGTTCAACAACTTCAAACACTGAGTTGCACTATCTGCTCTTTGATCGTATTGTGCAGGTAAAACTTCATAAGCAAAGTACTTCCCATCTTCTAAATCAATACTTTCAAAAACATCATCAACAACAACTTCAGAAAATACAGAAGTTTTAGCTAGTTTATATGTTTCATCATCAATATTATATATATCGTAGATTACGTATACTTCAACTGAATCCAAACCTAAAGAATATTCAACATTTAGTGATTCTTTAAGTTGTAATTCTTCTTTATTATATCCTTCACGTTTCCTTACAAAAATTCTCTTGTTACTCATCATTACCTCCTAAAATAACATTTCCGTAAAAATTAATATGTCCAATCTTTCTATTTAGCCTTGGTTCTTTCTCATATAAGTGTAAATATCCCAGCTTTTTAGTAATTAAATTTTTAAAATACTCTTCATCTTGACCAAGAATATTATATAAAGTCGTCTCTCTGTTTTCTATTTTACCAACTCTCAATCCACAAATAGCTTCAATATGTGCTCTAAACTGACTTTTTGTAGCAGATTGCATTGTAATATGTCCTGAATTATGAACACGAGGTGCTATTTCGTTAAAAATTACTTTCCCATTACTTATAAAAAATTCTACAGTTAAAACACCGTAATAATCGATATTTTCTAGAATTTTTCTAGTATATTCTATTGCCAATTCTTCTTGATATTTTGTTGCAGATGTAGGTACCTTAGATCTATATAAAATATTATTTCTATGTTCATTTTCAACGACTGCAATTATTTGTACTTCATATTTATCTTTAGAAGCAACAACAGAAATTTCTTTATCTAAAGAAATAAACTCTTCTAATATAGTTTGTGATTCAATCTCTTCTTTTTTAGAAATTTTCTTTTGTCCTTTTCCATCATAACCAAATCTCAATGTTTTCATTAAATAAGTTTGATTTATATCAATATCTGTATTATCTTCAACATGTATATAGTTAACAGTTGGAATATCTAACTTTCTAGCAAATTCTTTTTCATAGTACCTATGCTGAGTTGTTCTTAAAACTGAAGCACTTTGAACAAAATTATATTTCTTTTCAAGTTTTTCTAAGCTATCAGCATCTATATTTTCAAATTCAAATGTAATTACATCACTTTGCTTACATAATTCTTCTATTTTATCGTAATCATCAAAGCTAGCTTCAATAAACTTATCACTAAAAATTCTAGCACAACACTCTGGGCTTGGATCTAAAATCGCTATTTTATATCCCATTTCTTTGGCACTCATAGCCAACATTCTACCTAACTGCCCACCACCAATTATTCCAATAGTTTGTCCTGGTAATATTGTTTTTATCATAATTTCATTTCTTCCAATACTATTCTTTCTTGTTCTCGTTTGAACTCTTCATACTTATTAGCATATTTTTCATCATTAATTCCTAAAATTGATAAAGCACTAATTGCTGCATTTTTTGCTCCAGCTACTCCTATTGCCATAGTTAAGACTGGAACCCCTGCTGGCATCTGTACTATAGAATATAATGAATCTACTCCACTTAAAACACTCGATTTAATAGGTACTCCTATAACTGGTAATGTAGTCATAGATGCTACCATTCCAGGAAGATGTGCTGCACCTCCAGCTGCTGCTATAATCAAACTGTAACCATTTATTTTGGCATTTTTAGAAAAATCAACAAGTAAATCTGGTGTTCTATGTGCACTAACAACTTTCTTATCATAAGGTATTTCAAATTCATCTAATAATTTACAAGTTTCAACCATTGTTGTATAATCCGAATTTGAACCCATTATAACTGCTATTCTCATACATTAAGCTCCTTTTTTGTATTTAAAGTTCGTTTTTAAAGCCTTATAAGAAAGATTTTAATTATAACGTCCGTTTATACTCTCATTATACTCCTTTGATTTATTTTTTTCAAGTATAAACATAAATAGAAATCGAATTTAATTATAAAATTACAGTAAATTTAAAATAAAATCTTAACTATAAAAAAAGATAAAATCATAAAACTATGATTTTATCTTTTAAATTTATACCTCTTCTATTTTAGTTGCTATTATCGTACCTATTAGTGCAAAAATTGCTGATACATAAAATACATAAGATGTATTTAAATCCCAAATTGCTCCCATTATATATAACCCAACTGTCATACTTAGTTGAAAACAAATTGCTGTATATAGATTTTGCATATCTATAATTTTTCCTCTATTATATCTTTTATCCAATATCAATATGAATGCAATATGTGCTGCAGCAAAAGTTAATGCATGTAATGTTTGCATTAAAGTAAATACATATATATTGTGAAATATTGCTAACATTAACCATCTAACTATTGCAGCAACCCCAGAAAATACCAATAAATTAGTAGGTTTAATTTTACTAACTATTTTTTTAGAAAAAATAAAGAATAATATTTCTGCTATAACTGAAATATTTAATATTAAACCAGAAATCCATTTAGCTGAGATATTCATACTATCTAGGTAAATTGCATTATAATTATTATATGCAGTATGAGATAATTGATAAATAAATATAACTAAAATTAGTAAAAATGCATTTTTATCCTTTAAAACCCAACTATATAATTTTTCATTCTTTGTAGTTTTAACTGATTCTTTTCCTAATGTTTTTACTAAATTTGGTTGTGGTAAAAACATAAATATAGTATAAATAGATACTAAAAATATAAGTATGTAATAAAGTGAATC
>USNF01000010.1 GCA_900555985.1 uncultured Gemella sp.
AAATTTTGATATAATACTAAATTTTTACCTTTATAATATTATCACAATGAGAAAGAAAAAACTAATAATAAACATTAATACAAATGTTTTTCCATGTATTTCCTTATAAAAAACGTAGAATAAAATATACTAATTATTTCTATTGTTACTCATTTTTTTATTTAAATAGTTATTAATATATTTACTTAACATTTTTATTAAGTTATAATAGTACTAGTTATTATTATTAATTAGTGAATGGAGGGATTTTCTTGAATATTAAATTAGTGTACGCAAGTTTAACAGGTAACACTGAAATGTTATCAGATTTAATTATAGAAAAATTCGAAGAACAAAAAGGAATAGAAATTGAAAAACTATTTATTGAAGATATGGTTGATTACGATTTTTTAGATGATGCCGATGCCTTTATTGTAGCAACATATACATATGGTGAAGGGGATCTTCCTGAAGAAATGGAAGAATTCTTTGAAGAAATTGGTCAAAAAGATTATTCTGGAAAAGTCTATGGAGTAATCGGAACTGGAGACACTATTTATGAACAATACTGTGTTTGTGTCGATCAATTTAATGACCAAATAGCAAAAACAGGTGCAACTAATCCTACTGAAAATCTGAAAATTGAAATTGAAGCAGATACTGATGAAGATTTTGAAAACATTGATAAATTCATAGAAGATTTTGCCTCTGCACTTTAAATATTAAATGCAAAAAAGACTATAGGTTTTTCCTATAGTCTTTTTTTGTTTATCCTTTGAAAAATACATTTACTCGTTTAAATTCTTCTTCCCAATTATTCCAATCAAGTCTAATTCTTGAATTTTCATCAAGAATGTCTTCTACTATTTCTTCTATAGTAATTTGCTCAAGCGCTTCTTTAATTGAATGATTAATTGTATTTACTTTTCTTAAATACTCACTATAACGTTTATCAACAGCTAATGCTCCTTCAAATATTTTAGAAACATAGTCAGTTTTTAAAACAAAGACTTCTACTTCACCATTTAGAGCAACATATACGTCATATAATGTAACTGTTTTATTACTACGATATTTATATCCTCCACCTACTCCAGTGTTAGCTTTTACAAGATTATGGACAACTAGTTTTCTCATAATTTTTTTTAAGTATGTTGGTGATATATTAAGACGTTTACTTATTTCCTTTGAATTTAAATAAATATGTCTATCCTGTAAATAAAGCATAACCATTATACATATTGCTTGTTCCGTACTTTTAGTTAGATGCATAAACTTTTAACCTCTTTTCCTTTTATATAAGATAAATAATTAATCTATTATTTAATTTTATGATATATTTTTCATATTGTCAAATATTATCTTAGCTTTTCGCCCCAATATTGGTAATAGGTACACTCAATGGAACCATTGAATAACTTTCTTCTCTTAGTTGCCTTCTTACCATATAAATGTTCAAACATTTTATTAGAAGTCAATATATACAACGACCAGTATTTTTGGTTTTTAAGCGCGGCCCCTAAATATTTATACATATTCTCTACTTCTTTTTTCTCTCCCAAACGCTCTCCATACGGCGGATTAGCTATTACACAACCAGCTTCTTTTTTTACAACAAAATCATATACCGACATTTGTTTTAACTTAATAACCCCAGCTAATCCAATTTCTTCAGCATTATTTTCAGCTGTTTGAATCATTTTTGGATCAATATCAGAACCATATAGCTCTAATTCTTTTTCATAATCGATTGCTTCTTCAGCCATATTTCTTTCTTCATCAACCAATGCTTTTGGCATCCATGGCCACTTTTCAAAATCAAAATTTCTATTAATACCCGGAGCCATATTTTGTGCAGCCATAGCCGCTTCTATTAATAGAGTACCTGATCCACAGAATAAATCGTATAATGGCGTTTCACCTTTCCAGTTAGTTAATTTTACCATAGCTGCAGCAAGTGTTTCTTTTAACGGAGCTGTCCCTTGCTTAGCTCTATAACCCCTTTTATGTAATCCTTCACCAGAGGTATCTAATAATATTGTTGCTATATCATTTAACATTATTATCTCTAATCTATATCTAGCTCCAGTTTCTGTTAACCAACCAGTTACCCCGTAACTTTTTTTCATTTTTTCAACAATTGCTTTCTTTACAATTGATTGACAGTCAGACACACTAAATAATGTTGATTTATGACTTCGTCCATCAACTGGAAATTTCGCATCTACAGGAAGATATTTATCCCATTCTATCGCTTTAGTTTTCTCAAATAATTCTTCAAACGTATATGCTGGAAATTGAGCTACAACAATTTTTACTCTATCTGCACATCTAAGCCATAAATTAGAGCGAACTATAGCTCTCTTATCTCCAGAATAATATACTCTACCATTTTCTACTTTTGTTTCATATCCTAACTCTTGTACTTCTTTAGCTACAATAGCTTCTATACCCATAGGTGTTGTTGCTACTAAATTATATTTCATTTCTTCCTCCTTAAAAAAGAGGCTCTAAAGAGCCCCTAGAACTAGTTATTTTCTTATCATAAGCCATATTCTGTATCTATCTTACTCAATCGGGCCTAGTCTACCCTCGTAACAATAGTTGTGATCATCTGTCTAAATACAAAGTATTTCCTACTTCTACATTCATTTCTGTGAAGTAAGTGCTTCTACCAAAATTTGAATTGCTCACTCAAGGGGTTTACCGCGTTCCACTTCATACATTTCTATATGAACTACGTCACTGTGGCACTTTCAAGATATATGACCATATAGAAACTACTTAGGTCATATTTTCTGCCGTCACCTTAAAAAGGCGCCTAAACTTATTTTTTCGTTTAGCGTTGAACACTACTGACATCTCAGTCAGTGTGAGTATGGACTTTCCTCAGCAAAATTGCCGCGATCACTCAAAGAAAATACTTATACTACTTTACACTATAATAAAGCTTTTGTAAACAAATAATGTTAAATAATTATTTTTCTAATACCGATACTTTTCCTTCAGCTATCTCTTCAAGTGCTTTTCCAACTTCTTTATGAGATACATAGTTGTCTAATTTTTTTGTCTCTGGATCAGAGAATAATTCACGAGCTCTCTTACTTGCTAATGAAACTAACATATATTTTGAATTTACTTTTGATTTTAAAACATCTAATTTTGGATATAACATTTATTCTCTCCTACATTTCTTCTAATTCTAATAAAGCTCTTCGATATTTCATCTCTATACGTTCGCGTTTTAAATGCTCACTTGTTATTATAGCCTTAATTCTATCTATCGCTTTATCTACTTCATCATTTTCAACAACATAGTCATATAAGTGCATCATATTTATTTCTTTTTTAGCTTTAGCTATTCGAGACTCAATTACTTCATCGCTTTCTGTCCCTCGTCCTTTTAATCTAGTTTTTAAATCTGCAATACTAGGAGGAGCTAAAAATATAAATAATGCATCAGGGATTTTACTTTTTACTTGGCTTGCTCCCTGTACTTCTATTTCTAAAAAGATATCTTTCCCTTTATCCATAGTTTCACGCACATACTTTACAGGTGTCCCATAATAATTATCTACGTATTGTGCATATTCAAGCAACTCACCTTGTTCAATAAGTTGTTCAAATTCTTCTTTTGTTTTAAAAAAATAATCAACCCCATCTTCTTCACCAGGTCTCTTTGCCCTAGAAGTCATAGAAATTGAATATTCGAAACCAACGTCATTACTTTCAAAAATTCGTTTTCTAACAGTCCCCTTTCCTACACCTGAAGGACCTGATAAAACAATTAATAAGCCTTTCTCCATTTTTTTTTGATTCCTCTATTATCATTTATTATTTATTTATAATACCACAAATCACATAAAAATTAAACTGTTAGACACACTAAATTATAATATTTTACTAACAATTTAATTTTCAATACACATAATCACGTATTACATTACATACCTAACTATAGCTAAAGATATAATCCCAGTAATAACAATTACTAGTAAATTTTTTGAAATAATTGCACTTAATACAGTGGGACAAGAAGCTATTAAATTTTCATAGTTAATCTTAGGAAGTTCTCCAATATTTTGTATAAATAAACTGCTAAACCATAGTGTAGACATTATTACAATTGGAACAAAACTTAAATATTCAATGACTGCTTTTGGTAAATCAAAATTTTTTAATAAAATAAACGGTACTACTCTTGATAACCATGTTACTAAAGCACAACCAAATATAGTAATTATAATATAATTAGTAGATAACATTTTTTAACACCACCCCAATTGCACAACCTAATAAAGTAACTATAATAATAAGAACATTACTTGGTAAAATAATCATTCCAAAATAAACTAAAAATAAAACAATTACTATTACTATTACTTGTACTTTTTTCTTTATAGTGAAATCTGAAATAATCTGCAAATAAAGTAAACCAATAAACATTGCTACTAATGCAAAATCTAAGCCTAATCCATAAGGATTTTTAACAACACTTCCTAAAAATGCCCCGACAACCGAAGAAATCCCCCAAGTCAGATAAGATATGATATTTGCAGTGTTGAACCACTCATATGTTAATTTCCCATCCGTGTAATTTTGCTTATTCATTCCTAAGGCATAACTTTCATCAGTAAGAAAAGTTCCAATAGAAATATTTTTAAATAAACTGTATTTTTTAAAAAATGGTGCAACAGACATACTCATTAAAATCATTCTAGAATTAACTAAAAATGTTGCAATAACTATAGAAATTATTGGTGCTCCAGCTGAAATCATACTAACAGTAATGAATTGTGCACTACCGGCATAAATAAAAAATGACATCGCTCCAACTAAGAAGACATTTATACCTGCCCCACTTGCTATAATACCAAATGCTAATCCTATTCCTATATAACCAAATACCGTAGGCAAGGTTTCTTTAATAGCTGTTTTTCTATCCAGCTTATTATTCATTAAATACACACCTTTCAAATATTATAATATTTAATTATTATTTAATAATAATTCATTTATAAAAATTTTATCAATTTTTTGTTTTACTGTTTTTTGATCCGTGTAAGTTACCATACCAGGCTTAGCACCTGAAATTTTTTTAACATTCTTTATCAATGTTGAGTCAACAGACACATAATTTTCATTTTTAAATTTAGAAAAATATCCTGCAAGCATAGATGCTACATTTTTTGTTTCTTCATCAGGATTATTATCAAAAATTACTACATGGCTTCCAGGGATATCTTTAGCATGGAACCAAAGATAATCTCGTCTCGCTAATTTATTTGTTATTGTATCATTTTGAATGTTATTTTTACCTACGTAAATATCTATTCCATTATATTTTATTATTAGGTAATTATTTTTTCTCTTTGTATTTTTTTTATTTTTATCTTTTTTCAGATATCCAGAATTTATCAATTCTTCTTTTATTTCAAATAAATCAGTTTTATCAGCATTTTCAATTTGGAAACTTAATGTTTCAAAATAAGAAATATCCTTTTTAGTTATTTCTATTTGTTCATGAAGGTTTTCAATAGTTCTCTTATTTTTTTTATATAATTCAAAATACTTCTCTGAATTTTTTTCAATACTAATATTTGGATCCAACTCAATAGAAATGTCTTCTAAATTTTCACTATAAAAATTCTGTAAAGTCACAATTTCAGGTATATTATTTTTAAATAAGTATATATTAGAAATAAGTAATTGTCCTTTTAATTTAAAATCATCTTTCACTTCTGCTTCAATTATTTCATCATTTAATATTTTTAATTTTTTATTTAATCTATTCAACTTATTTTTTATAAAATTAAATAATTCTTTATCCGTATTTTTATTACTTGATTCTTTTCGAATATCCATATAATAAAAATCTAACAATTCAGAAAGGCTATCGAATTTGGTGTTCTCTTTGTTATTATTAATATCAAAGTAGTAAAAATCATTTTTATTACCATCTTTTAAAAGAGTAGGTTCAAAATAAGAAGAAAAATTAATACAAAACTCTTTAAAAGATTTAAGGCAATTTTCCTCTTCTTTATTTACAAAGTAATTGTTTAATACTGACGATACTCCATAAAAATTCTTTATTAAGAATTTTTTATCATTTTTATCATATTCTAAATCATTATACTCACTAAAATCAAACGGATTATACTTTTTAACAGTTGGTGGAAGAACATATTCCATATTTGAAATAGTTGAACGACTATATTCTAAACTATAACTATTTTTTAATGATTCAATTATTATATTCTCACTATTAGTTAATATAATATTAGAGTGTTTCCCCATTAATTCAGTTATTAAATAATAGTATTTTTCATATCCTAACTCATCAAAGTTTTTTATTTTAAATTTAATAATTCTATCATTATTAATCTGATTAATATCTTCTATTATTCCACCCATTAAGTATTTTCTTAGTACTGAACAAAAATTTGAAGGTGTTTGAGGATTCTCATAACTGTTATTTGTCAATTGAATTCTTGATGCACTAGAATTAGCTGACACATATAATTTTAAGTTTTTCCCTTTCCTAATAGAAAAAATAAATTCATCATTAGATAGGTTGTTAATTTTGTTTATTCGAGAATTTAAAATAGATTGATTAAATTCCTCCACTAGTTTTCTTACAAAAAAACCATCAAATGCCATCTTTACACCTCCACTATATTATTAAAATCTTATTATAGTAAAAAATTATATCACATATGAAAGTTATTGTATATAAGAAAAAGAAACTAGAATGATAAATTCTAGTTTCTTTTTTTATTTTTCTTCAAATCTTTTTGATACTAGTACTCCCCAAACTAATAGTCCAAGTAATACTGCCCAAAATATCACAGTCCATAAAGTTGAATGAGGAAAATCTGCAGGTATTAGCGCTAATTTCTCATGAGCTGCAGCTATAACAAAAAGCTTTATCCCAACCCAGCCAACTATTAAAAAGGCAGCTACTTCTAAACCTGGTTTTTTTTCTAAAACTTTTATAAAGATATTTGCTGCATATCTCATTATTACTACTCCAGCAAAGCCTCCTATAACCATTACAGAAAATTGGCCAAGATTTATTCCTCCAATTGAAGTTTCTGAAATATGTGGTAAAGTAATTGCTATTGCTACAGCAGCCAATATAGAATCAACAGCAAAAGCTATATCAGTTAACTCAACTTTAATTACTGTAGCCCAAAAACCACTTTGTTTTTTAGGTGCTTTGATTTCCTCCTCCGTAATACTTTTTCTTTTTTCAAAAAATTCTTTGATATGACTACCAGCCATAAAAAGTAAATACAGACCACCTAAAACTTGAATTTGCCAATATTGAGCTAAAATTGTTATTAAGAATATAGCAATAATTCTAAATATTAAGGCCCCTGCTAGCCCATATAACAAAGCATGCTTTTGATCTTTAGGCGGTAAGTGCCTTACCATAACTGCTAAAACAATTGCATTATCTGCAGAAAGTAACCCTTCTAATACTATTAAACTTAGTAAAACAATTAAATATTGAATTATAATTTGTGAATCCATTATTTTTAATCAATCTCCTTATATTATGAAGCTACCCTTTTTATTAATCTAACTACAAAAATCACCAATACTAATCCTACCATATTTAAAACCAATGGTAAAAATGTCATTATGTTGAAATCAATAGATTGATTAAGATTACTAAATACTTTTGCAAATATATTTAAGATACTATTGTCTAATTTACCTGTTAAAAATGATATTCTAGATTCTAAAAGCTTCGATACGACATCCCCACCTACAAAAAATAGAAGAGACAATGCTATAGCTATATTAGTATTATTAAATAAAGATATCATTAATAAAAATACTAGGTTTGCAAATAACAGCATCAATATAATCATTAATACATAAGAATAAACTGTGTATCCAGTTAAAAAAGTATCTCTTATATCAAAAAGTATACCTTTATTTTTTGAATACAGTATCGCACCAGTTCCACCAACCAATATTAAATAATACACAAAAAAGTAAATTAAACTTGCTAAAATTGAAGATATATCACGACTTACTTTCTTATTCTTCATTATTAATATTGTACTAACTTTTGTAATATAATCTTCTCTATATGAATAAATATAATTTATCCCCATAATAAAGATAACTAAAATTAAAATAATTTTTAAAATAATATTGAACACTGTATTAATTTCAGATATCTCATAGTACGATGATAATGATTTAAGATTATAAATAAGCCCTGTACTTATTAGTAAAACTATTAAACCAAAAAGATAGTTGAAATTTCTTCTAAATATTTTCCCAAATTCTATTAAAAACATTATAGTTCTTCTCCTTTCCCTTGGTAAAGTTTTATTTTTTCACCGAGATTTCTTATTTGATATACCTCTATATTATTTTTAAGTAATTCAAATAAAACTTCTTCTAATACTTCTTCTCTTACTACAACTTCACCTTCATCATCAACTGTATATTGATAATCTTTAAGAATATTTTCAAGATTATAATGGTTAGATATACTTACTGCAACCAGTGATCTAATAATTAATACATCATCAATTGATCCATAATATGATTTCACATTATCAGATATTACCAATATATAATCAGCAATATCGTTATATTGATTAAGTATAGTATCTAATATTATTATATTTTCATTATTAGATTTCGCTAGTATTAACTCTCTAATTTGATGCTTATCTTCAGGAGTTAATGTTTCTTCAGAATAGTCGATAACTATTAAACTTTGATTTATTAAAATTGAAAATAATATATGTAATTTTATTTTTTCATTTCTAGATAATTTTTTATATTTTAAACTTGGTTTTAAATCGATAAATTCAAATTCTTTTTCAATTTCTTCATTTGATAATTTAACACCAAATAACGGTAACATTTCTCTAAAATTCTTTGATATTGATAAATGATTATAAAATCCAAAATCATCAACAAATATCAATTTTTCCTTAGAGGCATTTTTATCATTAAATAAAATTTTACCTTTATAACTTACTTTATCTTTAATAGAGTTTTTAATTAATTCTAAACTTTCAACTTCATTACTAACTATTGATAGTATTTCACCACTATCTATTTTGAAGTCTAACTCTAATACTGTATTTTTTTTAACTTTTTTCTTATATTCTCTAAATTCTAGTACCATTGCTACTCCTATATCTATAAAAAATTTTTATAGTGATTATAATCCTTGTCTTTTAATTTTCATGTCTTATATATAATACCATTGCTTTCTTCTAATGTCAAAATACATTAATCATTTTTAGAAATAAAAAAAGAAAGTACAAAAATTTGTACTTTCTTACTTTATAATTCTTAATCATTTATTGTTTTTTTGACTTTTAAAGATAATAATAGTCCTAATACTACTCCTAAAACTGCAAAGTTAATCCATGCAAATTCACCTTGAAGTGGTAAAACTTTAACTAAAACATTATCAATAGGTGCTACTGATACTCCAAGAGTTGAAGTAATTGTTGCATATAGACTGTATACCCCTGTAAGTACAACTGTTGTCACATAAACAACTTTTTTCCCACCGAATAAGTTATTTAAGAAACCTAATAGTATTAATACCACTGTTAGTGGATATAAAAGAACTAGTACTGGTACAGCTCCTTTAATAATAGCAGCTAATCCATAGTTACCAACAGCAAATGAGAAAACAGTTAAACCAATTGCATATGCTTTATAACTAATTTTATCATATAATCTTACAAAATAAGTTGCACATGCTGTTACTAGCCCTACGCTTGTTGTTAAACAAGCTAAAAATACAATTACAAATAATAAAATTTTACCTACAGAACCAAAATAGAAAGTAGTTGCACCTGTTAATACACCAGCTCCAGTTTTTTGCAATCCTAATACAGATACAGAAGTCATTCCAATATTAGAAATAAAAATATAAACTAAAGCTAATAATATTGCTGCAATAACGGCTGCTTTTGTAGTATTTTTAAATACTTCAGATTTTGTTTTAGCTCCATATAATTTAACAGCATTAATTACAATAATACCAAATACTAATGAAGCTAAAGCATCCATTGTATTATATCCTTCCATTAATCCACTAGTAAATGCTGCTGAACTAGTAGCGTAAACTTCTGTTGGTGCTTGAGCACTTCCCATAGGATTTACTAATGATGCAATAATTAATATTACCATAGATAATAGTAATACTGGAGTAATTACTGTCCCTATTCTATCAACTAATTTATTAGGACTAACTGATAACCATAAAGTTAATCCCATAAAAATTGCTAAGAATATTGCTTGAGCAATAGTTTGACTACTTTCTGGGAAGAAACTAGATAAACCTAATTCGTAAGTAGTTGTCCCAGTTCTAGGAATCGCAAAGAAAGGTCCAATTGTTAAATAAAGTAGTGTAGTAAATGTTACACCAAAAACCTTACCTGCCCTACTAGATAACTCTAGTAAATCTACAGCTCCTGAATATCCCATAACTAATACACCTAATAGTGGAAGTCCAACTCCCATAATAATAAATCCAGTCATTGCTACTGGTAAGTTACTACCAGCGTTTTGACCTAAAAATGCTGGGAAAATTAAATTACCAGCACCAAAGAATAGTGCAAATAACATAAGTCCGATTGATATATAAGAATTTTTCTTTAAAAATTTAAACATTACATCTCCTCCTAATTATATATTTTCTTTTGATATTTACTTACAATAATATATTTACAAAGATTTGTCAATAGAATTCCCAAAAAAAATCATCATTTTTTCAAGAAATTTAGTTTAATTTTCTGATAATTTATCTTTATTTACAACCAATGGAAACCTTTTATTTGTTATATTGTCAGTATTTTTTACATCTTTTAGAAAACGTTATCTATGCATGTATGGAATATATAAAAAACTAAGACAGAAATTATAATGATTTTCTGTCTTAGCTTTAAATTATTTTTTAATTTCTTCTTTATAATCGCAATTATTGCAATAGACACCTTTTTTATTTTCAAAAAGAATATTACTACATTTTGGGCATTGACGATTTATAGGTTTGTCCCATGAAACAAAGTCACATTTTGGAAATCCTTCACAGCCATAGAATACTTTTCCTTTTTTTGATTTCTTTTCTAGAACATCATGTTTATGACATTTTGGACAAGTAACTCCAACCTTCTTCTGAATGGTATTAGTATATCTACACTCTGGGAAATTTGAACATGCGATAAATTTACCAAATTTTCCTAATTTATAAACTAAAGGTGAATTACAATCTGGACAATTTTCTCCAGTTAACTCTTGTTTGATTTCTACCTTCTCCATTTCAGACTCTGCTTTTTCAACATCTTTTCTAAAACCAGAATAGAAATCATAAATTGTTTTTTCCCATTCAGCTTTACCTTCTGCGATGTCATCAAGTTGATTCTCAAGATTTGCTGTAAACTTAGTATTTATTACATCAGGAAAATATTCTTCTGTTATTTTACTAACCAATGTACCCAATTCAGTCGGTGTAAATACTTTATTTTGAAGTTTAGCATAATATCGTTTCTGCAATGTATCAACTATTGTTGCATATGTTGATGGACGACCAATACCTAAGTCTTCTAATTCAGCTATAAGTTTAGCTTCTGAATATCTCGCTGGTGGCTGCGTAAAGTGTTGCTCTTCATCTATACTTTTAATTTTAGCATCTTCACCAACTTCAAATTCTGGAACAGATTTAGCTTTTTCTTTTTCTTTTAATACCGCTAAAAAACCATTAAATATCAGCTTCGATTCTGCTCCTCTGTAAACAACTTTATTATTCTCAAAAGTAGTTGATATAGTCTCATACACTGCAGGACTCATTCTACTAGCAACAAATCTTTCCCAAATTAATTTATACAACTTATATTGATCATTTGATAAATATTCCTTAATACTATCAGGAGTAAAATTAATATTAGTTGGACGTATACCTTCATGAGCATCTTGAACATTTTTATTTGATTTTTTTGTTCTAACCGAAGTAGCTACATATTCTTTACCAAAATTACTAACTATATACTCACTAGCCATCTTCATAGCCTCATCTGACACCCTAGTAGAATCCGTTCTCATATATGTTATAAGCCCTGTAACTCCTCCAAGTTTCTTTAAATTAATTCCTTCGTATAATTCTTGTGCAACACTCATAGTTTTACGAGTTTTGAAATTTATTTTTCTAGAAGCATCTTGTTGCATTGTTGATGTTATATAAACATTAGGTGCGTTTCTATTTTTTTTAGATTTTACAACATCTATTACTTTAAATGTATCACCTTTAATTGCTTTTTTTATCTTATCTACATCTTTCTTACTTTCTAGCTTAATCTTTTCATCCTTATAAGAATAGAAATTTGCGGTTAAAACTTTTCTATTTTTTATAAAACCAATTGGTAATGTCCAGTATTCTTGCGGAACAAAGTTTTGAATTTCTTCTTCTCTATCAACAATTAATTTTAATGCTGCATTTTGAACTCTTCCAGCTGATAATTTTGGTTTTACCTTTTTCCATAAAACAGGTGATATATTATACCCCACTAAACGATCTAATATTCTTCTCGCTTGTTGTGATTGTACTAAATCTGTATTGATTTTTCTTGGGTGCTTAATTGCTTCTTTTACAGCATCTTTTGTAATCTCATTGAATACAACTCGATTAACATCATTACTATTTAATCCTAAAATATGTGCAATATGCCAAGCTATTGCTTCTCCTTCTCTATCTGGGTCGGAAGCAAGGAAAACTTTCTTTCCTTTTGCTTCTTTTTTTAAGCTTTTTATAACATCCCCTTTACCACGAATAGAAATATAATCTACTCCTATGCTACCATTATCCTGTACTTCTACTCCCATTCTGCTTTTAGGAAGGTCTCTTACATGACCTTTTGAAGATATTACTTTATATTTTTTCCCTAAATATTTTTCAATTGTTTTTGCTTTTGAAGGAGATTCGACTATTACTAAATTTTCTGCCATTTGTTTCTCTCCATTAATCTTTTTAATAAGTAGTATCTTAAAACATTTTTTCTAACTTGTCAACTTATTTTAAAAATTATTAATCTATTTTAGTTAAAATTAGTGGTTCTTGATTTTCTCGAACTACTATTGTATGTTCATATTGTGCAATATATGACCCATCTTTTGCGACTAATTCCCAATCGTCTCTATCAGTATTTGTGACTATTTTAGCTTTTGTTGAAACGAATGGTTCAACAGCTAAGCACATACCATCTTTTAATAATAAATTATCCCATGGATCAAAATAGTTAAATACATGCTGAGGTTCTTGGTGTAAAGAAGTACCTATACCATGTCCAGTTAAATTTTCAATAACCTGTAATTTATGTTCTTTTATTTTTTTATGTATGTTTTTACCTATTTGATTTATTTTACTGCCTGCTACTGCATGTTTTATTCCTTCGTAGAAAGCTTCTTCTGCTACTTCACAGACTTTCTGCTTCATTATATCATCAACCTCACCAACTACAAATGAAACTCCTGTATCAGCGTAATATCCATCTTTACAACCAGATACATCAATATTTAATAAATCTCCATCTTTTAAAATTTTTGTACTAGATGGAATTCCGTGTGCTGCCTGATAATTTAATGATATACAAGTATAGCCTGGAAAGTCATACTCAGTTATTGGAGCTGATTTTGCACCATATTTTTCAAATAATTCCTTTGCAATATTATCTAATTCTTTTGTAGATACTCCAGGTACTGCTTTCTTTTTCATTTCATCCCTTATAGTTGCACAAATGAAACCTATCTCTTTCATTTTTTCTAATTGTTCTTCAGTTTTTATAATCATTTTATTCTCCTATTTTTTACTTAGTCTATTAATTTTGATAAATCTTCTATTGTATATGTTGGTTGAATCTCTTTTTCTTTTAATTGTTCTAGGGTTGTAACTCCAGTTTGAACGTGAATGGTATCAATATTACTATTGATTCCAGACATTATATCAGTATCATAATTATCTCCAACCATAACTATATCATCTTTATTGTAATTAAACAAATTCATAGCACATTCCATTATAATTCTATTAGGCTTTCCTATTACTGTAGCAACAGTGCTCGTTGCATGTTCTAAATATTTTATTTGTCCACCATTACTAGGAATGAAACCTTCTGCTGTTGGGAGTAAAGTATCTGGATTTGTTCCTATTAACTCTGCACCACTAAGAACTGCTCTAGTAGCCACTGTTAACTTCTCATATGTAAGTTTTCTGTCTAGTCCTACAATAACTGCTTCTACATTATGTGAATCAGTATGTTGATTAAATGAACTTAAAGTTTCCTTTAATCCTTTTTCTCCTATTATATATATATCTTTATAACCTTTTTTTATTAAGTAGGCTTTAGTTGCTTCACTAGAAGTGTAAACATGATCATCAGATGTTTGAATTCCTAAATCATATAATTTTTTAACTACATCTTTAGGTTCTTTTGTTGAATTATTTGTTAAAAATAAATAATCTATCTTCTTATTGTTTAAATACTCAACAAATTCTTTAGCATACTTTATTTGCTTTTCTCCATTATAAATAGTTCCATCTAAATCAATTAAATAAAGTTTATACTTTTTTATATTCATTATTATTCTCCGTATATGAATTATCTTTATTTAACTATTTTACACCTTTTACAAAAAAAATAAAAGCATTATTTAGGATTCCTCTCAATAATGCTTATATATATTCATTAAAAATTTTATCTAAAAATACTAACCAATTATTCATATCTGAGAATAATTTTTTTTCATGGAACCAAACTACCATAATTACTGTCTGTAAAGTAATATACCATTTTAAACGATTTCTATACTTTAATGTAGGTTCTTGTCCATATATTTCGAGCCATTTGCCCCACATGCTTTGTGGAATATATCTGTAAAGTATAAATGATATATCTATAGCTGGATCACCCAATATAGCATGTTCCCAATCTACTAAAAACAATTTACCCTTATCTGATAATAGCCAATTATCTTTATGTAAATCTGTATGACAAGGTGTATATTCAATCTTATCATCAGGTAAATTATTTTCTAAATAGTTTATTGCATGTAATATATTTTTATTTTTTCTTAAATCATCATTTATTAATGATTTAAGGTTTGCTAAAGATCTATGTGCTGTTTCTTCCTGATAGCCTTGTGCCTGCATAATTCTTTTTAATTTTGGAGAACTATGTACTTTTCTTAATATCTCAGGTATACGTGGATCTACCATATCTTTAGTTTCTAAAGTTCTACCATTTTCAAAATCTTGAGCTATTAATACATCACCATTGCTCATTCTTCTAGTCCATCTAAGAGTTGGTACAATACCTTCTGCAGAAAGTGTTGCAATCATAGGAGTAGTATTTTTTTTAATAAAATAACGATGGTTATCTCTAGATAAAAAATAATCTTCTTCATATTTATCATCTAATGTCCAGCCCATCTGATAATATTCTTTAGACATAATAATACTTCTCCTTTCTCTATAACTCTCTTTTACTAAACTGTAATGCAATATATATTTTACAATTTTTATTAATTTTTTTCAAGATAATATTTTTAAAGATAATTAAAATTCTCAAAGATATTTTAATTATTTCATCATTTTTTAAATACAAATATCTTTGAGAATGTTTTTTCACTTGTATATATTAATTATTTTTACTTTTTCTAATAAATATTTTTATAAAATTTTATTCACAGCAAAGTTTGTAGATACCTTCAGCATAAATAGCTGTAGCTAATAGTAAATCCTCTACCTCTAAGAATTCATTAGCTTGGTGCATTGTATCTTGTTTACCAGGGAATAAAAGCCCAAAAGCAACACCTTTTTTAAGGCAACGAGCATATGTTCCTCCACCTAGTACAAATGCATCATTTTTAGTATCACCTGTATGTTTTCTATACACATCTACTAATGTAGTAACTAACTCATCATCTTTAGGAACATAGTGTGCTTCTTTAGTACTAGTTACAACAATGTTAATATTTTCTTCTTGTAATTTTTCTAATTTAGAAACTAAGTCAAAATTCTTAGGATGTCTACAGTCAGTTTTTACTACTCCAACTTTTTCTACTGGATCATATTTTAGAATACCATAGTTATATGTTGATGCTCCCATTTCATCATCAGAATACTCAATACCTAGTACTTTACCAAATGGATCGTTTGCTAATCTAGTAGCTATATAATTCACATAATTTTTACCATTTGTGTCTAAGTTAAGAGTATTTAAAAATTCTGCTAATTTAGTTCCAGCATTTATACCAAATTGTGGTGTTGATCCATGAGCTGCTTTTCCTTTTAGCAATAATGTAATAACTTCTCCAGTATTTAATTCACCTTCTAGTTTTTCATCAGCAAGGAATTTTTCAAATTTTTCTTTAATATCTTTTTCTTCACCGCTAAGTTTTGCTTCTGCACTAGCTACTACCATATTAAGGACTTGCCCAGCATTAAACTCAACTAATTTATAATCATAACTTCCTTCTTCATCTTTGAAAATAAGATTATGATCAAATGTTACTCGAGCTTTTTCAGCATATACTAGTGGGAACATTGCATCAGGTGTAAATCCTAAAGCTGGTTGTTCTTCGTGTTCAAAATAAGATTTAACACATCTAAATCCAGTTTCTTCATCACTACCAACAATTAGTCTAACACGTTTATTCCATTTTACTCCTAGTTTATCAAGTAGCTTAACAGCATAATATGCAGCCATTGTAGGTCCTTTATCATCTAATGAACCACGAGCATAAATTTTACCATCTCTAATTTCAGGTTTAAATGGATGGCTAATCCAGTCTGCTTCAACAACAGGTACAACATCGACATGTCCAAGAATACCGAATAATTCATCACCTTCCCCTACTTCGATATGACCAGCTTTATTTTCAACTATTTTTGTTTTATAGCCATCACGTTCTCCGAATGACAATATTAAATCTAAAGCTTTTTTTGGCCCACTACCAAAAGGTGTTTCTTCTGTAATATCAGTACCTAAAACTGAATTTACACTTAGTAACTCAAATAAATCTTTTAATAGTTCCTCCTTATGATTTTGAACTTCTTGTTTGAAATCGATATTCATAATATATCCCTCCATTATTTTTTTAATTTTTTTAGTTCCGTATCTGTTAAATATCTATATTCACCTAATTTTAAATTATTATCTAAAACTAAACTACCTATAGATAATCTTTTTAAGTATGTTACTTTAACACCTAGAGATTTCATCATTCTTTTAACTTGATGGAATTTTCCCTCTGTTATACTAATATAAGCACTACTTTTTAATGTATTGGCATTTAGTATTTCCAAAGTTGCACATTTAGTTTTATATCCATCTTCAAGAACAACACCATCTCTAATAATTGTTACATGCTCAACTTTTAATTCTCCGTCAACTTCAACATAATATTTTTTTATTACATCTTTTTTAGGTGATATTAATTTATGAGCAAGTTCACCATCATCTGTTAATAACATAAGCCCTTCTGTATCTTTATCCAGTCGTCCGACCGGAAAAGGTTTAAATAAGCGATCCTTTTCATTTAATATGTCAATAACAGTAGTATCTTTTTTATCTTCAGTAGCAGATATAATATTTCCAGGTTTATTCATCATTATATATATATGTTTTTGATAAAAAAGAGATTTTCCATCAATAACTACTTGATCATTTTCTTCATCAACTTGATAATCCGGTTGTTTTACTAAAACATTATTTACTAAAACACCTTTTTTTATTATTTTTTTTGTCTCTGCTCTACTATATCTAGTAATATTACTAATATACTTATCTAATCTCACTACACTCTTCTCCTACGGTTAATTAGTGTTTTTATACTAATTTTTCTATTAAATAAATATTCAACAAATTTTAATTTATTTAAAACAAAGAAGTATAATATACCACCAACAACAGCACATATAATTATTATTGTCATACTAGATAATTTTGATTCTATAACAAAGTTTCCAATAATTGACTCATATACTGCTGCTACCGCTATAAACATGATAAAACAAGCACTCGCTAAACTAATAAATTTTTTAACAAACTCAACAATTCTTAATTTAATCTCGAAATTAATAACAACAAAATTCATTAATATCATTGTAACGTAAGTAGCCATTGACGATAGAACAACACCATTAGTTTCATAACTCATAACAAATGGTGTAATAGTAGCAAACTTAACTATCAAACCAACTACTATTGTTATTAAATTTATTAATTGTCTATTTATTGCTTGCATAATTATACTCGTTAAGCTGTAAAGAGAATATAAAATAGCAAGCGGTAGATAAAATCTTAATAAATCTGCATTTATTAAACTCCTACTATAGAATGCTGAATATAACGGATCAGCTAATATATACATACCAACCAATGCCGGAAGTACTATCATCATAAGAGCTAATATAACTTTGTTAATTTGAATACTAACACTTTTTTTATCACCTAAAGCATATAACCTCGTAATCGAAGGTAAAAATGTACTAGAGAATGCTGGAGCTATTGCTACAGCAATCATTACAACCTTATTAACTAATTGTAATGATGAAAATCTTCCATCTACAATATTCGCTTTTCCAATTGCAGTCATACCATGAATAAAGTTATGTTGATCTATAATATTCAGTATAGGGAATAAACCAACAATAAATATAAAAGGAATTGACACAGAAAAGAATTCTTTTACCAATTCTTTATTTGATTTATATACGTTGGTAGAATCGTGCTGCCTGTACTCTAAACCATGGCTATATCTTTTGTAAAAATAAAGTAAAGTTAGTAAAGAGAACACTGCCCCCACCGCAGCTGCAAAAGTTGCTGTAACATTACCTTCCACAACACCATAGCCAAGAACTCTCATAACAAAATATGTAGCTCCAAGCATAAATGCTATTCTCACTACTTGTTCTATAAACTGACTTAAAGCTGAAGGAAGCATAATTTCATGAGCTTGGAATAAACCTCTAAATCCAGCTGATACTAATACTAAAGGTATACCAAAGCTTAAGCTCTTAAGCACTAAAGCACCATCAGATGGTAAGAATTTTTGTTGTTTACTTATTAATATTTGTTCTGAAATAAAATCAGAACCAAAGAATAAGATACAAAAACCTAACATCCCCATAACAACAAGTAGCCATGAACCTAATTTAACGATTCTTCTACTAACATCATATTGCTCAAGTGCATTATACTTAGCAACTAATTTTGCTATCGCTAATGGAGTACCTGCAGCTGAAATTTCTAAAATTGTTGCATAGTAACTATACCCATAATTAAAAAGAGCCATCTGCTCCTCTCCACCGATTATTTGATAAAAAGGTATAAGGTATACAGCACCTAACAACTTAGTTAGTAATAAACTAATACTCAGTAGCGCAGTTCCTTTAAACAAGGAATCTTTCTTCAATTTTTTCACATCCAAACGTTTTATTTAATTGTAATTATCAAACTATAAATACAATGTCTGATAACAAAATACTAAAGCAACGACTAAACTATACGCCGCCACAAGTCTCAAAACTTTATCCATTCTTCTTTTTTTTATTTTATTAGTAGCTACTAAAGCTATATATGAACCCAATAATAAAACAAAAGAAAGTATAAAGACTAAAATAGAATAAATTATCGGCATTATACATATCCTTTCTTCAATATTATATACTATATATTTTAGCATGATTTTCTAATTTTTGAAACCCATTTATTTAAATATTTATATAAGGTTTATAAAGCTAACTAAAAGTTGATGTTAGATTATATAACATTTACTTTATTTTACAAATTATTTATGTTAATATGAACATGTGATGCGAGTTACAATATAAATATTTCACTAAATTTCCAAAAGAGAGGTGGTTCTATGGGGTTTAAGGAATTTCAAAAAAATCTTCCTGTTTTTTCAATTGGAGTTGTTACAAAAATAACTCAACTTAGCGCAAGACAGATAAGATATTATGAAGAAAAAAAACTCTTTACTCCAAAACGTACTGAAGGTAATACAAGGCTTTTTTCATTAAATGATATTGATAGTTTATTAACAATTAAAGAATTATTAAACAAAGGTTTTAATATAAAAGCAATTGATGAAATAATAAATGGTAAAACTGTTTCTAAAGAAACAACACAAATTAGACAAATCATTCATCATGATATATTTGCAGGCCCTAATGGTTTACCTAGAGAACGCTCTATTGGACGTGGTGATTTATCAAGATTTTACAATAATAAAAAAAATAAATTCTAATATTAGTTATTTATATAAAATGAGGAGATATAATGGTTAAAAAAATTACTAAAAAAGAAATTTTAAAAACTATCGAAGAAGAAAATGTTAAATATATAAGATTACAATTTACTGATATAACAGGTACTATTAAAAATGTTGAAGTACCTGTTAGCCAAATAGAAAAAATATTAGATAATAAAATGATGTTTGATGGTTCTTCTATAGAAGGATTTGTTCGTATTGAAGAAAGTGACATGTACCTATACCCTGATTTAAATACTTTTTTAGTATTTTCATGGGACAGTGAGTATGGTAAAGTTGCACGTTTTATCTGTGATGTATACACAGTTGATGGTAAACCTTTCGCTGGAGACCCACGAGGCAATTTAAAACGAATGTTAGCTAAAATGAATAGACTTGGATTCGATACTTTAAATCTTGGACCTGAACCTGAATTTTTCTTATTTAGATTGAAAGAAAACGGAGAACCTAGTCTTGAATTAAATGATAACGGTGGATACTTTGATCTTGCCCCTGTAGATTTAGGTGAAAATGTACGTAGAGATATTGTTCTTGAATTAGAACGTTTAGGTTTCGATATTGAAGCAAGTCATCATGAAGTTGCACCTGGTCAGCATGAAATTGATTTTAAATATGATGATGTAATTACAGCTTGTGATAATATCCAAACATTTAAATTAATTGTTAAGACTATTGCTAGAAAACACGGTTTACATGCTACATTTATGCCTAAACCTATGTTTGGAATAAATGGATCAGGAATGCACTGTAATGTTTCTCTATTTAGTAAAGAGGAGAATAGCTTCTATGATGCTAACAGTAAAAATGGTTTATCTGAGGTAGCATCACAATTTATAGCTGGTATTTTAAAACATGCTCGTAGCTTTACAGCAGTTTGTAACCCTACAGTAAACTCTTATAAACGTTTAGTTCCCGGATATGAAGCACCTTGTTATGTTGCATGGTCAACATCAAACCGTTCACCTCTAGTTCGTATTCCTGCTGCTCGCGGAAAATCTACACGTATTGAAGTTAGATCTGTAGATCCAGCTGCCAACCCTTATTTAGCAATGTCAACTATACTTGCTGCAGGTTTAGATGGTATCGAAAATAAACTTACTCCTGCAGAGGAAGTAAAAAGTAATATTTATGTTATGACTCGCGAAGAAAGATTAGCTAACGGTATAGATGAATTACCTTCTACACTTTATACGGCTCTTAAAGAATTAATAGCTTCACCTATAATGAAAGAAGCTTTAGGATCTCACATTTTCTATAATTTTGTTGAAGCAAAATCTATTGAATGGGATTCATTTAGAACACAAGTTACAGATTGGGAAGTTGAACAGTATTTAAAAAATTATTAATTATTAAAAAATAGAAGAGAATATTATTTTCTCTTCTATTTTTTCGTAAGAAAAGAGGTTGCTGCAAATACAGTAACCTCTTTTCCTTTTATATTATAATTTAGTAGATTAGTATTTAGATAATAATTCTACTAATACTTCTTTTGGTTGGTAACCTGTTTTTTCTTCAAGTACTTCACCATTTTTCATAATTAATAGTGTAGGAATTGCCATAACTCCAAATTCACCAGCAGCTTCTTGATTTCCATCTACATTAATTTTGTAAAATTCAATATTAGTTAATTCATTAGAAACTTCTTCTAATACTGGTGATAATATTTTACATGCTCCTCACCAAGGTGCCCAAAAGTCAAATACTTTTACACTATCAGTTTTTGATAATTCATAAAATTCTTTATCAGTGATTTCTCTCATTATTTCCTATCTCCTTCCGTTTTATTAATTAATATATTAAACTATTGCAACTAATTATTCAAATATTTTGTTCTAATATCTACATCATAGGCATTTGAGGTGTATTATTTTCTTCTTTTGAAATATCTGCTACAACCGCTTCTGTAGATAAGAATAAACTTGATACACTTGCTGCATTTTGTAATGCTGAACGTGTTACTTTAGTAGGGTCTACTATTCCTGATTTTATCATATCAACCCATTCTTCTGTAGCAGCATTAAATCCAAAACCTATTTCAACTTCTTTTAATTTAGCAACTATTACACTACTTTCTAATCCTGCATTTTCTGCAATTTGTCGAACAGGAGCCTCTAATGCTTTTTTAATGATATTTATTCCTGTTTGTTCATCCCCTGTAGCTTCTAGTTTATCTACTTCTGAGATTACTTGTACTAGTGCAGTACCCCCACCAGGAACAATACCTTCTTCTACTGCGGCTCTAGTTGAATTTAAAGCATCCTCTATACGCAGTTTTCTTTCTTTTAACTCAGTTTCTGTAGCTGCTCCAATTTTTATTACTGCTACTCCTCCTGAAAGCTTAGCTAGTCTTTCTTGTAATTTTTCTCTATCAAACTCCGAACTTGAATCAGCAAAAAGTGCTTTAATTTGTTGTGTGCGAGCTTCTATTTTTTCTCTATCACCTTTCCCACCAACAATAACAGTATTATCTTTTGTAACATTTATTCTTGCTGCATTACCAAGCATTGTAATATTCGCATCTTTCAAGTCTAGTCCTAAATCTACCGTAATTAATGTTGCACCTGTTAATATTGCTATATCCTCTAGGATAGCTTTTCTTCTTTCACCAAAACCAGGTGCTTTTACGGCTACAACATTAAATGTACCACGAAGTTTATTTACTACTAATGTTGATACCGCATCTTGCTCAACATCATCAGCTATAATAAGTAATGGTTTTGCAGCAGCAACTACTTCTTCTAGCACTGGTAGTATTTCTTGTACTGCATTAATTTTTTTATCTGTTACAAGAACATAAGGATTATCTAAGTCAGCTATCATTTTTTCTGTATCACTTACCATATATGGTGATAAATAACCTCTATCAAATTGCATTCCTTCTACTACTTCTAAAGTTGTTTCTAACCCTTGAGACTCTTCGATAGTTATTACTCCATCATTACCTACTTTATCCATTGCTTCTGATATAAATTTACCTACCTCTTCATCAGCAGCTGATATAGCTCCAACTTGAGCGATCTTATCTTTAGAGTCTACAGTAATACTTATTTCATGTAACTTATCAACTGCAACCTTTACAGCTCTTTCCATACCTTTTCTAATACCGATTGGATTAGCACCACTAGTTACATTTTTTAGACCTTCAGTTATCATTGCTTGGGCTAAAATTGTAGCTGTTGTAGTCCCATCTCCCGCTATTTCATTTGTTTTATTAGCAACTTCAGCTACTAATTTTGCACCCATATTTTCATAAGGATCTTCTAGTTCTATTTCTTTCGCTATAGAAACTCCATCATTAGTAATTAACGGAGAACCAAATTTTCTATCTAATACAACGTTTCTTCCTTTAGGTCCTAAAGTAATCTTTACTGCATTAGCAAGTTTATCTACACCACGTTTCATCGATTGACGAGCGTCTTCTGAAAATTTCAATTCTTTTACCATATTTCCTCCTATTCTTCAATTAATGCCAGAACTTCTTCTTCATTAACTAAATAAAATACTTCATTTTTAAAACTAACTTTTTTAAATTCATCAGAAAATACTACTTTACTTCCTTCTGATAATTCACCTTCATTATCTTTTGATAATAAACAACTTTCTCCTAAAGCTACAACAATTCCAATATTAGAAGTTTCTTCTTTAGCTGCTAGTACAATACCACTAGCTGTTGATTTTTCTTCTTCAACTTTTTTTAATAAAATATTATCAAATAATGGTTTAATCATATATTCACCTCATCTAATTATTACATGTCTATTTATTATATTAAAACAAAAGTCAAAAAAAATCAAACTTTAAATTTTAGTATCATTTTATTAATATCAATAGTTTATTAAAATCAAAACATTACAATGTTTTCTTTATATTCTTAAATATAAGTTAATGTAAAAAGAACATATTATTTATACGTTTCAATCAACAATCTCAAGCAAATTATTTTTATATTGATTTATATCATGTTAAAATTCTATTTGTATAAAAAAGTAATTATACGGAAATAAATTCAAAATAAATAGGAGGAAATCGTATGAAATACGTAGTTGTTGGAACTTCTCACTTCGGTTACGAAGCAGTTCAAACTATTTTAAAAAATGAACCTAATGCTGAAATTCATTTATATGAAAGAGGTGCTGGGGCTTCATTTATGGGATGAGGTAGTCAATCATATTTAGATGGGACATCTAAAGCATTATCTGAACTACACTTTGCTAATGAAGAATCTTACCGATCTCAAGGAATTAACATCCACTGTAATAGTGATGTTATCAAATTAAATACAGAAGAAAAGTATGTTGTAGTAAAAACACCAGCTGGTGAAGAAAAACAATCATATGATAGATTATTATTAAGTCCTGGAGGAGTTGCTGTAAAACCTCCATTTGAAGGAATTGAATTAGAAAATATTCACACTTTCCGTGGACCAGAAGACACACAAGCTGTTTACGATTGTATGCAAAACAGTAAAAAAGCAGTAGTCGTTGGTGGTGGTTATATTGGTCTTGAAGTTGCTGAATCTTATGCAAAACAAGGAATCGATGTAACTATCGTTGACTTCGCTCCAAGAATTCTAAACACTTATTTAGACCAAGAACTTACAGATATTTTAACTGAAGAAGGTGCTAAACATAACCTTAAAGTTCGTGGTGGAGAAAAAGTTCTTTCATTTAAAGGTGAAAATGGAAAAGTAACTTCAGTCGTAACTGACAAAGATGAGTACGAAGCTGATACTGTTATTGTTTCTGTTGGTGTTCGTCCAGACGCTTCTTGGTTAAGTGAAGAATTAGAGATGACTGAACGTGGTTTCGTTGTAACTAACGAATACTTAGAAACGTCAGCTAAAGATGTTTATGCTGGAGGAGATTCTACAATTCTTCCTTATGCACCAACTCGTGGAGAGTTACCAATCGCATTAGCAACATTAGCACGTCGTCAAGGTGTAGTCGCTGCATTAAATGCGATGGGACAAAAAACTAAAATGCCTGCAGTAAACGGTACTTCTGCATTATCATTCTTTGATTACAAATTTGTAAGTACTGGATTATCACAAAATGGTGTTGGACTTTATGATGGTAAAGTTGCTTCTAAATATGTAGAAGAACGTATTTACCCTGATTTTATGAGAAAAGAAAACAATCTTGTTCATATGAAAATCTACTTCGATGAAGATACACACAGAATTTTAGGTGCTCAATTTATGTCTAAACATGATGTTTCTAGTGCTATTGCAGCTTTATCAATAGCAATTTCATCTGAATGGACTTTAGAACAATTAGCTCTTGCTGATATCTTCTTCCAACCAGAATTTGACCGTCCATGGCACTTTATTAACGTACTTGCTATGGCTGCTTTAGACTATAAACTTGGTGGAGCAGATAAATTACTATTCTAATATTAATAAAAAGTTCGCAGAAAAATTCTGCGAACTTTTTTATTCTGAAACTACTTGGTCAAGATTAGATACTATTCTTGCTCTACCCTGAACTTTAAAATTTACAATATTATCAAAAACATTAAGAATAATGACTTCACCTTTATTTAATATTTCAAGTACTTCTTCATTATTAGTTTTTTTTGTTATAACTTTTACATTATCCACTTCTGCCCTTATAATAATATAACTAATCTCTTTCATAATTTCCTCCACGTCATTTTCAAATTATAATTTAATTTTATATTGAATATCTTTAACTAACTCTGAATCTTCTAAGAAAATACCAGTTTTTTTACTAGTAACTGTTTTTGATCCTATTTTTTTAATTCCACGCATAGCCATACACATATGCTCTGCTTCTATTATTACATAGACACCTTTAGGTTGTAATTGCTCTTCAATTGCATTTACTAACATTAGTGTCATATCTTCTTGAATTTGTAGTCTTCTACTAGCACTTTCGACTAGACGCGCAAGTTTACTAAGCCCTGTTATTTTTCTGTTATTAGGAACATATGCTATGTGACATACTCCATAAAACGGAAGCATATGATGTTCACATAAAGAATAAAACTGTATATCCTTTACTAAAATAGGTTCATCATTATCTGACTCGAAAAATGTATTAATTTCTTCTTTTGGATCAACATTTGTTTTAGATAATAGCTCTTCATACATATTTACACATCTTTTAGGTGTATCTAGCAATCCAGCTCTTGAAGTATCCTCTCCAATATTTTCTAATAAAGTTTTAATTAGTTGTTGTGATTGTTCTTTATTTTTCAAAATTAACCTCCATTTTTAAAAAAAAGAAGTTACTTAATAAGTAACTCCTCTTCTGAATTAAATTTAATTATTTAACTGCGTCTTTAAGAGCTTTACCAGCTTTGAATGCAGGTACTTTGCTTGCAGCGATTTCAATAACTTCGTTAGTTTGAGGGTTGCGTCCTTTACGAGCAGCTCTTTCTCTTACTTCAAAGTTACCAAATCCGATAATTTGGATTTTTTCACCTTTAGCTAAAGTTTCTTCAACTGTTTCTACGAATGCTTCGATAGCAGCAGTTGCTTGTTTTTTTTGTAGTCCTGATTTCTCAGCAACTTTTGAAATTAATTCTGATTTATTCATTAATTCTTTACCTCCATAATTGAGTAACGGTTACCCGTTTCACTTATTAAATATTACCATATAAACACTGAATAATCAAGCTTTTACTAACGAAAAAACTAAAAAATCAGCATTTTTTTTCAGTTTTTTGGCGAAAAACTAGTATTTCTTCTTAAATGTATATAAATATTATACCTGTATATACTCTTATTCAAATTTATTTAGTTCTTCTGCAGCCATTTTTTTCATTAAATTCTCTGCACATTCATTTATGCTAAGTCCTTCATATAAAACTTTATAGATATTCTCAGTTATCGGCATATAAACATTATATTTTTTTGATAAGAAATAACATACTTTTGTTGTTCTAACACCTTCAGCTACCATATCTAATTTTTCTATAGCTTGTTCTAATGAATATCCTTGTCCTATTAAATAACCACAATTATAGTTTCTAGAGTGTTTAGATGTACATGTTACAACTAAATCACCAATTCCACCTAATCCTAAGAAGGTCATTTCATCTGCACCTAATTTTTTTCCTAATCGTGTAATTTCAATTAAACCACGAGTAAGTAAAGCAGCTTTAGCATTATCTCCATATTTCATACCATCAATAATTCCACAACCTAAAGCTATAATATTTTTAAGGGCTCCCCCTACTTCTACACCAACTATATCTTTATTCACATATATTCTAAAATATTTATTGTGGAAAATTTCTTGCGCCACTTTAGTTAGTTCGTTATTCTCAGAAGCTATAGCAACAACTGTAGGATTTCTTAAAACTAATTCTTCAGCATGAGATGGTCCACTAAGCACTCCTACACCTTTAAGGTTTTGAGGATCTATTTCATCTTGTATTACCTCTGACATTCGCTTATTTGTATCCATCTCTAATCCTTTAGAAACATGAATAATGTATTTTGGCTTATCCAAATATTTATTTATTTTATTTGCTGTTTCTCTCATTACTTTTGTAGGAACTGCTATTACGATAACATCAGCAAATTTAACAGCTTCTTCTAGATCACTAGTAGCTTTAACTTCATCAGGCAGTACTATATTTTTTAAGTATCTACTATTAGTATGGTTATTATTAATTTCATCCCTTGCTACTTCGCTACGTGCATAAAGTAACAATTCATTTTTATTATCAACTATCGCTTGTGAAAGAGCTGTCCCCCAGCTTCCAGCACCTATTACTGATACCTTCATGTCTTCACCCTCTTTTTTATTATTGTTAAGTATATTATATCAAATATTTTGATATATTCCAAAATAATAGCTATTATTTTATAACACTTATATTTTTTCTCATAAAACAAAGAAACCTTAAGTAGATTTACTTAAGGTTTCTTTATAAAAATTATTTACGTTTTTTCTTGTTTGAAACAAGTGTTACTTTATTTGGATCGAACTCTTGTTTTTTCTCTTTTTCAGGTTTGTATGGTGGGTAAATTTTATATCCTAAGTATGTTTGGAATATTAAGAATAATCCCCCAACAATATAATAAACGGCTACAGCTCCAGCTACCCAGAACGAGAAGATTGCAATCATTACAGGACTTAACCATTGCATCATTTGCATTTGTCCTTGCATTGCTTCTTGACCTGGTTGTACTAATGGTGGGTTTATTGCCATAGTTAATTTAGTTTGAATTGCATAAACCAAGAACGCTATTATTGGTAATACATATGATCTTGTTCCTAAGTTAAATACTCCTAGGTATGTAGAATCGATGATTCCTGCTGAATAAAGCGGATTTGTTAGTGTAAAGAATAAACCTGTTAAGAATGGCATTTGAATAAGTAGTGGAAGACATCCTCCTACACTGATAGGATTAGCATCGTATTTTTTCATAATTGCCATTTGTTCTCTTTGAAGCTCCATTAACTCAGCACGAGCTTGTGTTTTTTCTTCATTAGATATTGCACGAGCTTCTTTTTCACGAGCAGCTTTTTGTTTGGCTTGAACAACTTCTAACTCTGGACGAGCCAATACTTGACCACGACGAGCTTTATTTTGTGTTTTATAGTTGTTTAACATAAATGGTAAAATTATAATACGTACGATTAATGTAATTATTACAATTGACCATCCCCAACTACCAACATATTCATGTATTTTACTTAAAAACATATCCATAGGTTTTACAAATGTTTCATAAAATGTACCACTTCTATCTTGTGCTGAACACCCTGATAAAAAGAATACACTCGCAAAACCTAGCATAAGTGCAGATAATTTTTTCAATTTCGAACTCCTTAATAAATTATTTTTAAAAATTAAAAAGAAGGTAAATCATTTACCTTAACTAATTCTAATTACCTAGTAAATTATATCAAAATAAAAAGAGGTAGTCAATAAAAGATTTACTACCTCTTAGAAATATTACTAATTTTTACTATTTTTTTCTTTTGGAAGAAATGCATTTAATAATACACCGCTGATAGCTGCAAGAGCCATAGCTGGTAGTTCAAAGTTAATACTTTGAAATTTTAACATTGCTCCACCAACTCCAAGAACGATAATAACTGATGAGATCACTAAGTTTCTATTAATACTTAAATCTACTTTTTCATCTACTAACATTCTTAATCCACTAGAAGCTATTATACCAAATAATAATATTGAAACTCCACCCATTACTGGTGATGGAATTGTAGAGATTAACGCAGAGAACTTACCAACAAAACTTAAGATAAGTGCAAATACTGCTGCTCCCCCTAATACGAATACTGAAAATACACGAGTAATTGCTAGTACACCAATATTTTCTCCATAAGTTGTACTTGGTGGACCACCTAATAATGATGCAAACATCATTGCTGTACCATCAGCTAAGATAGAACGGTGTAATCCTGGATCTTTTAAGAAATTACGGCCTACTACTTCTGATAGAACCATTTGGTGTCCTATATGTTCATTTATTGTAACTATAGCTATAGGAACCATTGCAAGTGCTGCAACATTCCACTCAGGTGTATATGTTACGAATGGAACTGTAAACTTAGGTAAGCTAAACCATGGTGCGTCAATTACTGGTTGGAAGTTAACTAAACCAGCTATAACAGCAACGATATACCCAAATATAATCCCTAATAATACTGGAATTTGTTTTGCAAAGCCTTTTAATGCAACACAGCAGAAAATTGTAGCTGCTAGTGTTATTAGTGCTACTGTAAAGTATGTTAAATCATATACCTTAGCATCTCCAACTTTTTTGTTCATAGCCATATCTATAGCTGTTGGTGCTATTCCAAGCCCAATAACTATAATAATAGGTCCTACTACAACTGGAGGTAAAAGTTTTAATAACCAATTTACTCCAAATTTATAAATAAACATTGCTACAACCCCGTATACTAAGCTGGCTAAAAATGCACCAAGCATAGCTGTTTCAACACTATGAGTAGTAGATAATACAATAATAGGATTAATAAAAGCAAAAGAAGATCCTAAATAAGCTGGAATTTTACCTCTTGTTATAAATAAATACGTTAAAGTTCCTATTCCTGATGTTGTTAATGCTGTACTAGCTGGTAATCCAGTTAAGATTGGCACTAATACAGTTGCTCCAAACATCGCAAATAAGTGTTGCAAACTTAGTGTTATCCAAAGTGCCAAACTAGGTTTTTCGTTAACATCTAAGACAGGTTTTATTCTTGTTTGTTGTGACATTACTCTTCTCCTTTTTTTATTCAAACTTTCATAATTATACCACAATGAAAAGCATATTTAAAGTTTTTTTTGAAAATTTTTTTATTTTCAAGATAAAAATTAACTATATAATTATTTGAAAAAGCAAGACTATAGTAATAGTCTTGCTTTAAAGCATATTATTTTACAACTATTTCAGTTATTACTACATCTTCAAGAGGTTTATCTTGAGCACCAGTTTTTACAGCTGCGATTTTATCTAATGTTTTTGCACCAGAAATTAATTGTCCAAATACTGTATGACGGTGATCTAAATGAGGTGTCCCTCCTAGTTTAGCATAACCTTCAACAGCCTCTTTTGGCCATCCACCTTGTTCAAGTGCTTGTAAAGTTCTAGCATCTAAATGTGAATTTTGAACTATAAAGAATTGACTTCCATTTGTACTTGGTCCAGCATTAGCCATACTTAATGCACCATAGAAGTGGAAATAATCCATTGAGAATTCATCTTCGAAACTATGTCCCCAAATTGATTCTCCTCCCATACCTGTTCCAGTTGGATCTCCACCTTGAATCATAAAATCTTTAATAACACGGTGGAAAATAACACCATTATAGTAACCATTTTTTGCATGAGTTAAGAAATTTTCTACTGCCTTTGGAATATCTTTTTCAAATAGTTTGAAGCTCATATCACCATGAGTAGTTTTAATCTTTACTCTTACTTGTCCTTTTTTTACATTTTTTGTTAATTGTGTTAACATTTTATCTCTCCTTATTACGAGAAGGGATGATTATCACCCCTTCTCTATTATTTTTTAAGCATTTTTCTCGATTAATCTTTCATTAATTTCTTTTAAGATATTTTCTTTGAATTCAGCAAAACTTTCTTCTTTTTGGTCATGAGAACCAAATGTTCTAACATTAACTGCTTTGTTTTCAACTTCTTTATCACCAATTACTAAAGTATAAGGAATTTTTTTGTTAGCTGCTTCACGGATTTTATATCCAAGTTTTTCATCTCTATCATCGATAGCAACTTTTACACCAGCTTTTTTAAGCTCTTGCATAATTTCTTTTGAATAATCATAGTGATAATCGTTGTTTACCGGAATTATACGAACTTGGTTTGGTGATAACCATGTTGGTAGGTCCCCTTTATACTCTTCTAGTAAGAAGGCAACCATTCTTTCCATAGTAGACACTATACCACGGTGAATTACTACTGGACGGTGGGCTTTTCCATCTTCACCAATATATTCTAGTTCAAATCTTTCAGGTAATAAGAAGTCTAATTGAATAGTAGAAAGAGTTTCTTGTTTTCCTATAGCTGTTTCTACTTGAACATCAAGTTTTGGTCCATAGAATGCCGCTTCTCCTTCTGCTTCTACATAATCAAGACCTAATTCGTCTGCAGTTTCTTTTAACATTTGTTGAGCATTATTCCACATATTGTCATCATCAAAATATTTTTCAGTATTTTCTGGATCTCTGTATGATAAACGGTAACTAAAGTTTTTAATACCTAAGTCTTTATATGCTTCTTCAATTAGTCCTACAGTTAGTTTAAATTCGTCTTTAAGTTGATCTGGTCTAACAAAGATATGTGCATCATTTAAAGTCATTCCACGAACACGTTGTAAACCACTTACTGCTCCACTAGCCTCATAACGGTGCATCATACCAAGTTCAGCGATACGTATTGGAAGTTCACGATAAGAGTGACGTTCATTTTTATAAACCATCATGTGGTGAGGACAGTTCATTGGACGAAGAACCATTGTTTCATGATCCATTTCCATTGGTGGGAACATATCTTCTTGATAGTGATCCCAGTGCCCACTAGTGATATATAAATCTTTAGATCCCATTATTGGAGTATAAACGTGGTCATACCCTAGTTCTACTTCTTTATCAACTATATATCTTTCAATAGTACGACGAATAGTTGCACCATTAGGTAACCATAAAGGAAGTCCAGCACCAACTTTTTGGCTAGTTGTGAAAATACCTAATTCTTTACCTAATTTTCTGTGATCACGTTCACGAGCTTCTTGTAATCTATGTAAATGTTGTTGTAAATGCTCTTTTGTGAAATAAGCTGTTCCATAAATACGTTGTAACATTTTATTATCACTATTACCACGCCAATATGCTCCAGCTACTGATAATAATTTAAACTCTTTAATTTTAGAAGTTGAAGCTACATGTCCTCCACGACAAAGGTCAGTGAAATCACTTTGTGTATAAACAGTAATAGTTTCATCTTCAGGTAAATCATTAATTAACTCAACTTTGTATGGATCATCAGCGAAAATTTCTAATGCTTCTGAACGACTAACCTCACGTCCTTCAATAGCAATATTTTCGCTAACAATTTTTTTCATTTCTTTTTCGATATTTTTAAAGTCTTCTTCAGTAACTTTATATTCAGAATCAAAGTCATAGTAGAATCCACCATCTATAGCTGGTCCTACACCAAAGTGCACATCTTTTCCATATAGTCTTCTTAATGCCTGAGCTAGTAAGTGTGCTGAAGAGTGACGAAGTACATATAAACTGTCTTGATCTTCATCGTCAGCAACTATAAGTTTAAGATGTCCGTCTTTTGTAATTGGTTTATTTACTTCGATATAGTCCTCATCTAATTTTGCAGAAATAACTTTTTTCTTAAGACTTACACTGATACTTTCAGCGATTTCTAACGGTGTTTTATTATCATATTCTCTTACATTTCCATCTGGAAAAACTAATTTAGCCATATTAAGGTCTCCTTCTTTTTTATGTATACTTAGTCTAACTTATAAAAAATAAAAAGTCCCTCCTCTAGCAAAGGCTAAAGAAGGGACGAATAATTTCGTGGTACCACCCAAATTCGAAGTAATTTACTTCCTCTTTGTGAATAAAGCTCACTAACTATATTATACTTATAACTAGGTAGTAATATATAACGCTTATAGATATTTTCAGCACCATACCCTCTCTTAAATAAGTTAGATATATATCGTATCCTAAGTATACTTTTTTTATTTCATTAATGTAATTCTAGCACAAAGACGAATGAATTTCAAGGGTAAATTCATTCGTCTTATTATTTTCTATTTATTTTTTTTCCAATAACTTCTAATTCCAGTTACAGTAAATATCAAAATTAATAGCATAAAAATATAGTTTTTTAAACTAAAATACTTAGAAGCTTCTGTAGTAATTATTTCTAGTTTTTTATCTATGCCATTTTCTTTCTTAACATCCATATTTATTTTTTCAAATTTACTTAAGTCAGAATTACTTATTTTAGTATTTTTCACTGCAACATAATAAATATATTTTAAATCATTTAATGGACTAATATCACTTACTGCAGTATTAGAAATATCTAAACTTGATAGATGTTGAACTGTTCTTAGTACATTAATATCTTTTAATGCTATATTATCATTTAACATTAATCTATATAAATATCTTTTTCCATCTAATGGTGTAATATCTTCTATATTGTTTTTATATAGAAGCAATTCTTCTAAATTATCTAAATCTTTAAGAGGCCCTATATCTCTAATATCATTTTTATCTAAATACAGTGTTCTTAAAGTTTTTAGATTTTCCAGAGGTTTTAAATCTTTAATAGCATTTTCTTCAGCAACTAGGCTTTCTAGTTTTTTCGCATTCTGTAAAAATGTTATATTATCTAAACCTATTCCAGAAATATTTAAACTTCTTATATTATCTAATTTTAAATTATTAGGTAAATAATCTTTTAATACACTATTCATAGAAATATCTAATGACTCAACATTTAAATTATTTAGAAAATCTAAATTATTCATTAAATTCTTTCTCAACACTAACTGTCTTAATTTTTTAAGATTACCTAAGCTTTCTGGATTTTTGATTTTATTATTAGTTAAATCTAAATCCTCTATATTTTCTAATTTCTCTAATGGTGTTAAATCTTCAATAAAATTATTAGATAAATTTAAGTTTTTCACATTAGTAGCGTGTTCTAATCCTTTTAGAGAAAAAATATTTTTCCAAGGTAAAGATAAACTAGTAAACTGTTTCATCATATTTACAGTAATCTCTTTTCCTGTAAAATTTTTATTAATATGAAACTTGTAGTATTCTAGTAAAGCTTCTTTTAAATTCAAATCATCGAACTGTATTTTCTCACCATTCTCTATTTCAGAAAAATTCTTTTCACTAAAAGGTACATAAATATCATTTGCTGCTACAGTTGGTGCTACTGTTAACCCAAGAACCATAGCTACAAAAGTTTTACATATTACTTTTTTCATTCTTTTCCTCTTTTGTTCTTCTATATTCTATTATTTTATTTCTAAAAATAATTAATCCATAAGCTGCTATAGGTATTAAAAACACAAAGTATGGGAATACATATCTACTTTTTGCTTCCCATATCATATGGAATAACGTTCCTCCAACAAAAGCAACAGGTATAATAGTTAGAACTTCCTCTTTTTTCCTAAAAATATTTACCGCAAAAACAAGGCTAAAACTATAAACAAATACTTGAAATACTTTCATTATAAACATCAACACATGATGTGTTTCATTAAAGTAAATTTGTTTTATAAAAAAGTCTTTAACTTTTTCTAACGTTGTCTCGTTATCAAAGTTTCTTTGTGGAGCAGTTACTAATAGACTCTGAAAAGAAGGCTCTATAAATTGATTTTCATACTTTCTCTCATAAAAATCAAAAGCATACCTTGGATTATTTCTAAAAACTGTAAGTCTTTGTTTTATTGAGTCTTTAGAAATTTCTGTGATACGTTCTGCATCAAAATCTTCTTCTGGCATAATATCATAGTTAAACCTATTCCACCAGCCAGCTTCCCTATCACCTTCTTGCATTCCCATAGCGATCCATGTTATTTTTGGCACACCTGGTGCTATTTCTTTTTGACTAGTTGCTTCGTAATAATTATAAATTATACTTTTAGATGCAGTCATTAAAAATAGACAACTCAATATAAAGGCTAAAATCTTTTTATCTTTTTTTCTAATAAAATATATTACTGCAGTTGTAAAGATAGCTATCATATGTATCATATTATTTCCAATAAATAATATTGCAATGTTAATACTTATTGCACTAACTACCAATAAATACCACTCTTTTTGTTTTGTATATTTTATGAAATAGTAATATGCTACTAGAGTAAGAAACATTCCAGGCAATATTCCGTAAACAAAAGCTACATAAAACACAAGCGGAAAACATAAAGCACTTAATATCACAACTACATAGTTTGTATCTTCATCCTCAAATAATATATTTGATATTTTATATAACATAAAGATAATAAAACTTATTGAGAAACTCTGCATTATATATAATATGAAAGTTGCTCGTCCAAATAACGATAGTATTATTTGAAAGATAAACACTGTTGTTATTTGGTGTGAATAAATATATAAATAATTATTTCCTTTTTCAAGACCACTGTAGTTTCCTCTTATAAAATTATTAGCCTGATCAATTACATTAAAAGGATCAAATTGCACATAGTCACGACGTAAAATAGCAAATAGAATACTAATAACAAAACTATAAATCATTACTATTAAAACTAATTTTTTTACACTTATAATTTTTTTAAAATATCTGGCTAATATTAAGATAACTATACTAAATATTATTAGGAAAATAATATTTAGTATAGCATTATCGTTCTCATAAAATAGTGTTTCTTGATAATCTTTAGGAAATATAGCTGTCTTTGTTAATACTAAAAGAGTGTTTAATCCCATTAGTATAAAGAAAATTACAGCAATTACTTTTACAAAAAAGTTAGGTAATTTTTGAATTATTTCCTTAATCATAGATTATTCCTTCTCATTTTTTTCTTTATTTAAAAATTGTTCAATAATGAATCTTGGACGTTCTTTTGTTTCTAAGTAAATTTTACCAACATACTCTCCAACAATACCTAATGAAATCATAATCATTCCACCGATAAACCACATAGATATCATCATGCTAGACCATCCAGGTCTTGCAAATCCTGCAAAATAACTATATAGCGTATAGAAGAATACTAATGTTGCTATGAAAATCATAAGTGCCCCACCTACAGTTATAAATCTTATTAATTTAACTGAAAGTGACGTAATCCCTTCAAATGCAAAAGCTAACATTTTTGATAATGGATATTTACTTTCTCCTGCAAAGCGTTCTGCTCTTTCGTAAGTAACTATATCATTTGGATATCCTATCATTGGTACTATACCACGTAAAAATAAATTAACTTCTTTAAATTCAGCTAATCCATTTAATGCACGTCTACTCATCAATCTGTAGTCAGCGTGGTTAAATACTGTATTGGCACCTAATTTTTCCATAACACGATAAAATGCTTCAGCCGTAAATCGTTTAAAGAATGTATCTGTAGTACGAGCAGATCTCACACCATAAACTATGTCACACCCTGCTAAGTACTTTTTCATCATTTCATCCATTGCATTAATATCATCTTGTAAGTCAGCATCCATAGATATACTAACATCACAATGGTCTTTAACCGTCATTAAACCAGCTAATAAAGCATTTTGGTGTCCACGGTTTCTACTAAGGTTTATACCACTAAATAATGGATTATTTTTATGAAGTTCCTCAATTATTTCCCATGTTTTATCTTTAGAACCATCATTCACTAAAACAACTCGACTTTCAGGTGAAATCAAATCTTCTTCAATCATCGAATTCATTTTAACTTCTAATCTTTTTGCAGTTTCATTTAATACCTCTTCTTCATTATAGCAAGGTATAACTACATATAACTTTTTCATTGCTAATCTCCTATTTTTATTTTTTACTTATAGCTTTATTTAGTCTATTTAATAAAGCTACATTTTCTTTATTTTCTTTTATTGGTAATATATATATTTCTTTTATATTTTCTTCATCAAACTCTCTTAGAATATTATATAAATTTTTAT
>USNF01000011.1 GCA_900555985.1 uncultured Gemella sp.
AGACAGAGAGATTCCGGTGATCGCCGATGAATATGTAGACAAAGAATTCGGAACAGGATGTGTAAAGATCACACCTGCCCATGACCCTAATGACTTTGAGGTTGGACGCCGTCACAATCTGGAAGAGATCAACATTATGAATGACGATGCGACCATCAACGAGCTTGGCGGAAAATACGCTGGTATGGACCGTTACGAAGCACGTAAGGCAATGGTAGCAGATCTGGAAGAACTTGGACTTCTGGTAAAAGTAGTTCCTCACAACCACAGCGTTGGAACTCATGACCGCTGCGGCACAACGGTAGAGCCTATGATCAAGCCACAGTGGTTTGTAAAGATGGACGAGATGGCAAAGGCTGCGATCAAAGCTCTGGATGACGGAGATCTGAAATTCGTTCCGTCCCGTTTTGACAAGACTTATCTTCACTGGCTTGAGAATATCCGCGACTGGTGTATTTCCAGACAGTTATGGTGGGGACACAGAATTCCGGCTTATTACTGTGATGAGTGCGGTGAAGTAGTAGTTGCAAGAGAAATGCCTGAGAAATGCCCGAAATGCGGATGTACACATCTTCATCAGGATGAGGATACACTGGATACCTGGTTCAGTTCTGCATTATGGCCATTCTCCACGCTTGGCTGGCCGGAGAAAACACCGGAACTGGAATATTTCTATCCGACAGATGTACTTGTTACAGGATATGACATTATCTTCTTCTGGGTAGCTCGTATGGTATTCCAAGGATTAGAATTTACTGGGGTACGTCCTTTTGAAGATTGTTTAATTCATGGATTAGTTCGTGATGAACAAGGTCGTAAAATGAGTAAATCATTAGGTAATGGAGTAGATCCAATGGAAGTTATCGAAGAGTACGGAGCTGATAGTTTACGTTACTTCTTAGCTACTAACTCAACTCCAGGACAAGATTTACGTTACTCAACTGAAAAAATCGAAGCTAGCTGGAACTATATTAACAAAATTTGGAATGCTTCTCGTTTCGTAATTATGAACTTAGAAGGTTTTGAATATAGTGATATAGATTTAAGTGGAGAAAAAACTCTAGCTGATAAATATATCTTAACTAAACTAGCTAAAACAATAGAAGACTTTGAAAGATTATTCGAAAAATATGAGTTTGGTGAAGCAAGCCGTATTCTTTATAACTTCGTATGGGAAGAATTCTGTTCATGGTACATTGAAATTGCTAAAATTTCATTAAATGGTGAAGACGAAGCTGCTAAAAATACAACTAAATCTGTTTTAGTTTATGTATTAGATGCTTCTCTAAAAATGTTACATCCATTTATGCCATTTGTGACTGAAGAAATCTGGCAACATATTCCACATGAAGGGGATAGTATTGTAACTAGCGAATTCGCGAAAGTTGATGCTTCATTAGTATTTGAAAAAGAAACTGAAGATATGCAATATATTCAAGATGTAATTACAGCAGTACGTAACATCCGTAGTGAGGTAAATGCTCCAATGTCACGTGAAATTCCTATCAAAATTAAATACTCTCAAGATAGCGTAAAAGATGTACTTCTAAGTGGTAGTGCATATCTAGAAAAATTTGCTCGTCCTAGTGAGTTAATTATTGAACGTGATGTGGAAGTTAGTGAAACTGATATAAGTAGAATTTTACCAGGTGCAGAAATCTACGTATCACTAAGTGATTTAATAGATGTAGATAAAGAAAAAGAGCGTCTAGGTAAAGAATTAGATAAACTTCAACAAGAATTAGATCGTGTTAATAAAAAACTTTCTAATGAGAAGTTCGTAGGTTCAGCTCCTGAAGCTGTTGTTGCTAAAGAAAAAGAAAAACAAGCTACATATCAAGAACAATATGATAGCGTGAAAGAACGTATAGCAGCATTAGATAATCTATAAAAAAATAAAAAACAGCCAAGAAAATAAATCTTGGCTGTTTTTTTAGGTTGTTATATTAATATAGACATAACGGAGTAGTAGAGTAAGACTTATAGATAGTAATGTATGTTATAATAAATAAAAAGAGTAAAAATGGAGGTTAAAAAATGAAAGATATGAAAGCAATAATAACAAGAACGATGTTAGCATTTATAGCATTCATATTAATAATTGTTGTATATGTTTTTTGCACATATAATAGTGTAGGTAAGAGGCAAATTAGATTAGAAGAAGAAAGAATGGTAGAATATACAGTACAGAATTATGAAGATGTCAAGAAAATTGAATTTAAAAGTTTCGAACAAAATACGTCGACAAGAACATGGAGATCACATGCAATAATAAATGATGATATACATATAACATATGATATAAATGATTTATCTGGAAAAAGTGAAATTGGGATGGTTTTTCATATTTCAGCAAGTAATGGTAAAGAGTTAAAAAAGAAAAATAATATTGAAAATAATGGTAGTACTGATACAGTAGAAGTGCATTATTGGGAAGGGTAAAAAGTGGTTACAGATAAATATAATAAATATTTGTCAGATAAAGTATATGATGTAAATAGTGAAAAAGAAGATGAAAAGGTACGTGTGAATGCTGAATTAAAAGAAGGATTCAAAGTCCTAGCCGTAGAAAACAACAAGAATAACGGTATGCAGGCAATGGTTGTTGTTCAGGTAAGAAATAGATACAAAACAAATAGAAATTTTAAAACTTAATAAATAAAAAGAGTATAATGACTCTATTTTTTTTACCAAAATATCTGTTATAATAAATGAAGAAGTGTAATTAAAGGATATAAAAATAATGAAAGATATGAAAGCAATAATAACAAGAGCAATGTTAGCATTTATAGTATTTATAATGATAATAGTAGTATATGCTTTTGTTGGTACTAGTGAAGATAAAGGGAAAATAAGAAAAGACCAAGAGAGAATAGTAGAATATATAAAAGAAAAAGTGGAATTAGAAAATAAAGAAGAAATAAAAAAAATTGAGTTTGTAAAGTACAAAAAAAATGATTCTACGGGAAGTTGGAGGTATGATGTAGTTATAAATGACAAAATAGATTTGTACTTTACTTCGTGGAGGAAAATGGGAGAAGTGGAGTTAAGTTTTACAAACGAAGGAGATATTAATCTGATAGAGAATAAAAATAATATAAATGAGTCTAATATAGAGGTAATATATGCAAAATAAGGTAACAGATAAAAATAGTAAGGAGCTATCAGATGCAGCCTACGATGTAAGTAAAGGAAAAATAAAAGTAGATAAACCGATAGCTCAAAAATTCAAAGTCCTAGATGTCGAAGATAATAAAAGTAATGGAATGAAGGCGATGGCTGTTAAAGTAATGGGAAATAAGATACTAGCAAAATAGTAATTATTAAAAAACATAATTATTTGTTTAATATACGGTGATACAAAGTATTTTGAGATTAAAAAATAAAGCTTATTGATGGAAAATAAAGATAGTTAACAACAATGTAAAAAGTCAGCCAAGATATAAATCTTGGCTGATTTTTTGTCTTATTTAGTAAAAAAATAAATAACTAAAATAATTAACTGAATACCATAAATTCTGTAATTTATACGTAGTATTCATATGTTATTATTCCTCTGTTTTGTTCTCTTCTTTATCTTCTACTGTTTTTTCTTTATTAAGAACTTCAGTTTTTAGTTTTTCATTTACAGAGTTAAGTTTTTCAGTAGTTTCATTTTTGAATTCTTCTACTTTTTCTTGTACTTTGTCATCTTCAACATTCTTTTTAATGTTTGCTACTTGATTTTTTATAGCGCTTAAAGATGATTGAACTTGTTCTTTATAGTTATTAATTACTGGTTTAAGTTCGTCACCAGCTGCGCGAGCTGCAGTAATATTTTCTTTGAATTCTTTAGAATATGATTTAACATCAGCTGCATGTTCTTTTATTTCTGCAGCATTACTTGATAATTCTTTACCATAATCCACTGCATTTTCATAAGTGTTTTCTAGGCTGTTTTTAGTACGTTTAACAACATTTTTAAAGTCGTTATACATATAATTTACAGCTTCTTCTACACCATTTTTCTTAGTATATCTAATCATACAACGAGTATAACCGTAATAATCTTTTGCTTTCTTCTTAATAAAACCAGCATGTTCTTCAACTTTATTAGGATTTTTTGTATAGAAATTAGCTACGGCTACACCACTACCAATTACAAGGAGTTTAGATAATTTTGACATATTTGTTCACCTCATTACGTTTTTTTATATTATATCATATATCCCTATTAATTTGAATAAAATAAAAATTTTGTAAAATATTTGTTACATAATTATTATTAAAAAGTCAATAAATATATTAAAGAAATCGATTTATTTAAAGTTTTAAAAAATAAAAAATATTTTTTAAAAGTATAGTATTTCCTAAAAATGATAATAAATTCAGGTTAGGTATACATAATTATTACACATTAATTAAAATAATTGTTGAATTGATGTGTAATATAATGTATAATTATACATGTAAAACGAAAAAAGGAGGACCAATGAAACTTACTGATAGACATAAGGCTATAATTGAAATAGTAAAAAGTTTTGAACCAATTACTAGTGATGAAATTGCAGAGAAGCTTTCTTTAGGGAAATCTACATTAAGAAATGATTTGGCAGTTTTAGGAATGCTAGAAGTGCTAGAGGCAAAACCAAATGTAGGATACTATTACAATTATGACTTTTCACCGGGAGAAAAAAAGGAAGAAATTAAAAGTAAATTAGTAAAAGAAGTAATGGGGATTGCAATTACTGCAAAAAGTACAGCAAACTATGCAGATGTATTATCTAAGTTATTTATATATGATGTAGGCACGATTTTCATTGTTAATGAAGATGGCCACTTAGTAGGAGTTACTTCAAGAAAAGATATGTTAAAATTATCAAGAAATGCAGATGCGGATACTTTACCTATAGCGCTTGCTATGACAAGAGTTCCCAATGTGATTTATATTCATGAAGATGACCTAGTAAGTGATGCACTTAGAAAAATTATTTTACATGAAATTGACTGTTTACCAGTTGTAAGGGAAGAGGCTGGTGGAAGAGTGATTGTAGGAAAAATTTCTAAAACTACATTAATTAAATTATTATTAGAGATACTGGAGGGATAGGATGTTAACTGTACATATAATATCTGATTCGATAGGAAATACTGCAAAAGATGTTGTAAAAGCAGCTTTAGTACAGTTTTCTTATTCGGATGCGAGATATAAGATTTTAAAAAATTCTAATGTTAGTACAAAAGAGAGAATTGAATCTATAGTGGAGAATATAGAAAAAGATGATGTAATTGTACAAACATTAGTAGATAGGGAGTTAGCTGAGTACACTAAGAGAATTGCTGAGGAAAAAGGGATAAAAGTAATTGATTTACTTAGTGGAATGTTGAATATCTTTGAAGAGAAATTAGAAGTTAAACCAGAAAATAATCCTGGTTTAATTAGAAGAATGGGGACAGAATACTTCAAACGTGTTGATGCACTAGAATTTGCTGTTAAATATGATGATGGGAAAGATATTAACGGCTTGAAAGAAGCTGATGTAGTAATTCTTGGTGTATCTAGAACATCAAAAACACCACTAAGTTTATACTTAGCTAATAGAAATATTAAGGTAATGAATGTACCAATTGTACAAGATTTGATTTTACCTGAACAATTATATGAAGTAAAAAGAAAAATTATTGGTTTAACAAACTCTGTTGAACAACTAAACAAATTAAGGGAGCAAAGACTTAAAACACTTGGTGTTGAACAAGGGACTGATTATACTGACGAACTTCAGATTTTTGAGGAGTTGGAGTATGCACTGGAGATTATGGAAAAAATTGGTTGCCCTGTAATAGATGTACAGAATAAGGCAATAGAAGAAACTGCGGAAATTATTATTAATATAATGAGGGAACGCGGTTTAGAGGTTTAAACAAAATATTAATTATTTAAAGACGAAAAAATTAAAAAATTAATGGGGGAAGAAAAATGTCAAAAAAATATGTTTATAATTTTAGTGAAGGTAATAAAGATATGAGATCTTTATTAGGAGGAAAAGGAGCAAACTTAGCAGAAATGCAAAGTTTAGGTATTAATGTTCCTCCTGGTTTTACCATTACAACTGAGAGCTGTAATAGTTACTATGAAAATGGTGAAAGAATTAAACCTGAAATATTAAAACAAATAAATGAACAATTAGAAATACTTGAAAAAACAATGGGTAAAAAACTTGGTAGTTTAGAAAATCCACTTTTAGTATCTGTTCGTAGTGGTGCTGTATATTCAATGCCAGGTATGATGGATACTGTTTTAAACTTAGGATTGAATGATGAAACTACTATAGTATTAGCTAAGAAAAATAACAACTATCGTTTTGCATATGATAGCTATCGTCGTTTTATTCAAATGTTTTCTGATGTTGTAATGAATGTTGAAAAATATAAATTTGAAGAAGTTTTAACTCGAGTAAAAGAAGCTAATGGTTATGCTCAAGATAGCGACATGAATGAAAAAGACTTATTCAAAGTTGTTGAGGAATTCAAAGCTATCTATAGAAAAGAAGTTGGGCGTGAATTCCCAATGAGTGTAAAAGAACAACTTATGCTAGCTGTAGAAGCTGTATTCAAATCATGGAATAATAACCGTGCTAAAGTGTATAGAAGATTACATAACATTAGTGATAAATTAGGTACAGCAGTAAATATTCAAGCAATGGTATTCGGTAATATGGGAGATAACTGTGGTACAGGTGTTTCATTCAGTAGAAACCCTGTAACTGGTGAAGACAAGTTGTTCGGAGAGTACTTAATTAATGCACAAGGTGAGGATGTAGTAGCAGGTATAAGAACACCAAAAAATATAAGTGTATTAGAAGAAGATATGCCACACTTATATAAAGAATTTGTCGATATTTCTAAAAAATTAGAACGTCACTATAAAGATATGCAAGATATTGAGTTTACAATTGAAGATGGAAAATTATATATTCTTCAAACTCGTAATGCTAAGAGAACACCAAATGCAGTAGTAGAAGTAGCAGTTTCATTAGTTGAAGAGGGGATAATTACTAAAGAAGAAGCTATTTTAAGAGTTGGTACTGAAGAAATTAATAAACTTTTACATGCTACATTTGAAGAAAAATCATTAAAAGAAGCAAAACAATTAACACAAGGTTTAGCAGCTTCACCAGGTGCTGCAGTAGGTAGAATTTACTTTACTGCTCAAGAAGCTGTAGAAGCGGCTAAAACACATCCAGTAGTATTAGTTAGAGAAGAAACTTCTCCAGAAGATATTGAAGGAATGGTAAGTTCTCAAGGTATTGTTACATTACGTGGTGGTATGACTTCACACGCAGCTGTAGTAGCTCGTGGTATGGGTAAATGTTGTGTATGTGGTTGTCAAAATATGATAATTGATTACAACGAAAAAACATTAAAAGTATCTGATGTAGTACTTAGAGAAGGGGACACTATTTCTGTAGATGGAAGTAGCGGTAAAGTATACTTAGGTGAAGTTAATAAAGTAGATGCACAATTTAGTGATAGATTCAAAAAATTACTATCATGGGCTGATGAAATCAGAGAAATGAAAGTATTTGCAAATGCTGATAATGAAATTGATGCTAAAGTAGCGTTTGATTTCGGAGCAGAAGGAATAGGATTATGTAGAACAGAGCATATGTTCTTCGAAGAAGATAGAATTAGTCTTGTAAGAAAAATGATTCTAGCTGCTGATACAAATGAAAGAGTTAAATTCTTAGAAAGATTACAACCTATTCAAAGTGATGATTTCTATAAAATCTTTAAAGCAGCAGAAGGAAAATCGGTTAATATAAGATTATTGGATCCACCTTTACATGAATTCCTTCCAAAAGATGATAAAACTATAGCTATTATTGCAGAAGAAGTAGGAGTAACTGTAGATCAATTAAAAGCTAAAATTACAAGCATTGCAGAATTTAACCCAATGATGGGACACCGTGGTTGTCGTTTAGGTGTTACATATCCTGAAATATACCTAATGCAAGCTAAAGCAATTAGTTCAGCTGCAATAAGAGCTAGAAAAGAAGGCATAGTAGTAAATGTTGAAATCATGATTCCTCTTGTTGGACTTGAAAATGAGTTATCAGTACTAAGAGAACAAATTGTTGACTTAGTAGAAAGAGAAATCCACCTATACAATGCTGAATTCAACTACAAAGTAGGAACAATGATAGAGATACCTAGAGCTTGTATAATAGCTGATAGAATAGCTCAACATGCTGACTTCTTCAGCTTTGGTACAAATGACTTAACTCAATTAACTTTCGGATATTCACGTGATGATGCAGAAAAATTCATCGATATTTATAAAAAGAAAAATATCTTAGAATCTGATCCATTCGTACATTTAGATGAAAGTGGAGTATTAGAGTTAATGCATATTGCAGTTGATAAAGCAAGAACAGTGAAACCTGGAATTAAACTAGGAATTTGTGGTGAACATGGTGGAGATGAAAAATCTATCCTATTATGTTCTAAGTTAGGACTAGGATATGTATCATGTTCTCCATACCGAGTAATAATTGCTCGAATTGCTGCAGCTAAAGCAGCTATTGGAGAAGTTGAAGGAGCTTCAACAAAATAACTTATAAATAAAAGGACCTCAAGGCTATATTAACCTTGAGGTCTACTTTTTTATTTTACTGTATATTTTCCAGTTTTATAATCGATTGTAACACCTTTTTGGTAGTTGTATATAAATACATTGTATTTAACACTTGCTCCATTATCTTCAACAGACATAGCTTCCATAATAACTCCTTGAGCTACAAGGTCTTTATCTTTAAATACTGGTGTAACTCTGTAACGAACATGTTTATTTGTCTTTTTTACATAATCGGCAACTTGATTTTCAAAAGGAATCATATTTAGATTCATAAATCTTGTACCAGTCATAAGATTTTTCTCATTATCATTTTCACCTGCAAGTTGGAAAGCTATTAAGTGCGAACGGTCATATACATGAGTTCCTCTATTGCTTTGCCATCCGCTAGGGCGAACATGAAAGATTTCAGAACGTTTTTCATTAGGCATAAGATCTGTACCTATAATAGCATTTGCTTGACCTACACGTTTTAAACTATCTAAATCACTATAGCTTTCGTAAGATTTTGTAGATAAATCATCTTTAGTAAAATATGGTGTGTTATTATTTAATACTTTATATTGATTGCTATCAGATGCTTCACTCTCGCTTGGTGCAGATAATGAGTTTAGTACATCTTGTGGAATAGATGAAACATTAGAAAATGTTGTTTTACTTGATGATTTATTAGTAGTGTAATATGTAATTGCAAAAGCAGCTACAATAACTAATATAATAGAAACAATTGTAAATAGTGAAATTTGTTGTTTTTTTCTTTTAGCCATAAAGCCTCCTTATAAAATTTTTACAGATAAGAGAGCGACTTACAAATAATTTTAACAATATTGTTTAGTCGCTCTAATTAGTAATTTAGAAGAAATACACTTCTAAAAAATGTTTATTAAATTTTTTATTTTTTAAAATAATTGATACCCATAGCATCTTTTACTTCATCTAGGGTAGAAGCAGCTACGCTTTCTGCTTTTTCACTTCCCGCTTTAAGCATATTATAAACTTCTGCTTTATCTTTCGCAAATTCTTCACGACGTTCTCTAATTGGGCGAAGGAACTCTTGCATAACTTCGTTTAGACGTTTTTTTAGTTTAACATCCCCAAGACCACCACGTGAATAGTGTTCTTTTAGTTCAGCTACTTCATCAGTACGTGGATCGAAAATATCAAGGTATTTAAATACTACATTTCCTTCTACTTGCCCTGGATCTTCTACACGAATATGGTTAGGGTCAGTGTACATTTTCATTACTTTATCTTTAATATCTTTTTCACTATCCCCTAAGTATATACCATTATTAAGACTCTTACTCATTTTTCCTTTTCCATCTATACCAACTAGACGAGCATGATCTTTAGGAGGAAGAATGATTTCTGGTAAGACAAGAACATCTTTATTATAAATTCTATTAAAGTCACGTACTATTTCACGTGTTTGTTCAAGCATTGGTTTTTGGTCTTCACCAACAGGTACATGTGTAGCTTTAAAAGCTGTAATATCTGCTGCTTGACTGACAGGATAAGTGAAAAATCCTGCAGGGATACTTTCTCCAAATTTTTTATCATTGATTTCTTGTTTTACCGTAGGATTACGGTGTAGTCTAGAAACTGTTACTAAGTTTAGATAATACATATTTAATTCAGCTAATTGTGGTATTTGTGATTGAATAAATATTGTAGTTCTTGATGGATCAAGCCCAACAGCAAGATAATCAAGTGCTACTTCTGTAATATTTTCTATAATTTTACCAGGGTTATCAGCGTTATCAGTAAGTGCTTGTTGATCGGCAACCATAACGAATATTTCTGTATCTTCTTCATTTTGTAGAGCTACACGATTTTTTAAAGAACCAACATAGTGTCCTAAATGTAGTTTTCCCGTAGGTCTATCTCCAGTTAAAATAATTTTTGACATAAGTGAGTAAACTCCTTCAATGTAAAATTTTGTTTTTCTCTTAATTATACCATATATTTAGAAAAGTTTGTTTGAATAGGTTTAAAAATTTTATTTTATGTGTTTTTTTGTTTAGAAAAATTGAATTTTGTATTATAATATATATATTAAGAAATAAGTTTATTAATTAAGGAGATTAATATGATATATATTGAATCAAAAAGTAATGACCCACGCTATAATACTGCATTGGAGTTATATGCTTTTAATGAATTAGCAAAAAAAGATGATGTTTTTATGTTATGGATTAACGACCCATGTATCGTTGTTGGTAAAAACCAAAATACAAGAGAAGAAGTTAACCAAAAATTCTGTGATGATAACGGAATAAAAATTGTTCGCCGTGTAAGTGGAGGAGGAGCAGTTTATCATGATTTAAACAACTTAAACTATACTATCATTTCAAATGGTAGAAGCGGAGAAGAATTCGACTTTAAATCATTCTCTCAACCAGTAATTGATGCATTAGCTTCTCTAGGTGTTAAAGCAGAATTCACAGGTCGTAATGACTTAGAAATTGATGGAAGAAAATTCTGCGGTAATGCTCAGTACGTTCGTTCTGGAAGAATTATGCACCACGGTTGTTTAATGTTTGATGTTGATACAACGGTTCTTGCAGATGCGTTAAAAGTATCTAAAGACAAAATTGAGTCAAAAGGTATTAAATCAGTTCGTTCACGTGTAACTAATATTAAAGAACATTTACCAAACCAAGATATGACAGTTCTTGACTTCGTAGCAGCACTTAAAAAATATATGAGTGAAAAATACGAAATGACTGATTTTGTAGCTACAAAAGAAGATGAAGAAGCTATTTTAGCAATCCAAGAAGAAAGAAATAATTCTTGGGATTGGGTATATGGTAAAAACCCAGACTTTAATATTAAACGTAATAGAAGACTTAAAACAGGTAAAATCGAAGCTAATATCTTGGTTGAACATGGTGTAATTTCTAACATTAAATTCTATGGAGACTTCTTTGGTGTTATGGATGTAGAAGATATAGCTAAGAAATTAGTTGGAGTAAAATATCAAAAAGAAGACATTAAGAAAGTATTAGAACAAGTTGATATTAACTCTTATTTCTTAGGAGCTACTTTAGATGAGGTAGTTGATATATTAGTAGATTAATACTAATCAGGGTATAAAATTATGATTATAACGACAATACAAGATGTACCAGGAATGGAAATTGTAGAATATAGAGGTCTTGTTACTGGAGAAGTAGTAGCAGGAATTAATGTTGTTAAAGATATTGGAGCAGGTCTTCGAAACCTTTTTGGTGGACGAATCAAAGGGTATGAAGAGGAAATTATTCAAGCAAGAGCTGAAGCTTTAAAGGAGTTAGAAGCTCGTGCAGAGGAGATGGGTGCTAATGCTGTTATCGGAGTTAGAATTGATTTTGATGCTCTAGGAAGCGACGGTAACAATATGCTTTTAGTTACAGTTACGGGAACAGCGGTAGTAGTTAAATAAAAATACAATTAATAATATAATATAGAGGAAATAATTTAATGAAAAATATATTTAATTTTAAAAAGATATTCTCTGTCTTACTTTTAGCTATAGCATTAGTAACTTCTGTAGTGTTTGTATCTGGTTGTAGTAGTAAAACAAATACTACTCAAAATTCTACTGAAGTTACATATAAAGTAAGTCAAGAAGAAAAAGATTATTTATCAAAACGTTTTTCAGATTTATCGAAAATTAATAAGGAAGTAGTTGGGTACATTTATGCTCCAGGTACGGATTTAGATGAACCAGTTGTTCAAACAAATGATAATGAAATATATCTAAATAAAACGTTTGAAGGTGGAAATGTTCCATTTTTAGGTACTGTATTTATGGATATGGATAATAAAAAAGATTTTAAAGATAGATTAACATGGCTATTTGGACATGCACGTGGAAGCAAATTAAATGACCATCGTATGTTTAATGATGTAAACTACTATGATAAACAAGAGTATATGGATAGCCATAAATATGTTGTTATCGAAACTCCAGAGAGAAAATATTATTATGAAGCAGCATTTTTAACTATTGTTCCTGAAACAACATCATTTTATCGTATAGATTTTGAAAATGATGAAGATTTCTTAAAACAATTAACAGATGTTAAAAAAGATGCTAAAACTAAAAATAATAATGTTGAATTAAGAGGAGATGACAAGTATGTAGTGTTATCAACTTGTCGTGAAGAAGATGAAACTATAAGAGCTAATCTATATTTACGCCAAATCCCTGACAGAGAAATGGATGACTTTTTAGCAAAACATAAAGATGAATTAAAATATGTAGCAAAAAGATAATAAAAAATCTTATGACCTTTTGTGTCATAAGATTTTTTTATTTTATGCAGTTATATTATATTTTGGCATGTTTCTAAATTCTCTAGTCAAGAAGAATAATGAAACTGAGAATGCACAAATATCAGTTATAGGTGTAGCATATATTATTCCATTTAATCCAAATATGTGAGATAAAACAACTAGCATAGGTAATAATATTACTATTTGTTTTGCTAGGGCTATTGTAACACCAATTTTCGGTTTTCCAATTGCTGCAAAGAATGTTGAACTTGAGATTTGAATACCGTTAATAAAGGTAAATAGTAAGAAGAATCTCATGTATTTAACTGCAAATTCAAAGTATAGCTCATTACCGTTACCAAATACAGAAACTATTTGTTTAGGGAATGCTTCGAATATTATAAAGAACACTACAGATATAATTATTGCATATTTCATCATATAACCCATAGTTTCACGTACACGTTCATATTTTTTAGCACCGTAGTTAAAACCAAAAATAGGTTGGGCTCCTTGTACAAGTCCTATAATTATCGAAATAAATATTATATTAATTTTAGCAACAATTCCAGCTACAGCTATAGGAATATCATTTCCATATACACTTTCAGATCCGTATATATTTAGTAAATTATTTGTTACTACTTGAATAATCATGTTTGAACCTTGAAATACAAATGATGTCATACCAAGAGATATTGCTATTTTTAAAAGTGAAAATTTAGGTATAAAATCTTCCTTTTTAAATTTAACACTCTTAAATCTAGGGAAGTAGAATAGTAAAATAATAGCAGATAAAAATTGACTTATCACTGTAGCCCAAGCTGAACCAGCAATACCCCATTTAAAACCAAAAATAAATATTGGATTTAAAATCATATTTAAAACTGCTCCAAAAACTATTCCGAACATCGAATATTTTGGACTATTATCAGAACGAACAATAGGGTTGGTACTAATAGAAATTAATAAAAATGGAATACCTAAAGAAGTTATCCCTGCAAAAGTTTTTGCATATTCTAATATTTCATCAGTTGATCCAAATGCATACATAAGTGGTTCTAAAAATATTTGAACCAGTATTGTTAAAATTATTCCAATTAGAAATAGAGAACTAACAGATGTTCCAACAACTGATTTAGCTTTCTCAGGATTACCTCGTCCTAATTCTAAATTGAAATTTGCTGCAGCTCCTATACCAATCATAAGACCAATAGCAAGACATATAGTAGTAATAGGGAAAGCGATATTTGTTGCTGCATTACCTAAATATCCGACTCCTTGACCTATAAATATTTGGTCAACAATGCTATAAAGTGCATTAATTATATTAGCTGTAATAGCAGGCCATGCTAGTGATATAAGCAATTTTTTTACGGATTTTGTTCCAAGTGGATTTTGTACCGTTGATTCATTCATAAAATTCTCCTCCAAAGTTAATTAAGCGATTTTGTTTAAAAGTGAATAGAATATAGATATTTCATCTTTTGATAGATTTCTTAATGCTTCTTGTTCACCTTCTTTTATTAAATCTTTATGTGTAGAAACTACAGAATGTCCCAAGTCAGTTAAGTGTATTGTAAAAGAACGTCTATCTGTTATTCCACGTTTTCTTATTACAAAACCTTTTTCTTCTAATACATCTATGTTCCTACTAACTATATTGCGATCTTTTCTATGAGTTTCAGCGAGTTGCGCTTGAGTTAAACCTTCATTTTCTGAAATATATAATAATGTAATGAAATGACCATGAGTTATACCAAGCTTCTCTAGTGGAGCTTTTGTATAATTTCTCATTGTTTCAAGGATTGTTATAAGTTTATGACCTAATGAATCTTTTAACATATCTTTTCTCTCCTTAATTAATATACCTAATATATTGTATACTTAGTATACTATCATGTCAATAAAAAAAGAGTAAATTTTTTAAAATAAACTCTTTTAAATTATTAATAATTAGTGTTCTTTTCCACCAGTAATTTTTATATCATTCTTTTTATAGTATTCAGCAGATGTAGTGATAATATGTTTTAATGCTGAGATAATAGTATCAAGCTCTATAAAAGGAGTATTTGGTTTATCTTTAATTTGTTCTTTAATAAATGGTATATGAATAAAACCAGTTTTTATATTATTATATTTAGTATTAGCTAAATAAAGGCTCTCATACATAATATGATTACAAACAAATGTACCTGCTGTATTTGAAATTGCTGCAGGAATATTGTTATTTACAAGTGTTTCAACAATTGCTTTTATAGGTAGAGAAGAAAAATATGCATTTTCACCATCTTGACGTATTTTTTCATCTATTGGGGAATTATTATCATTATCTGGTATTCTCGCATCATCAATATTAATAGCTACACGTTCAACTGTAATTTTATCTCTTCCTCCGGCTTGACCAACGCAAATCACTATATTTGGTGAGAATTCTTCTATATATTTTTCTAAAGTCTCAGAGCTCTTTTTAAAAATAGTAGGAATCGTAACCTTTTTTAAAACGATATCGCCTATTTTATCGGGTAGGGAATTTACTGCAAGATTTGAAGGATTGATGGTTTCATTTCCAAAACTATCAAAACCCGTTATTAAAACTTTCATACTAATAAACCTCTTTTCATAAAACTAATAAATAATATATTTATTATATGCTATTTTCAAAATAATTTAAATATAAATTAAACTTTTTTATAAATTATTTTACTTTAAATTGTAAATGAATTTTAAAAATGTTATTATAAATGATAGAGGTGAGGGAAGTGTCAAGAGAAGAAAAATTAAGGACAATTATTAGTACAATTGATAAATCGGAATACAGTAATAATAAGGAAAACAATTTACAGCATAATTGCAAGATGAAAACTTTTAAAGACCCTAAGTCTTCTTGGCTTTCAAGCACATTCTCTAAAATGAAATACTCTGATTATAAGCCGTTTCAATTTGTTGATGGAGAAGGGGTAAGGTGCTCAATATATCTAAGTGGATGTTTGTTTGCCTGTAAAGAGTGTTTTAATGAAAGTATTCAAAATTTTAATGCTGGAAAACCTTATACAATGGAACTAGAAGATAAGATTATAGAAGATTTAGGTAATTCTTATGTACAGGGATTAACTCTTCTAGGGGGAGAACCATTTTTAAATACACAAGTTGCTATACAATTGGCAGAGCGTGTTAGAAAAGAATTTGGAAATGAAAAAGATATTTGGGTTTATAGTGGATATACATATGAACAACTACTAAGAAGTAGTGAAGATAAAAAGAAGTTATTAAGTCTTTGTGATGTATTAGTAGATGGCCCATTTATGATATTTTTGAAAGATCTAAGTTTGAAATTTAGAGGGAGTAGTAACCAACGTATAATAGATATAAAAAAATCAACAATTGACAATGTTGTTTTATATCTTGACTAAAAAAAACTTTTTTGATAAAATTATTTTATCACATACAATTAGGGATATTTAATATCCCTAATTTTTCGTTTTTATTGAATAAATGAAAGGAGTCTTTGTTTTGAAACAAATTTTTGAAATTTTCAAAAGTGATATAAAGGAAATTTTTCGTAAAGTAAACACATGGATAATAATAGTAGGGTTAATATTTTTACCGTCTATGTATGCATGGCCAAATATTCTATCATCTTGGGATCCATATAGTCATACAAATAATATAAAAGTGGCTGTTATTTCTGAAGATGAAGGTGCAACTGTAGAGGGGAAAAGTGTAAATTTAGGAGAAAGCTTAATAACTAATTTAAAAGGTAATAAAAATTTAGATTGGCAATTTGTTTCATCAAAGCAACAAGCTGAAGATGGAGTAAAAATTGGAAATTATTATGCAAGTATTGTAATTCCAAAAAGTTTTAGTTCGGACATCACGTCTATTACACGTGGAGAACTTAAAAAGGCTACAATAGAATATACAGTTAATGAAAAAATAAATGCCATTAGTCCAAAAATTACTAATAGTGGTGCTTCAGCCTTAGCTAATACGATTGGGAAGAACTTTGTAGAAGTTGCCAATGGGGTTATTTTTGAAAAATTACATGAAGCAGGAGTTAAATTTGAGGAGAACCTTCCGGCTATTGAGCAAGTTAAAGAAAAAATTAATCATTTAAATGATAATTTTACTAATTATGAAAATTCATTAAATGAGCTAATTGGTAAAGTAGATCGAGGTTATAATGTTTTAAATACTATACAGGGAACTTTACCAGAAATAGATAGAGCAGCCACTAATAGTATAATGCTTGCTAATAAAACAAATGTTACAATTAAAAATGTTGAGAATTTCAATGAAATAATGCTTAAAAATATTAATACTCAATTAGATAAAGTAATAGAAATATCAGGAGAAGTGGTTAAAGTAGCGGAGCTAATTCAAAAGAAACCAACTAATCCTGAAGAAGCTAAAGCTCGAATGAAATCATTAGATAGTAGGCTTGAAGCTGCAGAAAAAAGGTTAGATATAGCAAAAGATATTTTTGAATATCTTAATTCGTTATCAGATCAAAATCTTTTCCAGAAGCAGTTGACAAAGATAAATACTATGGAGAGTGATATAACTAAATTACGTACATTAAATAAAAAAATATACAGTAATATTGATAATTATGATGCAATTTCTACTAAAGTGAAAACTGATTTCTTAACAATTTCTAAAAGAGTTAATTATAACTCAATTGATTTCAAGAAAAAACTTAATACAGAAGTTGCACCACTTATTAAACGAGTACTTACAAATGCTGATACAAAAATAAGAAATGTAAGTAGTGTTATATCTCGAGCTCAAGCTCAAATACCAACAATAAATGCAAAAATTAGTGAAGCAGAAGTTAAGATTCAAATAGCTCAAGGGAAATTACTAAAACTACAAGGTGAAATGCCAGAAATTAAAGAAAAGGTACAGAAACTAACAGGTATTGTAAATAAGGCTGATGGTGAAATCGATACTAATGCACTATTTAATTTATTAAAAGTTGACTATAAACAGCAAGCAGAGTTTTTTGCAAATCCAGTACAGCTTAAAGAAAATCAGTTATACCATATTAAAAACTATGGTTCAGCTATGACTCCGTTTTATACTGTACTATCTATTTGGGTAGGTGCATTATTAATGTCTTCTTTACTTACAACTAAAGTAGAGGATGAAGAAAATAAATATAAGCCATATCAAAAATATTTTGGGCGTGGTTTATTGTTTATGATAATTTCATTATTACAAACATTAATAATAACTCTGGGGGATATGTATTTACTAGGAACTCAGGCGACTTCACCATATAGATTTGTGATATATGCACTGCTGATTTCATTATTATTCTCAGCGATTATATATACAACAGTATGCTTATTAGGAAATGTAGGTAAAGCAGTATGTATTATTTTATTAGTACTTCAAATTGGTAGTTCAGGAGGAACCTTCCCAATTCAAATGACATCTAGTTTCTTCCAGGCCCTATATCCTAAAGTTCCATTCACATATTCGATAAGCTTACTTAGAGAGGCTGTAGGTGGGGTTTATATACCTGCAGTTAATCGTGATATGAAGATATTATTAACATATCTAGTTATTACTTTAGTAGGTGGAGCTATCTTAGTTAGCTTAAAAGCACGATCTGCTAAATTAAGTAGAGAAAGAGAAAGATCTAAACTATTTTTATAATATTATAAATAAATAGGGAAATATAAAATTAATAGAACTATCTTAAAAGAGTAAATTAAACTTATTCTTTTAAGATAGTTTTTTGTTGATAAATGAAATTTAAAAAGATTTATGTTATAATTATTAGAATATAAACCTTAAAACATTAGAGGAAAAATTATGGCAAAAACATTAGATAGAACCAAAGACATATTTTTAGATACTATGCTTTTGGGGAATGAAATTTTAATAAAAAAAATTAAAACAACAAGTAAAACTAGAATTACAGTCGTATTAGCGGCATTTAGAAATCTTAATCATTTAAGTAAAATACTTAAGGATTTATTTAGACAAACTTTTATGGATTTTGAAGTTATTATTGTTGATGATTCTTCAACATTTGAAATTGAAGAATTTGTTGCAATTAATGATAATAGAAAGATTAATTATATTAAAAAGCAATTGGGATCTAACTCTTCAGCGAAAAACTGCGCATTAGAATTTGCTAAAGGTGACTATGTAATCTTTGTTGAAGAAAATGTTAGATTAAAAAGTAACTATTTAGAAAGTTTATATTCATTTGCGGAAGAAAAGAATCTAGATATATCAATCCTTACTCGTGAGGGATATACTTGCTTTTTACAAGAGAAAGTAGTTACTGGAATAGAGTACTTAGAAGAAGAAATAACACGCTTTAAAAGTGATTTAGATTATAATCTAACGTCATGTTTATTTAAGAAAAAGTTCTTAGATGTATATAATCTAAGATTCCAAGAAGACATGCTTTCTCTAGAAAATTTATATTTTAAATTAAAAGCTTTTGATCAAGCTACAAAAGTGTGTCAAAGAGCAAGAATGGGATATAAAGAGATTAGTGATGACAAAACTGTACGTAATCAAGCGATGATAGATGCATCTGTTCGTCGTATAATGACTGCAACTGAAAAAATAGAAGAGTTTAAAGTAGGAAAAAAATATGAAACTTCACTTAATCTATTATGCGGTTACTTACTTTTTGACGTGTTAAGAATAAGTAATAATATTGAAGATGAAACAGAATTAATAGAATTAATAAAATCTAAAAAAGATTACTTTGCTAGTGATACTTTTATGAATAGAGCTATGATAGCTATGTCACCAATTTTATTTGCTAATCACTTAAATAGAAAGGATAGGCAGTAGTTATGAGGAGAATATTACATAATGTATTTTCATATGCGTTTATTTCATTATTTACTGTTGCATTAATATGGGCTTATGTGGCGCCTTTTGTTTATGAGCGTATCTTAAATCCGTTGGCACTCTTACTAGGTGTACCAGTGGTGTTTATATTGTTTATTTATGCAGTAAAGAAGATTTTAGCAACTGAAGAACAAGGTTTAAAGAAATATAATCGTATAATTGTTGTATTGTACTTAATCTTCCAAGCAATAATATTATCAATGGATACATTAAACTTTTCAGATGGAGCTGAAATAGAAAATGAAGCACATTATATGCTAAATTATGGTAAGTTTTCAGGAGAAAGATATTTCTTAGTTTATCCTAATAATATTAATCCAACGATTATTTTGTACTGGTTATATCGTATTGCTAATTATCTTCATATATCAGAAGTTTGGGCTTTACACATATTTTGCTTTGCTATTACTTCACTTACTATGTATTTAACATATAAAACAGCAGGGAAGTTACTTAGTAAACAAAAACAAACAATTATTTTAGGATTAATGCTAGTGTATATTCCATTTCAAATGTATAGCTTATTCTATTATTCAGATAGCTTAATGGTGGTACTGGTTGCACTTATTATATATGTCCTTATTCCATCTGATGGAAGTTTTATTTTTAGAACTAAACATATTATGGCGGTAGCTATAATAGTTGCATTTGGTTGGAATCTAAGATCTAATATAATAATTATTATTCCAGCATTAATTATTTATTTACTATTCTTCAAGTGGTATAGAAATTTACTTATATTACTTGTTACATTCGGTATAGCGTTTATTGCCTTTGGTAAAGGTTTTAGCATGTTGTGGGATCACTATGGATTTATACAAGATGATGGATATAGATTCCCGATGTTACACTGGGTTATGATGGGAATGAGTATTCAAGGTGGTAGTTATAACTGGCAGGATTTCCAATATACTTATCTTAGTCAGAATAAAGCTGCAGATGATTTAGGATTATTCTTTAATCGTTTGACACATAGACCGATTTTCTTAAACTTGCTAATGGTTGTACTTAAAATACGAGGAAATTGGAGCGATGGTACAATAAATTACACAAATGGTACTCGTGCATTGAGAGATGGAGATGGCTTCTTATGGCAATTATTCTATGGTAGTAATAATAGTTTCGTTGTATATATTTCTCAAATGATGTACGTAGCTATTATATTTGGAATGGTTTATTATATTTATAAACGAAGAAAAGAATATATTACATCTTGCTTCTTATTCCAAATAATTATTTTTGGGGTATTTATGTTCCATTTAATATGGGAAGCTAAACCAAGATATGTTTATGCTTGGATGCCGATAATCTTTATTTTAGGCGCAAAAGGATTAATACTTTTTGCTGAACGTTATGAAGTAACAATATTTGATAAATATAAGAAGAAATTATTTATAGCTTTTGGAGTTGTTTTTGCACTTCAAATAGGAAGTGATAGTTTCTTACGACCTTCTTATTCAATGAATTTAGACTATGATTCACGTGTAATTAATGGTATTAGTATTTACGCCACTGATAATTATTTAAGAGATGGTATCGTAAGGGTAAATAGAGATACAGAAGTAGAACAAACATTTAAAGCAACAAGAAGCTTTAACTATATACGTGGTTATATTTCATCATATGATGAAAAAAATAATTCTAAATATAAAGTAGAAATAATAGATAAGAAAACTAATAAAGTTGTAAGAGAGCATGAATTTATATATAGAGAATTATATTGGGAAATTCCTCTTCAAACTTATACTTTACGTTGGTACTTTGATGACTTACCAGCAGGGGACTACAGTGTGAAGTTTTCTCAAATAGAAAGTGATAATAATGGAAGTATTGTCATTTCTAGTGTGCCTAATGAAATGGTAGATATGTATGAAGCAGGTAAACTTTATATAAATGGTGCAGACCAAAATAAAAAAGACTTATCATTACAAATTGGTCATAGATATAAAAAACTGTGGTGGTATTAAGAAATAAAGAAATACTTTTTTAAATAGGAGAATAAATAAAAATGAAAAATTTTAAGTAAAGTTTATTTAAAATATTAAGTTTAACTAAAGTAAGCTTAGTATAATTACATTATAGAACAAAACTTTTAATAATATTTTTTTCATAATATACTGGCTCATCGAAAGGTGAGCCTTTCTCCTTTTTAAATAAGAAAAAATTAATTTAAAAATTTTAAGTTTATATAAAGTTCTTTGAGTATAATAGTAATCAGAACATAACTTTAATAATATTTTTTTCATAATATATTGGCTCATCGAAAGATGGGTCTTTCTCCATATTTGGGGGATATATATAATTGTCAAAAAAGGTAAAATTATGTTATAATGAACCTAACAAAACATAAGGAGTTTAAAACTATGACAAACATCTATGATAAAGCAAATGAATTTGAAAGAGCATTAAGAGAAAGTGCAGAATATAAAGCATCAGTAGAAGCTTCTGAAGGATTATATGCAGATGAAGAAGCTAATAAATTATATACTGAATTTGTATCAAAACAAAAAGAATTAATGGAACGTGCTCAAGCAGGGAATGAGCCTACAGAAGAAGAGTTAACAGTATTCGAAGAAATCCAACAAAAATTAATGGGGAATGCTAAATTCTTAGAATTTGTACAAGCTCAACAAAAATTACAATTTTTAATTGAAGATTTAAATAAAGTAATGTACAAACCTTTAGATGAACTTTTTGAAAAATACGGTAATAAATAATAGAAAAAAGAAGTTGATTTTATTCAACTTCTTTTTTTATTTTAAGAGGTAAGTTTACAATTATTTAGTTTTAACTGTTTCAATATAATCGATTAATTCAACAGTTAAATCTGCTCTAGTAAACGGAGTGATTAAGTAAATTCCATTAAAATATTTTAAAGCAGTATCGATTAATTTTTTGCTTTCATCTAGAGCAGTCTTTTGACAAAGTTCTTTATCATCTTTAACTTCTTCTAATTTAGATAAAAATTCTTCTGATAACTTTATTCCTGGAACTTCATTATGTAAGAATATAGCGTTGTTATAACTAGTAATTGGCATTATTCCAATGAAGAATGGAGTATCAGGATAATTTGAAGCTAATTCTGCTAATTTAACAATTTTTTCTTCTTCAAATACTGGTTGAGTGATAAAATAATCAGCACCAGATTTAATTTTTTTCTCTACTAAACGTTTTGTTTTACTTATGTCACGTACATTAGGATTGTATGCAGCTGCAACTGTAAAGTTAGTAGTTTTCTTTAGAGAAGCTCCGTTATATCCAATACCTTCATTAAGTTGTTTTATAAATGGTATTAGTTTTAGACTTGTTACATCATAAACACTTGTAGCTCCTGGGAAATCTCCTAAGCTACTTGGGTCTCCAGTAACTGCTAGAATATTATTAATACCTAGTAAATCAAGTCCCATAAGTCTTGATTGTAATCCTATAAGATTGTGATCGCGACAAGTTAGGTGTAGTAGTGTAGGAGTATTTATGTGCTCTTTTAATAAAACTGACGCAGTTAAATTACAAATTCTAGTACTAGCTAATGAATTATCGGCTAAAGTAATGGCTTCAATATTTTTCTTATCAATTGCTTTTGCACCTTCAACAAATTTTTCAATATTTAGATGTTTAGGTGGATCTAATTCAGCTATTATTGTGACTTGTTTTTTAACCTTATCAACAATCGTTGGTTTATTAGATGCTACACGAATAAGTTCTTCTTCCGCTGGAAGAGGAGTGATTGTTTTTCTTTTAACTGGTTTTAAACCTTTTATACCTTTTTTTATAGCACGAATATGTTCAGGAGTAGTTCCACAACAACCTCCGATTAATCTTACACCTTCTTCAACTAATAGTTTTGCACTTTGTTCAAAGTAAGATGAATTTTTTCTAAAACGATATTCATTCCCATTAATAGTTTTAGTCAGTTGCATTAAGCTGGCATTAGGATAAGCTGATAAATAGCTTTGAGCGAATAGAGGAACTTGTTTAAAACTTTTAATCATATGATAAGGTCCAAGATGGCAGTTTAAACCTACAACATCTGCACCTAGGTTAACAAGAGCACTAAGTGCATCTGTTACTTTTTCTCCGTTTTGAGTAATTCCAGCTTCAAGTAATGAAATATTAGTGATTATAGGTAAATCAGTAAGTTTTCTTACTTCGGTAAGTACAGCTCTGATTTCTTCTTGATCATAATAAGTCTCAAAAAGTAATCCATCAATTTTATTAGTAGATAAAAGAACTTTTACTTGATCTAGTGTTTCATTAATTATAGATTCTAGAGTTAACTCACATTCGCGTAATCCTCTTATAGCTCCAATTGTACCTAGGACAATAGTTTTTTCTCCTGCTGCAGAACGTGCGATTTCTGCTGCACGAATATTAATTTCTTCAAATTTATCTTCATATCCATAAGTTTTTAATTGATACTTTTTTGCTGCATATGTATTAGTCTGAATTATGTCTGCTCCAGCTTCTATATATGCTTTATGGATTTCTTCTACAGCACCAGGATTTGCAATATTGTTGTATTCATGACAACTTTCTAATCCATTGCTATAGAGAGCTGTACCCATAGCCCCATCGGCTACGAGTACATCATTTTCTAATCTCTCTAGTAAGTTTCTCATAAATCGCCCTCCAATACTATTTTGCAAGTTCAGAGCGGATTTCTTTTGTTACCTCAACTAAAACTTCTAATGCTTCAATTGTTTCTTTTTCTGCACGAGTTTTTAGACCACAGTCAGGGTTAATCCAGAATTGTTCTGTAGAAAGTTTTTGAAGTGGACGTAAGATATTAGTACGAACTTCTTCTTTTGTAGGTACACGAGGAGAGTGAATGTCATAAACTCCAAGACCAATACCTAGAGGGTAAATTGCTGTTTCGAATGCAGAGATTAATTCTCCATGACTTCTACTAGTTTCGATAGAAATAACATCGGCATCTAATGCTCTAATAGAATCGATTATTTCATCGAAGTTAGAGTAACACATATGAGTGTGGATTTGTGTTTCATCGTTTACTGATGAAGTAGCAAGACGGAATGCAAATACTGCTTCTTCAAGATATTTTTCTTTTTTATTGTCTCTAAGTGGTAAACCTTCACGAAGTGCAGGTTCATCAACTTGGATAATTCCTATACCAGCTTTTTCAAGTAACTCAATTTCATTTTTAAGTGCTATAGCAATTTGGTTAAAGATTTCTGCTTTAGGAATATCACTACGTTCAAATGACCAGTTTAGAATTGTTACAGGTCCAGTTAACATACCTTTAACAGGACGATTAGTTAAGCTTTGAGCATAAGCAGTTTCTTTAACTGTAACAGCTTCAATATGTTTTACATCTCCGTAAATGATTGGTGGTTTAACCCCACGAGAACCATATGATTGAACCCAACCAAATTTAGTTGATGCAAATCCAGCAAAACGTTGTCCAAAGAATTCAACCATGTCTGTACGTTCAAATTCACCGTGAACTAATACATCAATATCAAGTTCTTCTTGGATTTTAATCCAACGTGCGATTTCTTCTTCAATGAATTTTTCATAGTCTTCATTAGATAATTCACCTTTTTTCCATAAAGCACGTTGTAGACGTACTTGTTTAGATTGTGGGAATGATCCAATAGTTGTAGTTGGTAATAATGGTAACTTGAATTTTTTGTTTTGAACATCACGACGTACTTTGTAATCCGATGGACGAGTAGAACGAACATTTTCACTTGATTCTAATTCTAAGTTTCTGAAGTCAGCATTTTGTAATTTGTGGAAATCTTCAACATGTTTTTTATAAGCATCAGATTCTTTACCATCTAATTTATCTGCTAATAGGTTTAGTTCTACTAATTTTTCATCAGCAAATGCTAATCCATTAAGTAATGTTTCTTCAAGTTCAGTTTCATGTTTTGTTGTAACAGGAACATGTAGTAGAGAACATGAAGGTTGAATTACTAATTCAGCAACATTTTGTTTGATTTCTTCTAATAATTTTGAACTATCTTCAAAGTCGTTACTCCATACATTACGTCCATCTACAACACCAGCGAATACTTCTTTATCTTTAAATAATCCAGCTTTTACATTAGCTAAGTTTTCTTCTCTACCATGTACGAAATCTAATCCAAATGCAACTGGTAAATCAGCAAGTTTTTCAGCTTCTACTAAAGCCTCGAAGTATGTTTGGAAGATGAATTTAGCATTTACTTCATTATTGAAGTGGTTATATACTTTATGAGCTAATTCCACATAATTTTTACCTTCGTCAGTTACAAAAATTGGTTCATCTACTTGGATGTATGATGCTCCTGCTTCAGCTAATTCTTTAAACACTTGTGTGTAAAGTGGAAGTAGTTTTTCTACAGCTTTTTCAAATTCTCCTTCTTCTAAACCGCTAGATAGAGCAACATAAGTTATAGGACCAGTAATAACTGGTTTTGCTTTATCACCAACTATTTCACGTGCTTCTTTATATAAATCAAGTAGGCGAGTATTGTTTAATTTAGGTTCAACATTTTGCCACTCAGGTACGATATAGTGATAGTTTGTATTAAACCATTTTTTTAATGCAGAAGCTACATTGTCTTTATTACCACGAGCGATATCGAAAAATAGGTCAACATCTACGTCTCTACCAGCAAAACGTTCTGGGATAATGTTAAATTGTACTGATAAATCTAATATTTGATCATATAGTGAGAAATCTCCTACTGGGATTAAATCTAATCCAGAGTCATATTGTTTTTGTAAGAATTCTCTTCTTAATTTTCCAGCTTCTTCAAATAATTCATTTTGGCGAACTGTACGAGCCCAGTATCCTTCAATTAATTTTTTCCATTCTCTTTTTTCCC
>USNF01000012.1 GCA_900555985.1 uncultured Gemella sp.
AAAATCAAAAATATAAATAAAATTATAATAATAACAATAATAATATATATAATATTATTTTAATCAAATACGACTTTTTAAAATAGATAAATAGTCTAAAAGCTATCCTTACTAAAAATATATATTTTAATATATTGTAACATATTTTCAGTAATTAGCATACTTATATATTACTTTATATTATTATGAGATTTAATAATTTAGGTATCCTATACTACTTTAAAATGGTTTTAATTTTTAATACAAAGGAGACTATATACGTAGTTATCTTTTTATACATATAAAAAGGTTCCTAGTTAAAACTAAGAACCTTTTGACTTGGCTTTTATATTAAAAATTAGTTATAGAATCCTGAAACGTCATCTGAAAGATCGATTAAGATATTTTTCATTTGTGAGTAGTGTTCTAAGATAACTTTGTGAGTTTCACGTCCGATACCTGATTTTTTGTATCCTCCAAATGGAGCATGCTCAGGAATTTGGTTATAAGTGTTAACCCACATTCTTCCTGTTTCTACACTGCGTGCAATATTAAGTGCTCTAGTAATGTTTTTAGAGAATACTGCTCCTGCAAGACCATATTCACTATCGTTTGCTTGTTCAATAACTTCTTCATCAGATTTGAATTTGATAATTACTGATACTGGTCCAAATACTTCTTCTTGAGAAATACGGCAACCATTATTAACACCAGTGATTAATGTAGGTTTAACAAATGCACCTTTGTCACAACCATTTTCAGTGTAGCGTTCTCCACCAACAAGAACTTCTCCACCTTCTTTTTTAGCTATTTCAATGTAGTTAACAATTTTTTCTGCTTGTTTTTCATCAATTTGGCTACCCATTTGAGTAGTTGGATCTAATGGATCACCAATTTTAATTTTATTGAATCTTTCTTTTACTTTAGAAACAAATTCATCATAGATTCCTTCTTGAACGAAGATTCTAGAACCAGCACAACATACTTGTCCTTGGTTGAATAAGATACCTAGTTGAGCACCATCTAATGCTTTTTCAATATCAGCATCATCTAAGATAATATTAGCTGATTTTCCTCCTAATTCTAATGTAGCTGGAATTAATTTTTCTGCAGCTGCAACAGCGATTTTTTTACCGATTTCTGTAGAACCAGTGAATGCTAATTTATTTAATCCTTCATGATTTTTTAGGAATTCTCCTGATTTACTTCCTCGTCCTGTTACTACATTTAATACACCTTTTGGAAGTACATCTTGAATTAATTCAACAAATGTTAATAAACTTAGTGAAGTTAAGCTAGATGGTTTAATAACTATAGTATTACCTGCAGCTAATGCTGGAGCAATTTTCCAAGCTGCCATTAAGAATGGGAAGTTCCAAGGAATAATTTGTCCTACTACTCCGATAGGTTCTCTTAATACTAAACTTAAGAATTTTTCTTCTAAAACAGTTGCTTGACCTTCATCCGCTAATATACATCCTGCGAAATATCTAAAATGTTTAGCACTGAATGGTACGTCTACTGCCATAGTTTCACGAATTGGTTTACCATTATCTAAACTTTCTGTAGTAGCTAATAATTCAGTATTTTCATCAATAATATCAGCGATTTTATTTAATAAAGCTGCACGTTCGCTTACTGTAGTTTTTTTCCAAGTTTTGAATGCTTCTTTAGCTGCTTCAACCGCGCGATTTACGTCACCTTCAGTTGCATCTGGGAAATTTGCTAAATATTCAGAGTTTGCTGGGTTATATGCTTTTAAAACTAATTTATCTTCAGAATCAACCCACTCCCCATTAATAAACATTTTGTAATTTTCTTTATTTAATTTACTCATAATTTTACGTCTCCTTATACGTCTGTATTTTCTCAAATATTAACACATTTATGTATACGCTTCAATACATCTGCTCAAACGCTTACATATATATAACAAATATTTTGAAATTTATTAAAGTTAACCTTTTTATTTATGTATTCACAAGTTAACTTATTATCATTAATAACTAAATAATATAAAAAATAATAGCTCAATATTTTTTATATATTTAAATATTAAAATTTATAATTTATGAATAACAATACAAAAAGAAAAACCTTTGAAATACTAATTATATTTCAAAGATTTTTCAATAATATATTATTTTACTACTCTTACACGTGATGTTCTTTCTATTGGAGCTGCTTCATCTACTATTTCACCAAATGGCATTTGTGCACGAAGAACTAAGTTAGCTGGAATATCCCATTCTTCAGCTACTCTTTCATCAATAACAGGGTTATAGTGTTGAATATTTGCACCTACACCTGCTTCCGCCAATACATTCCAAACGGCAAATGATGCAATACCTGTTGATTGTTCTGACCATAATGGGAAGTTATCAGCATATGATGGGAATTGTTCTTGTAATCCTTTTATTACATCATGATCTTCAAAGAATAAGATAGTTCCATAAGCTGCAGCAAATCCATCTAATTTTGCTTTAGTTGCTGTTTTTGCGTCTTCATTAGGTAAGAATTTACCTAATTCTTCAAAAGTAATATCCCAAAGTTTTTGGTGGTTATCACCTAATAATACTACTGCATGAGCAGTTTGTGAGTTAAAGGCACTTGGTGAATATTTAACTGCATTATCAATGATTTCTAATACTTCGTTTTCTGATAATGGTAAATTTTTACCTAGTGCATACTGGCTTCTTCTATTTTGATATAAATTTTTTGCGTGTGTCATTTTCGATTCCTCCATTTTTGCTACTTGCTAAATTTATCTTTTTCTTTTATAATTAATATATATTAATATTATCATATACAAATAAATATACAAGTACGATTTTTTTGTATAGTCAGTATCTTTTAAGATAGAAATGAATTGTATCAGTAATTAATAATTAGGAGTTTTTTAAAAAAATGAAAGAAAAAGAATTATTTGGGGTTTGCCCCTTCTTCACAACACAGAAAATATTATCAGGTAAATGGACAATTTTAATTTTACACTTACTTGAGGGAAAAGCAGTAAGATTTAATGAGCTTCAACGTGAGTTAGGAACAATTACACAAGCTACTCTAACAAAACAGCTTAAACAACTAGAAAAAGATGGATTGATCAACAGAAAAGTCTACGCACAAATACCACCTAAAGTAGAATACAGCTTAACAGAGATTGGTCAAAAGTTTCACAATGTTCTTAATGAACTTGAAGTTTGGGGAAATGACTATATAGACTTTCTTGAAAAATCTGATAGAAAAGACTTAGTGGCACAATAATGGATAAAATAAATAAAATTAAAAATATCCTTCCCCTACTATCTGACAACCAATTAGATATATTAGACAGTATTATTTCATCATGGGATATTAAATCTTCTCAGCTTCATACTGATGATAAGGTAGTCAAAGCAATTTATGAGAGTACTGTAAATCCTATTGAGGATCCACTTAAAAATTATTCTAAAGAGGAATTATTAGAAGAATATGGTGTACTTTTTTACAACCAAAATGAAATGGAACAAACAAACAGTAATATAGAAGAAATTCAAATAGAATATCCTCAAAATATGACTAATAAAAATTCCGAAGAGAATAAATATGATAACTTAGACATTAAATCCCTTATTTCTAAAAAGCCCTTAGTCGAAGAAACAGTTAATCAACAAACTAACGATGAAGATTTTGATCCGCTTTTCCCAAATGTCGATTTTGACTCTATGACAGGACTAAATAAATCTAAGTATGATGACTTAGATTTCTCAGCTTTAATATCAAAGAAACCTAAATAGCAAAAAGGAGATGTAACTTTACGCCTCCTTTTTTTATTTTTCTTTCATTATTAGATCTTTAATATAACTTATATACTTTTCTTCCATTATTTGAGCTCGAAGATTAGGACACTTATCCAGTATCTTTCTTCCTTCTTCTAAAAGTTCTAATGCTTTTTCAGGATTATTATTTACTTTCCACTCAATTAATGCATTTATCGTCTTATTCTGAGGTGCATTTGTTTTGAGACTAGATTTTGTAAATGAATCATTTAGCAATTCCTCTAACAATGGATTTTCTTTATCTAGTAAACACATAAAGAAAATTAATAGCTTAGAAACTTCTATTTTGTACGGAAGTATCATATCTGGATTTTCTTTATAAAATTGTAAAAGTCCATGATATGCTTTTTCAAATTCAAATTGTTCTTGATAATAATCGTACTCAATTAATTTTAAAGCATCTGTATTATAATTTGGTTTTTCAATTTTAAGGTTTTTAATTTTTTCTAGCTCTTCTGGATGTTCTTCAATATAAGATTTACCTATACTCGCATAATAATTAACTACTAATGTTAAATATAGAACATATTTATTAGTTTCATCTTGTGTAGAAAGTTTATATGTCATACCATCATTAAAACCAGATGGTATTGCATTAGATATACCAAATATTATCCCTATCATTACTATCATTAAAGTATAGATACTAGGATATATAAACCAAATAGCTACAGAAAATATAAAGTTGCCAAGTACTCCACCAGCCAGATACAGTTTATATTGAAACTTTCCTTCTATATATTTTGGTGGTTTCATTAAGCATTGACCTAGAGTTCCTCTCATATGCTGTAGTCTTAACTTAAATTTATTATTGCTGTCTTTTTCAAGTTTAAAATCAAATACTCTAAAACTAACGAATTTATATCCAGTTAGCAAACCAAATACTAAGTGCCCAGCTTCGTGGACAATAATTTGTATTACTACACCTATAACACATGATATTATTAGTAAAATTACACTAAAATCTTCTACTTTTGGAGCTAATTTCCCAGCATAACTTCCTCCAAAGAATCCAACAACTCCACTTAGTAAAATATACGCTGAAAATTTTAATATTCTTCCACTTTTGTTATTCATAATTCCCCCTATTTAATCAATTTTTTTTTGAATGAAGTCTATGATTTCTATTAATTCTTCTTTTGACCCTACTGTGACTATAAATATTACATCACCCATAGCTTCTGCAAAAACTTTTGGTACATACTCCACCATTCTGATTTTTTCATGATATTCGATATTAACATCATCTTCTGAATATTTATAATTATATTTATTTCGTCTAGATACTGTAGCTGTGTAGTTATCAGTTTCATATTTTGGTACTTCTTCACCTACTACTACTTTTGCATATAACTCACATAAATCACAGTTATAAGCATAGTTATATAAGTCTATTGTTATTCCGCCAGCGATACGATTATTATATTCTAACGCTATATATTCTCCATCTGGTAGTTTAAAGAATTCAATATGGAAAAATCTTTCCTTCATACCAAATTCTTTTACAATATTTTTACCAATTTCTACTAACTTTTCATCAATTACTGGTTCTATATCTGTATAATAATCTTGAGCTTTATTTATTAATTCAAGTGTTGGTAAACTATAAGTAAAACTTGTATCAAATACTACATTTCCTTCACTATCGATTAATCCATCATATGTACAAAGTACTGCATTATCAATATATTGTTCTAGGAAATAACTTACACTTTCATCCCAAGTATTTCTAAAATTCTCAACGTCTTCTTGTGTAAATAGTTTATAAGTATTAGCTGCACCTACTCCATTATCTGGTTTAGCTATTACAGGTAATCCTAAAGTTTCTATAGTTGGAGCGAGTTCTTCTTTATTACTTATAGAAAGACCTTCTACTACTCTAGCACCAGCTTTTCTAAAGACATCTTTCATTCTAGATTTATATTTAGTTAATAATAGCTGACTAGGTTTTACTCCATCAATATTGAAGTCTTCTCTAATTTTGGCATCTAATTCTAACCAATATTCATTATTTGATTCAACTCTATCTATTTTTCCATGTTTATATGTTAAAAAAGCTACAGCTTTTAGCACTTCATTATAGTCTTCTAAATTATTAACTTTAAAATACTCTGTAATAACTTCTTGTAGTCTTGGGCTTAGCTCATCATAGCTTTCCGTACCTATACCTAAAACAGTTATTCCCTTTTCACTAAGTCTTTTTGCGAAATATTCTTGACTCTTGGGAAAGTTAGGAGAAATTAACAAATAATTCATAACTACACCATCCTTTTTTAATTTACTTACAATTTTATCATAATTTTAAATATTTTTCTAATATTTTCTGAAAATAAATAATTATTTAAATAATAAAAAGAGAATTAAAAGTTTGCATTACTTTTAATTCTCTCTTGTTTATTCTTTAATATTTACTGTTATATTTTGAAGATATGTTTTAAATGATGAGTCAACCTCTTCACTTAAACCTTTTGTTGCTTTTAAGTCAACAAAAATTTCTACTTTTTCATTGAAAGTTTGAGTCATTATAATGTTACTTAGCACACAAATATTTGATACTAAACCACAGAACTCTACTTCTTCATAATCACTTCGTGAAATATATTTTGCTAATTCTCTACTCCCAAAAGTTGTTTTATTAAATACCTTTTTAGCATCTTTTTCATAGTCAGCAACTTTTCCGTATAGAGCATGACCTTCAGAATCTATTATACAATGCTCAACTGGTAGGTGTTTTCCTTCACGTGTTGTTAAGTAGTTAGTATAATGAGTATCTTTTGTAAATATAACATCTTGATTATCTCTTTTATATTGTTCGATTTTTTCAACAATAATTGGTTCAAGTTCCTTAGTCCCTGGAGCTCCTAAAGCACCATCAACAAAGTCTTTTTGATAATCTACTACTACTAGTAGTTTCTTACTAGTCATATTTTTTAAAGTAACCCTTATACAATATAAAAATACAACCACTAAGAGTACTATACAAACTTGGAACACTATATCATAAACAAATTTCATATTAAATCTTGGCATTCTAACAACGTTATAAATAACTATTGCTATCCCAATAATAAATGGTATTATTAATATTTTTACCTGTTTTCTTATAAAAATTGGGAAATCTTTAGTTCCTACTTTTTTATATATAAGATATCCAAATAAACCAATCGCACCCACAATACATGCTAATGTTCCATACTTATGCATTAAGAGGAATAGATGTTTTGCTCCAGGTCCAAAAATATAACCTAATGTAATAAATGTTCCAACCCATAGCATTCCTCCTACTGTAGAATACACATGAAATTTTTTCGCATTAACTTTTGTAATTCCAGAGAAGTATCCTAGTATATGTCTAACTCCTGGAAGATAATAGGCAACAAATATCACTACATTACCATACTTATTAAAAAAGTCTGACGCCTTAGTCATTCTATATGGCGTAAGTCCAATATAAGATCCATATTTATCTATTGCTTTAACACCTAGTCTTCTACCTACTTCGTAAGAAAACTGCATACCTATTATAGTACCTAATGCACTTGCAATAACCATACCTAGGTAACTTCCATGTCCTCCGTAAGCCATAATACCTGCCAGAAGCATCATTGTTTCTCCAGGTAAAGGTAGACAAGCAAACTCTAGAATAAGTGAGATGAACAGTATTAGATAAACATGTTCCGCTAATAGTTTAAACAGCATTTCCATTATAAACTATTCTCCTTTGCTATAATATTTATTCATTATATCATATTTAAACTTCAACTACAAATTTAAATATACTGTTAATATGATACTATTGTATATACTTTTTTACCAATTTAGCAAAAGAAATAGAGCAAACTATATCATATTACCATTTATAATATCACTTTTAGTTAATTATAACTTAAAAATTACATTAAATAAAATTTATTATGTATCTATTTTTGAAACAAAAAAAGGCTCGAGATTTAGTCTCGAACCTTTTCTTTATTAAACTAGTACTTTATCATTCTCTTTTCTTTCTTTAGGAGATTGATGTACTTTTACTTCAATTTTTCCTTTTTTATTTAATTCTCTCACTTTTAATACTGCCCATAGTTGCGCTGCAATAAATAGTGAAGAATATAGACCGAATACTAATCCAATTAATAACGCTACATTAAATGAGTAGATAGAACTACTTCCTACTAATAACATTACTACTACAGTAATAATAACTGTTAATACTGTATTGATAGAACGTGTTAAAGTTTGTCTTAATGACACGTCAACAATTTTGTAAATTTGTTCTTTAGTTTTAATTAGTTTCTCATGACGCATATGTTCCCTAATCCTATCGAATGTAACGATTGTATCGTTTATTGAATACCCGACAATTGTTAGTACTGCGGCAATAAATGTAATATCAATTTCTAGACGAAGTAAGCTTGCCATAAATATAATAACAGCTACGTCGTGTAGAAGCGCGATAACACTCGTTAATCCCATTCTCCATTCGAATCTAAAGGCTACATAAATTATAATACCGATAGATGCATAAACTAGAGCGTAAATTGCATTCTTAACTAATTCTTTACCAATAACTGGAGATACAACACTTAAGTTTGCATCTTTTTCGTATTTTTTAGCAAAGTATTCTTTTATTTCTATTGATTTGTCTTGTGCAAAACTGTCTTTTGAATAAACAGTTGCTTGTTTTTTATCTTGTGATAAAACTATTTTTTCTTCTTTTACATTTAGTGAATCTAAATCTTGTTTAACTTGTTCAGTAGTTAATTCTGTATTAGCTGCTATGTCAATACGAGTACCACTTGAGAAGTCAATTCCTAAGTTAAGTTTATTCATACCTAGTGAGATTGATCCTGCTATCATAATAGCAATACTGAATGCAAAGAATTTTTTCATGTGTTTTGTAAAACTTAACCATTCAAATTTAGTTGGTAAGTTCAATGAGTTAATACCAAACTTAGTATCGTGAATTGATTTTTTACTTACGCCGAAGTATCCAGGATGATTATTAAAGAAGTTAGATCTTACTAATAGACCAAGTAATAATCTAGTACCAAATACTGCAGTTATAAAGCTGACTAAAATAGATAGTAATAACATAGTCGCGAAACCTTTAACACTACTTGTACCAAAGATAAATAGTACCACAGCCGCAATTACTGTTGTAAATTGCGAGTCAAAGATTGTCCATAGTGATTGTTTAGCTCCATCTAGATAAGCTTTTTGCAGTGGATATCCTGCACGAACTTCTTCTTTAATTCTTTCATACATGATGATATTAGCATCGACTGCCATACCTACCCCTAAGATCAAGGCTGCAATACCTGGTAGTGTTAGAACTCCGGAAATCATATTAAAGAATACTACAGTTAGATATACATATGCAACCATCATTACGCTGGCTACAAATCCTGGTAATCTATATACTAATAGCATAAACGCACAGATAATTCCAAGTGCTATTGCTCCTGCTAATACTGTTTGGTATAATGCATCAGCTCCAAATTGAGCCCCTACAGAGTTAGAATAGATTTCAGTAAGTTTAACTGGTAAAGCACCAGAGTTAAGTAATGCAGCCATCTCTTTGGCTTCTTTTACTGAAAAATCACCTGTAATTTGAACATCATTTGAGTTAATTGTTTGGTTAACTTGTGGTGCTGAAATGTATTTTGGTTTTTCTTTAGCCGCTTCAGCTTTAAATGAATCACCATCGCTAAAGTCCATCCAAATTACCATTAAGTTTTGACCACCAGTTTTCTTACTTATCTCAGATGTGATTTTTCCGAATTTGTCTGCATCTTTTAGTTTTAATTTAACATCTGGTTTAGAGTTTTGATCATAACCTTGAGATGCACCATTTTCTTGTAAATCAGATCCGTCCAGAAGAACATTATCATCAGTATCACGAATTGTTAAGTTAGCTTGCGTTGATAATACTTTACGAGCAGTTTCTTGGTCTTTAACCCCTGCTAATTCAACCCTGATTCTATTACCTGCTTCAACGGTAATAACTGGTTCACTAACACCTAAGATATTGATACGTCTACTAATAGTATCAGCAGTTGCTTTTACAGCCGCTTCATCTATATTTTGTCCTTCTCTAAGTGGTTCTACTTGATAAAGAACCTCAAAACCACCTTGAAGATCTAGTCCTAAGTTTACTTTCTTCGCATTAGATTTTGCTGTTAACCCTATTGAAGTTAAAACAATAACTACTAATGATAAGAAAGCAAGTATACGACTAAATTTTCGTTTTCCTTGTTTTCTTCCTCTCATGAAAGTTTCTCCTTTATTTTATTTTTCATTGTACAATATCTAGCAAAATTACATATTAATCTTAATTTTACTATCTTAAAAAATTAATACGCTACCCTTTAATTTACCAAATTTTCCCAAAGTTAGCAAGAGGGTTATTTGATTTTTTCATAATATTTTTCAACATACTCTATAACTGAGAAGTCGTTATTGTTTCCTATAACTTCATCACACATGTCTTGAATTGCTTGACTTGAATTATTAGGACAAACACTCCAACCTGCAACATCGAACATTTCTTTATCATTAAAGTTATCTCCAAACACTACACACTCTTCAATAGGAATATTATAGTGCTCTGCAAGTTTTTGAATAGCTGTTCCTTTGTTACACCCTTTAGGCATAATATCAAAGAAATCAGTTGCTGAAAAAGTTCCATCAACAGGTAACACTTTTGCTACTTCTTTATAGAATTTTTCTATCTTATCATGATCTTTAGCAATCATCATAATTTTTTGACAACTTTCATTATTCTTTTTGATTTCTCCAATTATATCTTCATGAATATACATAGGAGTTTTTAATTCTTCAGGCATATCCTTTTCTATACGTTTCATTCTAGCCATGCTAAATGATAGTCTATCACAGTATATGTAATTTAATGTGTATATATGAAATTCTATACTGTCATCGTTTAGTTCCTTAAACATATTAAAGATTGTTTCTACTTCTTCGATTTTGAAGCTTTTTTGATAAACAATCTCTCCTGTTGATAAGTTTCTTATTAAACTACCATTATTAGATATTACAACATCATTCATACCAAGATTATAGTAATAATGTTTTATTGCTATATCTGGTCTTCCTGTTGCTATTATAAATTTACTTCCTTTATCTTGTAATTTTAAAATTACTTCACGAGCATTTGGTGCTACTTCTTTTTTATCATTTAAAAAAGTACCATCCATATCAGTTATAAACCATTTCATTAGTCTTTTTTCTCCTTCGTAAATACTAAGAATTTACTAATTACGTAATTAGCAACTAGCACTACAAATTGAATAATAAATTTAGATAAGTACGCGTTCATACCTAAATAAATAAAGAATTCAACTCCGAATACTTCTATAACTAGAGTAGATAATCTTGCTGTGAAAAATTTTGCTAATTCATAGAAAACTTTTTTAAATCCAACAGCTTTTGAATTAAATACATATCTCGCATTAACAAAGTAAGCAAATAAAATTGATAATGTTATCGATATTAAGTTAGCTGGTCTTACTCCCATCCCATAGTAATACAAAATAAAGTAAGTTACTACGTTAACTAATGTTGTACAAACACCAAAGAAAATATAGTTAACTATACTTTTATACTTAGGCTGCTTGTAAAGATCCAGCATTTTCGTTATTAAATTTTTCATGCTATCCTCTTTAAATATAAAATTTTGCTAACACTTAATTATATACCTATACAGCCTTTTTTTCAACTTTTTGTATGCAAAAAAGGTAATTTAACTTTTATTGTTAAACTACCTCTTTTTACTAATTTTCTTTTGTAAATTTAACTACTACAGTAGCATCTTTTTTTGTTCTATAGTTAGTTGCAGTTGATGTTAATATTAACTCATTATTTTCAATTTTATAATTATAAGTAATAGGAGCTAAATCAAATTTATTTGTTTGTGTGCTAAGCAAATACTTTGCATCTATTGCTGGAGTTTCAGGGAATGTTATAGTTTTATTTTGCTTATCTAATACTCCATCTTTTAATGTGTAATCTATTTTATTTTTTTCTCGTGTAACATCAACATGTTTATAGTGATTTTTAGAAATATTAAACAATTCTATATTTTCATCTACAAATTCTTTATAGCTTCCACTTAGTAATTTACTAGAATTTTTATATTCTTGTTCATATAACTTTGTAACATCAAAATTATAATGTATAGTTGCATTATTATCTTTTATTGTTAATATTAGATTTACATCACTAAATTGATTTTTTATAGTTTCTATATTTCCAGTGCTTGTTGCTGTACCTTCAAGATATTGTTTTATAGTCTCAGGTAGGTTTTTTACTTTCCATGTTCCTTCAAGACTTGGCTCTTCTTTTTGTGTTGAATTGTTACTATTATTGCCATTTGATTGTGAACATCCAGTAAGTACACAAGCGAAACTTAAAAATACTGGTAGTATATACTTTTTAATTCTTTTTATATTCATAGTAATTCTCCCTTATTTATTTTTCTCTTTTGTAAATTTGATTATTACTGTTTGATCTTTATTTTTTCTATTTTTTCCAGATACCGTTAATACAAGCTCTTTACCTTCAATTTTATAATTAAATGTTATTGGATCTTTTTCTAATTTTTCTGTCTCTATTCCTAATGTATAAAGTCCATCAATAGTAGGTGTCTCAGGGAAAGATATAGTTTGTTTATCAGTATCTAATACCCCATCTTTCAATTTAAGATTTATTACATTATTTTCAAAAGATGATTCAGTATGTGTTAATTTCTTTTGTGATAACTTAAACATTGTTTCTCTACTTTTTGTAAATTGTTCTATATCTTTGTATCTTTTGTATCCCGAACGTTTAAAATCAGCTTCATATAAATCTTTTACATCTAATCTACTATTTAGTTCTACATTTTTATCTTTTATTGTTAACTTTAAATCAATGTTACCATAATAATCTTTTAAAGCTTGTGCACGTTCCTCTGAACCGCCACTATCAATAATTATTTTCTGAGCTGTTTCCGAGAAATCTTTTACTTTCCATGTTCCTTCTATAGTAGGATTCTCTTCTTCTTGGCTCGTATTATTACCATTATTACTATTTAATTGTGAACAACCAGAAAGGACACAAGCAAAACTTAAAAATACAGGCAAGATATATTTTTTAATTCCTTTTTTATACATAATTACACCTCATTTTATTTTTCTTTTGTAAACTTAATATTTATTGGATATTCTTTTCCTTTTCTATCTTTCGCCGTAACTGTGAGTATTAATTCATTATTTTCTATACTATAATTATATGTTACCGGATTAGTTTCATCATTATAATTTGCGTTCCCTAGTAAGTACTCACTATCTATTGATGGTGTCTCCAGAAATGTTATAGTTTTATTATCTATATCTACTATACCATCACTTAACGTATAATCTATCGCATTCCCATCTCTTATGGCTTTGGTATGTTCTAAAACATTATAGTTTACATTAAAACTAGTTTTCTTTTTATTAGTATACTGCTCTAAATTTTCATAAACACCTTTATCAAAATTTTTAAAATTGTATTCATATAATTTTGTTACATCAAATGTATAATGTATTACTGCATTGTTATTTGTTATAGTTAATGTCATATCAAAATTATTATAAAAACTTTTTATACGTTTTTCTACATCAACTCTATTATATTCAACTTGTAATATTTGTTTAATTGTATCCTGAAAATCTATTACTTTCCATGTGCCTTCTAAAATTGATTTTTCTTCTTTTTTTACTGTATTATTTTGATTATTACTATTAGTATTTGATGAGCAACCAGTAAGTACACATGCAAAACTTAAAAATACAGGTAAGCAATACTTCTTCATTCCTTTTACAATCATAGAGCTCCCTCCTACTTTGTAACTTCATTATATCAAGTAAATGTAAAAAAATAAAATTTTTTTATCAAAACCGATAATAGAGCTCTCTCTTTTTAAATTATCCTGTTATAAATAAAAAAACTAACCTCTTATTTAGAGATTAGTTCTATATTAATTTTGAGATTGTTATTCTATATTTTAAACTTCTTTTATTTTGTTCAAAACTTTTTATTGTAAAACGACCATATTTTCTTATTGATAATATGTCATCTACAGCACAATTTTTTTCACCAGCTTTAACTATTACATGATTAAGTTTAACAAATTCTTGTTCTAAAAATTCCTTAACCTTGCTTCTAGATTTATTAGTAATTTTAGCTACAATTGAATCAATTCTAAATGATGAAGTTACTATTTCAAAATCTTGGAATTCTTTTTTTATGTCGATGTCTAATTCGCTAACTTCTTTAAACTCTAGATTAACTCTACCAATTTTTGTTAACTCCATTTTAATAAAGTCAGCAATCTCCCTATCAACAAATATATAAATAGAGCTTTCTGAAACTACTATATCTCCTACTCTATTAAAATTAATTCCTAAATTATGAACTGTTCCGAGTACATTTCTGTGTTCTATTTTATTAAATTTATTATTATAGTTAGCTTTTAGGCAAACTATATCGTAATCTATATCATAGTATTCATTAGAAATTATTTTCGCTTTTTTTCTTTCACTGCCTTCATATCCACCAAAAAATTCAACTTTGTAATCTGGATAATTATACGCAGCTACTTTACTTAGAACTATTTGTTCAAAGTTTGTAAGAAATCTTGTTACGGTATTTCGATTATCAAGAAAACTTACTGTTTGAAGTAAATTTTCTGCAATTTCTTTTTCTTCATTAGAGGCTGTTGCCAAAAAGTTTATCTTTTTCATAACTATCAATTATCCGAATAAGATAAAATATACTAATCGTTGAATTAGGTTAAGTACGAAAAAAGCAACAATTGGTGAAATGTCCATCATTCCAACTGGTGGTATTAATTTTCTAAATAGTTTTAAGTATGGTTCACAAATAGCAGTTAAAAACTCTCCAATAAAAGTATTTCTAACTTGTGGCACCCAAGACATTATTACATAAGCAAAAATAGCATAATAATAAAATGAAAAGAGATAAGATACAAATTTATATACCCAATAATATTCTGTTATATTTAACAATATTAGTACTCTCCTTCGTAAAAGTCTCCAGAAACTTCTACACCATTAGGAACACAAAGATAAATATCTTCTCCAATAGTTTTTAATCTAGCATCTAGAGCATATATTCCACCTGAGATAAAGTCTAATAATCTGTCTGCTGTTTCAATATCTAACTTAGCTAGATTAATAATTACTACTTTATTTTTTTTGATATCATCAACAATATCTTTACTATCAGCAAAAACAAGTGGTTCTGTTAATACTACATTGTTTCCTCTGTTTAAAATTGGATTTACTGGTTGTTTACTGCTCACTGGCTTCTCCTTTGAAACTCTTTTTCTTGGTTCTTCTTGTACTTCTGGTGTGTTTTCAACTATTTCTTCATCTTCAAAATCTTCTTCGCTTACAAATAAATTATTAAATTTTTTCATCATACTCATAATTATCAAACCTCATTACTTTATATTTAACTATGTAATTATATCATATTTAGAGCAGTTTTTAAACTAATATACAGCTTTTTATACTAGAAAAAATCATAATTTTAAAGTTTTTTTAACTTTTAAGTTATTTTTATTTTTTTACACGATTTTTACTATAAAATTTTATAAAGTTTTTCATTTTGTATAATTCGAAATTTCATATTCCTATTTTATTTTTACAATTATTTTATAATAAATTTAGATTATTATTTGTATTTATTATTTAATAATGGTATACTAAGTATATTAATTTTTTTCTTTTGTTCACTAAACTTAAAAAAACCTTAGAACTCTTTGTTCTAAGGTTTTTTCTTTTAATCATAATATTTATTATATCTTTCTGTAATAGCCTCTTGAATTTTAGATCCTAATACTTTTAAGATTGAGTATACTGGTATACCTAAGATTGCCCCCACTACCCCTGCAAGATTAACTCCTATTAAAATTACAAAAATAACAGTCAACGGGTGCATATTCATACTTCTCCCCATTATATTTGGTGAAATTATATTTCCTTCTAGGAATTGAACAACCCCCCAAACTACAAGCATTTTTACAACCATTACCCAACTAGTTGATGCAGCAACTAGCATCGCTGGTGTTATTGCAATAATTGGTCCTAAATAAGGTACTATACTTAAAAATGCTGCAATAGTTGCTAAGGAGAATCCGTAGTGTAAACCTATTATTGTATAACCTATATATAACATTACTCCTATACAAAGAGATACTAACATTTGTCCTTGGATATATGATCCTACTTTATCATCAATTTCATCAATAGTATCAGATACCGGTTTTTTTAATCTTTTTGGTAATAAACTTAGTAAATACTCATTGAAATTAGATGCATCTTTAAGTAAGAAGAATACAACGAACGGTAATGTCATTAAGATTGATGCTGTAGCTGATAATGATGATGCAACACCTTGTGCAACCGATGTTGCAATAGTTACAGCTTCGGAACTCATTTTCGAAGTATTTAAATTATTATTTATATATTCTATAACTACCTGCATATAAGCATTGTCAGAATATGAATCTAAATAATTTTTGACCATTTCTATATATTTAGGTATCGAAATAATTAATGTTTGTGTTTGTTCTACAATTATTGGCACCATACCAATAATTACTACTAGTATTACTACTAATCCTACTAACATAGCAAGTAAACTACTAGCAAATCTAGGCAATTTTTTTGAAAATAAGTTTACCAATGGATTTAATATATAGTAAAATACATAAGCTAATATTATTGGTGTAATAATACTTGAAACTATTGCATTTATTGGGGTGAAAATATATGATATTTCTGTATATAAATATATCGCAATACCCAATAATATAACTATAGTTAATATGTATAATATTATTTTTCCACCTATAAATTCTAAGAATTTATCTTCTCTAGAATCTTCTAATTCTTTAATTTTCTTATTTTTTTCTAATTCTTTTTTTGTTTTATCTGACATTTGTACTCCTCTCTATTTTATCTTAAATAGATTCAGTGACAATTCATAAATAGTTATAATTGTCATATAGCTAACATATCCCAAAGCAAGAGATAGTATGCTCACAAAAATCTTTATTTCTTTTGTACTATTTTTTTTGAAAAATTTTCCAAAATCAACTTTTAATAAAGCAAAATTAGAAAGAAGAATCATCATAAATAGTACTGTTAGTTTGAATATATTCATATATCTTCCTTTCGGTCAATATGTTATTTAAACATATCCAACCATCCTTTTTTCTTAAATATCCACAACATTCCGAATGCAATTAGAAGCATTATTGCACAAACTAAGAAATATCCATATTCCCATTCTAACTCAGGCATGTTTTTAAAGTTCATTCCGTAAAGTCCAACTATGAAGGTTAACGGAAGGAAAATAGTAGATATAACCGTTAGGGTCATCATTATATTGTTAGATTTCAATGAGTTATATGTCATAAAGTTTTCCCTGATATCACTGGCTAATTCTCTATTAGCTTCAATAATCTCAGTTTGTTGAACTAAATCATCATAAATATCATGGAAATATTTTCTATCGTTATCTGTCATTTCTACACGTCTTGATACTAAGAATCTGTGTATTACTTCTCGCATTGGGCGTAGTCCACGACGTAATTTTAACAAATCTCCTCTAAGTTCGAAAACCTCATCCATAATCTTACTACCTGATTTATAAAAATCAGATTCCTCGATTTCATCAAGACGGTTTTCAATTTTAGAAATGATTGGAATGTAGCCTTCTACTATTTCAGAGACTAGCATATGCATAACGTGAAGTGGTGAATATTGAGATCCACGTTGTAAAATTTTTGGAACAATTTTATTAACATATCTTATGTGAGAGAGGTGGAATGTTACTATGTAATTCTTTCCAACAAACATATTTATAGTTTCATAGTCATCATCAAGATTTTTCAATACATGTGATACCAAGAATATTTGTTGTCTTGAAATTTCGATTTTAGGTCTTTGTAAAAGTGTTAAACAGTCTTCAATTAAAAGTTCGTGGAACTTAAAGAATGTTGATAGCAGATTAATTTCACTACGTGTTGGCTGATCAAAATCAACCCAGAACCACGCTATATCCTGATCTTTTAATCTTTGTAGACTTACATCAGTAAGAATATCTCCTCTTTTGTCTACTGCTATTGTTTTAATCATTTTCCTTCACCTCTCTTAATATTTTTCTCACAAATACAATGATAACATACTTAGAGAAATTAGTAAATTTTTTATTCACATTTAGTTGCAATATAATGCATTACTATACCTGCTGCTACTGCCACATTTAAACTTTCTGCTTGACCAGTCATATTTATTTTGAGTAAATTATTTACTTTATCAAGTATTTCATCTGATACCCCAGAACCTTCATTTCCGAAAATAACAGCTACTTTCTCCCCTACACTATCTATTTGTTCTAAATATCTATCACCTTTTAATGAGGTAGCATATAAATCAAAGTCTTCCATTTTAGAAATAATATCCAATATATCTACATTATCAAAGCAATCTATATGAAAGTTACTTCCTTGAGTACTACGAATAACTTTTTGTCCATAAATACTAGTAGTTCCTTTACCAAGAATAATACAATCAAAAGAAAATGCATCTGCAGTCCTAATTATTGTTCCTAAATTACCTGGATCTTGCACCTGATCTAATATTAGAACTCTACTATATTTAGAAATATCTAGTTGTTTATTTTCAATTTTACATACAGCTATTACCCCTTGTGTAGTTACAGTATCAGTAAGTGATTTAAAGACACTTTCAGATACTATTGTAACTTCTCCGTAAAAATTGTCGAATACTTTTGAATTAGTGAAGTTCTCCGATACTATTATTTCTTCTACTGATTCTGATTTTAATGCTTCTTCTACTAGGTGTACACCTTCTATTAAATACTTCTTATATTTTTTTATATTTCTATTTTCTTTTAATTTATGAATTTCTTTTATTTTTTTATTAGTTACTGATGTTATCATTTTCTCTCAACTTTCTTCTTATATTATTATGTTAATGTTATAAGTAAAGATTTCTTCTATCATATTATAATCAATATTGAATAAAATTACAAATTATGGTATAATTCTGTTATTATAAACAATATTAGCAAAGGAGTATACCATGTCATCATTTTTAGTATCAAGTTTAATTATACTAGCTATTTTTGGTGCAGTTGGGTTATTTAATTATTTTAGAATTAAAAATGCCGTAACTAAACTGCCTTATGAAGAGTTTAGAAAAAATCTTAGAAAAGTTCAATTAATCGATGTTAGAGAAAAGGAAGATTTCAAATATGCACATATTAATGGAGCTAGAAATATGCCTAGTTCTCAATTCAACTTCCTTTACACTTCATTAAGAAAAGACCAACCTATTTATCTTTGCGATAAAAATGGTACATTAGCTCCTAGAGCTGCATTAACTCTTAAGAAAAATGGTTATACTAACATTTACATGTTAAAAAATGGTCTTCAAGATTGGAAAGAAAATCTTAAAACTAAAAAATAATTAATTTTACCAGTATCAAATTGATATTGGTTTTTTTATTACTATAACAACTTATAAATATTAAAAAGAGATGGTTACTGAACCATCTCTTTCTCTTTATATTCTTATTCCATAAACCCTTTTAGCTTGTTAAGCTTAGACGGGTGTTTTAGTTTTCTTATTGCTTTTGCTTCGATTTGACGAATTCTCTCACGAGTAACTCCAAATGCACTACCAACTTCTTCTAAAGTATGAGTTTTTCCATCTTTAAGACCAAAACGTAATTTTAATACATTTTCTTCACGGTCTGTTAGTGTTTCAAGAATTTCTTCTAATTGTTCTTTTAATAATTCATTTGCTGCATGTTCTACTGGAGATTGTGCTTCTTTATCTTCGATGAAATCTCCTAAGTGTGAATCATCCTCTTCACCGATTGGTGTTTCTAATGAAACTGGCTCTTGAGCAATTTTTAGAATTTCTCTTACTTTATCAGGAGTCATATTCATTTTTTTAGCAATTTCTTCTGGTTTAGGCTCACGACCTAAGTCTTGAAGTAATTGTCTTTGAACACGGATAAGACGGTTAATAGTTTCTACCATGTGTACTGGAATACGAATAGTTCTAGCTTGGTCCGCAATAGCACGAGTTATTGCTTGACGAATCCACCATGTAGCATATGTACTAAATTTAAATCCTTTTTCGTAGTCAAATTTTTCTACAGCTTTGATTAATCCCATGTTACCTTCTTGGATTAAGTCAAGGAATAACATTCCACGTCCAACGTATCTTTTTGCGATACTTACTACAAGACGTAAGTTTGCTTCTGCTAAATCTTTTTTAGCTTGCTCTTTTTCCTCTTCAGTACCATTTTCAATAATTTTAGATAGTTCTAATTCTTTCTCTTTAGATAAAAGAGGTACTTTTCCGATTTCTTTAAGGTACATTCTTACAGGGTCATTAGTACGAATACCTGCTGGTACAGATAAATCCTCTAAGTCTAATTCTTCCTCTTCCTCTTCTACTTGATCAGCATTTATTAGGATGATATCTTCACGGTTTAGTTCTTCGTAAAAATCATCCATTGCTTCAGAAGAAACGTCTAATTTTGATAATGCATCTAATATTTCCTCTTGAGTAAGCTCACCTTGTTTTTTACCTTTTTCTATAAATTCTTTTTTTATAGTTTCAAAATCTTTTACCTTTTTATTAGCCATTCGTTTCTCCTTATTTCTTATATTCCTTTAGTTGTTGTAATAGTTGTTTTTGGGCTTCTACATCCATTTCTTGAATAGCAACCTTCAACATTTCTTTTAATTTTTCTAATGAAATCTCACGCTTTTTAAAATATTCTATATAATCTCTAATTACTTCCTTTGGTGGTTCATCTTCAATTAAAAAGTCTGTTTCATCTATATATGTTGCTAGTCTAACAACTTCTTCATCTTCTGTATTTTCTATGCTGTGAATAAATTTATGAATTTTGAAATCTAAGTTATTATTATAATATATTATTAAATAATCTATTAGTCTTTCAAATACTTCTTGATCAAATATACATTGTTCTAACTCGGTGAAGTTATCAATAAATGCTGCTCGACTTACAAAAAAGTATTTAAATAACCTACACACTTTTTTATCGTAATTTGTAGTTTTAAATAAATTAAGTGGTTTTTCCGGTGCTGTCCACTCTTGAGTAGTTCTAAGTTTACGAGTAGGAAGTTTATTTAATTCTTTTGTTAGAACTTGTCTATCTATACCAAACTCTTCAGAAAGGTATGTAAGCAGTATATATTTTAGTGATTCATCACTGATAAATGCAATATTTTTTAATATTTCATTTTTAAATTTAATTTTTTGTTCTATATTTGATTTTGATTCATTGTTACAGTAATCTATTTTAAATTTTATATAATGATCTTTATTATTATTTACATAACTTTGTGTATCAAATTCACTATTTTTTGATGTTTTTTCTGTTAAAAATTCATCTAAGTCTTTAGCACCAGTAAACTTTAGCTTATATACATTATCTGTTTTTTGGATAATTCTATTCCCAATATCTATTTGTGCCTCTGTACCAGCTTTATCATTATCAAGACTAAGTGTTACTTTATCAACTAGATTTAATACTTCAACTAGTTTATTATTATCAATATTTGTTCCCATTAAGGCAACAACATTTTTTACTCCATTTTGATGTGCCTTTATTACATCCATATATCCTTCACAGAGAATAATTTCTCTCTCTTTTGCGATAAAAGCACGTGCGTCAGAGAAGTTATATAAAACATTTCTTTTTTCAAATATTTTAGTTTCGTGGGTATTGTAGTATTTAGCTACTTGCTTATCTTGCGACATCGTTCTTCCCGAAAATGCTACAACTTGATTTTGACTGTTTTTAATTGGAAACATAATTCTATCTTTAAAAACATCATAGTAATCATTATTATCGTTTTTTCCTAGTAGTCCCGCTTCAACCATTGCATCTAGATTTAAATTGTTAGACTTAAAAAAGTTTAGTGCAATATTATTTTCTCTAGGTGCATATCCAATATTAAAGTATTTAATTGTTTCTATTGACAGGCCTCTATCTAATAAATAGTTTAAAGCCACTTCCGCTTCTTTTGTATTTAATAAAATATAATTATAATAGTCAGCTAATAATAAGTGACCATAGTACATAGAATCTAGTTTATTGTTTAAATCATAACTTATTTCTTTATTATCATTTGACTCTAAGTTAAGTCCTAACCTTGTACCTAATTTAACAATAGCTTGATTGTATGTTATATTTTCTATTAATGATACAAATTGAAATATATTTCCACCCTTTCCGCATCCGAAACAGTGGGCAATCTTTTTGTCAGGAGATACAGTAAAAGATGGTGTTTTTTCATTATGAAAAGGACACAAACCTAAATAGTTTTGTCCACGTTTTTCCAGTTTTATATACTCACTAACTAAACTGACTATATCTATATTTTCAAAAATATAATCTATATCTTGTTTAGAAATTTTTGCCACTTTACTCCTCCTTTAAACCAAAAATTATTAACTACAAGATGGAAAAGCGATAAAATTCCCCTTTTATAATTATATCACAAGAACCCTATTTTTTCTATAGTTATAACTAATTATTTTGTTGTTAAAAAAGTTAATTTTCTACCTTTTATTTTGACTATTTTCCTATACGTTGACTTTATCTCTTATTAATTCTATAATAATCATATCTATAAAAAAGGAGTTTTTTTTGTGAAAGTAGTAATTGTTGGTGGAGGAAAAGTTGGAGAACTACTATGTGCCGATTTTTCTAACACATTTGAAGAAGTAACATTAATCGATACTAATGAACAAAGAGTAGAAAAACTCGTAGAAACTTATGATATAAATGGACTTTTAGGTAACGGGGCAAACTATGATAACCTTGTTGAAGCAAGTGCTGGAGAAGCTGATATGTTTATCTCCGTTACTACTAGCGATGAAATAAATATGATTTCTTGTATTGCAGCTAAGCAAATGGGTGCAAAACATACAGTTGCTCGTATTAGAAATCCTGAATATTCTAAAACTAAAGAATTTATTAAACATTCACTTGGAATTGATTTAATGGTTAATCCTGAATTTGAGGCTGCTAGACAAATCTTTTATATGCTTAAGTATCCTACAGCTACGAAAGTAGAGAGTTTTTCTGCTAATAAATTTAATATTCTTGAAGTTATTATTCATAATAACAGTATTTTAAAAGGTGTTTCTTTAATCGATAGTAAGAAAATTATAGACTTCCCTTCTCTTGTTTGCCTAGTTGAAAGACAGGGTAAAGTTTTTGTACCTCGAGGAGATTATATTTTTGAAGTCGGAGATAAAGTACATATAACTGCAGCAAATAAAGATTTAAAAAGATTTTATAAATTATTAGGAAATAAAGATAATCTTGAGAAGAAAATCACATCTTCATTAATTATAGGAGCTGGGAAAATTGCCCACTATCTAATTGAATTTCTTACAAAAGCTAATATTTATACTAAAGTAATAGAAATTAACAAAGACAAGGCTATTGAACTTAGTGAAGCATATCCTGAAATTGATGTTATTTGGGCTGATGGTAGTGACCGTGATACGCTTATTGAAGAAGGTATTCAAACTTTTGATAGCTGTATTTCTCTTACTGGTCTTGATGAAGAAAATATCATAATTAACCTTTATGCTGATAAACTTGGAATCAAGAAAACTGTAGCAAAAGTAAACCGTGCTTCTCTTAAACAAATAGCAGAAGATATCGGTCAATATTCTTATATTACGCCTAAAGAAATTGTAGGTAATATTATTGCAAAATACAGTAAATCTCTGCAATGTAGTAAAGATTCTGATATTGAAAACTTCTATCGAATTGCGAATAATCAAGCAGAAGTTATTGAATTTAAAGTTTCGCAAAATAATCTTAAGGTGCTTGGTACGAAACTTAAAGATATGAATATTCATTCGAATATGCTTATTGCTTTTATTGTTAGAAATAATAAACAAATATTCCCAAATGGTGATGATGAAATTAAACTTGGAGATAATGTCGTTATAGTTAGTTATAAACAAAGAATTGAACATATTGACGATATACTTAGGGGGTAATTATGAATTATAAAATGATTTTTTACGTTCTAGGTAAGATGTTAAAACTTTTATCTGGACTACTAGTTTTACCTACACTATGTTCACTTATTTATAAAGAATCACGACATATAACTTCTGCATTTTTAATTACTATTATTATTTCATTTACAACATATTGCATAATTAATTTCTTTACTAAAGGTGAAGAGGATCGTGATTTTTATAAAAGAGAAGGATATGTTATTGTTACACTAACTTGGGTGGTATTTTCACTACTTGGTGCTCTTCCTTTTTATATATCAGGAGAAATACCAAGTTACATAGATAGTTTATTTGAAACAGTTAGTGGTTTTACAACAACAGGCTCTACTATACTAACAGATATAGAATCAATAGAAAAAAGTTTATTACTATGGAGAAGTTTTACTCACTTTATAGGTGGTATGGGGGTTATTGTCTTTGCAGTAGCTATACTCCCTAGATCTCCACATACTATTCATATTGCTAAGGCAGAAGTTCCCGGCCCTTATTTTGGTAAAGTAGTATCATCAATGAAACAAACAGCGATATATTTATACACAATATATATATTACTGACTATTATTCTTTTTATCTTACTACTATTCGGAGGAATTGGAATTTTTGATAGTATAAATATTGCATTTTCTACAGCTGGAACTGGTGGATTTTCAGTAAGAAATGCTGGAATAGCATATTATAACAGTACGTATATTACCGTTGTAGTTGCCATATTTATGTTGATTTTTTCTATGAATCTTAGCTTAATATACTTTTTAGTATTTAAAAAATATTTTAAAATCTTAAAAAGTGAAGAACTACGTTGGTTCTTTGGAATGATTTCTATTTTATCTGTTATTATGTTTTTAGATATATATAGATCTTATGATACACCAAATCATAGCTTATTAGATGTATTCTTTACCGTATCTTCAGTTGTCTCTACTACTGGATTTACATACAATGACTTTAATATTTGGCCAGTATTTTCAAAAATGATAATACTTATTCTTATGATTGTTGGTGGATGTACAGGTGGTACCGCAGGTGGTATAAAAATACCGAGGCTAATATTCTTTATAAAGAATGCTAAAAAATCAATTAGTAAAGCACTTAATCCTCGAAAAATTGTAATGTTAAAAATCGATGGGAAAGTTATTAAGGATACTACTCCTTTAGCAAACTATTTACTATTGTTTGGATTTGTTTATGTAATAATATTATTCTTAATTACATTCCAAATAAATGATTTTGAAGATGCTATTTCATTAACCGTTACTTCAATAAGTAATGCTGGACCAGCATTTAATCACTATGGACCTATGAGTAACTTTTCTACTATACCGGATTTTACAAAAATAATTTTATCATTTTCTATGTTATTAGGAAGATTAGAATTAGTACCACTAATTGTATTTTTCTCTGCTAAAACATGGAAAAAACGTAGAAAAGCAGAAAGAAATTGTGCTAAATAATCAAATTTAAAAAGATGAGTTATACTATTTGTGATATGTACCCCTTTTACTGGACAAACCAGTGAAAGGGGTATTATTATGCGTTATAGCTTTGAATTTAAATTAAAATGTGTAGAAATGTATGAAAGAGGAGAATTTCCAGATACACCTGATGGTGTATCTACAAAGAGATTCAGAGATAATTTAAGACAATGGAAAAGAATGGTTGATTCATCAGGAATTGACTCCTTACACCATAAACCACAAAATAGAAAATGGAAGCCAGAAGAAAAATTAGAATTAATTGTTAAAGTTTTAGCTGGTGAATCATATACTTCTGTTGCGTTAAGTAACGGAATTCATCAGGGAATGTTGTATCAATGGGTTAACAAATATAAAACTTTAGGTTATAATGGACTCG
>USNF01000013.1 GCA_900555985.1 uncultured Gemella sp.
TAATTACTGCGTACATATCTGCACCTCCTTAAATATTTTTTACTAAGACTCGCCACATAAGGTGGATTTCTCACTTTTATACCTTATACGTGCGGTTGTAGTAGCTATTTTAGGAGCTACTCAACATTTCAATTCTAACACATCTAACATCTCTCGTCAACTAGAAATATGTATTTTTTTTCTATTTAGCAGATTAATTGATATTTATTTTAATTATACTTCAGTCATTATTCTAATATATCACTAAGGAGCTTTTTATAAACTCATTAATATCATCGTTATCATAAAGAACTTCTTTTAAGTATAGACCTGATGCATCTGCTTTAGGCCCTGCAAAACTTCTTTCTTTTCTATCAATTATTTCTTTCAAGTATGTTGGTTCATATTTACCAGCTGCAACATCTTGAATAGTACCTATAATAATCCTTACCATATTATATAAGAATCCATTCCCTGTAATTTCAAAATTAATTATATTCTTATTCTGATTATCACGTTCCATTGTAAAATTATAAATCGTTCTAACTTTATCTTCTACACTAGTATTTTTTGAGCAAAAAGAAGAAAAATCATGTTCTCCTATAAAATATTGCAATGAATCTTTAGCTTTTTCATAATCAAATTTAAATTTATGTTGTCCTACATAATTAATCAAAAATGGATCTATTTCTCTACCTAAGTATAATTTATAAATATATTTTTTTTTTATACTATTATACCTAACATGAAATTCGTCATTAACTATTTTAGCTGATACGATTCTGATATCCTTCGGTATCATAGCATTTATAGCTTTAATCCATCCATCTGTAGGAATATTCAAATTAGTATCAAAGTGTAAAACTTGCCCATATGCGTGGACTCCACTATCAGTTCTTCCACTCATATAAATTCTAACATCTTTTTTATGAATTTTTTTCAAACTTTTTTCTATCTCTTCTTGGATAGTATTATTATTTGGTTGTATTTGGAACCCATGATATTTACTTCCATCATACCTACATATTAAAACTATTCTCACCTTTTTCTCCTAAAATCATTATTAATATTTCTTAGCTTCTTCTCTGGTCATCCAAAAATGAATTCCACCAGTCGAATCATACCAACGATCCTCATTAAAATTTTCAGCATAAACCCACTCTCCAAGTTTATAACAAAAATCTTCAACAACCGTTGACCATGCTTCATCATAGTATTTCTTATTTTCATAATCACTAATTTCAAGCACTTTTGCTTTATCACATCTACAACAGTTTCTAGTTGCTGAAACTCTCTTCGCATCTCCAGGAATTAAAAGTTTTATTATCCTATTATTTAACCCTTTTTTATATGCTATAAATGCCCCTTCTTCAGGGCAGTACAACCTAAAGTACTTTGTTTTTTCATCATAAGTTATATTTTTTAAATTTGCTTCTTCTAATACCGCAGCATAGAGATTTGCTTCTTTAATATTAGCATTTTTCATATTAACCCTTCTCAATGAACTATGTTGTAAATTTGAACATATAAAATTAACATTCTCTAAATTGCAATCATCTAGCAGACTATTCTCAAGATTAGAAAATGAAAAATCTACTCCTTTTAAATTCACATTAATGAAATTTGAATAAGAAAAATCTCTATTACTTAAATCAAAATTTTCTAAATTCATATTCTCAAGTATAATATTTGAAAAATCTTTTTCCCCATCAAATAACTTTGCTTTAAGTTCTTCTAAACTTATTTTTTTCATAAACAACACTCTCCTAATATTTATACTTATTCAAACCAACGTTTAGTTTTTATTTGATTTAAATTATCTAAATCAATAACTTCTCCTATCATCGGTGTTAAAACTGGTATTCTATACTTTTCATCATTTATTTTTATAAGTTCTCTCAATGGTTCATACCATGCATGAGGTGCTAAAGTAAACTTTGAATTATGAACCGGTATTAAGTACTTAGCCCCCAATTCCTGAGAAACCTTTAAGGTTTCTTCAGGGAACAAATGACTGTACTTCCAATTTTTATTATATTGTCCATTTTCTAAAACAGCAAAATCAACATCCCCATATTTTTCTCTAATTTCCTTAAAGTGTTTTCCATATGAACTATCTCCTCCAAGAAAAATCTTCTTACCATTGATATATAAAATATACGAAGACCATAGCGTTTTGTTTAGAGGAAACAGTCTTCCCGAAGCATGTCTAGATGGTACAGATATTATTTTTACTTTTTCCTCTAAACTACATTCTTCATTCCAAGATAGTTCTATTATTTTATCAGGAGAGTATCCCCAATATTCAAAATGTTCTCCTACTCCAAGTGGAACAATAACTTTTCCAACCATTTCTTTCAATTTTTTCACAGTATCATAATCTAAATGATCATAATGATCATGAGAAATAATTAAATAATCTATTTTTTCAGGTAGCATTTCTACACCATAATAATTCGAACCTTTAAAAGCCTTACCTGAGCCTGGAATTGGAGAAACAGATCCACTAAACACAGGATCTATTAAAAACTTTATTCCAGACATTTGAATAAGATATGATGAATGCCCAAACCAAACATAATAATTATCATTAGTTTCTGATAATTTCTTTAAATTTGTCTTTATATAAGGGATATCTGACTTAGGTACATTATCCTTATCTACAGAAAAAAGAGCACCAAAAACATCAAAAATATTTGTATCTTCAGGTATTGTTGGAGTATTTTCTATATTGTTAAATTGACCATTATAATAATTCTTTGATTCTAAAATCTTTTTTTTACGTTCTTTCCTTGGTAATCTTCCAAAAATTGGATTTTGTACATATAACATACCTAAAGCTATTGTACTACCTAGTATCGTTAGCAAAGACTTTTTTTTCATCTTGCTATTCCTCCTCATAAAATTCTACTTATAAATTATATCATAGTTTTAATAAAAAGAGTGTAAATCACTAAAATTTAATGATTTACACCTTCTACATATAGATTTATTAGAATAATTAAAAACTTCTCTTCCCTTTTTATACTTGTATAAATAATTCCTGCTTCAACACCTTTATACAAAGTACTTATATATAGAAAAAATTAGAGTATCTCATGTTTTTAAAATACTGTTTTGGTATATAAAATAAGAGGCCACTACTAATTACTGTATTAGTTGACCTATTATATAATTAAATACTATTAAAACTACAGTTAATAAAAATAAATTTAACTCAATATTCTATTAAATATCTACAAGATCACCCTTTACCTAGTGATTTTGTAGATACCAAATTATTCTATAGTAATGTTACCAATTTTCACTCTATTTTACAAGTAATATACTAATTAAATGATAATCATTCACACAATACATATTACTTAGCTTCTCTATTATTTAATATATTTAGTATAGCCTTACATACATTTTTTGTACTATGTGGTATATAACATGTATTCATTTTATTTTTAACTAGTTTTAAATTATTCTCATTTAAAAAGTATGTTAAATGCTCAATTATTTCACTTTCAGAATTTGCTATTTTTGCCAGTCCATTTCTTTCAAAATAACTAGCATTTTCTCCTTCTTGTCCTGGTACTGGATTTAGAAGTATTAGTGGAACCTTACTAGCTAACGCCTCTGAAATTGTTACTCCTCCAGCTTTTGTAATTAGAACATCAGATGTTTGCATCCACTCTCTCATATCATTCATATAACCAATTATCATAATATCTTTATTCCCTTTAAAAATTTTCTCTAACTTCATTTTTAATTGATTATTTTTTCCACAAATAATAACAACCTGTAGTTTCTCAAGATTAATAATTTTATTAATAATATTTTCAAAATTATTAGTTACACCAAATGCACCTGCTGATATCATAATTGTTTTTTTATCTAAAGATAAATTATTTTTGTCATACCATTGCTTCTTATCAACTTTTTCATCAAAACTGCTATTTATTGGTATTCCAAAAATTTTTACTTTATCTGAATCAACACCAGCTTCTATAAATGCTCTTTTGGAATCTTCATTTGAAACAAAATATCTATAGGCATTTTTAGTTAACCAACTTTTATGATAATAATAATCTGTAACTACATTTACAATAGGTATGTCTGTACTTTCTAATAAAGACAATGCTGGTGTAGGAAAAACAGAAACAATTATATCTGGTGATTCTTCTTCTACAAGTTTTTTTAAATAATTATAACTAAAGTACCTATAAAACGACATATTTTTTTGCCTCTTTCCAGCATAATATAAATAGCCATAAATATCTCTAAAATATGAAAAACTATAAAGATACATTTCTTTTAGTATAGGTGTTAAATTAGGATGTGCTTCCAAAAATAAATCAGATTCAACAACCAACACATCACTACTATAATTTTCCCTAAACTCATCCTTTATACTATTGGAAACCTGGATGTGTCCGTTCCCGAAAGATCCAGTTATTAATAAAACCTTTTTCATTATTTAACCCCCTCAATCAATTTATTATAATATAAGATATATACTATACTTACTATACTAATACCTAAGCAAATTCCTGCCATAACATCTGTTGGATAGTGCACTCCTAAATAAATTCTCGAAGTTCCTATTATAATTATCCCTAATGCTGCAATACCAAAAACAAAATATTTATTCAATTTATTCATATTACTTAAATCTATAATTGCAAGCGTTAAATACATAGTTGTTGCAGCTGTAGTATGTCCACTAGGAAAGCTATATTCACTTATTTCTATTAATCTATAAAAATTAGGACGTTCTCTTCTAAAAATATTTTTTAGTAATGGCATAGCAATACCACAGATAGACATTGTGATAGCTAAAAATAATGCTTCTCTATTATATTTCTTAGTGTATAAAAAAATCACTAATAAAACAGTTATTACAATACTTTGGTATGTATCAGCGATATTAGTTATCATTTGATAAAATACTGTTAAATATTTATTTTCCAAACTTTGTATTAAACCTATTATTTTTAAATCAAAAGTCTTTAATAAATTACTATAACTTTGTGATAGAAATAAAAAAGTTAATATTACAACTGTAATTAGTATCTTAAAATTATTCTTATTCATTCTTAAATTCCTTATAAAGTATTTATTATTAATATTTTATAGCAAAATATAATATAATTCAAATTTCTTAAATTGCTATTACATTTCACTGAATTAGATTAATTTTTTTATAGATATTTTTAAAGCAATTTTGTAAAAATAACAAATAACTAGTATTCAATTTACTGATTAATTTCCCTATATTATATGTTTTCAAAAAAATGATATACGTTACCCTACTAATAAATTAAGCTTTATTTTATAGATAATCATAAAAAATGAAACTGATTTCTTGCGTTTCCATAAAATATCGTGATATAATAAGTTGCTCATGTGTATTATTATAAAAATCAAATATTATTAACACTGATGCAAAAAAATGTTTTATGGAGGATATTATGAAAGATATTCATAATCAAAATGAGAAAAAATTTCATTATTCACTTAGAAAGATAGGAGGAAAAGGTGTAGTTTCAGCAGTTATTGCCGTAGGATTCTTTTTCTTAGGAACTAGCGCTGTTGAAGCAGCTGATGTTTCATCAACAGAATCAGTAGCTACTTCTACTACTAATACTAATAAAAACCTACAACAAGAAACTAACTCAACAACTGAATTAGTATCAACTGAAACAAAAGGTAATGTTGAGAAAAATACTTACAAAGTTGTGACGCCATCTTTAGAAAAAGCAATAGACTCTGCTAAAAAAGAAGATTTAACAGTTACTAAAGAAAAAACTGAAGTAAAAGAAAATGTTGAATCAGCTATAAAAGATAATTTAAAACAAGCTGAAGAAATTCAAGCTTCTGTAAAAGATTATACAACTGAAAAAGAAAAGTATAATGAGGCTAAACAAAGTTACGATAAAAAAGTAGCTGAAAAAGAAGCTGCTGATGCTGTCAATAAAGAAAACGAAGCTAAATACAATAAAGAATTACAAGCTTATAATACTGCATATAACAAATATGTAACAGCTAAAGCTGAATATGATGCTGCAGTTGTTAAATATAACAATGACCTTTCAACTTACGAAAAGAATTTAGCAGAATATAAAGTATTACTTAAACAATTCCAAGATGCTAAAGAAGCATATGATAAGTATATAAATGACAGTAATTATAGAGATATTAAAGAAGTTGAAACTGTTCAAGATTTAACATTCCAACGCGAAAATAATGCAACTCATAAAATTGATGGAATCAATACTTACCTAACTCGTGAAGCTCAAGCTAGATTAAATACAAGTAATGTAGCTCAATATGATTCAGATAAATTAACAAGTGATGATATCGTTTCTACAAGTCCATGGGCTAATAATGAAGTTGAATACATTCAAATAAAAGAAGGTGATAAATTCGTTGTAACTTATGATGGATTAAATCAATCTCATATGAATGAAAAAGATAAATCTAAAAATGATATAACGAGAGTTATTTATCGTTATGAGATACTTAGCCTACCTTCTAACGACGGTAAAGGAATCGCTGCAGTAAGTAATGATCCTACTGTAACTTTAACTGTAGGAGCTTCTACAGGTAAAGATAAACCTGTTAAAGTTGCAGTTGATGTTGAGTTTTATGATAGAGCTGGAAATAAATTTGACCTACAAAAATACAATGCAATTGTTGCTTTAAACTCACTTAACCACTGGACTGGTGCTTCTTATGTAGATAGCGGTGATAAACCTAGAGAATTAACAGTTGAAGCTAAAGATACAAATGGAAATGTTGTACGTGGTACATGGAACCCTTATGCAGATGGTTCTTCAATGAGTATTGAGAATAATGCTGTAGTAACAAAATCAGGAACTGCAAACTTTGGGTCAGGTGTTACTGTTAATATCTCTGCAGATAACCCTCTAAAAGTAGTTACTCAAAAAGCAACATGGAATGGTAGTGAATTTGCTGTTAGCGAAGAAGCAGTAACAACAGCAACTTCAGTAAATGCTTCTGGTGGTGGTAATGGACACTCTATCGGAACTGAAGAATATACATTTGAAGATAAAGATGACGTAATTGGTACATATTCTATTAATTCTATTACAGGAGAAATTACATTCACTCCTAAGAAAAAATTCGAAAATATAGAACACCAAGAATTTGTTAATGTTGGTAATAATAAATTTATTCCAATTCCAAATTCAAGTGTAACATATGATGCTAATACTAAAGAAGTAACTTCACTTAAAGACAATCAATATATTGAACATGGATCAGTATTCAATGGTGAATCTTCTTCTACACTAGAAGGATGGGATAATCCAAATTCTAAATACTTATACTATGGTGGTGCAGGGTTAAAAATGACAGATGGTCATTTAGTATTTACTGCTAACGGCGCAAATGCTTCTGGACAACCTACAGTTTATTGGTTTGCAATAAACTCACAAGTTGGTTTACCACAAAAACCTGGAAAAGAACCAGTAGAACCAACTAAACCTACTCCTCCAGTTGCTCCAACAGAACCAACTAAACCTACTCCTCCAACTCCAAAAGTTGTAGAAGTTCCAAACAAACCAGTGGAACCAACAAAACCAGAAATCAAATGGCATGAGAATGTTGTTGTAGTTGAAAAAACAACACCTCAAACACCTCCTGTAACTCCACCAAGCAAACCAAATAAACCAAACAAACCTGTAAAACCTAACAAAGTTAAAGCAAAACAATTACCAAATACTGGTGAAAATAATACAAATTCTGCATTAGCAGGATTAGGTTTACTTACACTTGCAGGAGCTGCAATAAGAAGAAAACAAAATCAAGATTAATAAAAAATTAAAAAGGATAATTTTAATAATTATCCTTTTTTATATTTCATTTAATTTATCTATATCTAAAACACATTCTGATTCACTTACTACTAAACAAGGAATACCTATTTGCATATTTCCTTTGATTTTATCAAATACTTTATATGTGTCTCTTACAAATAAAAATTGCTTTAAATTTTTTAACGAATCAAATATTTCCACCTCTTCATAAACAATTCCTAATTCATTTAATTTATCAACAAATGGTTTCGTATCTGGACAGGCTTTTGCATAATATAAAATTGGTTTCATAGTTATCCTCCTAATTGTATTTTCAAGCTAATTTTACCATAAAAAAAATAATAGCTCTATTCAAAAGTATTTTAGAGCTATTATTTTTTTATCTTCTTCTTTGTATTTTTACCCTTTTTATTGAATCAGAAAAAACTGAGGCTAGTAGAATTCCCATTGCAATGGCTCCTGCCTGAAGCAACGTTTCTAAACCAACTTTTAAAGCTATATTATAGTTTTTTGTAACTATATTTTGCATCGTATTATACATACCATATCCTGGAACTAAGGGTATCATACCAGTATATATAAATATTGTTGCTGGCATTCGTAATCGTTTAGATGCATTAGTAGATAACAATCCAACACATAACGCCCCTACAAAACTTCCCACTACTACATCTGATACTAGATTAGTTAAAACATAAGCCAGCCAACCTACTGCACCAACTAATCCACAAGAAATCAATGATTTTTTAGGCGCATTGAAAAATATTGCGAAGGCTAATGAAACTACAAATCCTGCTATAAATTGAATTATAATATTATATTCCATTTTTCCTCCTTAAACAATTTTTAAACCTAATACTACACCAATTGCTATGGCTGTTGAAACAAATACAGCTGCCTGAGCACCTATCATCCCCGATAAATAATCCCCAGCCATAAAGTCACGAACTGAATTAGTTATTTGAACACCTGGAACAAGAGGCATTAAACTAACGATAATAATACTAAACGGATTATGAATTGTAATTATTTTTGCAAATGACATTACTAATACAGTCGCTATAAAGGCACCCATAAAATTACTTAAAAAATAAGTTATTTTGAATTTTGATGCAAATAATAAGAACAATGTTTGTATAGCCATTATCACAAATGCAATAAGACTATCTTTAAAAGTACCACCGAACATTATAGCAAAAAATGGTGCTGATAATGTCATAGACGATATTATCGAAAGGTTAGAATATCTATCTTTATTTTTTATTTCTTTTAGTTTTTTAAAAGCTAGGTCTAAAGAACATCCTCCCATAACCATTTTCCTAGATAAGTCATTTATTAAAGAAATTTTCTCAAGATTTCTATCCCCTAATACTACTCTTCGCATTGTTGTATAAGTAGTATCATCATAAATAAATGATACTATTATAAAGTTATATGTTACAAGACTATTAGCTGCTCTAATATTATCAAAAGATTTATATATTCTATTAATTGTATCTTCCACTCTATAAACTTCAGCCCCATAAGAAAGCATATTTTTAGCCATTTTCACACTTAGGTATAATAGCTTTTTTGCTTCTTGTTCACTTTGTAAGCTTTGTATCATAATCTCCTCCTCTTCCTTTTCTACACAGAAATAATATTTTGTATTTCTTTATATCTTTTCTCTAATTCTTCAACTTTATCTTTTTGAATTTCTTTTGCCTTTTGTAATTGTGATAAAATATACTTTATTTTATTTAATTCTAATTTTTGTTTTTTAATAAATAGATCATTTTTTTCTTTTAGTAAATATTTACCAAAGACTTTTTCTTCTTCTGTAAGATTCATTTCTCCAGCTTTAGCAACTATAATTTCATAAATATGACCATCTTCTTCTATAATATTTTCTGCTACAATATTATACCCTAATTGCTGTAATTTTTCCCTAACAAAACTTTCACCAACATTTGGTTGTAATATCAAATTGGGTTTATTAATTAATTTATCTTTTCCATCTTCTAATATATCCGAAATTAATTTTCCACCCATACCACAAATAGTAATAACCTCTATATTATCTTCTAGCGTAATTGCATCTAACCCTGCTGCTTTTCTACACTCTATTATATTAGATAATCCTTCTTCCTGAACATTTTTAATTGATACCTTATGTGGTCCTTCTACTATCTCTCCTGCTATTGCAAAATCTATCTTTCCTTCTTTAGCCAAGAAAATAGGTAAGTACGCATGATCACTACCTATATCAGCTAATCTCTTATTTTCAACATAGCTCGCTACTAACTCTAGTCTCTTATTAATTGCTAACATTTTTTCTCCTTCTTTAATAAAATCCTTATTCTAAAAAATCTTTACTAAAACTTGTAGTAATAATTGTCTTACCTTTTTTATCATCAAGATTATTAAAATCTGTAATTATATTATCTCCAAATTCCATTTTCAATTTTTTTGATAATTTTCTAAACTCTTCTTCTTTTTTATAACTCTTTTTATCAAAAATATCCAATTGTACTTTTAAATTATCCTTCTTCTTAATATCATTAAGTGAAACTCCTAGAAGTCTAATAGGATAAGTAAAATCATAATTATCTAAAATTAACTCAAGTGCATTATTATATATATCAACAGTACTATCAATATATTCGGGTATCTTTTTTGAACGAGTAATATTTTTAAAATCAGAAGATCTAATAATTATTGAAATATTATTCCCTACATAGTTTCTTGATTTTGCTCTATTACTAACTTTTTCACTTAATTTCTTTAATTGATTTTTTATTTCTACTTCTTCTACTAAATCTTCTGAAAAAGTTTTTGAATTACCGACTGATTTTCGTTCTACAGTATATTTTAATTCTCTATTATCTTCTCCATTGGCACATTTTTTTAATCTTAAACCTTGAATTCCTAGTAAACTATGTAATACAACCTCATTTGCATTTGCCAAGTCCCCAATTGTTGATATTCCCATTTTTTTCAATTTTTTTGAAGCTGATTTTCCACAACCATGCATTTCACTAATATCCATATCCCATAGTATAGACTCATAATTTTTTTTATTTATTATTGTAAAACCTAATGGTTTTTTTAAATCAGAACCCATTTTAGCAAAAAATTTATTATACGAAACTCCAACACTTGAAGGCATTCCTAATTGTTTATAAATTCTTCTCTGTATTGTTGCTATTACTCTTATAGGTTCTTCAAACTCACTAAGATCAATATATGCCTCATCTACTGAAACTACCTCAACCTTTGTAGTATACTCTCTAATTAAATCAAAAATCAATTTAGATTCTTTTTGATATTTTTCCATATCAGGTTGAAGGAATTTTATATTTGGGCAAATTTTTCTTGCATCCCCTACACGCATTGTAGTTTTTACACCAAGTTTCCTTGCTTCATAATTAGAAGTGACTATTATACCATGTCTAGTTTTAACTGTTCCAGCAATCGCTAGTGGCTTCCCTTGTAATTCTGGATTATATTTTTCTTCAACACTAGCATAAAAACAATTCATATCTATATGAGCTATAACCCTAGACATAATACTCCACCTCCTCTAATTTAATATTAAGATTGGGAGTAATTCAAAATTATGATTTCATAAAATCAATTTTATTGAATTACTCCCACAACAAATCGCCTATTTTAAGCCTATTCACGAAATAGTAAACTTAAAAACCTATTAATTATTTCAATATTCTAAACTAATGAAAAATTAACAATAATAATTGGTCTTCTCTTAGTATTATCATATAATAAGCTTGCTAACATATTTCTAATTTCTGCTTTTACTGCAGCACATTCTCTTATATTTTTTATTGGATTATTTTCTAAATAATCAATAACTTTTTCTTCCGCTTCTTTTATTAACTCAGCACTTTTCTTAACATATACAAATCCTTTTGTTTGGATACAAGGTCTTCCTACTAATGTTTTTTCTTTTCTACTTATAGCATACGAAGTAACAAAAATTCCGTCATTTGATAATACTTTTCTATCTTTTAGTACACTATCTTCAACATCACCAATTCCTCGACCATCAACAAGAACGTTTCCTATAGGTATATTATTAGGAATAATTTTTGTTTTATTTCCACTTATTTCTAAAGTTGTTCCTTTTTGTAGTATATGAATATTTTCTTTAGAAACACCTGTCTCTTCAGCAATTTCTGCATGTTTTCTTAAATTTCTAAACTCACCTTGAACAGGTATAAAATGTTTAGGCATAAGCATGTTTAACATCATTTTTAATTCTTCACGAGTTGCATGGCTCGCAGCATGAAGTCTTTTAGAAGCAGTAACAACATGAGCACCTAATTTTACCAATAAGTTAAGAGTTTGGAATAACATTACTTCCATATTAGGTGATGGAGTTGCTGCAATCATTATAGTATCCCCTTCATCAATTTGAATACCTTTTATTTTTTTCTCAGCAATATTTTTCATCGCCTCAATCGGTTCCCCTTGATCACCAGAAGATAAAATACAAATTTCATTTTGAGGATAATCTTTTAAGTTTTCAATACTAATTAAGTTCTCATCTTCAATATTTAAATAATTCATATCTCTTGCGGTATTAATAGAATCTTGAATAGCTTCACCTAGTAATAAAATTTTTCTATTTTGAGATAATGCTGCTTTTACAATATGAGAGATAGTTAGAAAGTTTGACGCATAACAAGTTACTATGATACGTTTATTAGCATTATAAAAAGCATTATCAATTTGCTCTGCTGCTTCATTTTCAGGAACATTGTACCCTTTAACATTAGCATTACTAGAATCACTTAATAATACTAAAACACCTTTTTGACCTAAAGTACTCATTTTAACAATATCTGATTTATATTCTTTACTCACAGATTGGTCAAATTTAAATTCACCTGTGTAAACAATATTCCCTTGACTAGTTTCAATGCATATCCCTAATGAATCCGGCATTGAATATGTTGTTTTGAAAAACGTAATATTAGCATTATTAAACTCATACTTATTATTTTCTTTAACATAGTAAAACTTAATTCTACGTTTAATTTCTAAATGTTTCATATGATTTTTTAGTAAATCAATAGTTAGTTTTGATCCATAAACAGGACACTTTAATTTATCAATTATATAAGGAATTGCTCCCATTGAACTAACATGTCCATTTGATAGAAAAATACCTTTTACTTTTTGCTTATTACGTACTAAATAACTTATATCTGGTATTACGGCATCTATACCTATCATCTCTGTCTCAGGGAACATAAGACCAGCATCTAAAACAAATATTTCATCGCCTATCTCAACCATATACATATTTTTAGCAACTTCTTCCACACCACCTAATGGTGTAATACGAATTTTTGCTATATTTTTTTTATTCTTATTTTCTTTATTATTTTGTACTAAGTTTAGATCTTTTTTTGTACTTTTAATATTTTTTATTTCAGCTTGTTTAGTAATTACTCTCTCATTAGTTTTTTTCTTAGCAACTACTTTTGTATTTTTATTCTTTTCTATTTTTTTATTATTTCGTTGTTTACCCTGAGCATTTTTTCTCTTACTAGATTGCAGATTTTTTGCAATACTAATATTATTGTTATTATTGTTCATTATTGCCTCCTCTTTTTATTATAGATTTAATAGGCTCGAAATCACGTCTATGTATAGGTGTAATTCCGTACTTTCTTAAACCTTCTAAGTGTTTTTTTGTTCCATATCCTGCGTTATTCTCAAAATCATAATATGGGTATTTATTTGCATATTCTTTCATTAAATTATCTCGGTATACTTTAGCAATCACTGATGCAGCTGCAATTGAAACACTCTTTTCATCACCCTTAACAATACTATAATTAGGTATAGGATAATTTTCAAAAGGCATAGCATCAATTAGTAAAAAGTCTGGTTTCACACTTAACTTTTCGACTGCTCTTTGCATTGCTATTCTTGCAGCATTATAAATATTAAATTTTTCAATTTCTTCATTATTTACTTCACAAATAGCATACGCAACAGCTTCATTTGTAATTTTTTCATATAGCCCTTCACGTTTTTTTTCTGATAGCTTTTTAGAATCATTCAATCCTTCAAAATAACTATCTTTCTTTAAAATTACCGCTGCAGCTACTACAGGACCAGCAAGCGGACCACGTCCTACTTCATCTATACCGCAGATGTATTTACATCCTCTATTATAACATTTATTTTCATAAAATGATTTTTTTTCGTACTCTTTTTTATAAAAAAGTTTTTTTTCTTGTTTTTTATCATAGGTTGACAATAATTTTTTTACACCACTTCGTTCATCAGTGCGTAATATTTCCAGTATTTCTTTAGATATCTCATCTTGTTGAAGTAGCTCTTTAATATCATTAATTTTCATTATTTTCCTCATTATTGACTATTTCATTATAATTATCTAATGTAATTAATCCGAACTTTTGTGTTCTAAAATCTTGAATTAGTAACTTAATAGTTGAATCATAATCATAATCTCCACCTATTTTTTTAAATCTTTTCTCTGCTATTTTTTCCATTATTGTTAAATTTTCATCTTCAGTTTTAACATTAATTTTATAGTGATTATTTAAATTTTCAAGATAATTATTTTTTAATAATTCAATTAGGTATAAACTAACATCATCTAAAGGTGTAATGTCATCTTTAATAGAGCCAATTAAACTAAGTTTTTTACCAATTTCTTGATTATCAAATTTTGGCATAAGTATACCTGGAGTATCTAAAAGTTCAATGTCTTTATTTAATTTTAACCACTGTTGTTTTTTGGTAACTCCTGGTTTATTAGCTGTGTTTGCAACATTTTTCTTTATAAGTTTATTTATAAATGTTGATTTCCCAACATTTGGCACACCTATTACCATTGACCTAATTGCCCTAGGTTTTATCCCTTTAGCTACTTGTCTTGCAATTTTCTCAGCAAGTTCTTCTTTTGCTTTATCTATAACTTTATTGAGATTATTACTATTTTTTGCATCTGTGTATACTACTACATAGCCTTTATTCTCAAAATAATTTTTCCATTTTGCTGTTTCTTTTCTATCACATAAATCTATTTTATTAAATATAATTATTTTTTTCTTATCTTTAACTACTTCATCTAAATACATATTATGAGAAGACAAAGGACAACGGGCATCTACTAACTCAAAAACTATATCTACTAATTTCAACTTTTCTTTAACTTCTCTTGTTGCCTTGGCCATATGACCTGGAAACCATTGAATAACCATAAAAAACCTCCTTTTGCTAATTTACTATTGTTTTAACATCTTAACTATTTTATCATATTTTCAGCTATTTTTAACGTATTTTGGTAAAAATAAATAAAAAAATATGAGATAAAATGATAACTACATACCAATCTATCCCATATTTTAAAAATTTACTATCTCTTATCTATTCTTTTAACTACAAAATCCCCCAGAATTTGAATAGCAAATACAATGATTAATATTAATACAGTTGCAACAAGTGTTAATGTATTGTTATTTCTTTGGAATCCATCTAAATATGCTAGATTACCTAATCCACCAGCACCAATAACACCTGCCATTGCTGTTGAACCAACAAGTGCAATTGCTGTAACTGTTAATCCAGAAACAATTGCTGGTAAACTTTCCGGAATTAATACTTTTGTAATAATTGTTATTTTTTTTGCTCCCATAGCTCTAGCCGCTTCAATTACACCTTTATCTACTTCACGAAGTCCTATTTCTACTAAACGAGCATAAAATGGCGCAGCCGAAAGAATTAATGCCGGCATCGCTGCTTGTGGTCCACTAATAGAACCAACTAAAGATTTAGTAAATGGTAATAATAAAACTATTAAAATAATAAATGGAATTGCTCTAAAAATATTAACTACTGCTGAAACAACTGCATAAAAAATACGTCCAAATATTCCATTACTATTAGAGCTAAGATATAATAATAATCCTAAACATATCCCAATAATAACTACTGCTACCAATGACTCAAAAGTCATTACTAATGTTTCTATTGTTTTACTTTGTACTTTTACCCAACTAACACGAGAAAAATCAAACATTATAACACCTCCGTTAAAATACCTAATTCATTCAATCTAGATATTACTTTCTTAATATTTTCATCTGTACCTAATAACTGAACAAATAATGTTCCAATATTGGCATCAGCTGTTTTATCAATATGACCGTTAATAATAGTAAAGTCAAATTCAATTTCTTTTAACAACATACTTAAGATAGGTTTTTTAGATGTATTATTATCAAAGGTAAATTTAATTATAATACCATCTGTAAATACTTTTTTCCACTCATCAATATTTTCACGCTCTTCTATTTCTGAAGCGAATGAAGTTTGACTTAAGAATTTTTTAGTTACTTCTTGTGTTGGATGATAGAATACTTCAGATACTAATCCATTTTCTGCTATTGTTCCACCATCGATTACAGCTACTTTAGTACAAATAGTTTTAATTACATTCATTTCATGAGTTATAAGTACTACTGTTATATTTGTTTTTCTGTGAATTTCTTTAATCAAGTTTAATACTTCAGCTGTTGTTTCTGGGTCTAAAGCACTTGTGGCTTCATCACATAGTAAGATTGATGGCTTACCTGCTAACGCACGAGCAATACCAACTCTTTGTTTTTGTCCACCAGAAAGTTGTGATGGGTAAGCATTTAATCTATCTTCTAAACCAACTAATTTAGCTAATTCTTCTACTCTTTCTTTTATTTCTTTTTTTGATTTTCCTAAGATTTCTAATGGAAAAGCTATATTTTCTGCAACAGTTCTACTCCATAGTAAATTAAAGTGTTGGAATATCATTCCTATTCTTTGTCGTTTTAAACGACGTTCTGATTCAGTAATCTTATTGAAGTCGTCTCCTTCAATAATTACTTCTCCATCTGTAGCAATTTCTAATCCATTAAGTAATCTTACTAATGTACTTTTTCCTGCACCAGAATATCCAATAATACCGTAAATATCCCCTTCTTCTACCTTAAGATTAATATTTTTTAATGCATGAACCTTGTTATTATATGTCTTATTTACATTTTTTAATTCAATCATAGTATAATCCTTTCTCTTTCTTTATTATTTAAAAAAACGCCCTTACTCTGCTATACAGAATAAGGGCGTTTTACGCGGTACCACCTTACTTTTTACTCATACTACTAACATAGCTTATCCTATAACGTGGATACCCGAATAAAGTTTACAATCATTGTTTACTTCATTAACCACTCAAACCATTTTCCTAGATTATATAATATGCATTCTCAGCCTTCTGCACTCTCTTTGATTATTTCGCCTAGTACTTATAAGAGTATTGGTTTTTATTATAACTTTGTTAAGTATAGCATTATATTTTTTTACTGTCAAGATATTTTTTTTGAATATATTCTTAAAAATTCTGAAAATACAGTCATTTAAATAATTTATTACTTATTGTCTCTAATATAATCTGCTACCACTCTAGCCATATCATCAAGAAGATCATCTAATTCTTCCCAATTTTTAACAGTTGCACCACTAGCTAGTGGATGACCTCCACCCGCATATTTTTCTGCTAAAGTGTTAATGACTGGACCTTTTGATCGTATTCTTACACGAACTTTGTTACCTTCATCTATAGCAAAGCACCATGCATATAGGCCTTCTAAACTTCTTAGCAAATTAACACCTGTAGATACTTCCCCTGGATCAACTCCATATTTATCCATATCTTCCTTAGTTATTTTTAAATATGCCACTCCATCTTGATAAACATCGTATTTTTCAAATATAAACGCTCTAAAGCGCATAAGATTTTCACTTGTTATCTCTAGCTTATCTAATAATTCACTCATATTAAAATCATATTTTATAAGCTCTGATGCCACTTGAAGTGTATGATTAGAAGTATTAGGGAATAAAAATCTTCCGGTATCTCCTACAATACCCAAGTATAATAATTTTGCCGCTTCATCATTTAATCTTATACCATATTTTTTATTTAAATAAGTATAAAAATTATAAATTAATTCACTACAAGATGATACTTCTGTATCTACTAAATTTATATTTCCATATTCATCTAATGGTGGATGATGATCAATCTTAATTAAAAAATTGTTCTTTGTAAATAACTTACCATCAATTCTAGGGAAATTAGCTGTATCTGTTACTATTACTAAAGCATCTTTATAATCTTCTTCACTTACTTCTGTATTTGTAAATAAAAAGTTAAGAGAAGGTGAATCTTTTCCTACTGTAATTATTTCTTTTTCAGGAAAGTTTTCTTTAATTAGCTGATACATACCTCCCTGTGATCCATACGCATCAGGATCTGGTCTTTCATGTCTATGAATAATAATTTTATCATTCTCTTTTATTTTAAGAAAGATTTCTTCGTATAAGTTCTCATAATTTGTAGTCATTTAATTTCTTCTTTCTATTAATTTCTTTGGAATACTTGACAAGTTACCATTGCTTTTGCAACTAATTCTGTCTTATCAAATACTTCAACATCGAATTTTGCTGTTTTTCTACCTATATCTAAAATTGTAACTTTTGTAGTAACAGTTCTATCTAAAGGTACTGATTTTAATAAGTATAATGTACTATTCTGCATTAGTACTTCACTTCTATTATAATTGTAACTTGTAATATGAATAGATTCATCAATAATACTTAATAATGCCGAACTAGAAAAAGTACCAAATTGGTCTAACATCTGAGGAATAACTTTTACTTGCAATCCATCAGCTCTTGGCACAATACCTTTACGCATTATTTCATCAAATGTATCATTATTATGACCTTCTTGGAATCTATTATTTGTTAATAATGAATTTATAACTATTTTTCTAGTAACAACACCTAATAACGTATTTTTATTATCTATTACAGGCATAAGTTCATATCCTTCTGATAACATAGTATTAGCTACAGAAGATATAGGAGTATCTAAAGTAGTTGTAGCTACTTTTCTTTCCATAACTTCTTTTATTAATGTGTCTTTTTCTTGTAAAAACACATCACGTGCTGTTACTATACCTACTAATTTTCCATATTCATTTACAACTGGATATCTAGTATGACCAACCTCTAATTGTAAATCATACCAATCTTTAACAGTGCTATTAAGATTTATTGTATATAGTCTTTCTGCTTTAATATATATACTATCAACTGCAATAATATCTCTCTTAATTATTTGGTCATTTGTAACACGATTTATTAAGTGCGTTACTGAAAAAGTATCATGAGGTGTTACAATAAGTGGTAAATTCTTTTTATCCGCTATTGCTTTAATGTTATCACTCGGCATATATCCACCAGTAACTAAAATAGCACATCCTTTGTCTAGTGACATTTCAATTATTTTTGGACGATTACCAATTATTAATAAAGTACCTGGTCTAATATGTTGACCTACTTGTTCATAGTCCATGGCTCCAATGGCAAAATCCTGAACAATTTCGTGAACTCCTCCACGCCCTGCAACTAATTGACCACTAACGATATTTACTATTTCAGAATATGATAATTTTTCTACATTATCACGTTCTTTTTTCTGAATTCTTACTGTTCCTACACGTTCGATTGAAGATACAAAACCACGATTTTCTGATTCTTTAATAGCTCTATATGCTGTTCCTTCACTCACTTTTAGTTCTTTTGCAACTTGACGAACTGAAATTTTACTTCCAATTGGTAAGCTTTTAATATATTCTAATATTTTTTGATGTTTTGATTTCACTGCCCTGCCTCCTTATTTATTATTATAATACAATTATTTTTTCTAGTACACATTCTCTTTATAGTAATTATATACTTTTCATGTTTTTATTTCAAGTTAAAAAAGAGTGAAATTATAGTTATTTCACTCTTTTTCTTTTTATATTATTTTATATATTTTAGAAGAAATATTTATTAAAAATTTTTTTCTCTTTTACTACTACAGTTTAATAATTTATTTTTTTGTATAACACTTATATATTTACTTTAGCAAAATATATTGTTATTTTCTTCCAGCAGGTAATTTTTTAGCATACCCTACTTTATTCTCTTGTTTCATTCTAGCAATTACTAATGCATCATCTGGAACATTCTCAGTTACAGTAGTTCCCGCAGCAACAACAACACCATCACCTATTTCAAGTGGTGCTATTAAATTAGAATTACATCCAACAAAAGTATCACTACCTACTTTAGTTTTAAATTTATTTTTTCCATCATAGTTAACTGTAATTGTACCACAACCAATATTAGTATTATTACCTACAGTGGCATCACCTAAATAACTTAAGTGAGCAGTTTTTGATCCATTTCCATATGTAGTATTTTTTAGTTCAACAAAGTTACCAATTCTTACATTTTCTCCAAGTTCACAATTATTTCTAATGTGTGCATATGGACCAATTGTAGTATGATCTCCTAATTTTGAGTCACTAATTGTTGAAGATAATACTTTAACACCATTTCCTATTACTACATTCTCTAAGAATGAATTTGGTTTAATTTGACAATCTTCACCAATTACTGTATTTGACTTAATTGTTACATTTGGATAAATTGTTGTATCACGTCCGATAACAGCATTAGGAGCAATATAAGTATTATTTGGATCAACTAATGTTACTCCAGCAAGCATATGTTTTGTATTAATTCTGTTTCTCATTACATTTTCAGCATACGCTAAAGCTACTCTATCATTAACTCCAAAAGTTTCATCAAAATCATCACATAAATATGTTTCGATTATTTCTTTTTGTTCATGAATTAATGCCAATACATCTGGTAGATAATATTCTCCCTGTTTATTATCATTTTTTACTTTTTCCAACATTTCAAATAAAAGCTTATTATCGAAACAATATATCCCTGAATTGATTTCTTTTATTTGTTTTTCTTTCTCAGTTGCATCTTTTTCTTCTACAATTTTAACAAGTTTTCCATTAACATCACGAATAATTCTTCCATATGCAAAAGGATCGTCTGCTATTGCAGTAAGAACTGTTGCCTTAGCATTTGTTCTTTCATGATGATCTAACATGTTATTAATAGTTTCTGGTCGAATAAGTGGAGTATCTCCATACATTACTATAGTAGTACCCTCTTTATCTTGTAATTCTTCTTTTGCCATTTTAACTGCATGAGCTGTACCTAATTGTTCTTCTTGAAGTACAAATTTTGTTCTATCACCTAAAACTTCTTTTACTCTTTCAGCTCCATGACCAACAACTGTAATTACATCTTCCATTTCTAAATCATTTAAGCTATCTAGAACAAGTTCAACCATAGTTCTATCACATACTTTGTGTAATACTTTATACAACTTAGACTGCATTCTTGTTCCTTTACCTGCTGCCAAAATTACTGCATATCTTTTATTACTCATTAGTTAAATCCTCTTTCTCTACTTCTTTTAGTTTTTCTATTACATTACCTATTTTCACATCAAAAGTACTATTGTATTCATCAATATTTTCTATTTTTGATAAATATAAATAATCATGTTCGTGTTCTCTTGGTGAGTCATAACATTGTGTTAATATTACTTTACCTATAACTTCCACATCAAATTCGTTCATTAAACTTTCCATACCCGTTAGTACACCACCGCCACGCATAAAGTCATCTACTAATAATACTTTAGAGTGATTGTTTAAACTTCTCTTAGATAATATCATAGTTTCAATTTTTTTTGTTGAACCTGAAACATAATTTATCGCTACTGTAGTTCCTTCTGTAACTTTATTATCACGTCTTATCGTAATAACAGGTTTATTTAAAATAGATGCTATTGCATATGCTACAGGAATTCCTTTAGTAGCAACCGTAACAACTGCATCAATTTCTTTATTTTTGTATACAGTTGCAATGACTCTTCCAAGTTTATTCATTAAACTTGGATTTCCAACTATATCTGACATGAATATATAACCACCAGCTAAAAGGCGATTTCCATCTGATATTTTTTCAATAAATTCATCAAGTATTTTTTTAGCGTCTTCTTCTACTAATGTAGGTGTAAAAATTACACCGCCACTAACCCCAGCAAGTGTCTTTACTTCTCCAATATTTTCCTCTTTAAAACCAGTCTTTATAATATGGATATCTTCACTAATAGATGATTTTGCTTGATTAAATTTTGTCACAAAGTAAGTTAAAGGAATTAGTTTATTAGGATTATTTAATAAATATTCCGTCATTACTACTATTCTTTCACTTCGTTTTAATTTCATTTTATACTTCATACTCCTCAATTCGTATATTATAACTATATAATACCATTATTGTTCGGATTAGTAAAGGGAAATTATTTTTTAGACACTTACATTCTATATTATAATTATTTTCAAATAATATTAAATTAATATTTCCTCTATATTTTTTAATTAATTTTACTAATACCGGATATTTCTATATAGTCATAAAATAAAAGTAAATAAAAAAAGAAACGATTGAAAAATTCCAACCGTTTCTTTTTTATTTTTCTTTCCAAACTTCTAACGTTCTGATTTGATGTTCTTCAACTTTTCTAACTACAAAAGTTAATTTATCAATTGAATATACAGCACCAACTTTAGCTTCATATTTTTGCATATAAACATATGCTCCTATTGTATCAACCTCTTCATGTGGTAAGTGTACATTAAATAAAGCATTTACGTCTTGGATAGGCACCCAACCATCTACTAAGTAGTGACCATTTTTTAGTTTTTTAACTAAGCTTTGTTCATCTTCGTCAAATTCATCACGAATTTCCCCAGTTAATTCTTCTACTATATCTTCAAGTGTTACAACTCCACTCGTTCCACCATACTCATCTGTAATAACAATCATATGTTCACGATTTTGTTTAATAGTAGCTAGCACTTGTGATATTGGAGTATGTTCAAAAACTTTTATAGCCGGAGTAATGTATTCCTCTAAATCTTCTGTAGATTCTATTTTTTTATCAGTAAATAATAATTTTTTTACATTAAGTATCCCTATTATTTGGTCTTTATCCCCATTTTCAATTACTGGATAACGCGTATATTCTTCTTGTTTCATTTGTCTCATTATTATTCCTAATGAGTCGCTTAGATCAATAGCTTCCACTTCCGTTCTTGGAGTCATAATTTCTTTTGCTATCTTATTATCAAATTCAAAAACTCTTTCTACATAGCGATATTCTATATCATTAATTTGCCCGTGAGCTCGTGATAATTTCATAATTGTTCTAAGTTCTTGTTCACTATGAATATCATCATGCTCTGAAGCAGGTTCAAATCCAAATAATTTTGCAATTACATTAGCTAATGAATTTAATACCCAAACTAGTGGACGCATTATTTTATCAAACCAATACATTGGCCAAGCAACTTTAAAACAAGTTTTTTCTGCAGATTGAATCGCTATTGTTTTAGGTACTAATTCACCTAATACAACATGAAGCAATGTCATAAAGCCAAATGAAACAACTAATGAGATAGTATGAGTCAATGTCTCATTTAGTTTAAATACTTCAAATATAGGATTAAATAATGCATGGAATGTTGATTCACCTAACCATCCTAATCCTAAAGACACTATAGTAATCCCTAATTGTGTAGCTGATAAATAATGATCCAATTGATCGACCATTTTCAAGAGTATTTTAGCAGTTTTATTTCCATCTTCAGCTATTTCTTTAATTCTTGTGGGTCGTAATTTTACTAATGCAAATTCAAACATTACAAATACTGCTGATGCTGCTAATAATAATAATATTACTAAAATTTTAATTAAGATACTGAGATCCATATGGTTTAATTTAACCTCTTTCTTTTATGTATTAATTAAATAATTTTACTATATTTTTGCTTTTTTTTCAAATATTATGAAAGTAAATAAAAGATATACATTAAATTTTATCTAATGTATATCTTTTACAATTATCTATCTGCAACTTTTATACGAGTAAGAGCTTTAGCTAGTGCAAGTTGAGCACGGCGAACATCTAATCCTTCTTTATTTTCAGAAATTCTTCTCTCTGCTCTTTCTTTAGCACGTTTAGCACGCTCTACATCTATATCTTTATCCAACTCAGCTGTTTGGACAATTACAGTAATTTTATCTTTATGTGTTTCTACGAAACCTTCGCTTACCGCTAATATTTCTTCTTTCCCATCAGGAAAAACCACTTTTAATGGACCAATTTTTAATGAAGCAACCATAGGAACATGGTTAGCCATTATCCCTATTTGTCCACTAGTAGTCCCTAATACAACCATAGAAGCTTCCTCAGCTCTGTAAGCTTCTCCATTAGGAGTAACAATACTTACATTTAAAGTATTCATTTATTTACCTCCTGTTGTATTATACTTCTACTCCTAGTTTACGAGCTTTTTCTAATACATCTTCAATTCCACCTACAAGACGGAAGCAGTCTTCAGGGATATTGTCATATTTACCATCTAAGATACCTTTAAATGCTTGAACTGATTCAGAAACCGGAACATATGATCCTGGTTGTCCTGTAAATTGTTCAGCAACGTGGAAGTTTTGTGATAAGAAGAATTGAACACGACGTGCTCTATCAACTGTTTTCTTATCTTCATCACTTAACTCGTCCATACCTAAGATAGCGATAATATCTTGTAATTCACGATATTTTTGAAGAGTTCTTTGAATTCTAGTCGCAACTTGATAGTGTTCTTCTCCTACGATTTCAGGAGCTAATGCTCTTGATGTAGAAGCTAGTGGGTCAACAGCTGGATAAATACCCATCTCTGTTAACGCACGTTCAAGGTTAGTTGTAGCATCTAAGTGAGCGAATGTAGTAGCTGGCGCTGGGTCAGTATAGTCATCGGCAGGTACATAAATCGCTTGAATAGATGTAACAGATCCTTTTTTAGTTGATGTGATACGTTCTTGTAAACGACCCATTTCTGTAGCAAGTGTTGGTTGATAACCAACGGCTGATGGCATACGTCCTAATAACGCTGAAACCTCAGATCCTGCTTGTGTAAAACGGAAGATATTATCAATGAATAAAAGAACGTCTTGTCCTTCTTCATCACGGAAGTATTCAGCCATTGTTAATCCTGTTAATGCTACACGCATACGTGCACCAGGTGGTTCATTCATTTGTCCGAAAACCATGGCAGTTTTATTAATAACTCCTGAATCTTTCATTTCATAGTATAAGTCATTACCTTCACGAGTACGCTCTCCTACTCCAGTGAATACTGAAAGTCCACCGTGTTGTTGAGCAACGTTATTGATAAGTTCTTGAATAAGAACTGTTTTACCAACTCCGGCACCACCGAATAATCCGATTTTACCACCTTTAATATATGGAGCAAGTAAGTCAATAACTTTAATACCTGTTTCTAATACTTCTACATGTGTAGATAACTGTTCAAATGTTGGAGCTTCTTTATGGATTGACTCTTTTTGCACTTCTGCACTTGGTTCTTCACCATGGTCAACAGCTTCTCCTAACACGTTAAATACACGACCTAATGTATAATTTCCTACAGGAACAGAAATTGGAGCTCCTGTATCTACTACTTCAGCTCCTCTATTTAATCCATCAGTAGATGACATTGCAATTGTTCTTACAACGTTATCACCAATTTCTAAAGAAACTTCAAGTACTAATTTTTCTTTTTTTCCATCGCCTCTATCTACAAATACTTCTAACGCATTTAATAGATTAGGCATATGCCCTGATTCGAATTTTACGTCTACTACAGGTC
>USNF01000014.1 GCA_900555985.1 uncultured Gemella sp.
GCAAAACCTTGATCACCGGTTCAAATCCGGTAGCCGCCTCCAATTTTAATCATCTAAATAATTAGATGTATTTTTTTTGCCTTTTTTTGTGTTAATAGTAGTGAATACGATTAAAACTATAGATATCTATATTAAAATATGATAAAATGTAAAAAGGTGACATATATTTCATAAATAATTAGGAGGAAATAATATGAAAAAATTATTATTGGCTTTAATTAGCTGTGTATTTATTTTTTCTGTAGTTGGTTGTTCATCTAAAAAGGAAGAAAAAAAATCTGAGGAAAAAGTAATTAAAATGGGATTTGTTCCTCTGAAAAATAGTGAACAACTAGTTGAAGATGTTAAGCCTATCGCTGATTACTTAAGCCAAAAAATGGGTGTAAAAGTTGAGGCGTTTACGGCAAGTAACTATATCGGTGTTGTTGAAGGTATTGGAAGTGGAAGTGTTGACTTCGGTATTATTCCTCCATTTTCTGCTGTTCTTGCTCAAAAGCAAAGTAATGCAAAACCGCTGCTAACATCAAAAGGTAAATCAGGAAAATCTGGTTACACTGCAGAGTTATACGTAAGAAAAGACTCTGGTATTAAATCTTTACAAGATGTTAAAGGTAAAAAGGTTGCATTCGTTGATCCTTCATCATCCTCAGGGTATATTTATCCAGGAGCTATGTTAGTTAAAGCTGGTATTAATCTTGATAAAGATATCTCATATCAATTTAGTGGTGGACATGATAAGAGTTTACAACTATTACTAAATAAAGATGTAGATGTAATAGCTACATTTGATGGTGTTGAAGAAAGATACGGAAAAGAATTTCCTGCCGCATTAACAGATATAGAAAAACTAGCAAGTAGTGATACTATACCTGGTATTATGGTAACAGCCTCTAGTAAAATGGATAAAGATTTACAAGATAAATTAAAACAAGCTTTACTAGATATGGATAAAGATCCGAAGATGAAAGAGTTATTTACTAAGATGTTTAGTATAACTGGTTTTGAAGAAGTAGATCAAACAGCTTATAATAAAGTTGAAGAAACAGCAAAAGTTATGAATGTTGATTTAGACAAAGTAAAATAATTTAAGATAAAGAACCTAGTAATAATGCTAGGTTCTTTTTTATAAGTATAGAACTGTTTTATATTTATGAAGTTTATAACAAAATGCTTGAGATTTTTATAATTTAATTCTATAATAGTATAATTGATTAGGAGTGTGAATTTTAATGTATGCATATATAAAAGGAAAAATCTCTGAGATTAATCCGACAAATATAGTAGTAGATAATAATGGAATTGGTTATGAAATAACAGTAGCTAATCCATACGAATATCAATTAGAAGAAGAAAAACAAATATTTATAAGCCAACAAGTACGTGAGGATTCGAATACTCTTTATGGATTTTCTACAAAGGAACAAAAGAAAGTATTTTTATTATTACTAAAAGTTAAAGGTGTTGGACCAAAGAGTGCCTTGGCTATATTGGCTGGTGCAACTAGTGAGGAAATAATTTCTGCAATAGAAAAACAAGATGCAGTATATCTAACTAAGTTCCCTGGTATAGGAAAAAAATCTGCTCAACAGATTATTTTAGATTTACAAGGTAAGGTTGATTTTGCGGCAACAACTTCAACTGCAAATAATAATTCAAATCAACACTTAAAAGATGCATTATTAGCATTAGAGGCATTAGGTTATAGTAAGAAGGAACTTACAAAAATTGAGAAGAAATTATCTGCATTTGATTATGATGGTGTAGATAGTTATGTTAAACAAGGATTAAAATTATTAATAAGTATTTAGTATCTTGAGGAAGGAGGAAATAATGGACGAAAGAATGGTCTCAGCTAGCCAAAATGAAGGTGAAGAGAGAGAAGAACAGTCTTTAAGACCCAAATTGTTAAGTCAATATATCGGGCAGGAACAAATTAAAAATAATTTAAAAGTTTTTATAGAAGCAGCGAAAATAAGATCTGAAGTATTAGACCATTGCTTATTATATGGTCCTCCTGGATTAGGGAAAACTACATTAGCTACTATTATTGCTAATGAGATGGAAGTTGGAATTAAATATACTTCTGGACCTGCAATTGAAAAATCAGGTGATCTTGCTGCAATTCTTACAAGTTTAGAACCAGGTGATGTTCTTTTTATTGATGAAATTCACCGTATTAGTAGATCTATAGAAGAGATACTTTATTCAGCTATGGAAGATTTTTATCTTGATATAGTTATCGGTAAAGGTGATGAATCTCGTAGTATTAGAATTGAACTACCTCCTTTTACACTTGTAGGGGCAACAACAAGAGCAGGTGCACTAACTGCTCCGTTACGTGATCGTTTTGGGGTACATTGTCGCTTAGAGTTTTATAATATAAGCGAGCTACAAAACATTATTAATAGAACAGCTGATATTTTTGGTTGTGAAATAGATACAGAGAGTTCATATGAAATAGCAATGCGTTCTAGAGGAACACCACGTATAGCAAATAGATTACTTAAGAGGGTTAGAGATTTTGCTCAAGTAAAAAATAACGGAGTTATTACTCAAAGTTTAGCAAAAGATTCACTAGATTTATTGCAAGTTGACTCAAAAGGATTAGATAATATTGACTATAAGATACTTGAATGTTTAATTAAACGTTATGATGGTAGAGCTGTTGGTTTAGAGACTATAGCTATAACTATAGGAGAAGAAAGTATTACAATAGAAGATGTTTATGAACCGTATTTAGTAAAAGAAGGATTTATAGAACGTACACCTAGAGGAAGAAGAGCAACTCCTAAAGCTTATCAACATTTAGGATTGAAATATAAAGCAGAATAATTTATACTAAAGATTAGAAATAATGAATTTTATTTTTAATCTTTTTTTGATTTCCTTTGTAGTGGAAATAACATAAAATTTCCGTTATAATAGAAATAAAGGTGGTGGTAGATTTGTATATTGCATTAATAGGTGATATTATTTCATCAAAAAATATAGAAGATAGAGCAGAAGCTCAAGTGAAATTATTAAATTTAATGAAAGATATTAATAAAAAATATAAAGAATATTTAGTTTCTCCATTTACTGTAACGACTGGTGATGAATTTCAAGCTTTACTTTTACCTAATAAACATATATTTCAGATAATCGATGAGATTTCATTTAGATTTTTACCATATGAAATAAGATTTGGTATAGGAATAGGCGATATACTTACAAAAATTAATAAAAAGCAAAGTATAGAATCAGATGGTCCAGCTTATTGGAAAGCTAGGGAAGCTATAAATACAGTTCATGCTAAAAACTATTATGGTTATAAAAAAGTATGTGTAAGTCTAGAAGATAAGGATTTGGAAGAAAATATTAATTCATTATTATTATCTAGTGACTTTATTAGAGCGAAATGGACTGATTTACAATATGATATTTTAAAAGTTTTATTAGATGACAATATTTATATAGAAAATTTCTCAAATAATATAGTAGCAAAAAGATTAAATATTAGTCCAAGTGCCTTTAATAAAAGGTTAAAGGCAAGCGGTTTGAAAATATATTTAAATAATAGAGTAAAAGCTAATGAATTACTCATAAAACGAGTATAGGAGGTGTGCTTATGGATAAATTATATCTAGGTTTTTCAGAGTTTTTTCTATCTAATCCAGTACTAACTTTGTTTTTATTTGGTATTGTATTTTCTGAATATTATGTGCCAAAGAGTAAAGTAATGGGAAATACAAAATTTGGATTATCATTAAATAGAATAATTCAATTAATAATTTTTTTAATAGCATTTATTTTTATACCCGAGAAAAAAATATATGTATTAATAATAATACTATTATCTCTAGGTGTTTGGTATATTCTAGATAGTGACTATGTTCAAATATTAGGTAATAAATATATCACACTAACTTCGAATATTATTTTAATTTTGTTAATAGTTATTATTTACTCTATTAATATTGATAGTAAAGAAGTTTTTGTCAACTCTAATATGAGCAATATACTAAGACTGTTATTGTTCTTTAGTATTATAGGAAAACCTGTTAATGAAATTTTTAAAACATTCTTTGGTAGATTTCAAGTTGTTCAAGATGATAAATCACTAGTTCAAGGAGCGGGAGCAGTGGTTGGAATTTTAGAGAGACTAATAATGGGGATATTTGTTTTAACGGGTCAATTTGCGGCGATAGGTTTGATATTTACTGCAAAGTCTGTTGCAAGGTATAATAAGATTTCGGAGAATCAAAGTTTCGCAGAATACTATTTAATAGGATCGTTATTTAGTATGATAAGTGTATTAGTTGCATATATAATATTGTATTTATAATAGAATTAATAAAGATTATTAATTAAGAGTAAATGGTTGTAATATTTTATGTTTTATATTAAACTTTAAAAATAAATTAGAGTAGAAGAAGGAAATTTAAGTAAATGATTGATAGTAAACAATTTATAAATACTAGACATAAAAATCAAAAAATTAATTATGATAATGTCCTTAAAGAGTTAATAAAAGAATGGGAAAAAACAAATTTTAGACCAAAAATATTAATACATTCTTGTTGTGCACCTTGTAGTACATATGTATTAGAATATTTATCTGAATTTAGTGATATAACAATATTTTTCTCAAATTCTAATATTCATCCAAAAGAAGAATACATAAAGCGTATGCTTGTACAAAAAGATTTTGTTGAAGAATTTAATAAAAGAAATGAGAAAAAAATAAAATTTCTAGCAGATGAATATGATCCAAGTAAATTTATTAGAGCGGTTAAAGGTCATGAGGAAGACAGAGAAGGTGGAGATAGATGTCATATTTGTTATGAGATGAGATTAGACTCTTCAGCATTAAAAGCTCAAGAATTAGGTTATGATTATTTTGCTTCAGCTTTAACATTAAGTCCAAAGAAAAATGCAACAGTTATTAATGAAGCAGGATATGTTCTTCAAGAACAAGTATCGATATATTATTTACCATCTGATTTTAAAAAGAACAATGGTTATAAGCGTTCTATAGAAATGTGTAATGATTACAATATTTATAGACAATGTTATTGTGGTTGTGTGTTTGCAGCAAAAGATCAGGAGATTGATTTTAAAGAGATAAATAAAAATGCTCGTGAATTCAATAGAAATCATGAAGATTATGAACGATTTAAATCTATAATAAAAACAGGTGGAGAAATAGTAAAATAAATTAAGTTTACTATATAAAACTAAAAACTAAACAATTTTTAATAAAATATAGATATTGAATGCTAAAAAGAAAGTTATTTGAAAATAGAATAACTTTCTTTTCTTTTTCTTTTGAAATCTTTTATTTTATCATTAAATTTGTATTTTCATGATATTTTCAATAAATAATAAGATAATCAAGTACAGTATTAAAGAAACGGCTTTCTTAATTGTAAATTAAGAAAAAGTTTAAACTCTATACAAATAGAAAATACTTGTAAATATTGCTTTCATATGTTATTATTTGAATGTAAATATTTTTTTAATAAAGGAGACATAAACTATGTTACAAAGAGGATATAAAGTAATTGACGAAACAGGAATTCACGCTAGACCAGCTACACTTTTAGTACAAGCTGCTTCTAAATTCCAATCTACTATTGAATTAGAGTACAACGGACGTAAAGTTAACTTAAAATCTATCATGGGTGTAATGAGTCTAGGTGTTGGTAAAGATGCTGAAATCACAATTTACACTGATGGAGCTGATGAAGAAGAAGCAATCAATGCTTTAGAAGAAACGATGAAGAAAGAAGGATTAGTATAATATGTTACAACTAAAAGGTATAGCAGCATCTCAAGGTATATCTTTTGCAAAAGCATATAAATTCGTTGAACCTGATTTATCAGTTAAAGAAGTAAAAATTCAAGATGTAGAAGCAGAAGTTAAAAGATTTGAAGAAGCAATTGAAGTTTCTAAAAAAGAATTAACTATAATTAAAGAAAAAGCTTTAGAAAATCTTGGTGCTGATAAAGCGGCTATCTTTGAAGCGCATCTTCTAATTTTAGAAGATCCAGAGTTTATGGGAACTGTAAAAACAGACATTGAATCTAAAGTAATTAATGCAGAGTATGCACTTAAAGAAACTTCAGAAATGTTTGTTTCTATGTTCGAAGCTATGGATAACGAATATATGAAAGAACGTGCAGCTGATATTCGCGATGTTTCTAAACGTATTTTAGCTCATCTTTTAGGAGTAGATTTACCAAATCCTAGTTTAATTGATGAGGAAGTTATTATTATAGCTGAAGACTTAACTCCATCTGATACAGCTCAACTAAATAAACAATTTGTTAAAGGTTTTGCAACTAACATCGGTGGACGTACATCTCACTCTGCAATTATGGCTAGATCTTTAGAAATACCTGCAGTAGTAGGAACAAGTACTATAACTGAAGAAGTTAAAAACGGTGATGTTTTAATTCTTGATGGATTAGAAGGTGTTGTATTAGTAAATCCTGATGAAGCTACAACAGCTGAGTACCGTGAAAAACATGATGAGTTTGAAGCGCAAAAAGCAGAATGGGCTAAATTAGTAACAGAAAAATCTGTAACATCTGATGGTCATGAAGTTATTTTAGCTGCAAATATCGGGACACCTGCTGATTTAGAAGGTGTTAATAACAATGGTGGAGAAGCTGTTGGTTTATACCGTACAGAGTTCTTATATATGGGACGTGATCAACTTCCAACAGAAGAGGAACAATTCGAGGCTTATAAAGCTGTTTTAGAAGGAATGGGTGATAGACCTGTTGTTGTTCGTACTCTTGATATCGGTGGAGATAAAGAACTTCCATATTTAGATTTACCAAAAGAAATGAATCCATTCTTAGGATTTAGAGCTATTCGTTTATGTTTAGAAGAAAAAGATTTATTTAGAACACAACTAAGAGCGTTATTACGTGCATCTGTATATGGTAAGCTTTGTGTTATGTTCCCAATGATCGCTACTGTTCAAGAATTTAGAGCTGCTAAGGCTTTATTCTTGGAAGAAAAAGAAAAATTAGTTGCGGAAGGTGTTCCAGTTAGCAACGATATCGAATTAGGTATTATGGTTGAGATTCCTTCAACTGCTGTTATTGCTGATATTTTTGCAAAAGAAGTTGATTTCTTCTCAATCGGAACTAATGACCTTGTTCAATATACTATGGCAGCAGACCGAATGAGTGAAAAAGTTTCTTATCTATATCAACCATATAATCCAGCAATTTTACGTCTTGTGAAAAATGTTATTGAAGCATCTCATAAAGAAGGTAAATGGACAGGAATGTGTGGAGAGATGGCTGGAGATACATTAGCTATTCCTCTGTTACTAGGTATGGGACTTGATGAGTTTTCAATGTCAGCTACTTCAATTTTACAAGCACGTAGCCAAATTAAAAACTTATCATTAGAAAAAATGAAAGAATTAGTTGATAAAGCTATAATGTGCTCTACAACTGAAGAAGTTCTTGCTTTAGTAGATGAATATACAAAATAGTAAAAATAACACTCTCAAGTAATTGGGAGTGTATTTTTATTGAAGTAAATTTCTTACTTTAATACCGTATAATAGTTGACATTATACGTATTTTATATTATTATTTTAAATATAATTTTTAAAAACGATGATTAAGACGGTATATTGAAGGTTTTTAACAGGGAGCAGCTTTTTAACTGAGAGAGTTGTACTAACTGACTTTATATTTTCAGCTTATGAGTAATTGTATGAGTATTATATGAGTACAATCGGGTAGTGCCCGTTATTAAACTAACAAAATATATATTTTGTTTTGAGGAAGCATATGCTTTGAAACTGGGTGGTACCACGATTAATTCGTCCCTAAGAACCGATAGTTCTTTAGGGGCTTTTTATTTTGGATAATTTAAAGTACTTATACTGAAAAATATTATAATATGTAAATCAAGGAGGATTTTATGTCTTTAGAAAAAATTAGAGAAGAATATCTTGAATTGGTAAAAGAAGTAAAAAATGAAAAAGAGCTTTATGATTTAAGAGTTAAATTTTTAGGTAAAAAAGGTGCACTGACTGATATTATGAAGAGTGCTCGCGATCTTTCTCCAGAAGAAAGACCAAGTTTCGGTAAACTAGTTAATGAGGTAAAAACATTTATTAATAATAGTTTAGAAGAGAAAAAAGCTGAGTTAGCAGAAGCAGCATTAGAATTAAAATTAGCTAGCGAAGAAATAGATGTAACATTACCAAGCAAAAAAGTAAGCTTAGGTGGAGTTAATCCATTAAATAAAATTATAGAAGAAATTGAAGAAATATTTATTTCAATGGGATATTCTGTTGCGGAAGGACCTGAAGTTGAAACAGATAAATTTAACTTTGAAATGTTAAATTTACCTAAGGATCACCCAGCTCGTGATATGCAAGATTCTTTCTATATTACTAATGAACTACTTATGAGAACTCAAACGTCTCCCGTTCAAGCTAGAGAAATGTTAAAAGCTAATGGTGAAGGATCAGTAAAAATAATATGTCCTGGTAAAGTATTCCGTAGAGATAATGACGATGCAACACACTCACATCAATTTACTCAAATTGAAGGTTTAGTTGTTGATAAAAATATTACTTTTAGTGATCTAAAAGGAACATTGGAGCACTTTATTAAAGCTGTATTTGGTGAAAATAAAAAAATACGTCTTCGTCCAAGTTTCTTCCCGTTTACTGAACCATCAGTAGAGGTCGATGTATCTTGGGGGAATGAAGATGACGAAGAAAATATTAAATGGTTAGAAATATTAGGTGCAGGAATGGTTCACCCTAATGTACTAAGAATGGCAGGATTCGATCCTGAAGTGTATAGTGGATTTGCATTTGGAATGGGTCCAGAACGTGTAGCAATGCTTAAATATGGTATTAGCGATATAAGAAGTTTCTATACAAATGATGTTAGATTTTTACAACAATTTAATAGTGATAGAAACGATTAATAGGAGGTAACAATGTTAGTAAGTTATAATTGGTTAAAACAATATACAAATATAGAAGATAATGCTACTGATTTAGCAGAAAAAATTACTCGTGGTGGGATAGAAGTTGAAGGTGTTGAATATTTAGCGGATAATATTTCTAATGTAGTAGTAGGTTATGTTGAGACTAAAGAAAAACATCCTGATGCTGAAAAACTTAATGTTTGTACTGTTAATACAGGTGAAGAAGAGAATTTACAAATAGTATGTGGGGCTCCTAATGTTGAGGCTGGTCAATATGTAATAGTAGCAAAAGTTGGAGCAACTTTACCTGGTATAAAAATTAAAAAAGCAAAATTACGTGGTGTAGAATCTCAAGGTATGATTTGCTCACTTAAAGAATTAGGATTAAACCAAAGTGTTGTTCCTAAAAATTATCAAGATGGAATCTATGTTTTTGAAAGTGAACAAAAACTTGGTGCTGATGCAGTCGAAGTATTAGGCTTAAATGATTATATACTAGATTTATCTATAACTCCTAATAGAGCTGATGCTTTAAGTATGAGAGGTTTAGCATATGAATTAGGTGCTTTATATAATCAAAAAGTTTCTTTTGCTGATAAGGAAGTTGAAGAAAACTATTCTGACACTGAACTAAAAGTTGTTGTTGAAAGTAATGCATGTCAAAACTATTTAGGACAAGTTGTAAAAAATGTAGAAGTAAAAGATTCTCCATTATGGCTTCAAACTCGTCTTATGAATTCTGGTATTCGTCCAATAAATAATATTGTTGATGTTACAAATTATGTACTACTTGAATTTGGACAACCAATGCATGCTTTTGATAAAGATTTAGTTGGTAATAATATTGTTGTAAGAAATGCTAATAAAGGTGAAATATTAGAAACTCTTGATGGTGAAGAAAGAAAACTTCAAGAAAGTGATTTAGTAATTACTGATGGAGTTAAACCAATTGCTCTAGGTGGAGTAATGGGTGGTAAAAATACTGAAGTAAGTAATAATACTAAAAATATTATTCTAGAATCAGCGTATTTTAATCCTGTAAGTGTACGTCGTACATCTGCAGCTCACGGATTAAGAAGTGATTCTTCTGCAAGATTTGAAAAAGGTATTGATCCTAATATGCAAAAAGCTGCATTACAAAGAACGGTAGAATTAATTTTAGAATTATGTCCTAATGCTACTGTCGAAAAATCAGTAGGTGTAGTTAATAAAGAACAAGAAAAAGAAGTAGTTATTAGTACTAGTTATATTAATAATTACCTAGGTATTACATTATCAACTCAAGAAATAATTTCTATTTTAAAAAGTTTAAGTTTTTCAGTGGATGTTAATGGAGAAGAATTAACTGTTAAAATACCTACTCGTCGACCAGATATATCAATTAAACAAGATTTAGTTGAAGAAGTTATTCGTATTTATGGTTATGATAACCTTGCTTCAACTTTACCAAAATTCTCAAAAACTACAAAAGGTGGTTTAACATATACTCAACGAGCTATTCGTGATTTAAGAAAAGTATATGTTGGTTTAGGATTTAATGATACAATTAATTACTCTTTAGTTTCTGACGAAGAGTCAACTCAATTTACACTTAAAAATCATCATAAAGTAAGATTAATGATGCCGATGACTGAAACACATTCAACATTACGTCAAAGTTTAATTCCAGGACTATTAAATACTGTTCAATATAATGTAGCAAGAAAACAAAAAGATTTAAAACTATTAGAAATTGGACGAGTATTCTTTGGTAGTGGTGATGATAATATTCAACCAAAAGAGACTCTTTATCTGAGTGCTGCATTAACAGGTGAAGAAAAAGGTACTAAGTGGCTAAAAGAAAGCAGTACTATTGATTTTTATACTGCAAAAGGTTACTTAGAGGTAATCTTTGAAAGACTTGGGTTAGATGAGAAAGTATCTTATAAAAAAGCGAAAATTGATGGTATGCATCCTGGAAGAACAGCAGAAGTTTATTTAGGAGAAAAACGTATTGGATTTATTGGTGAAATTCATCCAGTAGTTGCATCAGATAAAGATTTAAATGAAACTTATGTATTTGAAATAAACTTAGATGAAGTAATTTCCGAATCAAAAGTTAAGCCAAAATATGAAGAAGTTACAAAATATCCAGAAATTACACGAGATATAGCTATGTTAGTTGATTTAAAAGATGAATATCAAAATATATATAATGTGATTGAAAGTATTAATAGTAAACTTATTACTAAAATTGAATTGTTTGATATATATGTAGGATCTGAATTATTAGTTGGTAAAAAATCAATTGCATTAACAATTACATATAGCGATAAAGAAAAAACATTAACTGATGAAGAAGTAACTAAAGTTCATGAAAAAGTACTTAAAGCACTTGATGAGTACGGAGCAATCATAAGGTAGGACAAAAAAATGGTTATGCAAATTGTATTGTTTATTGTAATAGCGTACCTCATAGGGTCAATATCACCTGCTTTATTAGTAGGAAAGATATTTTATAATACTGATATTAGAACTATGGGAAGTGGAAACCTTGGAACAACAAATACTTTTAGATGTCTAGGTAAAAAGGCTGGAGTAATAGTATTTGTTCTGGATATTTCAAAGGGAATAATAGCAACAATGTTGCCTTCGCTAGTATTAGGAAGAGTTGGTTATCTTTCAATCTTTGGGGCATTCGCAATGATAGGACATGTTTATCCTATCTTTGCAAACTTTAAAGGTGGAAAAGCTGTAGCAACAGGTTCAGGGGTATTTATATTTTTATATCCTACCTTAAGTCTTATACTAGTAGCTATTTTCTTCAGTACCTTATTCATAACAGGCTACGTTTCATTAGGTAGTATTTTAATATGTTTAACATCTATAGTATATCTATCAATTTTTGAATCAGGAATTGATAAATGGGTAATGATAGTAATGTGTATTTTTGTAATATATATGCATAAATCTAATATTAAAAGATTACTTAACGGAACTGAGAATAAATCTAAAGTAAAGATAAAATTAGGAGCGAAGAAATAAATGGGGATAATTAGTGGAACACAACTAGCAAAAAAATTACGTGAAGAAATAAAAGAGGAAGCATCTTTATTACGTGATAAAGGAATAACACCAACTTTAGCTGTAGTTTTAGTAGGTGATAATAAGGCATCAAGAAGTTATGTTAACTCAAAACATAAAGCTTGTATAGAAAATAATATTAATTCTATTAAAATAGAATTAGATGAATCTATTAGTACAGAGCAATTATTAGAAGAAATTAATAAATTAAATAATGATAAAAATGTACATGGTATTTTGGTACAATTACCTTTACCTAAACATATTGATGCAGAAAAAGTATTAAATGCAGTATCTGTAGAAAAAGATGTTGATGGTTTCCATCCTATCAATGTTGGAAAATTAGTTATAGGAGAAGCAAAATTAATCCCTTGCACACCTTTAGGGATATTAGAAATGATTAAATCAACGGGGGAAGATATTTCAGGGAAACTTGCTTTAGTTATTGGACGTAGTAACATTGTAGGTAAGCCTATTTCTACATTATTATTACAAAATAATGCTACGGTAATAACAGCTCATTCTCGCACAAAGGATCTTGAAAAACTAATTGAGCAAGCTGACATAATTGTAAGTTGTGTAGGTGTAGCTCATTTCCTAACAGGTGATGAGAAAGTGAAAGAGAATTGTACTATAATTGATGTTGGTAATAATTATAGTGATGGAAAACTAGTAGGGGATGTTAATACTGAAAAATTTGTAGATAGAGTAGCTCACATTTCTCCAGTTCCAGGAGGGGTTGGTCCATTAACAATTACAATGTTGATGAGAAATACTTTAACAGCATCTTACGATTTAACAAAATAAACACATAAAATATATTATTATTAATGAGATAAAATCAAAAGAAGTTTTGGTTTTATCTCATAATTTTAAAGATATATAATTGAAATGTGATTAAATTAATGATACAATAGTATATTGTACAAGTATGTGCATTAATTTTTAAGAATTATAGACTTATAAATTACACTATGGTATAATTTATAAAATGAAATTGAGATAAATAAAGTAAAAGGAGTGCAGTTCATGATTAAATTTCTAGGTAAAGTTGCTACTGAAATGAAAAAAGTAAGTTGGCCAACTTTTAATGAACTTGTTAGAAAAACAGTTATCGTAATTGTTGTAGTTGGAATACTAATGTTATTCAGTTATGTAGTTGATTTAGGAATAACTGCTGGAATTAGACGTTTTAGTAGATAAGAGAGGTTATTATGAGTGATACAGTAAATAAAGAATGGTATGTTATACATACATATTCTGGATATGAAAATAAAGTAAAAGATAATTTAGAAAAAAGAGTAGAGTCATTAAATATGGAAGATAAGATTTTTAGAATCGTAGTTCCAGAAGAAAAAGAGACTATTATTACTCCAACAGGAAAGAAAAAAGAAGTAAATAGAAAAACATTTCCTGGATATGTTTTAGTGGAACTTGTTATGACTGATGATTCTTGGTTTGTAGTGCGTAATACTCCAGGTGTTACAGGATTTGTAGGTTCACATGGTGGAGGTTCTAAACCTAGTCCACTTCTTCCTGAAGAAATTAATTTTATTTTACAACAAATGGGATTATCAAGTGTTGTTGATATTGATATAGAATTAGGTGATCATGTACGTGTTATCTCAGGTCCTTTTGTTGATATGGATGGTAAAGTTGTAGATATAGATACTAACAATTTCAAAGCTGATGTTATGATTGAGCTAATGGGAAGAGAAACTAAAGTTGAGCTTGAACTATATAATATAGAAAAATTCTAAGAAAGGAAAAACTATCATAGATATAGATAGTAGGAAAAAGAGTGGAAAAAATTGCTGTTTTAATAGATTCTACATCATTTTTATCTGAGGAATTAAAAAAAGAATTAGATATTAGAACTGTTTATTTAAATATAGTTATCAATAATCATTCTTATAAAGAGATAATTGATATGACTAATGATAAATATTATGAATATCTAAGAGATACTAATAACTCATTTCCAACTACTTCACAACCTGCTATAGGAGAAGTTGTAGCTTGCTTAGAAAAATTAAAAGAGGAAGGTTATACAGACGTAATAGCTATTGCTCTTTCTAGTGGAATTAGTGGAGCATATTCTTCTTATACTGTCGCAGGATTAATGGTTGATGGAATAAATGTCCATCCTTTCGACTCAGAAGTATCATGTAAACCAGAAGGTTGGTATGCAATAAAGGCAGCTAACTTAATAAAAGAAGGTAAAAATTCAAAAGAAATCATCAACGCATTAAATGAAATGAAAAAAGTATCAAAAGCATACTTTATGGCTGATGACTTATCACATCTTCAACGTGGTGGACGCTTAAGTGGTGCACAAGCACTAGTTGGAAGTCTACTTCAAGTTAAACCTCTACTGCATTTTGAAGATAAGATAATTGTACCATTCCAAAAAATTCGTACTTATAAAAAAGTTGTTTTAAGAATGTATGAGCTTTTCGATGAGTTTTATCAAGAACATAAAGGTGAAAATATTCATGTTTGTATTCTACACGTTGATGCTATTGAAAAAGCTCAAGAAATAGTAGAGTATCTAGAGGAGAAGTATCCAGATATATCTATAGAAATTGATGCTATAAGTCCTGTTATATCAACACATTTAGGACTAGGAGCTATAGGGTTCGGTTGGACAATTTTATAAAAAATAAATTATTTATGAGGTGATTATTATGACACAAACAATGGCACACACATGTTATAGAGTAGCTGATTTAAAAAAATCTGTAGAGTTTTATACTTCAGCTTTTGATTTTGAAGTAAGTAGAGAAAGAGATTTTCCAGAGTATAAATTTACTTTAGTATATCTTACATTACCTGGTTCTAACTATGAGTTAGAGCTTACATACAATTATGATCATGGTGCTTACGAACTAGGAGATGGTTATGGACATATTGCTATTTCTGTAGAAAACTTAGAAGAGCTTCATAAAAAACATGTAGAAGCTGGATACGATGTAACTGATCTTAAAGGATTACCTGGTTTCCCTCCAAGTTATTATTTTGTAAAAGATCCAGATGGATACAAAATTGAGGTTATTCGTGCTTAATAAAGAGTAATTATTTGATTTCTTTATTTTAGTATGTTATAATGTACTTACATTGAAATAAATTACCGAAAGGGTGGTGAATTTTGAAAAGTTCTCCGCTCTTTTATGTTGTAATAAAAAATTAAAATAGAGGTGCTGTATGAGTATTGTAGAAAAAGTAAAATCAATAGCAACAGAACAAGTAAAAGACTCTAATTATTCACTTTATGATGTTGAATATGTAAAAGAAGGTAGTGATTATTTTTTACGTGTTTACTTCGATAAAGAAGGTGGATTAAGCTTAGATGATTGTGTTTTATTAAGTGAAAAACTAGCTGAGGAATTAGATAAAGAGGATTTCATAAGTGATAAATATTATCTAGAAGTTTCATCACCTGGTATTGAAAGAGATCTTAGAGATTTAGAAGAAGTTACTAATTCTGTTGGAAAACATGTGTATATTAAAACATATGAAAAGATTGACAATCAAAAAGAATTTTATGGTGATATTTTATCTGTTGATGGAGATGAGATAACTATAGAATATAAAGATAAAGCTAGAGTTAAAAAATCAGTAGTTAAATATGAAAAAATTGCTAAAATAAGATTAGCTGTAAAATTTTAGAAAAAAGGAGATAAGAAAAATGAGCAAGGATTTGCTTAAAGCAATAAAATTAATAGAGCAAGAAAAAGGAATTTCAGAAGATATACTAGTAGAAGCTATTGAGTTAGCACTACTTTCAGCATATAAAAAGAATTTTAATGCCGCTAAAAATGTAAGAGTTGATTTCAACAGAGCTACAGGTGATTATAAGTTTATTATAAGAAAAGATGTAGTAGAAGAAGTATATGATGATAGAATTGAATTTGCTTTAGAAGATGCATTAAAAATAAATCCTGCATATGAAGTAGGCGATATTTACGAAGAAGAGGATCTTCCAAGTGATTTTGGACGTGTAGGAGCACAAGCAGCAAAACAAGCACTACTTCAAAGATTACGCGAAGCTGAAAAAGAAATTTTATTTAAAGAATATAGCGAATATGAAGGTGAAATTCTTTCAGGTACAGTAGATAGAATTGATACGAGATATGTATATGTTAAACTTGGAAAAATAGAAGCTATTTTAGGAGAAAATGAACGTGTTCCTGGTGAAGAGTATGTTCCTCAAACACCAATTAAAGTTTATATTGCTAAAGTTGATAACCCAAGCCGTGGAAGTAAACCACATGTATTAGCATCTAGATCTCATTCTGAATTTATTAGAAGATTGTTTGAAATTGAAGTACCAGAAATCTATAACGGTGTGGTTGAGATTAAGAGTGTTTCAAGAGAAGCAGGAGATAGAACTAAAATAGCAGTTTATTCTGAAGATAAAAATATAGATCCTGTAGGAGCTTGCGTAGGTAATAAAGGTGATCGTGTAAACCGTATTGTATCTGAGTTAAATGGTGAAAAAATCGATATTATAACATGGGATGCTGATCCTGTTAAATTTATTACAAATGCATTAGCGCCTGCAAAAGTTGAAGAAATCAGCATTGATGAAGAAGAAAAAATTGCTAATGTAAAAGTTAAAGATGATCAACTTTCTTTAGCAATTGGTAAAAAAGGACAAAATGTACGTCTAGCTGCAAAATTAACAGGTTGGAAAATCGATATAAAAGCTGCAGAATAGTGAGGTGTTAGTATGAAGAAAAGAAAAATACCAACAAGAAGATGTATTTTAACTAACGAAATGTTCCCTAAAAAAGATTTATTAAGAATTGTAAAAAATAAAGAAGGGGAAATTTCAGTTGATCCTACAGGTAAAAAGGCTGGTCGAGGTGCATATGTTGTTACTGATTTAGAAGTAGTAAAAGCTGCTCAAGAAAAGAAACAATTAGAGAAATTTTTTAGTGCTTCTCCAGAAGTTATGGAACCTATCTATAACGAAGTTATAAGATTAATATATAGAAAGTCTATACCACAAAAATAATGATTAAAGCATATAATTTATTGGGTTTAATGCAACGTGCAGGTAAACTTATTACAGGTGAAGATTTAATAATAAAAAATTTAAAGAATAAGAAAATTAAATTATTAGTTATTGCAGAAGACTGCGGAGTTAATACAAAGAAAAAATTAGAAGATAAGTCTAATTTTTATGGTGTAGAGCATATTGAGTTTTCAAATATTGAAAATATTAGTATAGCAATAGGTAAAGATAATCGTGTCGCAGTAGGAATAACTGATAGTGGATTTATAAAGAAATTTAAACAATTACTAGAAGAAGGAGGAAGACAATAATGAAAAAAGTCAGAGTGTATGAATATGCTAAAGAAATTGGTAAACAGTCAAAAGATATTATTTCAGTATTAAAAGATGCAGATATTGAAGTATCCAATCATATGTCAATGTTAACAGAAGAGGGGTTAGCAAAGCTTGATAGTGTCTTTAAAAAAGAAGAAAAAGAGCAACCAAAAGAAAATAATAAGAAAAACGAGACTGTAAATAATCAGCCAAAAAACGATAATAAAAAAGCTAAAAAGAAAAAAAATAAAAAAGAGAAAAATAAAAAATCACATAAACAACAACCTGCAATTATTGAAGCTCCAACAGAAGAAACAATATCAGAGGATACAATTTTAGTTAAAGATGGTATGACTGTTGGTGAACTTTCTGAAGTTTTATCAGTAAGTTCTACAGAACTAATTAAGAAACTGTTTATGGAATTAAAAATCATGGCAAATATTAATCAATCTCTTACTTTAGAGCAAATAGAATTAATTGCCATGGACTATGGAAAAGAAATTCAAGAAGAAGTAGAAATTAACAAAGAAGATCTTGATTTATATTTTGAAGTAGAAGATGATGAAAAAGATCTTAAAGAAAGAGCTCCAATTGTTACTATAATGGGTCACGTTGACCATGGTAAAACAACTCTTTTAGACACAATTAGAAATACGCGTGTTACAGCCGGAGAAGCAGGTGGTATTACTCAACATATCGGTGCTTATCAAGTTAGAGCTAAAGATAAAAAAATAACATTCTTAGATACACCAGGACACGCTGCATTTACAACTATGCGTGCTCGTGGAGCTAAAATTACAGACGTAACAATATTAGTAGTTGCTGCAGATGATGGTGTAATGCCTCAAACAATTGAAGCTATTAACCATGCTAAAGCTGCTGAAGTACCAATTATTGTTGCAGTTAATAAAATGGATAAACCTCAAGCTAATCCAGATAGAGTAATGAATGAATTAGTTGAATATGGATTAATCTCTGAAGAATGGGGTGGAGACACTATCTTCGTACCTATCTCAGCATTAAAAGGTGAAGGTATTGATGAATTATTAGAAAATATCCTTTTAGTTACAGAAATGCAAGAGTTAAAAGCTAATCCTAATCGTTTAGCATTAGGTACAGTAATTGAGGCTAAACTTGATAAAGGACGTGGAGCAGTCGCAACATTATTAGTACAAGATGGTACTTTAAATGTTGGGGATCCATTAGTTGTAGGTAATACATTTGGTCGTGTACGTGCAATGATTAATGATCGTAATAAAAATATTAATGTTGCTAAACCATCTACACCTGTAGAAATTACAGGACTACAAGATGTTCCGAATGCAGGAGACAGATTCGTAGTATTTGGAGATGAAAAAACAGCACGTCAAATTGGTGAAAAACGTCAACAACAATATATTGAAACAACACGTCAAGCAAACTCTGCTGTATCTTTAGATACTTTATTTGAACAAATGAAACAAGGTGAAATGAAAGATTTAAATATTATCATTAAAGCCGACGTTCAAGGTTCAGTTGAAGCTTTAGCTATGTCATTAGCTAAAATTGATGTAGAGGGTGTAAACGTACGTATTATTCATACTGGTGTTGGAGCAATTAACGAATCTGATATCACTTTAGCTGTTGCATCTAATGCAGTAGTAATTGGATTTAACGTTCGTCCTGATAGTAATGCTAAGCAAATGGCTCAAACAGAGCAAGTAGATATTCGTCTACATAGTATAATCTATAAAGTAATTGAAGAAATTGAAGCAGCTATGACAGGTTTACTTGACCCAGAATTTGTAGAAAAAGTAATTGGTCTTGCTGAAGTACGTCAAGTATACAAAGTTTCAAAAATTGGTACAATTGCAGGTGCATACGTTACTGAAGGTAAAGTATCACGTGATGGAAAAGTTCGTGTAATTCGTGATAGTGTTGTTATTTACGAAGGTGAAATTGATACATTAAGAAGATTTAAAGATGATGTTAAAGAAGTTCAAAGTGGTTATGAATGTGGTATGACTGTTGAAAACTTTAATGATATTAAAGAAGGAGATGTCTTCGAAGTATACATCATGGAAGAAGTAAAAAAATAGGAGGTAAACTTTATGTCAGAATTAAGAGTTAATAGACTTGCAGAACAAATCAAAAAAGAAATTACATATGTACTAGCTACTAAAGTAAAAAATCATGATTTAGGATTTGTCACTGTAACAGAAGTAGCTTTGACAGGGGATTACTCACAAGCAAAAGTATTTTACACTGTTTTAGGTGGAGAGAAAGAAAAAGAAAGAACAAAAGAATCATTTAAGAAAATTAAAGGATTTGTTAAGTCGGAAGTAGCAAAAAAAATTAAAATTAGAAAATTTCCGGAACTTATTTTTCAGTATGATACTACTGCTGAATATGCACTACACATTGAAAGTTTAATTGCTAGTGTAAGTAAAAAAGAAGAGGAATAAAATTTAAAAGTTTGAGATTTTTTAAAATCTCAGGCTTTTATACTGAAGTATTCCATTATCTTTTATGTAATAAATTTTAGAGGAGAGAAGAATGTTACAAGTAACAAATTTAGGTTTACGATTTGCAGATAGAAAGTTATTTGAAGATGTAAATATTAAGTTTACAAATGGAAACTGTTATGGTCTAATCGGAGCTAATGGTGCAGGGAAAACAACATTTTTAAAACTTTTATCTGGTGAATTAGATTCACAACAAGGGCATGTATCACTTGGTAAAGGTGAAAGACTTGCAGTACTTCGTCAAAATCATTTCGCGTATGAAGAAAATAGAGTTATTGATGTTGTTATGATGGGACATGAACGTTTATGGGATGTTATGAACCGTAAAAATGAAATTTATATGAAAGATCCATTCACTGAAGAGGATGGTATCCTTGCTGCTGAACTAGAAGGTGAATTTGCAGAAATGGATGGATGGAGTGCAGAAAGTGATGCAGCTCAACTATTAGAAGGTTTAGGTATTTCAGTTGAATATCATGATATGTTAATGGGAGAATTAGATAATGCGATAAAAGTTAAAGTTTTACTAGCACAAGCATTGTTTGGTAATCCTGACGTATTACTTCTAGACGAGCCTACTAACGGACTAGATATTAGTGCAATTAAATGGTTAGAAGAGTTTTTAATAAACTTTGAGAATACAGTTATTGTTGTCAGTCACGATCGTCATTTCTTAAATAATATATGTACACATATTTGTGATTTAGATTTTGGGAAAATTCAACTTTATGTAGGGAACTATGATTTCTGGTATCAATCAAGTCAATTAGCACGTCGTATGGCTGAAGATTCTAATAAGAAAAAAGAAGAAAAAATCAAAGAATTACAAGAATTTATCGCTCGTTTCTCTGCTAATGCATCTAAATCTAAACAAGCAACTAGTAGAAAGAAAATGCTTGATAAGATTACTCTAGATGATATTAAACCAAGTAGTAGACGTTATCCATATGTTCGTTTCACACCAGATCGTGAAATAGGAAATGACTTACTTATTGTTGATGGTTTAACTAAAGTTATAGAAGGGAAAGAAGTTCTAAGTAATGTGAGTTTTACAGTAAATCCGAATGATAAAGTAATTTTACTAGGTGATGAAGTGGCAAAAACTACTTTATTAAAAATATTAGCTGGTGAAATGGAACCAGATAGTGGAACAGTTAAATGGGGAATAACTACATCTAGAAGTTATATGCCTAAAGATAATACTGAATACTTTGAAGGATTAAAACTTACTTTAGTAGAATGGTTGAGACAGTATGCATCTCCTGAAGAAGAATCAGAAGCATATTTACGTTCTTTCTTAGGTAGAATGTTATTCTCTGGAGAAGAAGCTCTTAAACGTGCTCATGTACTTTCTGGAGGAGAAAAAATGCGTTGTATGCTATCTAAAATGATGTTATCAAAAGCTAATGTCCTTTTATTAGACGAGCCTACTAATCACCTTGATTTAGAGTCTATAACTGCAGTCAATGAGGGGATTATTGCATTTAAAGGATCTGTATTCTTTACATCTCATGACTATGAGTTTATTCAAACAATTTCTAATAGAGTTATAGAATTGACACCTCAAGGTGCGATAAATAAAGAGATGGATTATGAAAACTATCTTAAATTTAAAGGAATTATAGACTAAAAAAAGAGGTAAGTTAAATGCTTACCTCTTAATTCATTATTAAAATTTTATATTATTGAAAATACTTTTTGTTACTTCACTAAAAGCATTAACTTCGTCATTAGTAAATCTATTAAACTCAATAGAATCAATATCTAAAAGTGCAACTACTTTATCATCTTGGATAATCGGAATAACAAGTTCACTATTAGTTGCGCTATCACAAGCTATATGACCAGGAAATTTATGGACATCTTCTACGTATGTAGTTTGTGCATTAGAGTAACAATGTCCACAGACACCTTTATTAAATGGAATTCTTGTACAAGCAACCTTTCCTTGGAAAGGGCCAAGAACAAGATTATTGTTTTTGTTATCAACTAAATAAAATCCAACCCAGTTTGTATTTGGTAAATATTCTTTATATAAAGCAGATAGATTAGATAAATTAGTAACTAGATTTTCTTCTCCGTTAGTTAAAGAAGTAGCTTGCTCAATAAATAAAGACTTATTTTCTAAAATATTCATTAGCATACCTCCGTAAATATTTAATTCTATTTTCCCATATTAGTAAAATAAAATAAAGTAAAAAGTAAAAAAAAGAATATAATACTATAATATAATGAAAAATGACAAAATTACAAAAAAGAGATATTATTAAACTCATAATTATTATAAAATAAGCTAAAAATAGAAAAAAATTGAAAAAAAATGTCTGAAATACTTTGTTTTTTCTATTAAAAATGGTATAATTTTGTTAGGTTTATTGTATTAATAAAGATAAAAAATTTAATAAAAAAGTTCAGGGGGAAGATATATGACATATATATTTTTAATTGTGTGTATTCTGATTCTTGGTGGAATAGTAGCACTATTCATTTTAAGAAACAGAAAAAAACAAGACTTATACCCTCTTTTAGTTATGAAAGACGAACTAGAAAGAGAAACACTATCTGATGATTTGAAAAAAGTGAAAGCTTTAGAAATTGCAGGGAAGGCTGAAAAGCTTTATGCAAGATGGGAAAGCGAATGGTATGAAATTCAAAGCATTGATATTGAAGAACTAGATCGTGATTTATATAATGCAGAAAGTTATATAGATAAGTTTAATTTTAAACGTGCAGATGAAGTGATTATGAATAGTGGGGAATTAATTGCCTCTATAAAAGATAGAATTGCAAGCATCAGAAGAGAAATTAAAGAATTAAAAGAGGTAGAACCTAGCAATAAAGAAACTTACGAAGAAATCGTTGTAGAATATAAAGAACTAAATCGTGAGTTACTTGCTAAAAGACATCAATATGGTGCAGCTGCAGAGCAGTTTGAAACTAATATCAAAAATTTAGCTCCACAACTAGAAGAATTTAAAGTTCTTACTTCAACTGGTAAGTATATAGAAGCTCAAGAGAAAATTAATGCTATCAAAGAATCAATCTACGATCTTAAAGAACGTATGGAAGTATTACCAGAACTTCTAAAAGAAATTGAAAAAACTTGTCCAGCACAAATTCAAACTTTAAGACTTAAAGTTGAGGATATGGAGAAAAAAGGATTTAAGTTAACTCACTTAGATATAACTGGAAAAATTGAAAATAGTATTTGGCAACTTAACGATGCTCGTGAAAAAGTAAAAGTTGGAGATATTGATTCAATTGAAAGTATTTTAGATGGTATTTACGATGTTCTTGATGAGATATCTGGTGAATTGAAAAAAGAACTAGAGTATAAAAAATACATTGAAGAAAATTATAGAGAAGTATCAAACAAATTAGATTTACAAGATAAATTAAACGAAGCTTTATATAATAATATTCAAGAAATAAAAAATAGATACCAAATTTATCAAAAAGATGAAGAAATGGTTGCTGCTTATTATGATCAATTAAGTAATCTTCTAGATATCAAACATGATATTGATGTTTATATTAATAATCAACCAAAATTAAATTATAAAGATTTAAAAGAAAAAGTTGAGCAACTAGGTGAAGATTTAGAAAAAATTGAAGAAGATCAAACTAATTATTCTAGATACTTGAAGAGTTTACGCGAAGAAGAAAGTATTGCTCGCGATAAATTAATTTATATTAATCAAGAGAAAGAAGTTATTAAGAGAAAACTTGATAACTCAAGAGTTCCAGGATTTAGTGACAGATTTATAGTCTTATATAAAGATGTAACTGATAGTTACAGATATGCTTTAGAAGAACTTAAAAAAGAACCTATAAACATTGATTTACTTAAACGATCAGTGGCTGAGGCTGAGGAATCTTTAGAAATTTATGAGTCAGAAGTTAATAATATTCTTACAGATATCGAGTTAATTGAAAAATTAATAAGATATGCAAATAGATACAGAAAAGATAATATTGAATTCCATCAACAACTAACAGTTGCTGAACAGTATTATAGAGAATATAGATATAATAAGACTTTAGAAATTATTAGAAATGCTCTTGATAAAGTTGAACCTGGAGCATACGAAAGAATTAGAAATTCTGTTAAAGCAAATTAATAAAAAAGCAATTTTGAACTTTGTTCAAAGTTGCTTTTTTTTATTTCAGTAAAAAAAGAGTAATTAAAAAAATTACTCTTTGATCTGACCCCAAAAAGTTAGACTTAGGATAGCGTAGTAGTTGTAATGACTGC
>USNF01000015.1 GCA_900555985.1 uncultured Gemella sp.
ATATTAATAGCACTTTGGTTTCTACTATTCACATCACATATAAAAAAAAATTAATATATTTTTATTGTGGTGGACGAAACCTGTTTACCAGATTACTATCGTAATCTTTATATATTAATATAAGAAGAGAAAACTTTTTATATAATTTTATAAAAAAGTTCTTGACACAATTCTCTCTTTATATTAATATATATATTGTAAGGAAGAGCTGGCCTCACAGAATATCCACACTCTTCTCTTACACTATTTCATGTGCTCAATATATATAGTCCTTTGGTGCATAGTGAAATATCTCCTTATAATATTAAATACGCAAAAATGACTTCTTGGTTATGTTTCTACTCACCACCTTTCGGCATAACTAAAGAAGTCTTTTTGTTTTATATATTATATATATAAGAAAAGAAATAAAAATTAAAAAAAATAATTCTTGACTTCTTATTATATATATATTATTATAATAACTGTAAGTATGTTTTAAACCGATTTACATACATTACACTTTCTTTTATAAAATAAAATAGAAAAGTTATGAGACCCAAAAGAAAAATACTCTGCTACCATATAGTGGCAGAGCTTTTCTTTTTATTATATATATATTATATATAAGAGTACTCATATAAAAAAATAATTTAATTAAAAAAAAATAATCTGGCGAGAGATAAAAAGAGATTGTCTTGTTACTAGATTTCTTTTTTAATTATTATATATAAGAGAGAGAAACAAAAAAATAATTTTCTATGATTGAGTTTTTGATTTTTTCTTATCTATTATTTTTTATATGAAATAAAAAAATGCTTTTTTATATTTTTATTTTAAATAAAATAATTAATTAAAATAAAAAAGCATAAATATACAAAATAGTATTGTTAATATTTTTTATTTAACCCTTATACAAATTTTGACACTTTTTTTTAAAAAGTCCCATAGAACCATAGGTCACTTTTTGGAGTGTTAAAAATAGGATATGCATAAAAAAAACCTTATTTTGTATATCCTGCGGAGGAAATCAAAAATAAGGTTGAAGTATCTTCAACCTTAAACATTACTTTATTATGTATATTATAATCACATAAAAAAATTTTTTTTGTAAAAAGTTTGTGTTGAAATTTACAGAGAGTGTGAAACAACAGAAATAAAATAATAATATATATCTCCCTACGGGAATATATAATAAAAAAAATAAAATATATTTTTTAATTAAAATAAATAAAAATCGGGTGGTGAAAAGCCTGATGTTTACTAGATTAAAAAATATATTTATGTAGTGTGTTTTATTTTTATATATAATAGTAATAAGATTTGTAGTGAAACAAATCTTACAATTTAATATGTGAAAAATAAATTGTTATGTAGTATTTGACCTGAAGGGTAAAGAGCTTGTGGGTAAAAGGACGAAGCTGGTTTATACTGTAACTTTCAGGTAACTTTCAGGTAACTTTCAGGTAACTTTCAGGTAACTTACGGGTAAAAGGACGAAGCTGGTCTGGAATGTATATTTGGTTTATATCATATCTTTGGGATATCTGGAATATAGTTTTAGCTTATTCTTATGGATAGAATGTCGAAGCTACTTTTATATGTATAGCTTTTATTAAAACATATCTTCTTTTTTATTTATATATAAGCATAAGCCTTACGGCTTATATATAATAATATATTCTTTCTCTTATTCTATTATTCTCTTATATTCTTTTTCTATATTATACTTTTTTATTTCTTATATTTTTATATAAGGGGAACCCAAAGGCTTTCTTTTCTTAATCAAAGAAAGAAAACTGGAACAAAAGAAAGAAAGTTTATCGCAATAAACATTTCTTTCTTTTTTAGATATAGAGTAAACCGTTTTTGTATACATAACTCTCATCTCTTTTTGAGGTGAGAGCATTTTTTTTTATAATATATATTTTAATATAGAATATATCTAAAATTTCTTATTAAAATATATATTTATTTTTTTTATAAAAATACCAGTAAGCTTAATTTAGTCTTAATAGTAAAAAAGACTACAGTAGTTTACTGATATTCACAAGGGTATCAAAATTCCTTGTATAATAAAGGTGAGTGGCTTAATAAGAGCTACTCACTTTTTTATTTTTTTATTTATTTAGTCTTTAATACTGTAGGAGGTATATCATGACTAACACTATCGCAACTAAAGTAGCATTCATTAATGCATTAAGAAACCGTGAAATCTTCAGCATCAAAAGCTATGATGCTTATGAAGAAAATGGTTGTTTGCAAGTAAACTTCAAAGATAATGAAGGTACTTGGGTTTTAACTAATCCAATCGAAAAAGATGAAGCTTGCGAACTTATGAGTAATTTACCAAAACGTCGCCGTCGCATGATGGTACGTGCTTTTGGTATTTAGTATTTTTTATTATAATGGTGATATTCTTAGGAGTATCATCAGTATAATATTTTTATGGGAGGAAAATAAAATGCTATTTAAATATGATAAAGATAAATATTCTTTTATGAATGTATATAAAGAATTAGGAAAAGAAATATTTAATTATGGTTGGGTTATTAACTATCATAAAGGCGAAGGTTGGGAATATCACGAAAGAGTTATGTCTCTTTCTGAAGTAGAAGGAGAAATGGCTGTATGTTGGGCTCCTAAAACTAGAATAGAAATTCCTGTAAAAGATTTATCTTTAACTAAAGAAGATGCGATTAAATTTGAGTTAAAAAAAACTAATGAAAAAGCTATCTAAAGAAGATAGTGAATTGTTAAGAGATTTAATAGAAAAGCAAATTCAATTCAAAGAATTAGAGTTTGCTGGCGAATATTGCTAAGGAGGAGATACTATGAAGTTTGATAATTTACTTTTTGATAATCTTATTTTACATAATGAAGGAATAACTATTGTTGATTACAATAGTGTAGAAAAAGTAGACCCAAATTCATGCAGGTTTAGTTTCTTCCACCACTACCCAGTTGGTGGTGGCGTTCTCATTAATTATGTAGAACGCTATTTGGTTCAAGATATGGACGCTATAAAAAAAGCGTTATATCTTTACACTAGAAATAATGGTAGAAAACGTAATTTGCGTAAAGCATTTTTACTTGCCTGTAAATAATAAAATTAAAAGAAATTATAGAACATATGTTTGTTTTATAATTTCTTTTTTTTATTTTATTGTTTAAAGGTTCGCTTCTATTATATATCTGGTAAATGATGTACCTTATATAATAGAGGTGAATTATTTTTTATTTTGTCATTCATGACGGAGGTATAAATCATGAAATTCGTTATCTATGATGCTTTCGTTGAAGGTTTTATTAAAAAAGCTGTTGTTGAAATTTCTCCAAGAATGTCTTGGGAAAATGCATACAACATCTTTGCTATTTATAATGTGGAGGTTTTACTATGAAATGTAAAAAGAAAAATTATGGGTTCGTTCCATTTTGTAAAGTTGTAAAATTAGGCTATAATCGTCGTCGCCAATACATAAAAGCTATGGTTTGGCTTGCACGCCGAGAAGCTTAATCAAAAAAAACTTTCTACCGTTATAATATGAGGTTAGTATTTAATAGATATTATTAATAAACCTTGTATCATATAGGTGAATAATTTAATTTTGTATTTAAAACAGGGAGGTAACTATGGTTTATACTGTAGATATCAAAACTGGAGAAATTATCTCCATCTCCTTCGAAGCTTAGGCTTCGAGGAGAAAAAACGTAATGTCGTTATGCGTGCGACAGTAAAAAAGACGTTTTTTTAAACCACCTTGTATTATATAGGTGAAGAGTAGCTTAGTTACAGGAGTTACTATAAAATGGGTACTGTAAACCTTAGCGTCCGAGGCATGGATATGGACGCATTTATTCTTTTAAAAATTTTTCTATCTAATTTATTTTAAGCTGTCTCAGGGGGAGATAGCAGAAAAGGAGTATTCAAATGAACAATATATTTATTATTAAAGGTTATGTAGCGAAATCTTTTGAAGTTAAAACAGCATCTAATGGTAAACAATACGCTACAGGTGCTATCGCAGTAGCAACTGGCACTACAACGCCTGATGGCAAAAAACAGTATAACTTCTTGCCGATTAAGGCATTCAATAAAACTGCGGAATTGATGGGCATCCATCTTCAACATGGTGATTATGTTGAGGTAAGTGGGCAGTTGTCCATGAACTCCAACTATGTTGATAAGAATGGGAAACAACAGTATGGTACAATGTTTTGTGCTGTACGCGAGTTTTCTCGCTTGAACCAACGTGAAACAGTTAAACCTCAAGTTGTTGAGCCTGTAGAAGTTGTAGAACCAGTAGTTGAAGTAGCTGGCTCTACTATCCTCTAATTAATGCAAAAGAAATCATATATGTAAACGGCGGGAGCTAAGAAACATATATGATTTCTTTTTTTTATTTTTTCATATATTATTTTTCTTTTTTTTCTTTTTATTTAAGAGTAAAAATAGTATATGAAAAAATAAAATTAGTTACCGTAACTAAATATGGTACAGAGTACCTTGTATCATATTGGTGAGACGGTTTGGTCTTAATTATATCCTTTTTCCTTTTTTATGCTTATATGTTTAATAAAATAAAATCGTCTTCATGATTTTACCTCCTATAATAAATATAAATATATAACGAACGTGATATATAAGCATAAAAGATATAATTATAGACCTAAATAAAAAATGGTATAAGAATTTGTGGTGAGTTCTTATATCATTTTTTATTTTTTTAATAAGAAAATATAAATTTATATAGAAAATATATAGATGTAAAAAATGATATTGATTATAGCTATTTTTTAGTATGTAAAAATAATTATAATGAGTATCATTGTATTTCGTATATATTTTTCTATATTTTTTTATTATATAAGGAGGTGATGTCCTATGGACATTGCTAATAAACTAGAAGTATGTATGTATAATTACTTGTGGGTTCGCCCACGTACCATTCTGTGGTAAGTCAATACAAGACATAGATGCTTCGATGTTTCTGGGTCCTTGTATAATAAAGCTAGTTTATTATTTTTCTGGTTCGCCAGAAAATTAATATATATTTATATTTATTTTTTTAGCCGTAAGACGAAGGAGGTTCACCATGAACTTTATTCAAATTTCTGAAATTAAAAATGTTAAATCTGCTTCTGCGGACACATTCGTGATTAATGTAACTGGTCATAGACCAGACAAACTTAATCATGTTTGGTCAGCGTTTAGTGACAAGAATAAATATATTCTTGATGCATTCAAATATTTTCTTTGGAAAACAATTGAATGTAAAGCTAAAGAAGGGATTAAACATTTCAAATTAATTTCTGGAATGGCGTTGGGAATTGATAGTATTTTTGTACGTGCTTGTAAAGCTTGTCAAAAATACTATGCAACCAAAGGCATTAAAGTTGAAATTATTGGAGCAATTCCATGTTTACGACAATATGCTTATTGGAGACCAACTTCCCGTGCAGAATATAAGAAATTATTAAAATACTGCGATAGCGGTAAATTAATTAATTTGAAATATTCTGCTAAGGGGATGCAACTTCGTAATGTCTGGATGGTCGAACAGGCAGATATGACAGTTTGTTACTGGAATGGTACTGATGGTGGTACCAAAAATTGTTTAGCTTCTGCATCTTATAAAGGTAATCCTATTGTGAATGTTTATGACATTGCACAGGGTTACAAGGAAAAAGAAGCTAAATAATTTAAATTAAGCACTATGTAGAGATTTAATTCTCTATATAGTGCTTACTATTATTTTTCTTTTTATTTTTTCTTGAAAGGAGAATAATAGTAAGCACTATATAAATATAGGCTTAATTTTTATTTTTGTTTTCTATATAGGAGGATAAAACTATGGAAAACTTAATCACCATCAAATCTATTAACGCTGTTCGTAGTTTAGTAAAAGGTAAAGATATGTATGCCTTTTGTTCTGAACCTTTGGATAGCGTTAAAGCCAGAGGAATTTATGAACCTTTTAGTTATTTGGAATTGCATTTAGCATCCGTAGATGAGAAAGAGGTTTTTGTAAATTTTTCAGCTAAAACTGTTCTAAGCACTGTTAATCGAGAAAGTCCTTTCTTAGAAAGCAGTGTTAAAACAGATTGTGTTGTTACAGGTAATGCTGATATGCGTTTAAGAAGTATTATTCCACGCTTCTCTGATGCATATATTAGTATCACCTGTATCAACCAAAGTGGTTTAGAATATATTTCGAAGAGACCAATATATAAATATAATGGCTCCTTCTATATTCTAAACAAGGAAGAATTATTAGTAAGTTGCTTTACAGGTATAGTGCTTGATGAAGCAAAAACTAAATATGTTCTTTCTAAAGCATTACAATATGGATACGATGCATTAGATTATTCTAATGAAGATATGTATTTAAATTGTGATGCTATTTCGTCAGCTGGAAATTTAAAGCAAAATAAAATTATTTTATATTGCGTAAATCATCCTACATTCGACATTAAACTTTTTAATGAAAAGTGTTTGTATGGTATGTATAAACACTTAAAAAGAGATGTTGGATTTAATATGGCTGACAATAAGAAGAAGTGGTCACAAGCAAGTACTAGACTAGCACAAATTAAAGCTTTTATGGCTGAGTGCTCAGTAAGTAATTGTTACGCCATCTTTTTCGGTAAGTTTTCTTGTAAAACAAATGTACAAGGCGAAGATTTAGAATTTGCTGATGGTCATGGTTACTATAATAGTAAAGAATTGACTAAACAAATTAATAATCGAATTAATCCTTTGCATTTCAAAGTAGAAGAAAACACAATATTAGGTATGGGCTTACAAGCCCGCCCTCTTAGTGCTAAATGCTTTTGGCTGGCTGTTCCTGAAGTTGCTATTAATTATTATATTAATAATTTCGAAGTAGAACACTATTTCGTAGAAACTGATGGAGAAGAAAATAAAAAAGAATTTATTAAAGCCTTATGTAAAAATAAGGATAGTAAATTCTGGGGTAAAGTAGTTATCGTTCATACGACTGGATTTAATCCTGAAGAACCAGTATGTTGGTTCACAGATATGAACGGTATGAAAGCTCCATTTAATCCAGAAGCTAAAGCACACACCAATATTCTTGAAATGTCTCATGAAGATGAGGAAGATATGCGTAATGCAAGTACTCAACTTTATAAGACATTAAAACTAGCAAGTCCTGATGAAGCAAGAGAATTATTTTTGGACCGCATCAGAGAAACTGTTAAAGATAAAAAGCGTAAGCTTCTTGGTGATTTAACAGATGAAGAAAAAAGCAGAATTAAAGTATCTGCTGGTGACTTGTTAGGGGACAGAATGTCTGTGTTACAAACATTACGTCCAGATATCGTAAACAATGAATTAGCAAATTCCTATAGGAATTCTGTCGATAATTTGTTAGAGGGACTAAGTAGAGATGTATATAAGGCATCATTTAAAGTCGAAGGTTTTTATGGCTTTATGATACCTGAGCTTTCATTATTATTCTGTAAAGAAAGATTATTGAAAGTAAATGAAGTATATATCTCTAAAAATAAAAATAATAAGAAAGTAGCTATTACTAAGTATCCGAAAATGGGTAACCACGAATTCGGAATTTATACTGCGATTTCTTATTATGAATATTTGGAAAGAGCTAAAAAAGTAATGACTAAAGGTGCATTTATGTGCTTTAAGAAATTATTATTAGCTCTTGAAGATGGTTTAGTTGTGTGTCCAGCATATGGCATCATACTAAACTTGCATGCTGGTTCTGACTTTGATGGCGACAAAATGTTCATCATTACTGATGAAAAAGTTATCGCTATTATGGAAAAGACACAAAGCATTGCAACCGTCTGTTTATAATATTCAGTATCTAATATTGTGAGGAGGAAACACATTATGATTACAAGAGAAGTTTTTATGGAAACTATTGGTGCAGGTATTGACCCTATTGGTGTCACTACCATTAATTATGGCATTGGTAACGATTTAGAAATCGAAGCCAAAAAAGCTATGGTGAGTGGTGATACTACAATGGTTGATGCACTCGTGAAGCATTGCCAAAAGTTTCTGAACGTTTTCAAAGGTGATAATAAAGAATACAAAATGTATTCTAATGAAACTATCGATACAGATAGTGGCTTAAAAATTTACACCATTGAAAAACTTAATAAGAATTCTAAAGAAGTTTTGTTATCTCATATGAGAGATGCAAAACCTACTTTAGAAAATATTATTAATGTAGGTATTGATATTCAAAATTTGGGCCGTCAAGCTCAAGAAGGTGATATTGATGCTTATAAAACTTTCGAGTTGTTAGAAAAAGCTTTTAATACTAGAACTTTATCTGGGATAAAAAATAGAATTAAAAGCAGAGAGAATTTATTACTTAAACATGAATGGAATGAAAAAGATATTCATGTAGAAGGAGAAATGAAGTCTCATTATGTAGCAACCGAAACTAATGTAACTTGTTTCTATGACAATTCCATGGCTCAAGATATTGATGATGCCATGAAAATTGTTGTAGAAGAATGTAAAGAGTTACTAGAAAAGAAACAAAAAATTGGACGCTTAAACGGAATTGCACGTAATCGTGTTAAAGACATTCCAGAAGAAGTCGTTCGGTTAGTACGTTTCTTACAAGGTCAGTACATGACGTTATCTACTGCACGTTCTAAAATGAAATCCGAATTACAGAAAAAATTAAAAGGCGAATTAGATAAAGTTGCCAGAGAAGCTGTCAACAATAAATTCAATGATTTCTTTAGTGCATTACGTAATACTATGCGTTTTGTATTAACAAGTCATGGATATATAGGTGTTGATGCTTGTTTAACTGGCATTAAAATTTGTGCTGACTCTTGTGATACGCTAGAAGATGAAAACTCTTCTGATGTAGTGTCTTCTGTTGTTGATAGAATTTTAACAGATGAATTATTATTGTCATCTATTAATAAATCTAAAACAACAAAAAATAAATTAGTAGAATGTACATTTGAAGATGGCGAAATAGTCGAATTCAAAATGGGGTATTCTATTAAAGAAGACCGCTACGCGGTAGGAGACTTCAATCAAATTCCTGATGGTATTTACACTATCAGAAAAATTGATGAAAAATTCTATGCGTGTAAAAATATCCATGAAAGTATTCTTGCTAATATGGAAGAAGAAATAAATCAAAAACATTTCTTAGTTAGAGTAAAAGCTAATGGTGTGTTTGATTTACCTTCTTTACTAAATAAAGAAGTAAAACTTCGTGGATATGTAAGAGTAAATGGAAAAGATTGTCGCCAAATTGTTGCTGTAGGTAACAAAATTATTGGCGAATATGCTATTCCATTTATCGACAAAAAAGATTTTAGTTCTATTAAAGAACAAAAAGATATGGTAGATAAAGTAAAAGCTCCTTTTGAAGGAGATTATATCTGTGAACGTGCAGAAACATTTATCACCTATCATGATGGGATTAAAGACCCACAAATCTTTTTAGTACTAAAATCTAAATAGAAATAATAGGGCAGTAGAAATACTGCCCTTTTTATTTTTATATTTATGTGTATTATATAGCAATATAATATATATAAATATAAAAATAAATTAAAAGTACCATTATACATGGTGAAGAGTTCCTTGTATAATGTTGGTGAAAGATATGTTGGTGTGAAGGTGACTCATTTTTTTTAGTTGAGTTTTTATTTTTTTATATCAATGCTTCGCACTTATTTATATATATGAGGAGAAATAAAATGCAAAACACTAAGATTAAAACTACAGGATTAAAATTAATTTTGAGAGAACTAGGGTACAAAACTAATGTTGTTGTACATCCTACTGATAATGGTTATAGAACAACTTTGATTGCAATAAACGAAAATTGTCTATTTGAAATCCATTTAGTTTTAAAAGATTATTTATTTAGTGACCAATCTAAAGTATATGTTCGTTGTTTTAATATAAAAAAAAATCAAGACTGGGATATCGAACAACATATTATTTATGATGATTTGTTAAGTCAAAGAAAAGATATCGCAATGTCTATTATAAACGCGGTTAAATTTTGTAATAAAAATGTAGGACTATTTTCTTCGTATACATTAAAAGAAATGTATGTTGCTTTAACAGATGTAAAGAAAATTAAAGAGTTATATCATGTAAGAAGAAAGATTAGTGAATTACGTCAAGAAATTGATAATGTTTTATAGGAGGTAAATATGAGTAAGAAAAATTATAACCACGTAATTAAAAATAAGGTATTACCTGGTGGCAAACTAATTTCTGACTGGCAAATTATGACTGGTTATGGGTTAACCAATTTGGAATTAGCTTACATTGATGAGGTTGGAATTTTGCCAGTAGCTCCAAGAGACCAATGGATTGTTCCGAAAGGGTGTGTCCTTGATTTATTTGGAGAGGTCCAAAAAATTGGTTTAGAAAAATAAGTTTTAAAATGGTAGTTAGTATATTAATGTATACTATCTATCATTTTTTATTTTTATGATATTGATAAAGGAGAAAATAAAAATGAATTTAAGTGGTCGTGAAAGATTATTATATATTAACTATTCTAAACAAATTAATAAATTGTATAAGAAATATTGTTTTAAAAATATTATTATTAATCCATATAAATTAAAAGATTTATTGGGTGAAACAATTGACGATATTGTTTGGCAATATATGGACGAAGAAGAAAATATAGTTAGAGAATGTATTATTAAAAAAGTTGATAAAAATAAAAAAGGCGTTGTTCATATTATTGATATACATAATAATAATATGATTTTAAAAGTATTTTCTAAAGATATCTTTTTGTCACATGATAATTATAAAAAATATAAATGTTGTTTTGAGAAAAAAAGACTTAAAATCTAAAATAAATATATAAATATAAAGGAGATAAAATATGCTTAAACATTTATTCGATGCTTTATGCTCTTCTGTAAGAAAAGATATAATGTATCAAAAAATGAAAAAAGAAATTATGGATTTACCAGCTCATAAATTTACTACAGATACTGAATTAGTTCGTGTAAAAGATAGAGATGGTTTTATTACATTTTATGCTATATTAATAAAAGACGGATATGTTTTTTATATGGAAAAAAATTATTTAAATGAATTTGGCGAAGGTAATTTATGGCCATTAATGAGCACATATAAGTTTGGTAAATTAACTAAAAATGTATCGGCTAAAAAATTATGGAAGACTAATTTAAGAAATGTCGATATTATTGAAAATAGATGTGTATTGGCATCTCAGGAATAAACATATGATATTAGAATTTTTAACAGAAGAGGATGCAAAAACATCATTTAATTTTAATAGTGAAAGTTTTAACAAATTTAAATCTCATCCATTGTTTGATAGTATTGAAATTAAAAAATATGCCAGACCATTATTACCAAGATGGACTACATATCGAGATTCAGATAATTTTAATATCTATATATTTTATTATTCTGGATTAGAAAAAAGAAAAGTTGTACGTCGCATCGAAGTAAGACGCTATAAAAATATCTTGCGACTAATTCCTGAAGAACTTAAATATGAATGGATAACAAAAGAAATTGTCGATTTATTTATTAATAAAAAATATAAAATATTAGGGAGTTGATAATCATGTATAGAAACATGCAAAGGGTAGACAAGATTCTTTATAATCTTGACTGTTTAATTTGCGATAATAATAAATCTCTTCGGGATTTAATTCATATTAACGAAGAATCTGGATATGATAAATATAAAGAAAAAGTAATTATTAAATTAAATAATAAAGAAGTTGTTATTGAAGATGGTATTTTATTTAAATTAAGCAAGTTTTATTATATGCTAACTTGCTTAGAGAATGGTGATTTTGAATCTGATTTAGAAATGCTACATTGTTTTTTAAGGAATTATGAATTTAAATTTGATTATCAAGATTTGAATGATGAAATTAAAAATATTATTCCTATTCGAAAAAAATATGGAGTATATAGTAAAAAAGATGATATAATTGTACAAGAAATAAAATATTATTTTATGGGAATTCATTATTTATTAGAGGATTTAGATAATTTATAAGGAGTAAAAAAATGAACGAGCAATTGCTATTGAGATATCAAGATAACTTTACTAAAATTATTAATGAAAAATATCGTCTTGATGATAAAATGTATAATTTCGATGATTATGATATCGAAGATTTTAAACTTGGAAATTTAGACTTTTATTACAAAGATGGTCGCCAATGCAAAATCTTAGATTATAATTGGGCTGGAGACGGAAAATATACTTACGTTAATAATATTGTAATTCGTTTTGATAACGGAGAAATAAAAGAAGATGTAAGTGGAATGTCTCTTTATTTAACAGAAGAATCTTTAGAAAAATACGGTTGGTATTTTAAAGAAGATGATTATTGATATGATAGATAATGAAAAATTTTGGGAAACCATGTTCGAAGAATTAGACAAAACTTCGCAAGAAGATTGGGAACAATTCGTTAAAGAACATGATATGGGAGGAAGAAAAATGAAACAATATTATAGTACAGAAAATTTTAATGTAGATAATTATGGCGATGAATATTTATCTATTGCGGTGACATTAAATAAATGTGCCGTAAATAATATAGTTGTAATATTTGATAAATATTCTTTATCTTTTGATTGTATTGAGCATATCGTATTTGATTGTAATGCTCAGGAACAATTAACATTATATATATCTTACGAAAAGAAAAATAAAAAACATAATAAGATTGTTAAAATCAATATTAAAGATTTTAGTGTTTTAGAAAATGAATGGATTGATTTTGTAGCAGAAATATTTTATATGGCATTTATAAGTAAAGAGGAAAATTAATATGGAACCTATTGTTAATCCATGGCTAATTTATTTTGCTTCGATTGTAGAGCAGTTAAGAACTTTCTTTAATGCCATTACTTTTATTGTAGTTGCTATAGATATTATTATTGTCATGGGTGCATTTGTTGAATCAGATGATGCCATTGCTGTATTCTATAATCGTGAAGAAAAGAAAATAAAACCGTTTATTAAATTATTAATAGCATTAACTATTATTTGTCCTTTACTAGTGATTTTTATTCCATCAAAAGAAACTATTATCGCTATGTATATTGCTAATATGGTTACGCCAGATAATTTAAATATTGCAAACGAAATATTTAAAAGTAATCTAAAAGATTATGCGGATATTATTTCTAAAGCGTTAAATAAATAAAGGAAATAAAAATGGATTTTGACTGGGAAACAATGTTAAAAGCATTAGATGATACAACAGATGAAGAATGGGATACACTTTTTAATGAGTATGACAAGGAGATTAGAATTATGGGTATGTTTAGTTTTATTTATTGTGATATAAAAAATAAAAATCATCAAGGCGGACTTAACATGGTTGAAGGCGATATGGTCCGCATTATTGCTCCGAATGATGAGCATTTAGTCGGTCAATATGATGGCTATGGTCGTGTATATACCGAAGATAGACATTATGACCTTCATGAATTATTAGCTTTATGGAACCGAGGACTTGAACATAAAAGCTTTGCAGAATTATTAGGTTCTTATTTTGTTGATTCGGAAAGATTAGCCGATAAACATGAAGAATTACGTCATATCGGTATTGAAATTGAATGTAATAATCTATTGTATGGTAAGGATAAAAATTTCTGTCCATATCCATTAAAACTTGTTCGTGACCTAGCAAAAAATAAAAATTTAAAATATAATGATATTCAAAATATCTCCATTTCAGACCCCATGCAAGGTTTTGAGCGTATGACTAATGATGAATATGTATTAGAACATTGTTTTGGAGATAAAGATTATTTTGAATATATGGAAGTAGAATACAAAAGTATATTTAATTAGAAAGGATTATATATGGAATTGTTAAAAACTATTAAAGTGGAAACAAATTGTCCAACAGTTTGGTTCAATACATTAAAGAATTCCAATGTGTTAGATGATTTGAAATTTATGCTTAAATTTTCTGAAAATAAAATTTCATCTGTTGGTGATATGTTAACTATTTCACTTAATGTAAATGGTGTAACAATTACATATGACCCAACATTAATTAATTATCAAACTATTCATCAATTAACTGAATTAGTTAATATGAGATTAAAAAAGAAAGAGGAGAAATAAATATGTTTGAATATTACTATCACTTATTTCAAATCTTCAAATATGATTTAAAAGAAATGATTGCGGAGATTTAATATGAGTACATTAAAAAGATTATCTGTTATTAAAAATTTTGAAGAATTAGAAAACAAAGTAATTGAATTAACTAAAAACAATTTTAATTGGATTACTGAATGTCAAATCTGTGATAAAAATGATGATTTAATAGGCACAAAATTATTAATTCTTTCTAACTTTAAATACGAATATGATGAAGATTTTGGTGATAAAATTTTATCAGTCAAAATTACTTATGAAAATTATTTATCAGATGAAGTAAAAGATGTAAGTGATGAAGTTCATTTTGATTTATTTAAAAATGATGATTTATTTAAAGATGGTACTCTTGGTGTTCAAACAAGAGATAAAAATATTTTTAATGCTTTTTATACTTTATTTGAAAAAATGGAACTATTATAATTATGAAAACAACAAAATTATTAGGTATCACTGGCGACTATAAAGAGCTTCAAGAAAAATTATCTAAATTAGCCAAAAATAATTATGGTTGGTCTATTGAGTATGAAGATGATGACATAATGGATATGGTAATATTAACTTTAACAGATTTTTCTTTAGAAGAAAAAGATGATAAAGATAGTTATATTCATGCTAAAGCTATTTTCGAACATACATATAGCAAACATTATATCCGAGAAGAAAAAATTTGTATTAATCTATATAAATATGATTTTACTTCTGACGGCACTCTTGATGTAGAAGTAAAAGATAATCAAATCTTTTTAGCTCTTTATACTTTGTTTGTAGAAATAGGTATTCTATGATTATTCTATCTTTTGATTTAAAAAATAAAGCTAGGGAATATTTTAATTTCATTTTAGGCAATACTAGTATAAAAACAGAAATAATTATACTAAACGATTTTGTATATCAATATGATTATGAAATGTGCATCGATTTATTGTATAGTAAATCTAGTGATTTTGCGTATGATTATGAAATGTTTAGGGTATATGTTCGTGTAGAAGATAAAAAAGTACTAATTTTTGCTGAAGATGAACTAGATTTTCAGTGGTCAGAAAAACATATTTCTGATTATTTTCTAGCTTTATATTGCAAACATAAATTAAATATTAAAGTAGAAAAGGAACAAGAGTATGTCTGATAATGAAATTACTTTTATGCTTAATGCATTAACATTAATTGCTGTACCATGTATTCTTTTTATGTTACATATATATTTTAAAGAAGATGGTCGTGACAAAATAGCAAAATGTTTTCTTATTTTAGCTGGCATATTTTTTGCTCCTGATGTTATTTTTATTTTATTAAAAACAATAAGTGCTTTTATTTATATGTTAACTATTTATTTTAAATAAAATGGAGGTGAAATTATATGACTGATGCATTACTAGAAAAACTAAAAACACAAAGAACTACTTTGCCATTTAAAAATGGTGAATATGCTAAAATCTTTTTTGATTTAGTTGATGAAAACGAAAAACACAATCCATTGCTTTTTGACAAGAGTAATGTTAAAGAAGAACGATGTTATAGTTATTCTTATAAAATAGATGTTGGATTTTTTACTAAAATATTTATTTTTAAAGATGATAGATATAATGAAGAAATTAAAATTGATGTATCTATTTATAATAATGTTATTGTCATTTCTTCTAGCTCTGATAAAGATAATATTATGGGTTTATTATATCAATATAAAAAATATTATATGCGAAAACATTACGAGAAAGTTATGTTAATGGAGGAATTCATTGAAGGACAATTATAATAAAGAAAAAGTTCCTGTATATTACACTTGTGGTGCAATAAAGGGAAGATATATCAAACCTATTAAAATTAAACAAAAGACAAAACCTGTTTTAGTTAAAAAGGAAATAAAATGAGAATTACAAGAAAAGGAATTTTTGTAAAAGATTCTGATAAATGGCTCGAGGATTTCAAAAGTACATTGTACTATCAAGTTCTTGAATTTTTAATTCATGCCACTGAAGATACAATTAATATTGCTAATGGTATTAGAATTTTAAAAAGTGGCGATAATAAAATATTTTTTGAATATATAGCCGATAATGAATTTCACGAAAAAACAGTAAATGACATTATCGAATTAATGCGAGATGAGGAAAGGTAATTAAATGAATAAAAAATTATTATTAGTGGCTAGTGTATTATCTATTATTGGTGGAAACGTATTTGCAGATAATACAGTTTCTAGTGATAGCTCTAATATTTTAATTAATAATGGCAAAGATAATGTAGTTACTAATTCTACCAATGTAAATATTGTTGGTAGTGCTAATGAAGTTAATAATGCATTTAATTCTAGTATCGTTGGCTTTAAATCTTATGTTGATGGTGGTGGGCACAACCTTGTTGTTGGTAGTTATTCTAGTGCTGATGGTAGACGTTCTATTGCTATTGGTGATAATGCAGGTGCTTATGCCAAAAGTATGGAAGATTATAAAAATAAAGTAGACGCTTACAATTATGATACAGATAAATATAATCCTGCTACTGGTGTAGGTGCTATTGCTATTGGTGGACATGCTAGAGCCGATGTAGAAATGAATACAGCTATTGGTTATTTAGCAGAATCTGAAGGCAATTACAATACTGCTATCGGTTCTCATAGTATTGCCAAAGGCGACCCTCATAAAGTAAATTCTAAATACGCTGGTGTAAATAATGCTAAAGGTGTATTTAGTATTGCAAATATGAGCGGTGAAAATCCAGGATATTATTTAGCAAATTCTCCAGTTGGTTCACCTTCATTTTACTATGAAGATAGTAATGATGGGCGTGATGGATTTTTTAATATTGGACAATTCACTCGTCAATTACAAGGTGTAGCCGCTGGTGAGGTGTCTGCTACGTCTACAGATGCAGTAAATGGTTCTCAATTATATACTGAAATTAAAGAAACTAGAGAAATGCTCAAAATCCCTATGGACTGGTTAGAAAATCATGAAGGACGTATTCAAGATTTAGAAAATAAAACTTTTGATATTGGTAAAAATGTTTTAAATCAAGCTAATCATTATACAGATACACAAATTAATAAAGGTGTAGCTAAAGCATCAGCTCTTGCTGGTCTTAAATATTTAGATTATAATCCTAAAGATAAATGGTCCTTCGCAGCTAGTGTAGGCCATTACCGTAATGCTAATGCAGTTGCCGTAGGCGCTGCATACCAACCTAATGAAAACACTATGGTTCATGGTGGTATTACAGTAGATGGTAAAGTAGCATATAATTTAGGTGTAAGTGTTAAAGTTGGCGGTCAAAAATATGTAAATAAATATGATTTACAGGAACAAGTTAGACAACTGCAAAGCGATAATGCAGAACTACGTCAAGAATTAAACGAGCTACGCTCTTTGATTGGTAAATAATATGGATAAAAAAGTAAGAAAAGAAATTAAAGAATCAATGTATAATAAAATTAGTGACATTGATAAAGAATTGGACTTTTTAGAATCAGAATATGGTTCTGTTATTAAAAGATATAAACAATTAAAAGAAGATAAAGAGGATGCTTATAAAACTATTTCTCTTATTAATTAATAATACGTTTCTCAAACCCCTTGTATCATATTGGTGAATAAAATACTATTTGATATAAGGAGATGAAAAATGAAACAAGAATTGATTAAAGAATTTATTGAATTTCCAACATTTCGCGAGTCTTTCGTAAAACCAGCAAATATTTTTGCTGCTGAAACAGAATGTTGGAGATTCATTTGTCCTAATTGTGACTTAGAGGTATCTGTAATCAGAAGTGCAACAAGTTACGGTGGATATAATGGTTTATTTGAATTAGCTTTTATGCAAGATAACCATGTTTGTTATTCAACAGAACTTACTAATGATGTAATTGGGTATTTGACTAAAGAAAAAGTATTAGAGTATCTTGAAAAGTCTAAAAATTTATATCTTGATGTTGAAACAAATACATATCGTGTATACTAAAAGAAGAAGAGACGGTTTTTATGCCGTCTCTTTTGTTTAGTCTTTAATACTTTTTACGAATCCCTTGTATCATATTGGTGATATAATTAAGGAGGTGCTAGAGATGGCTAAAGCTTTAGGTATTATTTTGTATGGCATTGCATTTTTTATTGTAATTTGTTTATTTCATTAATACAAAGTTTTAGCTATTTCGGCATGCCTTGTATAATAATGGTGAATTAAGTTTTTAATTTTTATTATTTTAAAGTAGACAAAAGGAGAAAGTTATTATGAATAAGATGTTTGAACTTGTAGGCCGTGCAGTTGTTGGTGGAATCATCGGTTTTGCAGTTGGGTATGTAACCCAAACTGCAATTAATGGTGGTTTAGTTAATAATGTAAAAACAGATGTTGAAGGTCTTAAACAATTAGTTAAAGATACAATCGCATAAGCGAAACCTTGTATAATATTGGTGAAATGCCTTAATTAAATTATTCGTCGCTTATTGCGGTTTAATTTAATTAAGGCTTTCATATATGTTGAAGGTCGGCATCGAACCTTCTGGGGCAAGTTGAGTCTTGCGAATAATTGCGGTATTGGGAGGAAAGCTAAGTCGTAAAGATATGTGAACTCCACTGAAGGCTATATGTAATAGTGTAGTCAAGTATCCAATGGATTGAAACTCATTAGAGAATATAATATCTTAAAAGACCGCAACTTCCATTAGCGATGATACTAATGTTGAAGAAGTAGTGGACTACCCTATCGAAAGATAGGGATTATAACTTATATTGGCGGATTGCGTTAAGGTCGAAATACCTTTCATAATCATAAGTAAATTAATAGTAGATGTAAAAGCTACCATTCGCCAATATTTCATGGGCTTAGTAGTGAACACTGGTGCAACTCCAGTAAAGCCCGTTTGCATTGGAAACGTTATCGTAATTTGGGTGTTCCAACGGTTTCGGAATGCCCTGTACGATAATGGTGAGTGAAATCATTTAGTCATTCATACCTGTTGTATAAGGAAATGGTATTGGCAATGATAAAAAGTAAAGTAACTCAAAAATTTTTATATAAGATTGGTATTGAAGTCCTCTAGTCAGATAGTAGAGGCAATAAGGAGATTTTGTTATGAATAATTTAGCAATGATTAAAGGTTATGTATCCAAACAAAATACAAATTTTAAACCAGCTGAAAATGGTAAAAAAGCTGTATTTAGCACAACCATTGCGGTTGCTACTGGCACTGTAGATTCTGAAGGTAAAAAACAATACAATTGGATTCCCGTTAAGTCTTTTGGTAAGACTGCTGAATTGATGCATCAGAATTTAATCGAAGGTGACTATACTGAAGTAACTGGTCGCTTGTCTATGAACTCTCGCTATACAAACAAAAAAGGTGAGTTGGTATATGAAACTTGCTTCCTTGCTGCAACAGAATTTAGCCGTTTGAGCCGTCGTGGAGAAACTGCTAAAGCTGTTGAACCAGCTGTAGTAACTGAAGAAGTAGTGGAAGAATTCGAAGGTGCACCAGAAACTTTTGGTGAAGTAGAAACAACTATTCTTTAATAAAGAATAGAATAAAAGTCATACATTAGTAGTGTAACAACTGCTGATGTATGATTTTTTATTTTTATTATTTTTTAACTTGAGTTAAAAAATATGTTTTTGATTGAAATTAAAAAATAATATGTATATTGTTAATATTTAAGGAGGATTACTATGGAAAACAAATATACATTAGAAGAAATTGTAAAAGTGTTAAGTGAATTTAAAGATGTTATGAACTATATTCGACAAAATCAAAGCGTATGGGATAGTACCGTACAAGAATGTGACAAAGCATTTGGCGATATTCGCCATTACTGTGAATTACAATATCCAACAGAGCGTAAAGATAAAACTAAAGTCGTAAAATTAATTCATGATACATCGGTGCTTCGTCGTCAATGTAAAGATTATTTAGAAGTATTAAATCCATTATTCGAAAGTGGTTTATTAGATATGAAGCAAATTAATAATATAGCTCATGTAATTAATCAAATTAAAAAGAATCAAGATAAACAACGTGTATATAAACCTCGCGTACTTGAAGATTTATTTATGGGTAAATAATATGAAAAATGATGGAGAAGAACTTTTTGCTTCTGTGACAATTATATTATTCTTTGTTATAATGTTTCTTTGTGTTTCACCTGGGACTCAAGAAGATGCATATAATAAAGAAGTTCAAAAATATAATAAGTATGTTGAAGCTCAAAATTATAATATAGGTGATACGTTTATTATCACATATAATGAAGATACTAAAGTCGTAAATTTAGCTGTCAAAGATATGGAAGAAAAAGGATATAAAAAATTATCTATTACGCCTGTATCTCGAAAAACAGGGTTTACTTCTTCTACTATTGAATATATGGTTGAATATCAAAAGATTAAATAGTAATATAGATATCTGCTATGTTTTTAATTAAGAATTGAGAGGTGATATTATTTTTGAAAAATTAATTAATCTTGTTTTTAAACTATTTTTCTGTCATAATAAATATGAATTAGAAGTTTTTAAACTAAGATTAGAATTAGACAAGAAAGGATAATCATGGCCGATACATATTTTGTTAATGAATACGCTCTTGACGATGCATCTGTGCTTCGTAAAATTACAGAAGACCGCATCAAAAAAGCCGTAGAGCGTATCGTAAAAATTTTATATAAATCTATTAAATTAGCAGCTGAAAAAAATGAATTTGAAGTAACTAGCCAATTAGATTTAAGTTCTGACAGAGATTTAGACAGAGCAACTGTTGAAGGTGTCCGTACAGAACTTATTAATAAAGGATATACTGTTTCTTATGAAACAGAAGACCATAATATTTGGAAAATTAGCTGGTAGTTTTTAATAATAAGGAGACAAAAAATGGTAACTGTTTTTACACCAAGTAGTGAAGAATGGAATCAAGGCATTATTGGTTTAAAAGATATGCATGGCAATAATGTCATGTTTAATGATATCGTAATGCTAATGGGACAAGAATATGGTATTTATTTAATCCCACGTAATTGTGATGATTCGTATGGTTGTTGTTTAACAGATGATAGAAATTGCCACGATAATGATAGTGTCATTAAATTTGATGAATTTTTAGACTACGAAGATATTCGTATCGTAGGTAAATTTGATAAAAAAAATAAAATTTTAGTTGGTAAAATCGGTAAGTCTGAAAAATGTATGTCTTATCTTGCTAAAAAACGCCAACGACAATATAATCAATAATTTATTTTATAAAGCTCATCTGGTAAAGATGGGCTTTTATTTTTTATAATGTGAGGATAAAAAATAAATGTTGCAATTAAAAGGCACAGCATATGATTTCATTAATAGATTTGATAAACTTAAACAACTAAATTTTGATATTGTATATGCAGATAAACCATTGTCATGCGAATTAAGAAGTTATAATATGAAAGATGAATATTCTCGTAGAGTAACTATTTCTCTTAATTTTGCAGAAATAGAAACAGAAAATGAATATTTTGCAAAACAACAATTTTCATATATTTCTATTGAGGTTGATACAGAATTAAATAGTATTAGGATTAAAGACATTGACTTTGATAGATATAAAACGAAACATGAACAAATGATTGAAGAATTTATTATTGCTTTATATAAAAATACAGAGGAATAAAAAAATGAAAAAACTTATTGAGTTAGAACCTGGTGTTTTAACTGCCGAAAATTTTTTATATCAATTACAAACATGTAAAAATGTTGTACTTGAAAATGGATACGATGAAAATTTTTATATTAAAAATGTATATGTTCCTAAAAATTTTAAAGAAGAACGTACAGTTTTGTTTAGCATAAATTTTTGGCGTAAAGATGCAGGCTATCAAAGCCATGTTGTATATACACCAATTCATATTGAATATGCAGTACATTTAGAAGATAATTTAATTTCTTGCGTAGATGATTATGCTCCATTAGGAATAGAATTATTAAGCAAATTAATAAATGAAGTAATCCTTGTATAATATTGGTGTGTCATTTTGGCACAGTATTTTTTTAAATTAATTTATTTGTATAAGGAGTGTTAAATTATGATGACTTTGACTTTTAATCATGAAGCAGAAGCTATTGCAATTATGCATCATATCGCACATTTTGCAGAAGAAACTAATAATGTAATTCATACTGGTGATGACCATTATTCTCTTGAATTTTTTGTATCAACATCTTCGATGTGTGCATTTGCCATGAATGGTGAATTTTTAAGTATGGTAATTAATGTAATTCGTTCTGGTTGCGATATTCATTTTGAAATTGACATTGAAGATAATATTGCTGGTGGTGGCTATCCACAACCGTTAGTATATCAAATGTTAATGGGATTATTAGTAGATATTATTGATGATTTTAATCAAAAAGAATATATTAATTCTGTTTCTGAAGTTTAAAAAAAATAGCCACGCATTAATTTGCGTGGCTGTATTATTTTTATTTTTTTAAGGAGAATATATAAAAATGGAATATATCATTAGACATGAATTTCGAGATATGCATAATGCATTATTAAAAATTTTCACTGAAATTCTGAAAGATAAATATGAATATACAATTTATGATTCAAAAGAAGAACATATAAAAAAAAGTATTGTAAATATGGGTATGCGAATGGTCACAGAAAAAGAATTCAGCATTACCTTTTATATTAAAGACAAAAGAGAAGGCTCTGTTTTTAATTTTACTATTAATTGTGAATTAACTATAAAAGAACAAGGACTAGGAGAATTCGCTATTTATTCTAAAAATGAAGAGGAAGCTCATGTAATTATTAATATCTTTGAGTTTCTAACAAAACGTTTTTATCGGGCTCAATTAGACAGAGAATTGTTAGGTGAATAATATGTTATGTTACAAAGATAGAACCTATTGTGGAGCTGAATGTAAATTACAAGGAACTTGTAAAGATAGTTATGTGTATGCTAAAGAAGAACAAGCAAAGCATCCTGACGCATTCGTAAGAAAATTGCCTTTTTCTATTCGATTAGAAAATAGTTCTTGTGAAGAAAAAATCCCTATTGACAATTAATATATAATTTTGTATATTAATTATGGTTGACAATTTTCATTGTTTTTTACCTCCTGTATTAAATAAAATAAATAACCAAGATGAAACGAGATATTTGTGAGAGGATATCTCGTTTTTTCTTTACTTTTATTAAAATCTAAAATTATTTAAAATTTAGTTAATCATAACTTTATTTATATATATAATATAAAAGTAAAAGTATCAAAAGTAAAAAACAATTAAGATAATATAATA
>USNF01000016.1 GCA_900555985.1 uncultured Gemella sp.
CCTGTACCCATACCGAACACAGAAGTTAAGCTCTTTAGCGTCGAATGTAGTTGGGTTTACGCCCTGCGAGACTAGAACGTTGCCAGGCAACAGTGACCTTCCTTTTTGGAAGGTCTTTTTTTATTTTTATTCAAATGTTTATAACGTTACTAATAATTGCTTAATTTGATTTTATTTGAAAAATAGAGTATCATATTATAGTAATATACTTTAAGGAGGTAGTAGAATGTTTTATCTAGAAGATGAAAAGACATTAGTATTAACTAATGAAAACAAAAAAGATATATTAAATGCCTTAACAAAAACTAATCAAGTATCAAATAATAAAAACATAAAAGTTGCTTATATAAAAATATTAGGAAAAGTATTAGAGTTTAATAAAGCTATTGAAACTTTTTATTATTCTCATAAACCTGGTTATAATGAGGTTTATCAAGAAAGAATAGAAAGTTTAGATAATAGTTTAGATGAGTATAGAAGAATCAAAGCTAGTTTAAAACCAGATTTTGACAAGGAACTATATTCAGAGGAAGTTGAACAAGAATTTAATTCTTTATTAGCAAGAGTAGAAGGAAGAACTTCTGTTATTTTTGAAGATGATAAAGATTATAGTTTCAATAATTATCTTGTTACTTTAATTAACGAAAAACAATTAGAGGAATTTATTTGGTTAAATACTTTATATAACATTTATAAAGAGGGAAGTAGTATCAATAATATTGTTAAAGATTATTGTGAACTAAGTGATGTTGAGTTTGCTGATCTTTATAAAATATATTTATTTGTGACTGACTATAACATTAATCAGTTGTTATTAAAAAATGAATCTAAAATAATTAATAATGAATATCTTGAAAATTTTGAGAATTTCTTTAACTATATGTATCAACTTATTGATGATTTGCGTACTTTTGTAGCTAAAAAAGATAAAGAGAATATATTAAATTTTGCTACTAAAATTGAAAGTTATACAAATGTTAGTACACCTTCGAAAGAGGAGTTCATCTCAAGTGTAAGAAAAGTTTTTAATTTCTTACGCACTCTTTATGAAAATGATAATGCGAAATTACTATTAGATAATATCTATCCTATTCTTGTTAAATCATTTTTTGCGCCATTAAAGAATGATGATAAGATTAAATATGATTTTAATCCTGAGTTTATATATGCATTAGAGTATACACAAATAATTATAGAAGTAATGGATGAAAATAATGGTAAATAGTATTTCTCCTAAAGACTTTTATTGTGTGTATAATGATTTTAATGTTGCAAGTAAATCACAAGAATTAAATTTACTGTATCTTCCCTTAATTGGGAGTGATGCAGTAAAATTATATCAATTTTTAGGAACTAAGATATTAGGTGATAGAAATTTATCAAAGAACTTTTTACATTATGATATTTTTGACAATCTTTCTTTAGATTCTAGAAAATTCACTTCATCTAGAAAGAAATTAGAAGCATTAGGATTATTATCAACTTATTATATTGATAATGACGGTGTAGGACAGTATGTTTATAAGTTAAAGGATGCTCTAACTTTTAATGAATTTTTTGAGAATGCAATGTTATCTCAATTATTAGAAAATACGATAGGATCTAGTCAATATACTGAAATTAAAGAAACATTCTCTAATAATAAAGTTTCTTTTAATAGTTTTCAAGATTTAACAGCAACATTTTCTGATGTTTATAATTTGGAAAATGTGAATAATAATTATCTTAATACACAAGTTTTTGATAGTGAAAAAGGTGCTAATTTAGATGAATATTATTTTGATTTTTCTAAGTTAAGCTATTTTTTAGCTAATAGTTATATTGTAGACATATTAGATAATAAAAAGACAAAAGAAGATATACTAGGATTAGCGCATCTTTATAAAGTAACGCCTCAAGATATGGCAAAAGCAATAGAAAATAGCTTAGATGTTGAAAATGGTGGATCAGTATTAAATATCAATAAGTTAAAAGATTATTTAGTTCAATTGTTTGTAAATGTTAGGAAACAAAATATACCTACACTTGATAAGATGATTACAAGGAAAATCGAAGAAGATTCTGTTGAATTAACAGAACAAGATAAGTTTATTAAAGCTACTGATAATACAAATTATATTGATTATCTAAACAAAAAAATGAATTTAATTATTTCTACAGTAGATGCAGAGGCTATTAATAAATTACAAAAAAAATATAATTTTCCTACAGGAGTTTTAAACATTTTATTAGAGTATTCTATAAAAATGAGTAATTCACCGGGTATTCCAAACTTTAATTATATGGATAAAATTGCTAGTACCTGGAGTAGTAAAAAATTACTAGGGGCAAAAGATGCTATCGAATATGTAAAAGAAAGACAAACAATAAGTAATAATAGAAAAAATAATAGTAAACAAGTCAAAAGTACAAATAGTAAGAACAAGGGAATGTATATGGCTCCATTTCCTGAATATCTTCAAAAAAGAAAAGATACATCTTCAATAGAAAATACTACTAAAAATAGAACTGTAACTAAAGAAGATGAAGAAGCATTTAGTGAGATGCTAAAAGAATTGAATAGTAAGAGGGATATATAATGAAGAAAGTATCTAATGTTATTCCAGAAAAATCAAATAAAATGTATGAGGAATTTATATCTACACGGGTGTTAAATGATAAAGATATTATTGATTTTATTCAAGTAAATAATTTTACTAAAGAAGATATCTATAATAATTTAGAAAAATTTTATCAATATTATATTTCTAAAGATGTCTCATTAGATTTAAATCACAAACCTAAATTATCATTAAATAATGGTGAAGTTAATATTACTTATACTGAAACTGAACAATATAAACAATATAGGCTAGCAAGTCAACTTGGAAATAAAATTAAAACGGAATATATCGCTAACAGAATATTAACATATAGTTTTGAAAATTTATCAAAAACTAAAGAAAAAGGTTTGTTAGCTCGTGAGTTAATAAGAGGTTGTAATGATATACTAGAAAATAAAAGTAAAAAAGGTGCGTATATTTACGGTGCTACTGGTACAGGAAAAACCTTTTTGCTAGGTTGTGTATATAATTACTTGAAAAGAAACGGAAAGCAGCCCGCAATAATATATTATCCTGAATTTATAAGAAAAATTAAATCTCGAATCAGCAACAATGATTATACCGAATATGTGGATATAATTAGAACACAAGAAATTTTACTAATCGATGACATCGGTGCAGAAAACACTACAGATTTTATTCGAGATGAAATTTTAGGACCTATTATAAATTATCGTGAGGCAGAAAAGCTTCCAACATTTTTCACCTCAAATCTATCATATGATGATTTGTTAGAGTTTGTTTCAACCTCTAATAATAAGGTCGATTATACGAAAGCGGTAAGAATTGTAGATAGAATTAAATCTTTAACAAATCCATATTTTTTAGATGGTGAAAATGAAAGAGAATATTATTAAAAAAAGAGTTTATAAAATTTTTAAATAAATTTTATAAACTCTTTTTTTTATGTTTAGTAATAAAGTAGAAATAAAGTGAAAAAAAATTAATTTTTTTTAAAAAATAGTGGAAAAAAGTGGGGAAATGTGGTAAATTATATAAGTAAGGTGGTGAGATTATGTTTATCGGTCAATATAACAACAAAATGGATGCTAAAGGAAGACTTAGTATACCAATAAAATTTAGAGATGATTTAGGAGAAAAGTTTATAATAACAAGAGGTTTAGATTCTTGTTTATTTGGTTATTCTTTACAAGAGTGGCAAAAAGTGGAAAGTAAGATAAAATCACTACCTATTACAAAGAAAAATGCACGTACTTTCCAACGTTTCTTCTTTTCAGGGGCGACTGAAGTTGAGATCGATAAACAAGGAAGAATAAATATTCCAAATTCACTAATTGAGCACGCATCTTTAGAAAAAGAATGTGTGGTTAATGGACTTTCTAATAGAATAGAAATATGGGATAAAGATAGATGGGAAGATTTATTAGTTGAAAGTGAAGCTAGTGTCGAAGAAATTGCAGAAGAGTTAGAAGATTTTGATTTTTAGGATGGAAAAAATGTTTAAACATTATAGTGTATTATTAGAAGAAGCCGTAGAAGGATTAAATATAAAAGAAGATGGGATTTATGTAGACTGTACTCTTGGTGGTGCAGGACACAGCCTTGAAATATTAAAAAAACTTACAACAGGAAAGTTATATGCATTTGACCAAGATAATGTAGCTCTTGAAAATGCAAAAATTAAATTATCTGAATACGCAGATAAAGTTGTCTTTATAAAATCAAATTTCGAAAATTTAAAAGAAAAATTAGCGGAGCAAAATGTTTATGAAGTTGACGGTGTATTATACGATTTAGGGGTTTCATCACCACAGTTGGATACACCAGAAAGAGGATTTAGTTACAATTATGATACTAGATTAGACATGAGAATGGATACTGATGCAAGCATGAGCGCTTATGAAGTAGTAAACGAATATAGTTATCATGATTTAGTAAGAATCTTCTACCGCTATGGAGAAGAAAAATTTTCTAAACAAATTGCAAGAAATATCGAGAAGAAAAGAGAACTAGTACCAATAGAAACAACTTTTCAATTAGTAGATATAATTAAAGAATCAATTCCTGCAGCTAAAAGAAGAACTGGAGGACACCCAGCAAAAAGAGTCTTTCAAGCAATAAGAATAGCAGTAAACAATGAACTTTCAGTTTTTGAAAACTCTCTTGAACAGGCTATAGATATTGTAAAAGTAGGTGGAAGAATTTCAGTAATTACTTTCCACTCATTAGAAGATAGAATATGTAAGCAAATCTTTAATTCATATGCAAAAAATAAAGATATTCCAAAAAATCTTCCAGTGTTACCAGAAGAGAGTTTATCTAAATTAAAATTAATTACTAGAAAACCTATCTGTCCAAGTGAGAGGGAATTAGAGGAAAATAATAGATCTAGAAGTGCAAAATTACGAATAGCAGAAGTGCAAATATAAGAAATTAAAAAAGAGAAGGAATAAAGGAAAGATGGCAACGTTAAAAGTATATAGTAGAGAATATGGTACTAGAAAGGTACAAGAAAAAGTAAAATTCAACGTAGTAGAAAAGATAGGCTATGTTGTATTTGGAGGAGTTATTTTACTTACTAACATAGTTATGTTAAACTATAAAGGGGAATTATATTCATTAAAAAGTGCTCAGCAAAGAAATGAAGTAGTTATTGCAGAAAAGCAAAAAGAAAATAATGAACAAAAAGTTATTATTAATAATCTATCTTCATATGAAAGAGTTAAAAAAATAGCTGAGAGTTTGGGTATGAAAGTCCAAAATGACAATATAAAGGTAGTGAGATAATTGAAAAAATTTTTACGGAATATATTTACTCTTGGCTTTTTGGAAGATAAAAAGAGCTTAGAGAGAAAAGATTATATCTCAAGAGGAAGAACAAAAATGGTATTTTTTATAATTTTTGTTTTTTTCTTTGTATGGATATTAATAGCTAATATTGGCCAGATGATGTTAATAGGTACAGTCAGAGGCCAAAACTTATCAGAATTATCAGATAAAAAATATAAAATTGATACAAGTTTACAACCAAATAGAGGAAAAATATATGATAGAAATGGAAATATCTTAGCTGATAATATTGAATCATATAAATTAGTTGCTGTAGTATCAGATAAAGCTACTGAAGATAAGGATAATCCTCGTCATGTTGTTGATATCGATAAAACAGCTAGAGAATTGGCAAAATATGTAAAACTTGATGAAGGTAAAATTAAAGAGGCCTTACAAAAACAAGGTGTATATCAAGTAGAATTTGGGACTGCTGGAAAAGATATAAGTGTTGAGGATAAGAAAAAAATAGAAGATTTAAAACTTCCTGGTATTAGCTTTATAGCTACTACAAAAAGATATTATCCTAATGGGAGTATGTTAGGAAACTTTTTAGGTTTTGCTCAAAATTCTCCAGATAGCGATCTTATAACAGGACGTTTAGGTGTGGAAAAAACTTTTGATTACTACTTAAGAGGTAAAGAAGGGCATATAACTTATGCAAAAGATGCATGGGGGAAAGTTGTTTCTAATATTCCTAAAGTTGAAATAAATCCAGTAGATGGGGCAGATATTTACTTAACAATAGATAAAAATATTCAAAGTTATATAGACAATACCCTTAAAGATGTTCAAGAAAAATATGAACCAGAAAGTGCGTTTGCTATTGTTGTAAGTGCTAAGACGGGTGAAATATTAGGAATGGGGCAAACACCTGCATTTAATCCTAATACACAAGAAAACTTAGAAAGTGCTTGGTCTAATATTTTTTATAACTCAGCATATGAGCCTGGATCAACATTTAAAACATTCACTTTATCAATTATAATGGAAAATAATTTATACGATCCAATGAAATATTATAGATCTGGGTCATATAAAGTAGAAGATACTGTTATTCATGACTGGAATAAAGTAGGATGGGGTACTATAACTGAAAGACATGGTTTCCAACAATCATCTAATACTTTAATGTTAACATTATTACAAGATTTAGGAACTGAAAAATTAAAAAATGGATTAGAGAAGTTTGGATTTGGAAAAACAACAGGTGCATTATATAATAATGAAGCAAGCGGAGATTTAGTATTTAACAACAAAGTTTCAGCTTCAACTACAGTTTTTGGACAAGGTAGTACAGTAACAGCAATGCAAATGGTACAGGCTGAAACTGCAATTTTAAATGATGGTAATATGTTATCACCATATTTCTTACAAAGAATTCATGATAAAACAATAAATAAAGATGTTAATAGTGGTCAGAAAACTATTGTTGGAAATCCAATTTCTAAAGCTACTGTAGATAAAATGAAAGAAGAATTATATGGAGTAGTAAATGGAAGTTGGGCACAAGGTGGTAAAAAATATGCGTTAGATAATTATACTGTTTCGGGGAAAACAGGGACAGGAGAGGTAGTAGATCCAAAAAGCCGTAAATACTACAGTAGTCAATATAAAGTGTTACACTCATTTATAGGATATGCACCTAGTGAAAATCCTGAAGTTATTGTTTATACTGGTATGAAATTACCAAATAAAAACCTTGCAGAAAGTTTTGCTAAAGGGTCATCAGAGATTTTTAAACCTGTAATGGAAAATACGCTTAATTACTTAAATGTTAAGAAAAATGATTCTTCAAATGAAGTAACAACTTATACAATGGATGATTATATTGGAAGTAGTTCAACTTCTGCAGTAGAAAAACTGGCTAAACAAACTAAAAGTGTTGTTTTAATAGGAAGTGGAAAAAATGTTTTAAATCAATTCCCTTCTAAAAATAATATATTTAAAAAAGATGATAAAGTATTTTTACTTTTATCAGATGAGAATATTCAATTACCTAATTTTGCAGGTTGGTCAAAAGCAGAAGTTTTAACTTATAAACAATTATCTGGTTTAGATATTGAAGTAGAAGGAAATGGATATGTGCAATCACAATCTATTCCAGCGGGAAGAAGTGTGAAAAAAGGAGAGAGTATAAAAATAAAATTTAGTTAGGAGAAAACAATGAGTAATTCAAATATAGTGGTAGCAATATCGTTATTAGTAGTATCTTTTTTAGTAACCGTATTAATGTTACCAAAGTTAATAAAGTATTTGCATTATTTAAAATTTGGGCAGGCAATAAGAGAAGAAGGACCTCAAAGTCACATGCATAAAAAAGGGACACCAACTATGGGAGGTATTTCTTTTATAGTTGCTACCGTACTTGCATTAATAATCGCAATGTTTATTGATAGTTCAAATATTAAATACTATTTTCTATTTATCTATACAACTATTTCATTTTCAATAATTGGATATATTGATGATATGTTAATAGTAGTAAAAAAGAAAAATGATGGATTAGCTCCAAGAAAGAAATTAATGTTACAAATATTATTTTCTATAATATTCTATGTATTAGTTAAATTTATTTACGAAGATATAAATTACATCTATATACCTGGATTAGAATATCAGCTTAATATATCTTATCTTTATATGGTATTTGTTGTGTTTTGGCAAACAGGATTTTCTAATGCTGTAAATTTAACAGATGGGTTAGATGGCTTAGCTACTAGCGTAACAATTATTACAACAAGTACATTTGCTTTATTAGCATATAAGGAAAATAATTTTCCAGTTTTTGTATTTTGTTTAGTATTAGTAGGAGCCTTAATAGGATTCTTATTATTTAATAAAAATCCAGCTAAAATATTTATGGGTGATACAGGATCACTAGCATTAGGAGGTATTTTAGCAGCCATTTCAATAATTTTACACAAAGAAATAGCGTTTATTTTCATAGGATTAGTATATATACTTGAAACGTTATCTGTTATTATTCAAGTTGCTTATTTTAAAAAGACTGGGAAGAGAATTTTTAAAATGTCACCATTGCATCATCATTTTGAATTATCAGGATATGGTGAGGTGAAAACAGTTCACTTATTTGCAATAATAGCTTTGATTTCTTCAGGAGTAGGATACTTTTTAGGGGTGATTTAATATGTTAGATTTAAAAAATAAAAAAATACTAGTTTTAGGTTTTGCAAGAAGTGGATATTCGACAGCAAAAATTTTAAAACAGTTAAATTATAATGTAATTGTAAATGCATATGATGATTTAAGTAAAGATGTACATGCTAACGAATTACGCGATTTAGGAATACCTATTATTGATGGAGGACATCCACTTTATTTGCTAGATGAAATTGATTTGATAATAAAAAATCCTGGAATTAAGTATCAGATAGACTTTCTACAAAAAGCTATTGAGAAAAAAATTGATATTATTACAGAAATCGAATTAGCTAATACTTTATTTAATGTAGATATGGTAGCAATTACCGGTACAAACGGTAAAACTACAACTACTCAAATGACTTATGATATTTTAAAGCAAAGTAATAAAGATGTGTATTTAGCAGGAAATATAGGCTATCCATCAATAGAGGTAGCATATAATCATCCTAATTCTTTAATTATAACTGAAGTATCATCATTTCAATTAGAAGGAACTAAATATTTTAGACCTTCTATAGCAGCTATAACAAATTTAGGTGAAGGACATCTAGATTATCATAAAAGTATAGAAAATTATAGAAATGCTAAAAGAAAAATATACAAAAATCAAGTGGATACAGATTTTCTTATTTTAAATATTAAAGAAAAAGATAAATATAATATAAGCGAAATAAATTCAAATATAATTTTTTATGATACAAAATTTAATACTGATGCAGATGTGTATATAAAAGACAACATGGTAATATATGGAGATGTTGAATTATTTGATTCTACTAAATTAACACTTCCTGGATTACACAATGTTGAAAATGGAATTAATGCTGCAGTAATAGCTTATAAAAAAGGTGCGGATATTGAATCGATAAGAAAAGTTTTATACAACTTTAGTGGAGTTAAGCATAGATTACAATATGTTGGAGAGAATAAAGGAATAAAATATTATAATGATTCTAAAGCAACAAACCCTGTTGCAACAATAAACGCATTATCTGGATTTGAAAAAAATGTGGTATTAATTTGTGGAGGACAAGACAGAGGAATAGATTTTCATGAGTTATCTCCATATTTAAATAGAGTTAAAACTATGGTAGTAGTAGGAGAAAGTGCAGATATCCTAAAATCTTTAGCAGATAAAAATAATGTTAATTGCATAAAAGCGATAAAAATAGATGATGCAACAGAAAAAGCAAGTAAGCTAGCTGTTACAGGTGATATTATATTATTATCTCCTGCATGTGCATCATGGGATCAATATAAAAGTTTTGAAGTGCGTGGAGATGAATTTATTAATACATTTAAAAAAATCCAAAGTGAAGGATAGATATTATGAATAGTAAAAATAAAAAATTACTTTCAAAAATAAATAGCGAAAAGCGCCACGCTTCAATCACAAAAATTAAAAGAAAACGTCGCAGAGAATTAGCATTGATTATTTTAATATTTTTAATTTTTATTTCAGTAGTAGCTTTCATGTATAGTCCGTATATGAAAATTAAAAATATAGAGGTTCAAGGGTATTCACAAATTACTAAGGAAGAAATATTAACTGCAGGTAATATTAATGAAAATATTAAAACATGGTCTGTAAAAGATAGTGAAGTAGAAAAAAATTTAAAAGATAAATTTAATATTTTTAAAAATGTAACTGTAAAATCTAAAATTCCATCTTCTATTAAAATAGAGGTAGAAGAATATAGATTAATTGCTCAAAAAAAACTTGATGATGGTGGTTACCAGGTTATAATGGAGAATGGGCAAACATATAATGGACAAATTAGAAATAGTTATAATTTACCAATACTAGAGAACTTTGAAAATAATGGTAAGCTAGAAGAAGTTTATAAAAATTTAGCACAATTGAAATCAGAAGTTTTAGTACAGATTTCAGAAATTATTAATAGTAATGACTCTGAAATTATTATCTATATGAAAGATGGTCAAAAAGTTAAAGCTATGTCTTCAACGTTTGCTCAAAAGTTAAATTATTATGATGAAATATCCAAATATATTAAAGATAAAAACAAAACAACACTTAATTTAATAAATGGTGCATATTTAGAAACTGAAAAATCTAATGCAGAAAAAAATAGTAAAATAAAAGAATTATTAAATAAAATGAATGGCTCAGATTCAAAAGAAAAAGAGAGCACTAAAGAAGACAAAGAGAATAAAGAAGATAATGATGAACAGGTAAATAGTGATAATAGTGAAGAGAAAGTAAATTCAAATAAAACTGTAAACCAAAATAAAAATAAATCTACAAATCAAAGTAAAACGGCAAAGAAAACTACAACTACACAAAATACTAATAAAACTAAAAAAACTTCATAGTAAAAAATACTATTCAAAACTTAAATTTTGAATAGTATTTTTGTAAAATTGAAAGAAAAAGATAAAAAAATTCATTTTTAACAAATAATTTCATAAAATTTTAACTTTTTTGGTGTTTTTCATATTTTTTTTTTGAAATTTGTGTTATAATTTAGTATGTGTAAATAGAATTTGTGTGTATTTACAATTTTATTATAATAACAAAAATATAGAGGAAGGAGTGTTTGACTTGAGTTCACAATTATATACTTCAATAGATCTGGGATCATCGAGTATAAAAGTTATAATCGCAGATGTAGTATATGAAAAATTGAATATATTGGGTGTTGGTATTGTAAAAACTACAGCAATAAAAAGAGGAAATATTATAGATGTAGAATCAGCATCTAGAGATATTCAAAAAGCGATAGATATTGCTAAAAGTGAAGCTAATAAAGACATAAGATCATTATATGTAGCAGTTCCAAGTATACACACTCATATTAAAAAAAGTGTTGCGGAAATTAAATTTGATACTAAGCACGATATAGATGGTAGAGATATCGAGGAAGTTATAGAAGAAGCAAAAATATTACCTTTACCAAGAGAAAGAGAAGTTGTCCAAGTTATTCCTGATTACTACAGATTAGATGATATTGAACATATCAGAAAACCAAAAGGGATGACAGCTCACAATACATTTGAAGTAACAGGGAATAGAGTGTTTACTTCTAAAACTCATCTACATACTATATACAAAAGTATAGAAAACCTAAGACTAGATTGCAATGAAACTTTCTGTACTTCACATGCATTAGGAGAATTATTACTAAATGACGAAGAAAAAGATTATGGTTCAGTAATAATTGATATCGGAGCTGGTTTAACAACAGTTAGCTATTTCGAAGATGGTATTTTACAATTATCACAATCTATAGAACTAGCTGGTGAGGATATTACAAGAACTATATCTGATGTATTAAATGTTCCAACTAAAAGAGCAGAAGAAATTAAACTTACTCAGGGACATGCATTTTATGATACAGCTTCATCACAAGTAATTATTGAAATCGATAATTTAGAGCCAGATGAAGAACCGTATACACAAAAAGAATTAGCTGATTACATAGAAGAGGTAGTAGAAGAAATAATTCTACGATCTTTCGATGTATTAAGAAAAGCTGGAATTAATCGTGTTAAAGGAAATGTAGTATTGACAGGTGGTACTACTCAAATGCCAGGGGTATTAGAATTAGCAAAAGATATGCTAAGAAAAATGAATGTAAGAATTGGTTCACCAAAGATTATAGGAGCTAATTCTCCAGAGTTATCAGTAGTTGTAGGTACACTTACTAGTAGCTATAAAATTGAATCATTATTCGGTTATCAAGTTACTGAAGAGATTGCAACAATAAAGAATACTAACTCAACTTTTGAAAATGTATCATCAATAGAAGAAGTTAATATTTCTAAATCAAGAGTAGAACCTACTATTGCTAGTGAGAACCATATAGAAGACAATGAACAAGAAGTTTATTATGAAGATGAAGATAATGAAGAAAAAGACGATAAAGAACAAGGTCTGTTCAGTAAATTAAGTAAAATGTATAATTCGTTTTTTGAATAATTAGGAGGAAAATAAAATTATGTTTCAAGAATTTGATCAATCAGCAGTAATTAAAGTAGTCGGAGTTGGAGGCGGTGGTGGAAACGCCGTTGACCGAATGGTAGAAAGTGGTATTCAAAATGTAGAATTTATCGCTGTTAATACAGATGCTCAAGCATTAAGACGCTCTAAAGCAGATGTAAGAATCCAAATAGGTGAAAAATTAACAAAAGGTTTAGGAGCTGGTGCGAATCCAGAAGTTGGACGTAAAGCAGCTGAAGAAACTAAAGATAAAATTGAAGAAGCATTAGAAGGAGCAGATATGGTATTTGTTACTTCAGGAATGGGTGGAGGAACTGGAACAGGTGCAGCTCCAATCGTTGCAAGTATTGCTAAAGAACTAGGTGCTTTAACTGTTGGTGTTGTTACTCGTCCATTCAATTTTGAAGGTAAAAAACGTCAAGTTCAATCAACAGCGGGTATTAACTCATTAAAAGGTGCTGTTGATACTCTTATCGTAATTCCAAATGATAGATTATTAGATATCGTTGATAAATCTACTCCAATGATGCAAGCATTCGTTGAAGCTGATAATGTATTACGTCAAGGGGTTCAAGGTATCTCTGATTTAATTAACGTATCAGGAACAGTTAATTTAGACTTTGCTGATGTTAAAGCTATTATGGCTGACCAAGGATCTGCATTAATGGGTATTGGTGTAGCTTCTGGTGAAAATAGAGCAATTGAAGCAGCTAAAAAAGCTATTTCTTCACCATTACTTGAGACTTCAATCGTTGGAGCTAAAGGTGTATTATTAAATATTACAGGTGGTCCATCATTAAGTTTATTTGAAGCACAAGCAGCAGCTAGCATCGTTCAAGAAGCAAGTGATGACGAAGTAAACATGATCTTTGGTACAGTATTTAACGATGAATTAGAAAAAACTGACGAGATTATTGTAACAGTAATTGCTACTGGATTTGAGGATGATGGAGTTAATGTTGAAAGAGATATTTTAACACAACGCTCTGCTCAACAAGAAGCAAGTTCATTCACTAGTGGATATGGAAAAAACGAAGTGGAACAAGAAATGTACCCACGTCCAAGAAGAAGAACTAGAAGAGAAATCTAATTAAATATAAAGGCAAAGTCCTAGTGACTTTGTCTTTTTTTTTATAAAAATAAATATTTTGTATTATTTTAGGAAAATTGTTTACAATTATCTCAAAATTTAGTATAATTTATTGTTATATATACTATGAAAGGATGAGATTTATGGCAAATCAGAAAATGGAAAGAAATCTGCAGGCACGCCATATTAGTATGATAGCTATAGGTGGATGTATCGGAACAGGTCTATTTATGGCAAGTGGTGCAGTAGTGAGTAAAGTGGGTTCATATGGAGCAGTTTTAACATATGCATTAATAGGTGTAATAATATACTTTTTAATGGCTTCAATTGGAGAATTAGCTACGTTTTATCCAGTATCGGGTTCATTTGGTTCTTATGCTACTAGATTTATAGATCCTGGACTAGGATTTGCAATAGGATGGTTATATTGGATATTATGGATTTTAGTTGCAAGTGTAGATATTATTACATTATCTAAAATCTTACATTATTGGGAATTCTTTAGACAGTTTTCTTCATTTAGTATTTGTGTTACTTTTTTAATTTTATTATACTTACTAAATTTAATAAGCGTTAAAGTTTTTGGTGAAATAGAATATTGGATTACTATAATTAAAGTTATAACAGTAATTGTTTTCTTAATAGTTGGTATAGCTATTATTTTCGGTGTATCAAGTAATCCAGAAGCAGGATTACCTACATTTGTAAAAAATGGAGATAAGACACTAAGTGCTGGAATTGGATTATTTGGTGTGCTATCTACTGCGGCCTTTTCATTTGGTGGAACGGAAATAGTAGCCGTAACAGCAGGAGAGTCTCCAAATCCTAAAGAAACAATGCCTAAGGCAGTAAAACAAGTTTTTTGGAGAATATTAATTTTCTATATTGCAACAATGTTTATTATTTCTTCAATTGTTTCTGCAGATGATGCTAGACTACTTGATACTAATAATGTTACAGCTTCACCATTTACAATAGTATTTCAAAATATTGGTTTAGGTTTTGCTGCAATGATTATGAATGTTGTAATATTAACTTCAGTTTTATCAGCTGCGAACTCAGGAATGTATGTTTCTAGTAGACAACTATTTTCATTAAGTTCACATAAATATGGTCCTAAGATGTTTAAAGAGCTTAATAGTAACTCAGTTCCTACGATAGCTTTATCATTTTCTTCAGTATTTATGGTAGTATGTTTTATATTTGAAAGATACAATCCAAGTGGTTACTATATGTTACTATCGATGGTAGGAATTATAGTAATGATAATTTGGATGGTATCTTTAATATCTCAAATTCGTTTGAGAAGAGCGATTGTGAAACAAGGGAAAAAAGCTGAAGAGGTATTACCTTATACAGCAAAAACAGGAGTAGTAGGATCGTATATTGCATTATTTTCATTTGCAATTATTACTATTTTACAGTTGGTATCAGATTATATTACAGGTGGTTTTTTACAAATGTCTTATAATTTAGTATGTCCATTAATTTGTTTAATAATGTACATTACCTTTAAGTTAGTAACGAAAAAGAAATTTGTAAAATTAGAAGAAATGAATATTGATCCGTATAAAGAAAAGTAAATATTGAGATAAAAAGAATTATTAACTAATTGATTGGGAAATCATGTGTTGATAATTCTTTTTATTCGCTAATGTAATTCATTAATATATAGAAAATAATTAATCTTTATGATAAAATTATATTTAAGTAATTTTATGGAGATGATGATATGATTATAGGAATTACTGGAAGTATTGCGTGTGGAAAAAGTACAGTGTCTGGTTATCTAAAAAGTAAAGGTTATGTTGTTATAGATGCTGATAAAATTGGACACGAGGCTTTAGATAGTGATTATGTTAAAGAAAAATTAATATTAACATTTGGTAATGATATACTAGAAAATAATAAAATTAATAGACGAAAACTAGGAGAGCTTGTTTTTGGAAAAAGTAACAATCTAAATATTTTAAATAGTATTATACATCCTGAAATTAGAAAAAAAATTTTAGAAAAAATTGATAAAAATAATGATCAAGAATTTATATTTATTGATGTTGCATTACTTTTTGAAGCTAAATTTGATGATTTAGTTGATAAAATTATTGTAGTTTATGTGGATAAAAATACACAGTTAACTCGTTTAATGAAAAGAAATTCTATTTCAGAAAAGGAAGCTTTAAGTAGAATAGTGAGCCAAATGAGTCCTCTAGAAAAAGCGAAGTTAGGAGATTATACGATAAATAACAATCTTGATGTTATTAATACTTATGAACAGGTTGATAAAGTACTTTCAGAATTAAAGAAAGGGTGTTGTAAATAGATGGATAATATTTTAAAAATAAAAAACTTAACAGGTGGATACAATAGAAAAAAAATAATTGAAAATATTAATATTGAAATACCTGAGGGTAGTATTACTGCGCTTATTGGATTAAATGGTGCAGGAAAAAGTACAACTATAAAACATATATTAGGACTACTTAGACCTATGGAAGGTGAAATAATAGTTGATAATAAAACAATAACTAGTGATAATGAAAATTATCGTAGAAGTATTAGTTATATACCTGAATCACCAGTGTTATATGAAGAGTTAACACTTGAAGAACATATCAATTTAACGGCAATGGCTTATGGTTTAGATATGGAAGAAACATGGAAAAAAGCAGATATATTATTAAATTTATTTAAATTAAAAGATAAGAAAAAATTCTTTCCAGTTCATTTTTCAAAAGGAATGAAGCAAAAAGTTATGATAATTTGTGCTTTTTTAGTTGAGCCAAAATTATATATTATAGATGAACCATTTCTTGGTCTAGATCCAATAGCTATCAATGATTTAATAAATCTTATGTGTGATAGAAGAGACAGTGGAGCAAGTATACTTATGTCTACACATATACTAGCAACTGCTGAGAAGTACTGTGATAACTTTCTAATAATTCATGAAGGAAAAATTCTAGCTAATGGAAATCTAGAAAAATTACGTGTTGAATTTAATATGCCAGGTGCAACTTTAGATGAAATATATATATCTTTAACTACTAGAGGTCAAGATGAGTAATATAGAAAATATATTTATTGATAGAAGTAAAAGAGAAAGAGAAACTAGACTAAAATATAGTAAGTACATATTTAATTCGCACCTGATTATGTTTCTTATTATAGTAGCTGGGGCAGTAATAATTAATTACTCTAGTTGGCTAACAAGGGCAAGTAATTTTGAGTTATATACGGTTTTTATTGTTGTAAGCATTTTGTTTAGTTACTTATTAGTAGCTTCAAAGGTGAAGACATACATAGAAGAAGCTGATTCCGTATTTTTATTACCATTGGAACAGTTTTATTCAAAAATAGCTTCAAAAACAGTTTTAGTAACGTATACTCAACAACTTATTTTACTGGTTATTTTTTATTTCATAACGAAACCAATAACAGATAAAATTGGTAGTTTTAATAAACTTGGGTTAGTAATTTTAATTATTCTAATTGCTTTTAATAATCTATTTAAATTAGCTGAAGTAGTTTATTTTCAAGAAAAAGCATCGACGAAGGGTCTACTGTTTATAACTATATTCAGTCAAATAGTTGGGATATTTTTAAAACTAAATTATAGTTTGTATTTAGGTATTATATTATTTATACTTCTTATATTTATTTCAGTTCAAGAATATAATAAATTAAAAAAAGAAGTAGGTAAGGAAGCAGAATTTTATTATTTATTAAAATGGAATGAAGCTGCAGAGTATGATAAGCATAGGAAAGAAAGATACTTGAAATTTGTTAATATGTTTGTTGACGTACCACTAAAAGGTATTAGAGTTTCTAGAAGAAAGTATTTTGATATTCTATTACCTAAATTAAAGAGAAATAATTTTAACCAAGAAAATAGTTTTAGTTACTATTATTATAGAGTATTTCTTCGTCAAGAAAATACAATATATTTAGTATTAAGATTAATGTTGATTGCAGGAATTATTATTTCTAGCTTCAATAATATCTATGTTAGTGTGGCTACTATTATTTCTTATAATTATTTAGCAATTATTCAGCTTGTTCCATTATATAAACAGATAACTAATAATATATGGCACAATATTTTACCAGTAAGTGAAAAAATTAAAGTAACTAGCTTTAAGAAATTATTAACTATTGTTATGCTTGTATCTAGCGTTATTTTGACTTTAGTAAGTATATTTTTGGGAGAATTAAATCTATTTAACTTTATAGCTAATATCTCAGCTTTTATTTTTTCAAGTATATTAACGAAAGTGTTTATTTCAAAAGTAAAATAAAGGAGTAATAATCATGAAGAATATAGCAATAATTGGTGGAGGTCTATCTGGAGTATGTTGCGCTTATTACTTGGATAAATTTTCAGGTATAAATTCAAAAAAATTTAATATTGATTTAATTGAAAAGGATCTTGAGTTTGCTAAAAATAAATTTGGTAAGTTTCAATATGGACAAGAAATTTATGACAATGGTTGGCATGGTTCTGTAAGTGAACAAGGTGCATTATTTTATTTAATAATAGAATTGGGATTACATAGGTATTTAATGCGAAGTAGTGATACTAAAAAGGTCTTTTATACAAAAGAAGGAATTAAGTATTTGCCTGAAAAGATGCTATATGGATATCCTTTAGATAAAAGTGAGTTATTACTCTCTGATTTATTTACTTTTAAAGAGAAAATATCTATTTTGTATAATATGCATAATACATTAGAAGATGAAAATATTCAGCAGCTAACGGTTGAAGAATTTTTTAAGGAAAATCTTAATGAACATATATACAATAAATTAATAGAACCATTACTTACAAGTCATTATGGAAGTGAAGTGTCACTTCAGAATATGGTTAGTTTAATGCCAGAATTATCGTTTTTAACTATTCAAAGGGAAGATATAAGCAAAGTTTTACAAGAAATGTATAATCGAAAAGTTATCGATAATATAACAATAGGGTCAGAATATAGATTGAAATTCACATTGAAATCCTTTGTAGAAACGTTAGAGTCTAATTTTTCAGATAAAGTTTTCTTGGAAACTCATAGAAAAGTTGAGAAAATAGAGAAGCAAGGTGATAGATATCTTGTTTATTCGAATGGTAGTATATATGAATATGACTATGTCATTCTTACTCTAAATCATAATAGTTTTTTACCATGGTTTAACGAAGATTCAAAAGTAAAAGAATTCTATAATCATGTAAGTTATGTTTCTAATATAGTAGTAACTTTTGTTTTTAAACGAGAAGAATTACATATAAATAGAGAAATTGGAGAAATAGTATTTCCTAGTGATGCAAGTAAATATATAACAAAATTAGAGTACGTAAGTAATAAATGGATAGATATAAAAATGAGTGGTATTCAAATTGTTAGAGCATATGTAAATAGACAAGATGCAGTAGAAAGTCTGACTAATAAAACCAATGAAGAGATAAGAGATTTACTAATTGAAGAAATGAAAGAAGTTCATGGTTTTGTAGGAAATATCGAAAGATATTATATAAGTAGGGTCACTAATAACTACCGTTTTTGTGATAATTATTATAATGATAATATAAATGAATTTTCAGAATATATAAAAGAAAAATACCCTAATTTATATATTATTGGAAATTCAAAAAAAGCGACAAATATTGAAAATACAATATTAGAAGCAAAAGAAACAGCAAAGGAAATTTTAGAAAGTATTAAATAATAAAAGAGAGGACGTACTAAGTACGGGTGATGAAAATGAAATTTAATGTAAATAAAAAAGAAGGAATAAATATAGCTCTTGTTTTTGAAGGAGAAAATATTGAAAATAGAGTACTAAATTATGCTAAAGAAAATGATTTATTTTCGGGGAAATTAGGAGAATTTTATAGCTATTTACCTTTTGACGGTGTTAAGCAAATATTAGTAGGACTTGGAAAAAAAGAAGAATTAAAAGATGACGAAGTAAGAGAAGTATTTTTCAAATTAGTTAAATCACTTTTAAAAAATAAAGAGTTTGAGGCTCAAGTTGAAGTTCCATATATAGAGCAAATTGATAAAAATAATTTTGTAAAAGCATTAGTAGAAGGATCTTTACATGCAACATATAGATTTGATAAATATAAAACTGATAAAAAAGAATTACCAGAAATAACTATTAATATTTTAGTGGATGTAGATGTGTCAGAAGATATCAAAGAAGCGGAAGCTGTAATAGAAGGAATATTCTTCGCTAGAGATTTAGTAAATGAAAGAGCAGAGTATCTATATCCTGAAACACTAGCTAATATAGCTAAAAGTGAATTAAGTCCATTAGGTGTAGAAGTTGATGTATATGATGAAAAACAATGTGAAGAATTAGGATTAAAAGGATTATTAGCTGTAGGTCGTGCTTCTGAAAGAAAACCTAGATTTATTGTAATGAAATATCTAAATAATAAAGATGATAAAGAGGTTATTGGGCTAGTAGGTAAAGGAGTAACATATGATACAGGGGGTTATTCAATAAAACCAACAGCTAATAGCATGGATATAATGCACTGTGATATGGGAGGTGCTGGAACAGTATTAGGTACAATGAAACTTATAGCAACTAGAAAAATTAAGAAAAACGTTATAGCTGTTGTAGGTGCTTGTGAAAATATGATTTCTGGGAACTCTTATAAACCAGGAGATATAATACCAACTTTATCTGGTAAAACTGTAGAAGTTCTTAATACTGATGCAGAAGGAAGAATAACATTAGCTGATTCAGTTTATTATGTTACAAATGAATTGAAAGTTAATAAAGTGATTGATTTGGCAACACTAACTGGAGCATGTTTAGTAGCATTAGGAGAAGTATATACTGGAGCAGTTACAAATAACCAAGATTTCTATAATGAATTAAGTCAAGCTGCTAAATCAGCGGGTGAACGTGTTTGGCAAATGCCAGCGGATGATAGTTTTAGAAAATTAAATAAATCATCAGTAGCGGATATAAAAAATACAGGTGGACGTTTAGGTGGTACCATTACTGCAGGACTGTTCATAGAATATTTCTTAGCTAATAATGTACCATGGATACACTTAGATATTGCAGGAACAGCATATTTATCTAAACCAGAGAAATATTTACCAAAAGGCGCAACAGGAATACATGTAAAAACATTATATAATTTGTTAAATAAATAAATATAGAGTTCAAGGATATAAAATATTATATTCTTGAACTTTTTAATTAATGGCTTAAGCCAGTTGAGGAGGCGAAGTCTCCGAAACAAAAAACCACCCGC
>USNF01000017.1 GCA_900555985.1 uncultured Gemella sp.
AAAACTTATGGAATAAATAATGATGAAGATAACAGTTTGAGAGATATGTAAATTTTGAATTCTACAAAACAAACAAATGATACCCCCTTTTCAATTCCCTGTTTGAGAGATATGTAAATTTTGAATTCTACAAAACGTTCTACACTTATTCCCGAAACTATTTACTGTTTGAGAGATATGTAAATTTTGAATTCTACAAAACTTTCTCTACTTGAGCATACTGTATCATTCGTTTGAGAGATATGTAAATTTTGAATTCTACAAAACTTGAATACAGTGCTACTGTTGTAAATGTTGTTTGAGAGATATGTAAATTTTGAATTCTACAAAACGAAAGTCTCGTAAAAGATAGCTTTGTATAGTTTGAGAGATATGTAAATTTTGAATTCTACAAAACAAATAACAATTCCAGAAACTGTTGACTTTGTTTGAGAGATATGTAAATTTTGAATTCTACAAAACTTAACAAATATATCTTGGAATACTGCTTCGTTTGAGAGATATGTAAATTTTGAATTCTATAAAACATATAATCATTAATATTGTTGTAATTGTAGTTTGAGAGATATGTAAATTTTGAATTCTACAAAACCAAAAGAGATTGATAAACTTACTGGCTCATGTTTGAGAGATATGTAAATTTTGAATTCCACAAATGAAGAAAAATAAACCAATAACTGAGGATATAATTTTTATATTTTGAGTTATTAGTTTATAAAAACACGCCTTCTAGATTATCTAGAGGGCGTGTATTACTTTGTTATTCACTTTTTACTTATTTATCTCTTCAATAATACTTTCTAACTTCATTGAGCGGCTAGCTTTAAATAAAATCACTTCATTAGAGTGTTTATTTTCTTTTAAGTAGTTGCTTACTTCTTCGTTAGAAGAGAAGTGAAGTTTTTTAATTTCTGAGTTAGTTATGCTATCAGTAATATTTTTAGCTAAGTCACCAACAGAAATAACTAAATCTATATCTTTTGAATTATTAGAGATATATTCTCCAACTTCACTGTGGTACTGTACTTCATTTGAACCAAGCTCAAACATACTACCAAGTACTAGAGTTTTATAATCAAAATCGTCAAAGCCACTAACTACATCAACACTAGCTTTCATAGAAGTAGGGCTTGCATTATACGCATCATTAATAATTAGAGAATCTTTTCCGTAAGGAATACTTTCTAAACGCATATGAGTTATTTCAGACGTTTTTTCTATTGCTTTGCGAATTTCATCAATAGATAAACCTAGTTTTTCAGCGATTGCTGTTGCGAACATTATATTAAATAGGTTATGTTTTCCTTTTAATTTTGTTGTGAATTTTTCATCACTAAGGTTTAGTTTGAAATCTATATGATCACGAGTAATAGTGTAGTTTTCTAAAATAATATTATTATAATCATTCTCGCCACATGAAGTAGCTCCTATATTAGATTTATCTACTAACTCTTTTAGTAATACTTCATCACCGTTATAAACGAAGAATCCATCTTTTTTCATACCATTAGTAATCTCAAATTTTGCTTTAGCAATACCTTCACGAGAACCGAAAAATTCGATATGACTCTCACCGATATTAGTAATTACTGTGTAGTCTGGTTCTACTAGTTTCGATAAGAAGTCTAATTGACCAAAACCATCAGCTCCCATTTCTAAAACTAATATTTCACTATCTTCTGGTGCAGCTAAAATAGTTAAAGGCACACCAAGTTCATTATTAAAGTTTCCTTGTGTTTTATGAACTTTGAATTTTGTTTCTAATAGACTAGTAATAATATCTTTAGTAGTAGTTTTACCATTACTACCAGTAATTGCTATAATTTTAGCGTTTAGGCTATCTAGATAATGTTTAGCTAAAGCTTGGATAGCTTCATAACTATCTTTTACATAAATAATATTGTTATCGCTAGTAAAATCTTCTTTTAAAGAAAGTGATGCAGCTGCACCTTTTTCAAAGGCACTTTCTATATAGTTATGTCCATCAACATTTTCTCCTAAGAAGGGGATAAATAGGTCTCCTTCTTTAACTTTTCTACTATCAATTGCGATACCAGTAATTTCTTTGTTTTCAACTATATTTACTTTTTTTGCGTTAAGTATTTGTTCTAAATCTTTTACTAAATATTTCATAGCTAATCCTATTCTTCTGTTAATAAGTTTTTACGATCTTCATAACGTTCAAGAGCTAAACGGAATAATTCTTCGATTACTTCAGGATAGCTAACGTTCATATTTGCCCATAGTGATGGGAACATAGAGAATGGAGTGAATCCAGGCATTGTGTTAACTTCGTTAATGAAGATTTCTCCATCTTTTGTATAGAAGAAGTCAGCGCGTACTAAACCAGATCCACTAATTGCGCGGAATGCTGTTGCAGCCATTTTTCTAAATTCTGGATAAAGATTTGGATCGATTGGTGCGGGAATATCCATACGTGATTGACCATCAGTGTATTTAGTTTCGTAGTCATAGAATTCTGTAGTAGAAATATTAACTATTTCACCTGGATCAGTAGTTTTAACTTCGTTGTATCCAAGTACAGCTACTTCTATTTCTTTTGCTCCTACAGCACCTTGCTCAATAACGATTTTTTTATCGAATTTTAATGCTTCTTCAATACCTTTAACTAATTCCGCTTCATCGTTACAACGACTAATACCTACAGAAGAACCTAGGTTAGCTGGTTTAACGAAAACAGGATATTTTAGGTTATCATTAACTTCTTTAACAACCGCTTCTTTATTATTTTTCCATGTATATTCAATAAAGTGTGTATATGGTAATTGAGGTAGATCATATGCCGCAAATAATTGCTTCATAACTACTTTGTCCATACCAGCGGCACTAGAAAGTACGTTGTTTCCTACATAAGCAATATCCATAATTTCTAAGAAACCTTGTATAGTACCATCTTCACCATTAGGACCGTGAAGAACAGGGAATACTAAATCAAATTTACGACCATCTTGGAATAATAAGCTACTAATATCACTATTAAAGTTAGTGAATCTTAGTTCATTTTGATCTTTGATTTCAGAGTTAATTTGTTCACCTTTAGCCCAGTTTCCTTCAAGTGAGATAAAGATAGGGAAAACATTGTATTTTTCTTTATCAATTGCGTTAATAATTGATTTTGCAGTTAATAATGAGATAGAATGCTCAGCACTCTTACCACCATAAACGATTCCTATGTTTTGTTTTGTCATAAAAAATCTCCTAAATAAAATTTCTATATTGTTATTTTAAAAGTTATTGTTACAGTTCATAGAATTATGTGATAATAATCTACTACTTTACAAATATACTAGATATTAAATCTAGCATTACAACTTATAATTATACCACAAAAATATAAAGTAGAGTAGTTTTATAACTAATTTAAAATGTTAATTTATTATTTTAATGCATATTAATATTGTATTTTTGTAGTATTAAATTTATAATAGAATATGTACAAAAATTGATATGAGTAGGAGGAAGTAAAGTTTGAATGAAAAATTAGAAGATAAATATGATTTTAAAGCCTTGCGTAAAAGAAAAATTAATCTAGTATATAAATTTATTTTTGTTTATATTGTGTTTCTTGTTGCAGCAGGTTTTTCACAAATGAAACTAGGGTATAATGATACGTTAGCTTTTATTATATACGTAATATTTTGCTTTATAATAGTTGGTTATTTTGCTAAGGAAGGATATAAAATTGAGAATGTAATTGCATTAAAGTTATTGAATAATTTAGAATTAGCTGAATTTATGGATTTTATGCATGAACAACATAAAAATAAAAAATTAACTAGAAATAGTACATATTATAACTATATGGCACTAGTTGAGCTTATCTATGGTAACTTTGATAAGAGTGAAGAATATTTATCAAAAGTAAAACTTACTCAATCAGGTTATATCAGAGGTGCCTTAAGAGGAACTGAAACATGGTATCACTATACTAGATTTATGTTAAATATTTTTACTGAAAAAGAATTTGATTTAGAAGAATTAAAAAAACAATTAGTAAAAACTGTTAGTAAAAATCAAGAAGCAGTTCAAATGTATAATAATAAATTAGATAATATATATAAAGTGCTAGTTTTAAAAGAACCGGTTGATAATTTTAAAGAAGAATTAAACGATAATATAGTAGAGTGTCAAAGAGTATTTAATTATTATTTCTATCTTTGTAATGAAGTTCTAAAAGGAAATAAAGAAGAAGCAGATAAATATATTGATTTATTATTACGCTACAATGAAAATTATTATGTAGTAAGACAAGCAAAAGCAATAAGAGAAAAAAATTAAGGGTTGACCAATAGGTCAGCCCTTTTTATAATTTATATTTTTCTTTTAATTCAGCTATAGTATCACGAAGTTTAGCAGCACGTTCAAATTCAAATTTTTCTGCTGCTGAGAACATTTCTTGTTCTAATTCTGCTAAGTGTTCTTCGATATTATCATCGTTAATATTAGATACTTCTTCTAATTCTAATGTTTCATCTTCAATTACTTCTTTCTTAGCACTAATACTGTCACGAATATCTTTAATAATTGTTTGAGGTGTTATGCCGTGTTCCTCATTATATGCCATCTGTATTTCACGACGACGATTTGTTTCGTCAATAGCTTTTTTCATACTTCTAGTTATATTATCGGCATACATAATTACACGCCCATTCGCATTACGTGCAGCACGCCCAATTGTTTGTAGTAAGGCTTTGTCTCCACGTAAGAAACCTTCTTTATCTGCATCTAATATAGCTACTAATGAAACTTCAGGAATATCTAAACCTTCACGTAGTAGGTTAATCCCTACTAGAATATCAAATTTTCCAAGTCGTAAGTTACGGATGATTTCTGTACGTTCTAAAGTTTTTATATCTGAGTGTAAATATTCAACTTTTAAACCATTTTCTTTTAAATAAGCAGTTAAGGACTCGGCCATTTTTTTAGTAAGAGTCGTGATTAAAACACGTTCTCCTTTTTCAATAATTTTTTCAGCTTCTTTAGTAATATCAAATACTTGGTCACTAACTGGACGAATATCTATTACTGGATCTAAAAGACCAGTAGGACGGATAATTTGTTCAGTAATTTTTGAACTATGTTCAAGTTCGTAGTCACCAGGTGTAGCTGAAACGAAAATTGCTTGATTTAATTTTTTCTCAAACTCTTGGTAGTTTAGAGGTCTATTATCTAAAGCTGTTGGTAGCCTAAATCCATAGTCAACTAGTACTTGTTTACGAGCTCTATCACCATTATACATACCTCTAACCTGTGGAAGGGTAACGTGAGATTCATCTACTACTAATAACCAATCTTTTGGGAAGTAGTCTAGTAGAGTATAAGGGGTAGATCCTGGTTCGCGTAGTGTTAAGTGAAGTGAGTAGTTTTCAATACCTGAACAAAATCCCATCTCTTCCATCATTTCAAGGTCATAGTTAGTACGCTGTTCTAAACGCTGTGCTTCTAGTAACTTGTTTTCCATATTGAATACTTTTAATCTATCTTCTAGTTCAGCACGTATTCTTTTTATTGCTTCTTTAGTTTTTTCTTCACCGGCGACGAAGTGGCTGGCAGGGTAAATCGCAATATGTTCCAATTCACTAAGTACTTCACCAGTTAGTGAATTGATTTCACGAATTCTATCTATTTCATCCCCGAACATCTCTATACGAACAGAATTTTCACTACGAGAAGCAGGGAAGATTTCTATAACATCTCCACGTACTCTAAAAGTACCACGTGTAAATTCTATATCATTACGCATATATTGAATATCTATTAATTTAGATAAAATTTTATTTCTGCTTATTTCATCTCCAACTCTAAGTGAAAGTACTAGAGAAGAATATTCTTCTGGAGAACCAAGACCATATATACAGCTGACACTAGAAACGATAATTACATCATCACGGTCAAAAAGAGAAGATGTAGCGCTGTGGCGTAGTTTATCAATTTCATCATTGACAGAAGAATCTTTTTCGATATAAGTATCTGTCGATGGTACATATGCTTCTGGTTGGAAATAATCATAGTAAGAAACGAAATATTCGACCCTATTGTTAGGGAAGAATTCTTTTAACTCATTGTATAATTGTCCAGCTAATGTTTTATTATGGGCTAATACTAATGTTGGTTTTCCAACATTTTTTATAATATTAGCGATTGTGAATGTTTTACCTGTACCAGTAGCACCAAGTAGGGTTTGGTATTTTTCTCCATTATTAATACCTTCCGTTAGCTCATTAATAGCTCTAACTTGGTCTCCTTTAGGTTCAAATTTACTCTGTAAATCAAAATCAAAGTGTTGTCTATTTACTTCCAAGAAGTTCACTCCTTTACTAGTAATAAATAATATAAACTTAATAGTTTCTATTTAATTATATACTAGATAGGAAGATAGACAAAGAAATAACTACCTAATACATTGAATAAATAAAAAAAAGACGAGAAAATTTTTCTCGTCTTTTAAGATATAAACATTATTTATTATTTTTTTTCGCAAGGTAAGGCATAATTAAACCAAGTGAAATAAGAATAATAGGTGTAACAATGTTCATTGTTGTTTGGAATACACTTCCTGGTGTGTACATACCTGAAACACAAGCAAATGTTGTAAGGAAGAAACACCAAGCTCCTAAACCAATACCGATATATTTATTCTTAACGAATTTATATTCTGATTGGAATTTATCAGCTGCTTTTTTCAAGAAGATATAAGCGGCAAATACCCATAGGTAACGAAGTGGCATACAAACAGCGTTTAATTTAACTAACCATCTGAATAGTTCGTTTACTTCTTTGATTCCGAACATTGGGATAATTAAAAGGATAGATACGATAACACCAACTAATTTTAATCCGTTAGTGTAAACATCGTTACTATTTTTAACTAATAATTTTTTCGGAATGTATTGTTCATCAGAACTTTCTAGTAACATACGTAATGGTGCATCAATTGAGATAATAACGATAGATACTTGACCAATAAAGTCAACTACTGCATAAATAACTAAGAATAAGTTACCGACACCGTAGTAGTTACCTAAAGTTTGGAATGCATAATATGTACCATTAGTTAATAAGTCTTTTGGAATATTATTAGTGTCAAACATTAAAGCAAGGGCAAATGTTCCTAAAATAGCTGTAGTTACAACCATAAGAACTAACGCCATCATTCCTTTAGGGAAATCAGTTGAAGGTTTCTTCATCTTGTTAACATAAGGCGAAATCTTCTCACAACCACCAACTGCAAAGACCAGTATCGCTATTGATGTAACATATTTAACATCAAATGTTGGCATAAATGTATCTAATGACCAGTCGATGTTATATGTTTTAGCTCCTGTAATAGAAGGTGCTGTAATAGCCATCAAAATAAATAATAATGACATAATAAACATTGATGATCCTGCTAATGTTGCTAGTTTTTTAATAAAGTTAATTCCTCTTGCAGCTAAGAATAACGCTACTAAGAAAATAACTAGTGAAATAATTTGTACATAAGTTATATTCATTTTACTAATACGGTTATCTCTGAATACTGCCCAACTAAACGCTGCGATAATACGTGAAGGTTTTTGAGAAATATAAGGCATATGTACTACCCATGTTGTCCATCCTGCATAGTAAGCTAATAATTTACTGTGTGTACCTCTAAGCCAAGAACTTACACCTCCACCAGCATCTTTAAATGTAGATCCTAGTTCACCAACGATTAGTGAATACGGAATAAAGTAAATTACGAAGATTAAAACCCATGAGAAAATAGATTTAAGACCGCCAAATTCTGAATATCCGTTAACGATATTACCAAACGCCCAAACAGTAGAAAAGGCCATAAAAGCTAACGTATACCAGAATATCTTTTTAGCTTCTTTCTCCATATAATCTTCCTCCTAAAATATTAAATTTTTAATTCTGCAATAAGCATTAAGAAAATATTAGCATAGTACATACAATTATTCAAGTAATATTAGTATTTTTCTAATAAATTATTCTATAATTTCTACTAAGATTAAGAATTTTTAGAAAAATTGTAAAAAATATGTTTGTAAGATCGTTTTGTATAATAATTATTTTACAGAAAACAAGTAATATAAGGATATTTAGAATCTCTTATAGTGAAAAGAATAAATGATTTTCATTAATTTAATTAGTTTTAAAATACATATTTTTCTAAGTTTAAATAATAATAGTTAATTAATAATGAAAATTATGAAAATTATTAGAAAAAAATATTTATATTTATACTTAAAAAAATAAATTTAATATACATATATATTTTCAAAATAATAATATATAATGTTTTATATATCTTACTTTAAGTACGTAAATAAAGGGGAATTTACAGAGTTGATAAAGAAGATTAAAAACTTGACATTATTTAAAATTAATCGTAATATATGGGTAGATAATAGATTGTAATTATTTATTATTAAATATTTATTTATAATTTTATATATTAATATAATATTGCAGATAAAAGAAAGGAGAAAAGTATATTAATGAAAAAAATCACAAAAGTAATTAAAATGAGTGTTACTGTATTATTTACATTCATAGGATTACTTTTTGTATCGTCATTAACAGCTAATGCAGCTGATGGTAAAGAACTTACAAAAGTTGTTACTGATATTTCTGTTATAGATGCAGGAAACAATGCAGTTAAACCTGATGCAAATGGCAACTATAATATTACTACTGATAGAGCATACCGTTTTTCAGCAAATTTTGATTTAACGAATTATAATGGTAACTTATCAGAAGGGGATTATTTTAATTTAAAAATTCCTAATTCAGTAACTGTGCAAAAACATTCAGCTGATATTAAAGATACAAAAACACAGGTCGTTATTGCTGAATCAGAAGTAACATCAAATGCAAACGGCCAAGGCGGTAATGCTAAAGTAACACTTAAAAATTTCTCTGAATATCTAACTACTACTAAAAGTGATGATATAAGAGATATAACAGGTCATTTTACTATTGATTTCTTGTTTAAGAAAGATCAAACTAAAACACCTGTAACTTTTGATAGCTTAGCTGTGAAAAATAAAATAACTCATACTTTTACATCAACAACTAATGACGGTGAGGGCAAAGGATATGAAAACTTCGCTAAAAATGGTAATGATGTAGAAAATAAAGGATGGACATCTGAAAAATTAGCAGCTATAGGTTCAACTTCTAAAGGGGATATTTACTCACCATGGCGTGTACGTGTTAATGCCGGTAAAAAAGACTATGGAAGCAACTTAGCATTAGTAGATGAAATAGTAACTGATACTACGCATGCAGCTATTCAATATATTCCAGAATCATTAACAGTTTATAAAGCTACTATTAATGATGGTACATCTGAAGTGCCAGCTGGAGCTGTTAAACTAACTGAAGGTACTGACTACACAGTTGAATGGAACAGCAATTATACTTCTTTAAAAGTAATTTTTAAAGATGGTTCACAATCATACTATGTTACTTATAATACTACAACTCCTGGGGATGGAAGTTTAGTAGGGAATAAAGTTGCATTACTTAAAAACAATACTGAAGCACTTCCTCAACGCAATAATCGCTTAATTTACGGATATGTAAGTGAGAGATTATCAGTATTAAATGAAGCAATTAATGCTAATCCAATTTATAAAATTAAAATTAATAAAACTGATAAAGTGAAAGTAACACCAGTTCAAGGTGCTGTTTACACAATTATGAATACAGAAGGTGTTGTAGTTCAAGATGTTACTACAGATGAAAACGGAGTGGCAATTTCGAATGAGTTATCAAAAGATAATTTAGGAAAAGTGTTTACAATAATAGAAAAATTAGCACCAAAAGGTTATAAACTAGATCCAACAGTTTATACAGTAACAATCGGTGAAAATAACTCAATTATCAATCTTCAAGATGAGCCAGAAGATACTCCTCCAACTCCGCCAACACCAACTCCAAACAAACCGGTTAAACCTAATGAACCAGGAAAACCTGAAAAACCAGGAAAACCAAATAAACCTGGTAAACCAACTACACCTGTTGTAAAAGAAAAAGCAAAAAAAGCAGTTCTTCCTAAAACAGGGGTAGAAACAAATAGCTTAGCTATGGTAGGTTTAGTTATCGGATTAGGTGCATTAGCTTTAAGACGTAAAGCAAATAAATAATAAAATAAGACGAACTTAGGAAACTAGGTTCGTTTTATTTATTGTCTTTAATCATTTAATTTATAAGAAGCGCCTAACAATAATACTATTTTATCTTAGCGTTGAAAAATTCTATATATAACCAAATACATTAGTTATATTTTAAATAGATATTGTAATATAATATTAATCCAAACTAATTTAATAATTTGTGATGGATATATTAAATTTACTCTTGAATTCGTTTTCGATATAAATTATAATGAATTTTATAAAAGTTTTTATAATTTATATAAGGAGTTGAGGGTACTTTGAAAAAACGGAAAAGTACATTAGTAAAACTAATTATATTTATGATGGGATTAGTTACAATCTCATTATTAGTAACGACAGTCTTTATGAGAGGATATATAAAAGATCGTGAAGAAGAGATTATTCGTCAAAAAATTAGTGCTACAGCAAAGTTAATTGCGATGGATAAAAGTGTTCAAGAAGCGGTCAAAAATAGAAATCAAGAAAAGTTCATTCAACATTTTACATTGGCTGCTATGAAAGAAACGGGTACGGATTTTATAGTAGTAACTGATAAAGATTTTGTTAGGTATTCTCATCCAAAAGAAGAGTTGATAGGCTCTAAGTTCTCGAGTATTGAAGATATTGAAGCAACATTTACTCAAGGTGATCATTATAGTAAGCAAACTGGTCCACTAGGTGAAGGAGTTAGATTTTTTACAGCTCTAAAAGATGAAGTAGGTAATGATATAGGAGTTGTCTGTGTAGGTTATACTCAAAGAACAGTAGAAAATCAAATACTTGAAGCACAGAAAAATTTGTTCTTCTCATTATTAATTGGTCTTGGGGCTGCAATAGGGTTATCATTTTTATTAAATAAAAAATTGAGAAAGATTCTTCTGAATTTAGATCCGGAAGAGATTGCGCAACTTTATATAGAGAAAGAATTAATTTCTGATCATGTCTCAGAGGGGATAATTGGTATTGATATAAATAAAAAAATTATAGTAATAAATAGTAGTGCGAACAATCTACTAAAAAAAGCTAAATTATCTTCTAAAATAAAGATTAAAGAAATTTTAAATGATAATATTTATGATCTGTTATTTAAAGATATCTTGGAAACAAGAGAAAATAGTCAAGATGAACAAATTGTAATTAATAATGTTGATTTATTAGTAAATAGAAATCCTATTTATTATAAAGCTAGATTATATGGAGCGGTAGTTACATTACGCGATCAATCAGAAATGAAACAGCTTATTACTGAATTAAGTGGTACTGAAAAATATAATGATAGCTTACGTGAACAAAGTCATCACTTTATGAATAAATTACATGTTTTACAAGGATTAATAGAGTTAAAATCTTATGAAGAAGTAGAGAAGTATATTTCTTATTTAAAACAGGATTATCATGAAAAAATAGGTCATATTACAGAAAATATAAAAGTACCATCTATAGCTGGATTCTTACTTGCAAAAGCACGTGAAGCAAGTAACAAGGAAATACAGTTAGTAGTTGATTCGGATTCATTATTATATCAACAAGCAGGCTTAGAAACATTCTATAATGAATTATTAATTATATTAGGTGTACTAATAGATAATTCAATAGATGTTTTAGAAGATAAAAAGGATGGGAAAATAGTTGTTTACCTTTATCTGAATCTAGAGGAAAAAGTTCTATTATGTTCAGTAGAAGATAATGGGACAGGAATTAAGGAAGAGGACAAAGAAAGAGTATTCAAAAGAGGATATTCTACAAAAGGAGAAAATAGAGGATACGGTTTAGAAGCCGTTGAAACGATTGTAAAAAAATATAATGGTTTAATAGACATGGACAGTAAGGAAAATAAGGGTACTAAGTTTAATATAGAAATACCCATACTGGAGGATTAAAGGTGAGAGTATTAATAATTGAAGATGATTCCATGGTAGCTATGATACATAAAGAATACTTTAATAGAAAAGAAGTTGATTTTATACTAGACCATGCATCATCACTTAAACAAGCGGAAACATATTTAGAAAGTAATATACCAGATTTAGTAGTTTTAGATAATTATTTATCTGATGGAAAAGGAATTAGCCTTTTATCTAAGTTGAGGAAATATCCTGTAGTTATGATAACTGCAGCTAATGATATTCAAACGGTTGAAGCGGCTTTATCAAGTGGAGTAGTAGACTACCTAGTAAAACCATTTACTTATGAAAGATTTTCTCAAGCTATTGATAAAGTATTAAACTTCAAATCGTTAATGTCTAAAGAAAAGGTTAATCAAGAAATGTTAGATGATTATTTAAGTACCAGCAAAGACTATGAAGATGTTGAGGAATTGCCAAAAGGATTATCGAAAATCACTCTGAAGAAAATAGTTGAAAATCTATTAAATAGAAATGAAGGATTTAATACGCAGCAAATAGCTGATGAATTAGATATTTCTAGAATAACTATAAGAAAGTATTTAAATTATATGGTTAATATGGGTGTATTAAGTGAAGATGCAGAATACAGTACTTCAGGTAGACCAGTATCAATTTTCAATGTTATCTGTAAAGAAAAATTAAAAAGGTTGTTATAGAATTCAAATTTATCCTTATATAAAATATTGTAAATTAATATTTTAAAAATTATAAAAATTAGTCCTAAAAAATGGAATAAGGTGTATAAAAATATTTAATAATAAAAATAGCTAATTGATAGAGAATGTCTCTAAATTAGCTATTTTTTATTTGTTTACATAAGTTACATAACTTATAATAGTTATTTAATGTTGGAATATTTTTTTATAGATGTTATAGTATAAAAATGTTATTGTGTATTAGTACACGAAATATTTCAAAAGGAGAATATATATTTTATGAATTTTTTAGATGTTTTTGTAAAAACACTAGCAGATCAAAAAATTAACACTGCTATAATTTCAAGTATTGCAATTATATTATTAGGTTATTATTGTCGTAAGAAAGATTTATTTAAAGATAATACTGCAAAAGTACTTACAAACGTAGTTTTAACAGTATCATTACCAGCATTAGCTTTCAAATCATTCTTAGTAGATATAGATGAGAAGAAATTAACTCAAGGTATCAATGTACTTATTTGGGGAATTCTTGTATATATAGTTTTAATTATCTTAAGTAAACCTTTATTTATGAAATTTAAAGGTGATCAACAAGATACAATGCGTGTTCTAGCAATCTTTGGATCAACAACATTCTTCGGGATTCCAATCGTAACAGCAATCTATGGACCAACTGGTACATTATATGCTTCAATCTTTAATATTGGATATCGTATTTTCTTATATTCATATGGATATATTAAAATGAGTGGTCTAAAAATGACTATGAAAAATGTTAAGACAATGTTCTTAAATCCAATCGTTATTGCAACATTCTTAGGATTATTTATTTGGTTATTCCAAGCACACTTACCACAAGTTAGCGTTAATGTAGTAGATGCTAAAACTGGTGCAAAAGCTGTAAAACAATTTGCATTCTTACGTTTTGACCAAACACTACCTCAATTTAACCAAATCTTAACTTACCTTTCAGGACTATGTTCACCATTAGCATGGTTAGCAATCGGTTCTACATTAGGTTCTGTATCATTTAAAGATGCATTATCAAACAAACCAACTTGGTATTATACATTTGTTAAATTAATTGCTATTCCAGCTATTAACGTAGCTATCTTAGCGATTCTATCAGTAACTCACATTTTACCAGTTGACCTAACTGCTTTAGGAACTATCGTAGTAATGATGGCGACTCCACCAGCAACTGTAGCTGCAGCTTATGCAATCAGCTTTGATAAAGATGCAGTTCTTGCTTCTAACGCTTCACTTTTAGGTACTTTAGGAGCAGTTGTACTTACTCCAGTATGGATCGTTATCGTTCAAATTATTGGAGCATTAGGAATTTTCCATTAATAATTAGATAAACAATAAATTAAGCCAATAGGCATTTGTAGAGCGAGGTATCTATGGCAACCTTGCTCTACTAGAATATAAAAAATGAAAGAAGGATTTTTAAAAATGACATTAAAAGTAGTATGTTATGGTGTAAGACCAAACGAAGTACCATTTTTTGAAAAATTAAACAAATATAACTTTGAATTAAGATTAGTAGAAGAATTATTAAATCACGATAATATTGATACAGCAGAAGGAATGGATGCTGTTATCTTACGTGGTAACTGTGTAGCTGACAGACAAAACATTGCAAAAATGTCAGAATATGGAATCAAATATGTATTCACACGTACAGTAGGATTCAACCATATTGATCTACAAGCTGCAGCTGACTACAATATGAGTGTAGCTCGTGTTCCTGGATATTCTCCAAACGCAATTGCGGAGTTATCTTTAACATTAGCTATGTCATTATTACGTCATGTTTCTCACACAGTAAACAAAACTTCTAAATATGACTTCCGTGTAGATGGAACAATGTTCAGTAAAGAAATTCGTAACTGTAAAGTTGGGATTATCGGAACTGGTAAAATTGGTCTAACAGAAGCAAAACTATTCAAAGGATTAGGTGCAGATGTATATGGATACGATGTATTCCAAAGTGAAGAAGCAAAACATATAGTAAAATTTGTTGAAATGGATGACTTATTAGAAAAATGTGATATCGTAAGTTTACACGTTCCTTATTTCCCTGGTAAAAACGATAAGATGGTAAATGCTGAATTCATTTCAAAAATGAAAGATGGAGCTATCTTAATCAATACAGCACGTGGTGAATTACAAGATAACGAAGCTATTTTAGAAGCTATTAAATCTGGTAAACTTGATGGATTTGGTACTGATGTATTTGCAAATGAAGCAGCATTCTTCTTTAAAAACTTTGAGAACGGAGATGAAATTCCTGATCAAACAGTAAGAGAATTAGTTGATTTATATCCAAAAGTACTAGTAACTCCACATGTTGGATCAAATACTGATGAAGCATTATCAAATATGATTGAAATCAGTTATGATAACTTAAACGATGTATTAACTACTGGTTCAACTGCAAATGCAATAGAATTACCAACAGCAAAATAATACTAGTGCAAGAGACTAAACATAAAAAGTTTAGTCTTTTTTATGTAAATATGTGATATAATTAAATCAATAGTTAGGAGGAAATGCTAATGAGCTTTATTGATAAATTAGTACTATTGTTTTTATTGGCTGGACATGTATTAGTTCCGTTAATATTTTTAATAATAATATTTTTTATGAAAAGAAAAAAATCAAAAGGTGATAGTAAACCGATTCCTTGGACAGTGTTGCTTATTGTACAAGCTGTTTTAGATTTTACAATTTTGCCTATTTGGATGTTTATGGGAGTATTTGTTGGTGTGATGACTACTGATGCGCCAGGGAGTAGCACATTATTTGCGGATGCGTCAATGTTTGGTTTATTTGCAACAATTATTTTAAATGTTATAACACTTTTTATAACTACAAGGGGCTTAAACAAACAAAGAAAAGAGGAATATAGAAATAGTTTATTTTGGCCTTATATCATAATAATTATTTACTTATTCGCAATTCCATTTAGATTTTTATCTGGATTTTTCCATTGTTTTTATTAAAAATTTAGATATAAATAGGAGGAATATATATGAAAGAGGCTGATTATACAGGAGCGTTTTTAGTAATAGGTGGACATGTACTTGTACCTATTTTTGCTTTAGTGATAATTTCTATAATGGTAAGAAGCATAAAAAGATATGGTGGAGATCCTTACGAAGAAATGCCGTGGGCTGGATTATTTATGTTGTCACTACTCGTAGGGTTGGTGATTTCGCCGATTTGGATATATATGTGTTTATTTCTTAGTGCATTTCTTAGTGCAGCTGGTAGTGCTGATGCATGGAGATTTACCGTAATAGCAAGTTTTATAACAATGCTCATATACATAATAATAATAGTTTTTTGTGCAGTAGGTAACGATAGAAAGAATAAAATAATACGAAGAAATAATAAAAATTAGTTATTATTACAGCTTTAAATAAACACTTGAAGAGACTATCAGTAAGATAGTCTTTTCTTTTTATACAAATATTAATGTATGTTATAATATAGAAAATAATTTATAGGAAGGATGAGTAAATAATGACAGAAAATAGAATGAATTTAATATTTTATTATGGCCATATATCCGTACCTATATTTTTTATACTATTAATACTTTTTATGAGATATAGAAGAAAACGTAAGGGATTAGATGCAGATTTTACTATGCCATGGAAACCACTACTTATAATTCAAGTAGTTCTGACCTGTACACTTTTAGCAGATTGGCTTTTTATAGGTTTGTTATTAGCTGTTGGTTCTGCGATATTAGGTCTTATTGCTTCAGTAAGTGATTTAACATTGTTTGAAAAGTATACAGAATATGTATGGGGCATGCTGTTAAGTGATACGTTCACGGTAATCTTAAACTATGGTTCTATTTTGATGTGTACAATAGGTTATAATAAAATAAGAATAAGTAACAATAAAGAACCATTAAAAGCATTATATTATATTTTCGCAATATTTTTCTTAATATTACCATTGTTATTATTGATACCACCACTATTTAGTTATTTACTTTATAAGTTGCATTTTATTTAATATAAAAACAAGGATAGATATAATCAATTAAGTTATATATCTATCCTTATTTTATTAGATTTTATTTTGTAACAACGAATGAATACCACTCATTATCTGAAGTTTCTTCTACTAATTTGAACCCACGTTCTAACATTTTTTCTAGAAGTTCATCTTTTTTATCTTTAATAATACCAGAAGTAATGTAGTATCCACCATCTTCAAGTAAGTTATATGCGTCATCTAGCATTAATTCGATGATGTGGGCTAGTATATTAGCTACAATAACATTATATTTTTTAGTTTCTTTTGTTAGAAGGCTAGCTTCCTCAACAACTATTCTATTTTCTAAATTATTAAGTGCGAAGTTTTCACGTGATACATCAACTGCTAGTTTATCTAAGTCAACAGCTTTAATTTCACCATCTGTTAAGTAACTTGCTGCGATACTAAGAATACCACTTCCACAACCAACATCGATAATATTATCATGAGGTTTAACATATTTTTCTAAGTTTTTAATACAAAGTGAAGTAGTTTCATGTCCACCAGTACCGAAAGCCATACCTGGATCAATATTGATTACATATTTGTTTTCGTTATTTTCATATTCACGCCATGTAGGTACAATAACAAATTTTTCACCAATATTAAGAATATCAAAGTAATCTTTCCAAGAATTTTCCCAATCACTATCTTTTATAGTAGTTGTTTCGATTTTGAAGAATTCACCAATATTAATATTTTTTCCTAATTGTTCTAATTCACCTTTGAAGCGTGCAAATGTCTCATCATCAAAGTTAAGTTCATTTATATATCCTTTTACGACAACACCAACATCAGGGAAGTCAGCAGGACTTAGTTCGACGATAGTTCCAAAGTCATCGTGTAAGTTTTCTTCTAATGTAGTAGGGTCTTCAATAGCGACACCTGTAGAACCATAATCTAAAAGAATAGATTCAACTATTTCACTAGCTTCATTAGTAGTATGAATAGTAATTTCAATCCAATTTTCCATTTTATACCTCACAATTATTTATATTTTATTTACAAGTACTAAAATTATTAAAATTTCAGTGATTAATATCCTTAAACATCTTATAATATTTTATCGTTATTATCAAATGAAAAGGGTATTATAAAATTAGAGAAAAATTATATAATATAAATTTAAAAACTACATTTATATGTGTAGTAGAGTAATCTATAGAATAGTTTTAAGATGCTTTATCCAAAACCTTTAATTATATTTAAAATCCTTGACAATGCTAATGGTTTAGTATAATATAGATAAATAAACCATAAAAAAATAAAGAGTAAGAAGACTTTTATTTCATGTTTTTTTAGAAGAGAGTTTGATCCATAGGCTGAAAGGTTAAATATTAATGATTGAAATGAGCAACACTTCTTATAGAACCGAATATAATTTATAGAGGTATCAGTATTCTGATATAAATTAGGGTGGCACCACGAAATTAGCATTCGTCCCATGTAGTTTTTAAACTATGTGGGGCGCTTTTTTATTATAAAGCATTATAACCCTTGATAAATAATCGGTTATGTACTAGTATGGAATAGAATAATATATATAAATTGGAGGAACTTATGTCAACTATTACAAAAGAACAAGTAAATCACATTGCACATCTTTCAAGATTAGAAATCCAAGAAGATGAAGTTGATGGTTATATTGAAAAATTAGAGAAAGTTGTAGATTTATTTAATGAGCTAAATAGTGTTGATACAGAAAATATCAAACCAACTTACCACGTTCTAGATTTAGTTAATGTATTTAGAGAAGACGTAGCTCAAGAAGGTATGGATAGAGAAGAAGTTCTTAAAAACTCTAAAGAAACTGAAGCAGGACAATTTAAAGTACCTACTATCTTAGAATAAAATTAGTAAGGAGATAATTTGATGAGTTTATTACATGAATCAATTGAAAGTTTAGAAAGTAAACTTAAAAATAAAGAAATTAAGCCTAGTGATCTTGTTAAAGAATCATTAGATAGAATTAAAGCTACTGAAGATAAAATCGGTTCATTTATTACAGTAACTGAAGAAGTAGCATTAAAACAAGCTGAAGAATTAGATCGTCGCCAAGAAGCGGGAGATGTAGAAGGGAAATTATTCGGTATTCCAATGGGAATCAAAGATAATATCGTAACCAAAGATATTCAAACTACATGTGCTTCTAAAATCTTAGAAGGATTCAATCCAATTTATAGTGCGACAGTAATGGATAAATTAAATGCTGAAAATCCAATTTTAATGGGTAAATTAAACATGGATGAATTCGCAATGGGTGGATCTACTGAAACATCTTACTACAAACTTACTCGTAACCCACATGATTTAGACGCAGTACCTGGAGGATCAAGTGGTGGTTCAGCAACATCTGTAGCTGCAGGACAAGTAAGCTTCGCTTTAGGAAGTGATACTGGTGGTTCAGTACGTCAACCAGCTTCATACTGTGGTATCGTAGGATTAAAACCTACATACGGACGTGTATCACGTTTTGGATTAGTAGCATTCGCTTCATCATTAGACCAAATCGGACCAATGACACGTACTGTAAAAGATAATGCACGTGTATTAGAAGTAATCTCAGGTGTAGATGCACATGATATGACTAGTGCTCCTGTAGAAGTACCAGAATTTAGTAAAATTATTACTGGAGATGTAAAAGGTAAGAAA
>USNF01000018.1 GCA_900555985.1 uncultured Gemella sp.
CAAAAACAAAATGGATGCCTCCTGTAAATTACAGGATAACATCCATAAGTTTAAACTAAATAAATATGTGTCCAGAATTTTGGGTACACATCATTTATCTTTTGCTCATAATATTTTTAAATATAATCTAATGCAGAATTATCAATTGAAATAGATATTTTTTCAGTTGTGAAGCTCTCTGAAAAGTAGTTATTTATATATTTTAGTAATAAATGTAGCTTATTATATTCAGAGTCTTGGTATTTAACAATAATGTTAAACTTATATTCATTGTTAACTTTATAAAACATACTTTTGTTTGGTCCTAATATTTCCAAAGTTGTATGTTTTTCATTTAAAAAATTATATATAGTTTTTGCAGCAAATTCGGTTTTTTGTTCATTATCCCCTTTTATAGTAATAAATGATATTTTGCAAAAAGGTGGATAGTCTAGTAATCTTCTACGATTTAATTCATACTTATAAAAATTAATGTAATCATGATTAATTGAGTAATCTATAATATTACTTTCAATATTTGTTTGAAAAATTACTTCTCCAGCTTTATTGCTTCGTCCTGCCCTTCCAGCTGTTTGAACTAATAATTGGAATAACTTTTCATTTGCTTTAAAACTAGGTATTGAAATTAGGCTATCTATTGATAGAACACCTACAAGTGTAATATTTGGAAAATCTAATCCTTTTGAAATCATTTGAGTACCTAAAAGTATATCAGATTTTTTATTTTTAAAGTCTGTTAATAGTTTTTCATAAGCCCCCTTTTTGCTAGTAGTATCAGAATCCATTCTTGTAATACGTATACCAGGGATATGCTCTAAAAGATATTCTTCAACACGTTGTATACCATAATTACCTGAAACTAACTCAGGATTATTACAGCATTTCTTAATATTTGAAACATATTTTTTGTACCCACATAAGTGACAACGTAAAGAATTATCGTGTTTATGATAGTTTAAGCTAATATCACAGTTTTCACATTTATATATATGTCCACAAGTGAAACACCTTATAAAATTAGTATATCCTCTCTTATTCATCAGTAGAAGAACCTGTTCATTCCTTGAAACTTTTTCTTTAATTTTATTTATTAATTCATCAGAAATCACTTGGCTTTTATCTTCTACATGTGAAATAGAAATTTTAGGTAAATCATTATTATATCTTTGTGTTAATGTAAGTAGATTATCTTTATTATTATTTTTAAAATAGTAGTATAAATCTATGGTAGGTGTCGCACTAGCATAAAGAACGGTACATTTATTATATATTCCACGTTTTTTAGCGATATCTTTTGTATCATAACGTGGTGATTCTGTTTGTTTATAACTATTTTCATGTTCTTCATCAATTATTATTAAACCTAAGTTTTCAAATGGAGCAAAAACAGCTGATCTAGTACCTAGACAAATATTAACTTTACCATCTTTAATTTTTTTCCATTCTTGATACTTGTCTTTTTGAGATAGTCTAGAATGGATTACTGCTATATTATTACCGAAAATATTCCTAAATTTTTTTTCTATTTGTGGAGTAAGTATTATTTCAGGAACTAGTACTATTGCATTTTTACCAGATTTTAAAGTCTCTTCAACCAGTTTAATATATATTTCTGTTTTCCCTGAACCTGTTACACCATGAAGTAAATATTCATTAAAACTATTTTTATTAAAGTCTTTTAAAATATGATTAAGAACCTCTTGTTGTTTTTCATTAAGTTGTATATTATTTGATAAAATTCTATTATCATAAAAAGTTTTGATTTCTTCTTCTAATAATGTAATAGATTTATTATCTATAAGTTTTTTTATAACACTATCACCAATAGACAATATTTCTTTTACTAACGACTTCTTAATCTTTTTATTCTTTATTAAATACTCAATTAAAATATTCTGTTTTTTTGTGAATTTTTTTTCTTTATAGTCGTTTAAAACAATGTAGGTTTCAGTATCAGCTTTTATTTCTTTATTTTGACTAATAAGCTTTATAGCTTTTAATGAAATTAATTGACCTATTTCTTCTTTAGTAAATATTTTTTCAAATTTTTTCTTTTCAATAAGTTTGTTATTATTAAAATACTTAGCATAATCAATTAGTAATGTTGTATTTGGATTTAATAATTCATAATACTCAATATATCTATTTTTTAATATTGTTGGGATAATTGTTTCTATTGCTTGTATTCTTGTACAAAACAATTCCTCTGACATTACTTTAGAAAGTAAAATCATTTCTTTAGTAAGAACAGGGAATTCATCTTTTATTTTTTTTATATATTTAAAATTAGAAATATCAGTTTTTCCTTCGTATTTTTTAAAAGTATCAATTACATAGCCTTGAACAATTCTGGTACCGAAAGGTACTTCAACCCTAAAACCGATAATATTTTTATCTTTTAACTCATTTGGAATTTTATAATAAAAACTTCTATTTACATTATAGTTACTAATATCAGTTATTACTTCTGCAAACATATGCTTCCCCTCCTTTCTAAGAGATATAAACTAAGAGTGGAATAAATCAAATTGATTTTAACCACTCCTAGAATTAATTAAGTTACTTAATTAATTAAATAATTATATTTATTATTTCTTTAGCAATAGATTCTTTACTACTTTTTTCAATTTTACATATATTTTTGTTTTTATCAATAATATAAACTTCATTATCATCACTACCGAACCCGATATCATTTTTTGAAATATCATTGGCTATAATGTAGTCAAGATGTTTCTTTTCAATTTTTTCCATAGAATATTCTAATAATGAATTTGTTTCTGCAGCAAAGCCAATGACTATTTGATTATCTTTTTTATTTTCTCCTACATACTTTAATATATCCGGTGTACGCTTAAGCTTAATAGATAAATCACCATCTTGTTTTTTAATTTTTTTATCAAATACTTCAATTGGTGTATAATCAGAAACTGCCGCAGCTTTAATAATAATGTCACAATCCAAAAATTTATTTTTCACAGTATTGTACATATCTTCAGTACTTACTATTTTTTCAATAATAATATTAGGATGTTGAGGTTTTATATCTACTCCAGTAACTAATATTACTTTGGCACCTCTTTTGGCACATTCATTAGCAAGTGCAATCCCCATTTTACCACTAGAAGGATTCGTAAAACATCTAAATGGATCAATAAACTCTTTTGTTGGACCAGCTGTTATTAATATTCTTTTATTCAAAAGATCATTATTTGTTTTTAACAGAACAGTATTAATAATATTATCTGTAGAAGGGAATTTTCCTTTACCAATGTCACCACATGCCAATAATCCTGATTCAGGTTCAATTAGATTAAACCCTAATCGAGAGAGTTTTTTAATATTGTCTTGTATTATAGGATTTTCATACATAACTGTATTCATTGCTGGGAAAATAAACACATTATTAAAGTTTTTAACGGCTAACATTAGAGATGAAGATAAATCATCTGCTATACCATTTGCAAATTTAGAAATCAAGTTTGCAGTTGCAGGTGCTACAATAATTTTATCTGCCCATTTTACTAAATCAATATGTTGAATTTCTTCTACATTAATTTCTGTAAAAGTATCCGTATAAACTTTATTTTTAGTTAATGTTTGAAATGGAAGTTCCGTAACGAATTGTTTTGCATTATTTGTCAATATAACTTTAACGTTATGACCTTCTTTTACTAATCTACTAGTTAAGTCGATAGCTTTATACGCAGCAATTCCCCCTGAAACTATTTGTAATATATTCATTATATGCTCCTTTTTTATAGGTTTTATAGGAAATTAAAAAATATCATTATTTTTTCCACCAGGTCCAAATACAGCAATCTCTAATTTTGATAAACGTTTTAATATATCAACATTAGTAACTTGAACAGGTTTGTCTTCTCTAGAAGAATTTTTAAGAGCCTCTACTTTAATTTTTAAATTTTGATTTTCTATTTCTAATTCTTTTAGTTTTGTTAATAATTTATCTAATTTCATATAATCTTCAATAATTAAATCTAAATAATCATTAACATCATCTTCACTATATCCTTTTGTTCTGCTTTTTTTAAATTCTTTTTCGTAAATATTTTTTGCAGTTAAATTCAATTCTACACTCATTTTATTACTCCTTTTATTCAAATTCTGAAAAATATGCGATACAACTTACTAAATAAAGAGGTGCAGTTTCTGCTCTTAGAATCCTCTTTCCTAAGCTTACCATCTTAAATTCAGATTTAGTTAAAATATTTATTTCATTTTCTGAAATTCCACCTTCACTACCAAAAACAGCGATAATTGATTTATTATATAAATCTCCTTTTAATAAGGTGGTTAAATTTTCATTATTTTTATTATGTGATTCTTTTTCGTAAGCTACTACTTTATAATCCATATTATTAGTTGTATTGATTAATTCTTGTAAGTTATTAACATAACTTAATGTAGGAATTATATTTCTTTTAGATTGTTCAGCTGCTTCTTTTAATATCTTATCCCATCTTTTTAATTTTGAATTTATTTTTTCAGATTTAATTTTTGCAATATTTCGTTCAGAATTAAAAAGAATAATATTGAAAACACCTAGTTCTGTAAGTTTTTGAAGTAGATATTCTATCTTATCATTCTTAAGCGGTGGGATAGCTACAGTTATTTTAGTTTTTAGTTCATTAGATTCTTCAACTTTCTCAAATGGTTGAATAACAACTTTATCAATATTATTTTCTATAATATTACAAATATATTTAATTTCATCATTAAATACGATATACAATTTATCATTTATATTTTTTCTCATTACTCTTACAATATGATTACTATCTTCTTTTGACAATTCATACTTGGAGTCGAAATTAAAATTTTGATTTACAAAATACTGTTGCATAAGTTCTCCTATATAATTATCTTTATATATAATTTTACATTAGAATTTATATTAATGCAATAGATACTCCAATCTCATTTATTTAAAATAAAAAGAGATTACTTTAAAATCTCAAAACTTAAAAGTAATCTCTTTAGTTATTAGCTTCCAGAAGGAATATATCCTTCAATATGTTCTTTAGCTAATTCTTCGTGTTCAGCATATGTTTTTGAAAAATATCCTTTACCATCTTTTGTAGCATGTAAGAAATATAAATAATCTGTTTTTTCAGCATTATTTAATGCTTCAAATGAGATAGTACTAGTCGAAGCTATAGGTCCAGGAGGTAGACCTACAGTCGTATATGTATTATACGGTGATTGTTCAGTTAATTCTTTTTGAGTAGGTGCTCCTGTTAATTTATCTGCCGCATAGTTCGCAGAAGGGTCTGTTTGTAATTTCATTCCTTTAGCAAGTCTATTCAAGAATACACTAGCAATTAGTTTATTCTCATCTGTTTTTGTAGATTCTTTTTCTAGGATACTTGCCATTGTAATATATTTGTGAATTGATATTTGTGTATTTTTACCATTTATATTCCAATTTTTATTAGTATTTTTATATAATGGAACTATTTTATCATTTGCAGCTTGTACCATTTTTGTTATTAAGCTTTCTACAGTTTCATTCTCATCGATATTATAAACTGCAGGATATAAATAACCTTCTAAAGCATATTTAATATTTTTCCCATACACTTCATCAGTAATTAGTTCTGGGAATTGTGCTTGTAATTTCTTGATAAAATCAGCATCGTTCACTTTTTCTAAAAATTCTTCAGAACTTAATTTTGTATTCTCAAGATTTTTAGATATTTTAAGGATGCTATCTCCTTCTATTACTGAAAATGTTTTTCCAGTTCTTGCATTATCTTTTGATGTTAATTCATCTATTATTTGTGCAAGACTCATACTTGGTTTTAAGTTGAAGTTTCCAATGTAAAAATCAGAATTCGAACTTATTCTTGTGTAAATTTTAAATACAGTTTCATTTTTAATTAGCCCTTTATTTTTTAATTCTTGAGCTATTTTTGCACTTCCATAATTTTCTTTTACTTCTATTCTTACATCATTATTATTATTTTTATCAACAGGTGTGGTCATGTAATAGAAAAATGAAAATGCAACTATAGCAATACCTAGTAATATTGTGAAAATAATAGGTAAAATTGAAGATTTTCTTTTATTTTTTTGTCTTAATTCTTCTCTACGCTTTAATTTTTCTTCGTTCATTCTTTACTCGCTTTCATCATAATAAAAAGTATCTAATACTTCAGAAATCATATCGTATTCTTCATCAGTTTCTACAGGTTCGAATCTAATTTTTTCATCATCTTCTTCTACACAAACCATTGGGAAGATACTTATTTCATCTTCATCAATTGTTTCTTCCTCAGCAAAAATATAATATAAATTATTGTTTGTAGGGTTAGTGAATTCTAAAATTTTACGATATTCTTTTTCTTCACCTTCTAAAGTACTAAGAGTATAGATTTCCTCAGTATTATCTATGCTAATTTTTTTTAAATCTTTTTCTTCCATTTTTTTATCCTCCGTAGATTTTTTTAATTTAATTTGTCTAAATAAGTTTGTAATATTAAAACGGCAGCCATTTTATCTATAACATTTTTTCGTTTTTTTCTAGAAACATTTGCTTCTAAAAGTACTCTTTCAGCTCCCATAGTTGTAAGTCTTTCGTCTTGTAGTATGATTTCAACTGACTTAATTTTTTTCTTTAAAACTTCAACAAAGTATAAAGTAGCTTCACCTCTGAAGCCAATACTATTATCCATGTTTTTTGGTAAACCAACAATAATTTTGCCTACATTATGTTCATTTACTAGTTCTTTAATTCTTTTTATTTTAAAATCTTTAATTTGTTCATTAATATTTATTGTTTCAATTCCTTGGGCTGTTAAACCTAAAAGATCACTTACTGCAACACCGATAGTTTTAGATCCATAATCCAAGCCCATTATTCTTTTTTCTAACATTTAAGACTCCTGTATAAAAAAGTACAATAGAAATTCTAATATATCATCCATTTCTATTAATCTGATTTGCTCTCTAGCATGATTATCACGAGGTATATAAATAGGATCAGCTGTTTTTATATATCCCATAAGTTGATTAATAGGATCGTATCCACGTTGTCTTATTGTCGCTACAACATTTGTTAATATATTATGAATGTCATTTTTATCATAAATATTACTATCAAACAATCTAGTTTCATCAAAATTTGTCATAATTATTACCTCCAATTATGCTAATTCAATTAAAATTCCCACAGCATTTTCTCCTGTATGTGTTGAAATAATAGGTGTTGTAACAAAAATATCTTTATCATCAACATTGTAGTTAAAATTTTCTTGTATCTCTTTTCTTATTAAATTAACATATTCATCAGAAATTGCATGTGGTAGTGAAATTTTTTTAATTTTACGATCACCAATTACATCTCTCATATGATCAATTAGTGAATGAACAAGTTTCTTCTTACCTCTTACTTTATCTATAGCAATTAGTTCAGTTTCTTTTAGTTGAGTTAAAACTTTAATGTTTAATAAATTACCAATAAGAGCTGAAGCTTTACTTAAACGTCCACCTTTTACTAAATTATCAAGTTTATCTATTGTTACAAAAGTATATATATTTTTTGCTTGCTCTCTTAAATTAGCAGCAACTATATCTAATGATATATTATTATTTATTTGATCGATTGCAGATTCTAATAGATATACCATACCTCTAGTTGTAGTTTTTGTATCTACAACATATATATTATCAAAATCTGAACTTGCCGCTAGCACAGAATTATATGTGCCGCTTAATGCAGAAGATATAGTTAAAACTAAAATTTTATAACCTTCTTTAGTCCATTTTTCAAATGCCTCAATATATTTTCCAATAGCAGGTTGGCTTGTAGAAAATTCTTTTGCAGTTCTCATTCTAATTATATATTCTTCATTTCCAATTGTTCTATAATCGTACTCCTCACCATCAATATTTATTGTAAGTGGGATAACCTCAAGATTGTATTTTTCAATTTCATCTAATGTTAAATCACTTGATGAGTCTATGATAATTTTAACCTTTTCCATTTTTAATCCCCTTTTCTTCTCTTATAGTGCATAAATACATAATTATGCTCATTATTTTCGTCTTTGAAAAATTCTTGACGATCAACTAATTCCCAATCTTTATCTGAAAAATCAGGAAATTTTGTATCAGCTTCTACTTCAGTATCTACTTCAGTGATAAACATTTCGTCACATTGATTCAGATATTGCTTATATATAGTTCCTCCACCGAATATAAATACTTTTTCTGTTTCAATATTATCAAAAATTCTTTCATCATTGTATACTTCAATATTATTATAATCATCGGTATATTGTTTTAAAGAATCAATGTTTCTTGTTAGTACTCTATTGATTCTATTAGGAAGTGGTCGTCCAATACTTTCTAGTGTTTTTCTACCCATTATTATAGTTTGCCCTGTAGTGAGTTCTTTTACACGTAACATATCATTTTTTAAACGCCAAGGAATTGTATTTTCATTACCTATAGATTTGTTCTTATCATAAGCTACTATTAATGATAACATAAATAATTATACCTCCTAAACTGCAATAGGTGCTTTAATAAAAGGATGAGATTCATAATTTACAAGTTCTACATCCGAAATTTTTAAGTCAAAAATACTATTGAACTCGTTAATTTTTAAAGATGGTAGATCATAAGGCGTTCTAGAAATTTGTTCATTTACTTGATCAAAGTGATTATTATAAATATGAGCATCGCCTAAAGTATGAACAAACTCTCCTACTCCTAGATTACATTCTTTTGCTATTAAAATAGTTAATAATGAATATGATGCTATATTGAATGGTACACCAAGGAAAACATCCCCACTACGTTGGTATAATTGACAACTTAATTTACCATCACTAACATAAAATTGGAATAGTGAATGACAAGGAGGTAAAGCCATTGTATCTACCTCAGCAGGATTCCAAGAAGAAACAATCAATCTTCTTGATGATGGATTTTCCTTAATTTGTTCGATTACATTTTTCAATTGATCAACACCATTGAAATTTCGCCATTGTTTACCATACACATTTCCTAAATCACCATATTTTTTTGAAAATTCATTATCAGTTAATATTTTTTCTTTAAAAATTTTCATTTGTTCTTTATAGTCTTTAGCAAATTCTTCATCAACTAATGTTCTATGTCCAAAATCAGTCATATCAGGACCTGTGTATTCATCACTTTCAACCCATTTCTTAAATGCCCATTCATTCCATATATTATTATTATTTTCTAATAAGAATCTAATGTTAGTATCACCTTTTATAAACCAAAGTAATTCGGACCAAACTAGATTAAAATTTACTTTCTTTGTAGTTAGTAATGGAAATCCTTTATTAAGATCAAACTTCATTTGATAACCAAATATACTTTTAGTTCCGACACCTGTTCTATCTTCTTTTTCAATTCCATTCTCTAAAATATATTTACATAAATCTAAATATTCTTTGTCTGCCACTTTATTTCTCCATTATGCTTTATAATTATTTTCTTTTAAATACTTAATTAAATCTTTGATTTTTTCTAAAGAATTTTTCCCAAAATGATGTTCAATTCCTTCTACCTCTTCATATATTTTATCCTCTTGAACACCAATAATTCTCAGAAAATCCTCTAGTAATTCATGTCGAGTAAGAGCGTACTCTCCCATTTTTCTTCCTTTTTCTGTAAGTGCAATACCTCTATACTTTTCATACACTATATATCCTTCAACATCTAGTTTCTTTAACATTTTGGTAACAGTAGAAGGATATACTTCTAATTTTTCTGCAATATCTGCACTACGAGCGTACCCTTTATTCTTAACTAAAGAATATATAACTTCTATATAATCTTCCATTGTTGGAGTAGTTTTTGTCATATATTACCTCCTTATAAAATTACAAATGGTGATTTTTCAACACTTGATTGTTCAACTACAATATTAAGTTCACTAATATAATCTTGTAACAATTCTTTAACAAGATGTTCTGAAAAATGACCAATATCGATAATATTCTTTTTCATTTCTATTGCGTCTAATGCAGCATGATACCCAACATCACCTGTTAAGTAGATATCCACCTCTGGAATTGAATATATGAAGTCCGCCCCACTTCCACCAAGAATAGCTACTGAACGTATTTTTTTATTATTTCCTATTACTGTTGAAACTGTTTCAAGATTAAATTGTTTTTTTAGATATTTTATGAAGTCTTCTAAAAGCATATTATAAGATAATTTTCCAATTCTTCCTAAACCAGAGTTTGGGTCTAATTCATGTTCGAATAAAACGCTAATTTCTTCTAATTTTAACTTCTTAGCTAAATAATCATTAAGTCCTAATGTAGCTGAATCAAGATTAGTATGAAATGATATAACAGAAATATTATTTTTAATTAAGTTTCTTATTATATTAGATTTAAAATCATCTGTAAAGTTTAATGATTTTAATGGTTTAAAAATTAGAGGATGATGCGACACAATAAGATTTACACCATTTCTTATTGCCTCATTGACTACATCAGTAGTAACATCTAAACAAACTAAGACTTTATTAACTTCATCATCATAGTTTCCTAACATTAATCCGACATTATCCCATTTTTCTGCCAACTTAATATCGGCAAGTTGGTTTAGGTGCTTAAATACATCTTTTACTTTTACCACATCGAGTCCTCCTTTAATATTTATCGTGATTTAATTATATCATTTTAAAAAAAAAATTGCCATAATGACACTTATTTGTAATGAAATTAACATATAGTAATAATCAAAAATATTATTGAATTTTTGCATTTTGATTATCGTTTTAATAATTATAATACTCTAGACATTTTGTTTATTATATATTATTATAATTATTATTATAAAGTTTTTTTCAGGAGATTTTTATGCAAGTTGTAGAGGGATATTTAAATAAGGTTATTTTTCATAATGAAGAAAATAATTACTATATATTATCAATATTTTTAAATGATAATTATGATTTTATTGAAGGAGATTATCTAAGTGTTGTAGGTACATTTGAAGATATAGAGTTTATTGAAGATGAACTATATATGTTTAAAGGTCAAATTGTTAATCATAGAAAATATGGAGTTCAACTATCTGCGATAATTGCTGAGCCAGTAATTCAAAAAGATAAAGAAGCTGTTATTTCATACTTATCTAGCTCCATTTTTCAAGGAATTGGTAGAAAAACTGCAGAACATATAGTTGAAAGTTTAGGTGTTGATGCTCTTGATAAAATTTATGAAGATAAAGAGTCTCTTTATAATTTGAAAGGTATTACGAAACAACGAAAAGATATAATCTACTCTACAATAATTTCTAATAAACAAACTCAAGATATAATTTTAAAACTAAACGAATATAATCTAAGTAATAATTTAATATTGAAAATTTATAATTTTTACAAACATAACACATTAAAAACAATCACTGAAAATCCCTATACATTAATAAAAGATATAAAAGGTATTAGTTTTAAAACAGTAGATAAAATAGCTGAAATAAATGAGATAGATCCTAATGATCGCAATAGAATTATTTATGGTTTTATTTACACTATAAGTACATTTTGTTTTTCAACTGGTAATACATATATCAAAAAAAATACTCTACTATATAATACATTTAATGTATTATATACATCAAGAAAATTTGCTATAGATAAAGATGACATATTAAATGCATTAAATTATTGTTTAGAAGTTGGAAAATTGATTGAACTAGATGATAAAATATTTTTACCAGAAATATATTATTCAGAATATTTTATTTATAGTGATATAAAAAAACGTTTAATTAAACCTAATAATTTTGAAATAAGTGATAAACTACTTACAAAATATATTAAAGAAGTTGAAGATGAGTTGAATATAGAATATGATATTGTTCAGATAGAAGCAATAAAAAATTCTGTATTAAACAACTTTTCGATTTTAACTGGAGGACCCGGAACAGGAAAAACTACAATTATATTAGCTGTTATAAAAATTTTCCAAAAAATTAAAAATTATAGTTTAGTTGATTTACAAGATGAAAACAAGAATATTTTGACTCTATGTGCTCCTACAGGTAAAGCAGCAAAGAGAATGTCGGAAAGTACAGGATTTTTTGCTTCAACAATCCATAAAGCTATAGGATGGACAACAGAAGATGAAAATATGGAGGAGTTTGTTAGTGATAAAAAAATTAAATCTGAACTAGTTATTATAGATGAAGCTAGTATGATTGATGTATTTCTCATGCATAATCTTCTAAAGATAATTGATTCTAATTCTAAGATAATATTGGTAGGTGATAATGATCAGTTACCTTCTATTGCTCCAGGAAATGTTCTAAATGATTTAATTAACTCTAATGAAATTTCAACAGTAAAATTAAATAGAATTTTTAGACAAAGTGAACATTCAAGTATTATTAATATATCACATTCAATTAAAAATAATATACCATTTGATGTACTTGAAAATTTTGATGATAAAGAATTTTTACTAGCATCAAAAAATGATTTATTAAAAGTTATAACAACTACATATAGTGAACTATTGGAGATATCAGATAAAGAAAAAATCCAAATTTTAGCACCTATCTATAAAGGTATTTGTGGTATCAATGAAATTAATAAAACTATTCAAGAGCTATTTAATAAAAATGAATTATTAATAGAATATGGAGAATTAATTTATAAAGTAGAAGATAGAGTTATGCAACTTGTAAATAGACCAGAAGATAATATATTTAATGGAGATATAGGATATATTTACGATATTTATAAAGAAAATGGTAAATATAAAATAATTATTGATTATGATGATAACCTTGTGACTTATGAAAAACAAGAGTTAAACCAAATAACACTCTCTTATGCCTGCTCTATTCACAAAGCACAGGGATCAGAGTTTGATAATATAATTATCCCATTTATAGATAATTATAATTTCATGTTAAATAAAAATCTTACTTATACTGCTGTTACTCGTGCTAAAAAGAAATTAGTTTTATGCGGAAATCCTAATGTATTTTACAAATCCATAGAACCAAATAATACAGTGACAAGACAAACCGCCTTGTGTTGGTTCTTCACAATGAATAATATGTTAGGTGAATCAGATATTGTTTTTGAGGAAAATTATATTTTAAATTATCAAAATATTAATAATATAGATCCTATGATTGGTATGGAAGACATTAAACCTTTAGACTTCTTATAAGAAAAAAACTTGGAAAATAATATTTCCAAGTTTTTTTTATAAATTAGATAATTCTCGAGCTAATCTATCAATATCATTAATATGTAAAAATACAGAATTTATTGAAGATCCATTTTTAGTTGATAATGAATTATCTACAACAGTTATTACTTCAGGTATTAATTTTTCTATCGAAATTAATCGATTATTTAAATCATTAAGTTTATCATAATCTGAATTATTATTAGATAATGATTTAAGAAAATTAATTTCATTTAAAACACGCTGTTTAGATTCAGAGAATTTATTTGCTTTATCGCCTAAATCTCTTCCTTTAGTCAAATCAGTTTCAATAGAACCAACAAGTTCATCCATTGTTATTACTTCTTTAGAAAAATCTTTAATTTTACTCTTAATAAAATCATTAGAATATTTTTTATTCTGAATATTATAATTTAGTTCGTTAATATTATTAGTTTTAAAGGATAATGTATTATTATTATTAGTTATAATCTCTACAATTAAATCCTTATTATCAAATTTTTCAGAAGAAAGATTATTGAATGATAGTTGTTCCCCTTTAAACGAATTAATTTTTAACGATTTTAAGATTGATTTGAAATCTTCTTCATTTGTAACTTCATCTTTAGTTGAAATAATTAATTTATTATTCTTTGTATCAAATTCAGTTTTATCTAGCTGGCTAATCTTAACTGAATTAGTTAAGTTTTGAAGTTGATCATTTGTATATGAGCTATTAGAACTACAACCTTGCAGTAAAAGCAAGGTTGTAATTAATATTATTATTTTTCTCATGAATTAATATATATTAAAATAATTCTGGAGCTGAAATAATATTTAAATTCTCGTCAATTTCAAATACTAAAGGTGTACCTGTTGGTAAATTTAAATCAAGAATTTTTTCATCAGAAATATTTAATAAATATTTAATTAATGCTCTTAAACTATTTCCGTGTGCAGAAATAAGAACATTTTTACCAGCTTTAATTTGTTTAGAAATATCACTTTCCCAGTACGGAAGTACACGATCAATTGTAAGTTTTAAACTCTCTCCTGTTGGAATTTCATTTTCTGGTATTTCTTTGTATCTATCAATATTACCAGGATACATAGGACTATCTTTCTCAACTTGTGGAGGAGCTACATCAAAACTTCTTCTCCAAATATGAACTTGTTCATCACCATATTTTTTAGCAGTTTCAGCTTTGTTTAATCCTTGAAGTGCTCCATAGTGTCTTTCATTAAGTCTCCAACTTTTATATACTGGAATCCATAATAAATCTAATTCTTCTAAGAATAAGTTCAATGTTTTAATTGCGCGTTTTTGGTATGAAGTATACGCAACGTCAAAAGTTAATCCTAACTCTTTAAGTGTTTGACCACCTTTAATTGCTTCTTGTCTACCTTTTTCTGTGATATCTACATCAACCCATCCTGTAAATCTATTTTCAAGATTCCATTGACTTTCACCATGTCTAGTTAATACTAATTTCATTAAGAAATCCTCCTAGTGTTATAATTATACAGTTAATTATACAATACTTTTTGAAATTAGTACATACTTTTTATATTAAAAATTTATGATTACAAATAATTGTTATAAATAAACAATATTTCATAAAATAATATTATTTGTTCTTTCTTTAAAAAATTTTATTAATAAACTTTACGGTTAACTCTATTTTTCTTAACTATTTTAACTTTATTTGTTTCAAAGAAAGTAAAAACTTTCGCTAAAATTACTAACACTATTAACCAATATATAAACATAATATTACCTTCTTTCTTATTCATACGTAAAACTTAATTTCTTTTTGTAATAATATAATAACATACGGAAAACCGAAAATCAAGAGAAAAATTCATATTTCTTAATTATTTTTCAAAATATAAATAAAGTCTTGATTTTTAATACGGATTACTTTATAATTAAATATAGAATAAAAAAGGATTGGATTGCATATTATGACTACAACATTTAGTATTAGATTAAAACAATGTTTAAAAGAAAAGAATATAAAACAAGCAGAACTTGCTCGTTCAACAAAAATTACACCATCATCTATTAGTGATTGGTCTAAAGGAAAATACGTTCCTAAACGTGATAAATTACTAACTATCGCTGAATTTTTAGAAGTTAATCCAGACTGGCTAGTTGGAGATAGTGATAATATGGAAATTACGCCTCTCCCTACTCCAACTAACGACCAAATTAGTCAGGATACTGAAGAATTAATAGATAATATATCTAAACTTCCTATACTAGGTACTATTTGTGCTGGTGATGGTGTTTATATTGAAGAAGAATATGATGAACATATATTTATTGATCAAGGTATGCGTGCAGATTTTGCATTACGCGTTAAAGGAGATAGTATGATTGAAGCTGGTATTTTTGATGGTGATTTGGTGTTTATTCGTCAACAAAGCTCAGTACGAAATGGTAAAATTGCTGCCGTACGCCTTACTGAATGGAATGAGGCTTCTTTAAAGAAAATATTTGTAAAAAATGATAATGTTATTTTATATCCATGTAATCCTGAATTTGAACCTATTGTAACTAGAAATGTTGAGATAATCGGAGAATGTGTAGGGGTTTATAGAGAGTTATAATTAAAAATTAATCAGTAATAATAAAAGAAAGAAGATAAGATGTACCTATCTTCTTTCTTTTATTTTATTGTATTCTAAATATGCAATTCTATCTTTACCATTGATATCTTTGTAAACAGTTGTAATAAAATTATTACCTTTACCTAATTCTAAAATTTTTTCTTTTTGATCATAGCCAATTTCTAAAAAAATGGCTCCATCATTTTCTAAATACTGATTAGCATTTTCAATAATTTTCCTATAAAAATATATTCCGTCTTCTTCTGCAAATAACGCTAAGTGTGGATCGTAGTTTAGAACATTATCTTTAATTGTATTTATATCTTTATAGCTAATATAAGGAGGATTAGATATTATTAAATCAAACTTTCCTGAAATATTATCAAATAGATCAGATTTAATGAAAGTTACATTTGCTCTATTATAACTTGCATTTTCAATTGCAACAGTTAATGCTTCACTACTTATATCACTAGCTATAATTTCAGTAGATTTTTCAATAATTTCTTTCTTAAGTGTAATAGCAATTATGCCACTACCAGTACACAAATCTAATATTCTAAAAGAACTTTTTGGGGAATTTTTTATATACTCTAAAACTTTATAAATTAATTCTTCAGTTTCCATTCGTGGAGATAAAACATCTTTATTCACTTTAAATTTTCTATCATAAAAATAATCAAAACCAACTAAATGACTTAATGGAGTATCTTCGTTTATATTTTTACTAATTAAATCAAAATATCTATTTTCTTGTTCTATTGATAATTCTTCTGATAATTTATCAGAAAATTGTTGTGGTGTTTCATCAAACATATACATTAATAGAAATTTTGCTAATGACTCTTCTTTAGCTTGCCTTCTTAAAAGAAGACAAGCTTTTAATATAGCCTGTCTTCTGTTCATTATAGTTCTTCACCTTTATTAAGTTCTGCCATTTTCTCTGCCTGTTCAGCAATACGTAATGCTTCTAGAACCTCATCAAGTTTCCCTTCCATAATTTGATCAAGTTTTTGAATAGTTAATCCTATTCTATGATCAGTAACACGGTTTTGAGGATAGTTATAAGTTCTAATACGTTCTGAACGATCTCCAGTACCTACTTTTGATTTACGTTCTGCATCAAATTTAGCTTGTTCTTCTTGTTGATATTTGTCATAAACACGTGCACGAAGAACTTTCATAGCTTTTTCTTTATTCTTAATTTGAGAACGCTCATCTTGCATAGATACAACTACTCCTGTAGGAATATGTGTTAGACGAACAGCTGACATTGTTGTATTTACTGATTGTCCTCCTGCTCCACTAGAAGCAAATGTATCTACACGGATATCATTCTCATTAATTTCTATTTCAACTTCTTCAGCCTCTGGAAGAACTACTACCGTAGCTGTAGAAGTGTGAATTCGTCCACTAGATTCTGTTGTTGGTACACGTTGAACACGGTGAGCACCACTTTCAAATTTCATTTTAGAGTATACATCTTCTCCTGAAATTATAAAGATTGCTTCTTTAATACCACCTATTCCAGTTTCTGATCTTTCAAGTACATCAACCTTCCATCCTTGAGATTCTGCAAAACGAGTGTACATTCTTAATAAATCTCCAGCAAATAGTTGTGCTTCATCTCCACCTGCTGCACCACGTACTTCAACAACAACGTTTTTACCATCATTTGGATCCTTAGGTAATAATAATATTTTTAACTCTTCTTCCATAGGTGCAAGAGTCGGTTCTAATTCTTTTATTTCCTCTTGCATCATTTCCTTCATTTCTTTATCTTCTTCAATTTCAAGAAGTTCTTTTGTATCTTTGATTTGTTGTAAAATATCTTTATACTCTCTAAAAACTGATACTGTTTTTTCAATTGAACGTTGTTCTTTAGAGTATTCCATAAGTTTTTTAGTATCACTTACAACATCTGGATCACTTAATAATTCATTTAACTTTTCATAGCGTTCTTCAACTACTTCAAGTTGTCCTAAAATTTCCATTATATCCTCCTATTTTTATCTTTCTATTTCATGACAATGACGACATCTTGCTTCATATGATTCACTAGCTCCTATTACTACAATAGGATCATCATATTTTGCTGGCTTTCCATTTATTAACCTTTGACTTCTACTTGCTTCTTTTCCACACTTATTACATACTGCATGTAATTTAGTAACCATTTCACTAATAGCCATAATTTCAGGCATTGGATGAAATGGTTCAGCTTTGAAATCCATATCCAATCCAGCAACTATAACTCTGAATCCTTCATCAGCTAGCTTATTAATGACTTTTACTATATCATTATCGAAAAATTGTATTTCATCAATACCTATAATATCATAATTTTTATCTTTTACAAAATTTAATATTTCTGATGATTTTTCAATACTTATTGAATCATAACTATTCCCATTATGTGTAGAAACTCGATTTTCATCATATCTATTATCAATACTTGGTTTAAATAATAGAACTTTTTGTTTAGCGATAACGCCACGTTTTATTCTTCTTAATAATTCTTCGGATTTTCCTGAAAACATACTTCCACATATACATTCAATCCAACCAAACTTTCTATTTTCTACCATTTTCTAATCTCCTAAAGAACAATACTAAATTTTAAAATTTTTAGTATACATAGAATAAAAACAGACAATCCAAATAGATATGCCTGTTTTTGTTTTTTACTTGATACCGTATTTTTTGTTGAAACGTTCGATACGACCATCTGCTTGAGCAAAACGTTGACGTCCTGTGTAGAATGGGTGTGTATCTGAACTGATTTCAACTTTTAATAATGGGTATGTATTCCCGTCTTCCCACTCGATAGTTTCTTTAG
>USNF01000019.1 GCA_900555985.1 uncultured Gemella sp.
AAGAAGTGAATTACACCCAGAAATCAACGAACAACTTATCGTTGAGTACTACAGCAGATAATAAATAAAAAACCTTGCTATAATAATATAGTGAGGTTTTTTTATTTTAGAATCTAGTTATGTTTATGATACTTGTATAAGCTTTTTAATGGAAAGGTAATTTTCTATTATTCATAGATAAATTAACACTTTTTTTTATTTTGAAATAGTAAACAGTTATAAAACATTTTAAAATTGTGTTTCATAATAATATTATTGCTTTGAAAATGAAAATTTTATTTTCAAAGTAATTTATTGTTTCAAATTTCTTTTCATAATTTTATTGATAATCCTATTAAGTAATAATATTTATACAAATTAATAAAGAAATTCATAAATAAGTAGTAATAATTTATTTATAAAATTACACAAAAAAAACTGTATAAATTGAAAAATAATTTCTGTTTTTCTATATTCTTTTCATTTATAAAAATAAATATATTTTGAATTATTAATTAATGTAAACCTCATACTTATCCCTTTTTTATAAATTTAAAAAATAAATATTTAAAGAAAATATTTTCAATATTATTTTCATTAAAAAATCGCTTTCATTACAGAAAAATATGTGATATTATATAAGTACAAAGTAATTAAGGAGGTAAGGGAAATGATTATCGGAGTACCAACAGAAATTAAAAATAATGAAAGTAGGGTTTCAGCAATACCTGGTGTTGTAGGGGAATTAGTTCATGATGGACACAAAGTATATGTTGAAAAAGGAGCAGGTCTTGCTTCAGGGATTTCAGATGAAGAATACGAAAAAGTAGGGGCTGTTTTATTAGATAAAGCAGAAGACGTATGGAATAAATCTGATTTAATCTATAAAGTTAAAGAACCAATTCCATCTGAATACAAATACTTCAGAAAAGGATTAATTATCTATACATATCTACACTTAGCAGCTGACCCAGAATTAACTAAAGCAATGGTTGATTCAGGAACAATTGGTATCGCTTTTGAAACAGTTAAAGTAGGTCGTGGATTACCATTATTAAGACCTATGAGTGAAATAGCTGGTAGAATGGCTATTCAAGAAGGAACTAGATTCTTATCTAAAGTTCAAGGTGGTAAAGGTAAATTATTACAAGGTGTTCCAGGGGTTCAACCAGGACATGTTGTAGTTATTGGTGCAGGGGTAGCAGGTACTGCAGCAGCAACTGCAGCTTCTGGATTAGGAGCTCGCGTAACTATGTTAGACGTTAACCTTGATCGTTTAACTGAATTATCACACATCTTTGGTGGTAAAGTTGAAACAGTTTACTCAAATAAATTAAATATTGCAAATGCAATTAAAACAGCTGATTTAGTAGTAAGTACAGTTTTAATCCCAGGAGCTAAAGCACCTAAACTTGTTACTAAAGAAATGATTAAAGATATGCCAGATGGTGGTGTAATCGTTGACGTTGCTATCGACCAAGGTGGTACAACTGAATATACTGAAGGACGTCCAACAAGTCACGATAAACCAATCTTCGTAGAAGAAGGAGTATTACACTACTCAGTAGCTAACATTCCTGGTGCAGTAGCTGAAACAGCAACTTACGCTTTATGTAATGCAACAGCTAAATATGCTAAAGTTATTGCTAACTTAGGACTTAAAGAAGCAGTAGCTAGATTCCCAGAACTAGTTCCTGGTATTAACGTAGCTAATGGTAAAGTTACATTCAAAGCTGTAGCAGATGATTTAGGATATGAATATACTCCTGTAGAAGCTGCTCTATAATAAATACTTTACAAAATATAAAAATAAGTAGGAGCGGAGAAGATATTTTTCCGCTCTTTTTTCTAAAAAATAGTAATATATATGTATAAAAGTTAACAAAATTATTTATAACGTATAGAAATAGTTTTGAAAACGTGTTATAATGTATTTAATTGTAATACATTATTTTAAAAATTAAATATTAGGAGGTTATTATGAGTGTTTTAAGAAAAAGATCAGTAGAATCTATTCTAGAAGAAGCTAGAAAAAAAACATTTAATCCTACTATGAAAACACTTGACCTAGTACTATTTGGTATAGGAGCCATTATTGGTTCAGGAATTTTAGTACTAACTGGTAAAGCTTCAGCAGAAGCAGGACCAGCGGTTGTGTTCTCGTTCTTAATTGCCGGATTAGCATGTTGTTTAGCTGCTTTATGTTATGCGGAGTTAGCGTCAACGATTCCTTCAAGTGGTAGTACATATACTTATTTATATGTATCAGTAGGGGAAATTGTTGCTTATGTTGTTGGTTGGGTACTTATAGGTGGTTATGTACTTACTTCTGCAACAGTTGCAAATGGTTGGTCAAGTTATTTTGCAAGATTACTGGGTGGATTAGGATTAAATTTACCTAAAGAATTTATTACTTTGCCTTCTCAAGGAGGATATGGTAATATACCAGCTGTAATAATTGTGTTAGTTATTACTTTTATCTTATCAAAAGGTACATCAAGTAGTAAAACTGTCAATAACTTGATGGTAGCAGCGAAAGTAGGTATTGTAATATTATTCCTTGTTGTTGGGGCATTTTACGTAGAGCCAACTCATTGGACAAATGATTTTGCACCTACAGGATTCCAAGGTGTTATGCTTGCAGCAACAACGGTATTCTTTGCATATTTAGGATTTGATGCTATTTCTACATCTGCAGAAGAAACTATCAATCCTGAAAAAGCAGTTCCACGTGCAATTATTATCACTATGATAATCTGTACAGCATTTTATATTTTAGTATGTTTAGTCCTAACTGGTATTGTTAACTACACAGAATTAGGACAAGGGGATGCGCTAGCTTATGTCTTAGAAGTTGTTGGACAAAATAAAGTAGCAGGAGTTGTTTCTCTTGGAGCAGTAATAGGTCTAATGGCTGGTATTTTATCATTCATGTTTGCTGGTATTCGTATTACTTATACTATTGCGCGTGATGGATTATTACCAGAAAAATTAACTAAACTAAATAAAAATAAAGTTCCTAGTATAGTTACATGGGGCTTAGGGATTACAATTTCATTATTAGCTGGTTTCTTACCATTAGGACAACTAGCTGATTTAGCAAACCTTGCATCAATTATTGCATTTGCTTTAGTAAGTTATACGACTATTGTATTCTCTAAAAAATATCCAGATTTAAAACGTGGATTTAAAGTTCCACTTATGCCATTCTTACCAATTGTTTCAATAGTTTTATTTGTTGGATTATTAACAAGTATAACAGCAACAACTTGGACTATTTTTGCAGTATGGGTAGCATTTGGAATACTAGTTTATTTTACATATTCATATAAAAATAGTAAACTTAAAGATAAATAGTAAACGAGAAAGAGTAGAGGTTATTAAAACCTCTACTCTTTTTTTTTTTAACTCCATAAATTTTTTTTATTAGCCTTTGCCAAGTTTTGTGCTCTTTTATATTCATCTAAATATCTTGTATCCGGTTCTTTTACATATTTTATCTCAGCTAAACCTTGTTCTAAAAGTTCTTTTTGAACTGATTTACCATCTGCATAAACATAACAGAGTGCACGGTGATATTTATCCTCTTTTTCATATACATCAAATTCTATTTCTACATTTTTTGCCTTTGATAAAATTGATCCATTTAAATTACTAGCCTCGGGACCATACTTTTGAACATCAACACCTTTTTTAACAGTTTCAGGAGTATCAATAAGTAAATATCGTACTTTTAAATCCTTTTTATTAAAACGAACAACTATAGTATCCCCATCAATTTTTTCAACAAAATTTACTTTATATCGTGTAGTATCACCTTTAATAGAAACGTTATTTATTGTTACAGTTCTATACTTTGTATTAGTATTATTTGATATAATAAGTAATAGTATAGATATACTAGTAAAAATCCCTAAAAATATATAAAATATTTTCTTATTCATAATTATTCCCCCTTATCTTATATTTTATCATTTTAAAAGTAAAAAATCATTTCTAATTAGGTGAATATTAGGGTTTTATTAGATATTGGAATAAATCCATAAATATGTTATTATAGATATTGATAATAATTTAAAGATATAGAAGGATGTAAAATGTTAAATATTGTAATTAAAAACTTTGAAGATACAAGACGTTTAGCAGAAATAGTTGCTAATAGTATTGATAATAAACTTATTTTAATGTTAAATGGTGATTTAGCTGCTGGGAAAACGACATTTACTAAATATTTAGCAGAATATCTAGGTGTAAAAGCAGTAGTTAATTCTCCAACTTTTAATATTATGAAAGAGTATAAATATCCCGATGGAAGATTATATCATATTGATGCATATAGATTAGAGAATAGTGATGAAGACTTAGGGTTTGAAGATATCTTCTATGAAGATAATGTTTGTGTGGTAGAGTGGGGAGAATTTATTGAAGAATACTTACCATCTGAACGCTTAGTCTTTAATATACGAATTAGAAATAATATTCGAGAAGTAGAAATAATATCTAGTGGTATTTACAGAAAAATAGAAGAAAGGATAAAAGAATTGTGGTAAGTTTAGTAGTCGAAGCATCGAATGGTTTTTGTTCGATAGCTTGTATAGAGAATAAAAACATATTAGCGGAAAAAAATTTGGAATGTAATAATAATTTATCTGCAATAATATTATCTGAGATTGATAGTTGTTTAAAAGCAGCAAACAAAACTAAGGCTGATTTAACTGAAATTATTTCAAGTGAAGGACCAGGATCATATACTGCGATTAGAGTAGTTGCTGCAGTATGTAAAACACTGGCATTTTCTTTAAAATTACCTCTTAAAGTAGTTTCGAGCTTAAAACTATTAGCATTATTAGAATTTAATAGTAATAAATTAATAGTCCCACTTATAGATGCACGTCGTGGTAATGTTTTTTCTAGTGTGTATGAAAGAATAGATAATAAGTTAAGCGTAGTTAAAGAAGAAGGTTATTACTCACTAGTTGAATTAAATGATTTTTTAGAGGCTGAAGGTAAAGATTTTATATATGTAGGACAAGATATAAAAAAATTAAAAGAAAAGTTATTAGTTTCTGAGTACAACGAAAGCCCAGTTCGTTCTGGAAACATAATAGAAATTTACGATACATTAGAAATAAAAGATTTCTATAACATGAAACCAAAATATTTGAGAAAAACAGAAGCAGAAAGGGAATTAGAAAATGATAAAAATAAATAAAGTCGATATAAATGATTTAGATATATTATCAAAAATTGATGTTAATAATTTTGAGGACGCCTGGACATATGAAATGTTTAAATCAGAATTAGAACATGAAAATTCAGAATACTATGGATTATTTAATGATGGAGAAATTATAGGTTTTTGTGGAGGTTGGCTAGTAGCTGATGAATATCAAATTAACAAAATTGCAATTGATAAACCGCATCAAAACAAAAAACTTGGACAAATTTTCTTAACATATGTTATGCAAGTTTTAAAATTAAAAGGTGTAAAAAAAGCTTTAGTAGAAGTAAGAGTTAGCAATATGCCAGCAATAACTGTTTATGAAAAAGCAGGATTTTCAACTATTGATATGAGAAAAAACTATTATAAAAACAATGGTGAAAATGCTTATGTAATGGTAAGGGATTTTAGTAATGAGAGATATTAATAAAACAGAGAATATAAATATATTAGCTATTGAAACAAGTTGTGATGAAACAAGTGTAGCAGTAGTTTGTAATGGGAAAAAAGTACTTTCAAATATTGTGAGTAGCCAAATAGAGACACATAAACAATTTGGAGGAGTTGTACCAGAAATTGCAAGTCGTCAACATATAGAGGTAGTTATACAGATTGTTGAAGAGGCACTTGAAGAAGCTGATATAACTTTAAAAGAAATAGATGCGATATGTGTTACTCAAGGACCAGGTCTTATAGGTTCACTTTTAGTAGGTGTTAATGTTGCAAAAACATTGAGTTATGCATTAGATAAACCTCTAATTGCAGCGCATCATATAGCTGGTCATATATACGCTAGTAATATAGATAATAATATAGTTTATCCTTCGTTAGCGCTAGTTGTTAGCGGTGGACATACAGAATTAGTATATTTAAAAGGAGAACTTGATTTTGAGATTATAGGTTCTACTCATGATGATGCGGTCGGTGAAGCATATGATAAAGTCGCTCGTCAATTAAAACTCGATTACCCAGGTGGTCCAAAGGTTGATAAACTTGCAAAAATGGGAGTTGATAAGTATAAATTTCCGAGGGCAATGATTGATAGCGATGATTATAATTTTAGTTTTTCTGGAATGAAATCAGCCGTGATTAACTTTGTCCATAATGCTAATCAACGTGGAGAACAAATTATTCCAGAAGATTTAGCGTGTAGTTTTCAAACTGCAGTGGTTGAAGTTTTAATTACAAAAACAAAAAAAGCTATAAAAAATTTAGGAGTTAAGCAACTAATTCTTGCTGGTGGTGTTGCAGGTAATAGTGAACTACGACAACAAATTCTAAATTTAGAAGAGGAATTAGATATAGAGGTATTAATACCGCAGATGGCGTATTGTAGTGATAATGCAGCAATGATGGGTGCTGTAGGCTATTATTATTACAAAAATAAATTATTTACAGACTCATTGACGCTAAATGCTAAATCTACTCTAGATTTAGAAGAAATTCGCTAGTAGATTTTTTTAAGGGAGCTTATTATGAAAGAGGAATTAGAAAAAAGATTTTTTGTAAAATTAAAAAAAGTAAATCATGTTTCTGAAAATCAACATTATATTGGTTATTCTGAGTTATATAAGAAGAATATATTTATAAAAGTATTTAAAGATGAAAATAAATTTATTCTTGAAAATGAAATTTTAAAAGATGAAAATTCACTATATATAACTAGTGATTATTCCAATAATATATTAGTGCTTACTTACAGAGAGTATAAAAATTTAGTAAGTTTTGATATGAAAGATGATGTACTAAAAAATATAGCTAAGATAATTTCTAATTTTCATAAAAAAAAGTATACAGATAAAGGTAAATATAAAGAAACGTCATTAAATAGAATTTTAGAATATAACCTTATTCGTTTAAAAGAAAGAGAAGAATTCGATTTACTTAGTAGAATTTATAATGAATTTTTAAAATTATTATGTGACTTAGAAAGAGAATATAAGGAATCGTTAGTAACAATTCATGGAGATTTTTGTCTAAGAAATATAAAAGTATATAACAAAAATATAGTTCTTATTGATTTTGAAAGAGCAAAATATGCTTGTTATTATTTAGATTTTATAAAATTTTTCTATAATGATTTAAATAATAATGAGAAGAAGAAAGGTGTATTCTTAAAAGAATATTATAGAGAATCGACACAAAAGAGAATTTCTAATAATTTAGAGTATTGTTTAATTTTTATTAGCGCAATGGGGATTTTAAACTATACTATGAGAATAGAAGATAAAAAATTTGAAAAATTAGGTTTAATCATGTTAACAGATGTGAGGAACTTTTTACAAATCTAAAATTAAAAATAGTGAGGTAGTAAGTGAATAATAATATTGATGAAAGAGAAGCGGAAATAAGACATAATTATAGAATTGCACGAGCACTATTAAATTTATTATATATAAATATTAATGATTTAAAGACATGGCAAGAACTTTATGATATTGTAAAAAATAATCCCGATATTGATGATGAGTTTTGGTGGGAACTTTGTAAATTAGATTTTACTAAAATTAAATATTTTCCAATAAAGTCATTATTAGCAGGAATTTTAAGTTTAAAAAAAGATGATCCAAATATATCTAAAATATTTGATTATATATATTTTGAAAATACAGTATATTTGGAAAAATATGAGGAAAAAGTAAAAAGTAATAAAATGGCTGCATTTATTGTTTTTATGGCAGGTACATTTGGTGTATCATTTTTTAATGTAGTGAATTTTTTATTATTATTCTGTGCACCTCTAAATTTTACGGAAATCCTTTTTAATTTAATTATAGGATGTTATTTAAGTGGTCTCGTTTATGAGATGACTGAGAGACATAATATGTATAGATGGGAGATACCATATTTTGAAAATAGTAAGTTTTTAGCATATGAGTGGTCCTATATACCAATTATAATTTTCTACTTATATATGAATATCTCATTGATTTATCAACAAGGAATGGATTATTACATAAGTATTCAATTTAAAATTTTCTTAGTAGTATATATAATTATATTATTTGTAATTAATACATCACTTAAATTAGTAAATTATGCTGATTTTATTTATAAATGCTATGTAGTAATATTTAAATTAATAACTCTTTTAATGTGGTTTTACATAATATTTATGTATTTAGTAGGCCAAATGGATATTTCTTTACCTTTTATTATAGTAACAGTAATTATTATTATCTGTTTTAAATCATTAAAAAAAGTTACAATTGGTAGAAATTTAAAAATATTATTCTATCCAATGACATTTTTTTATTTATCTTATTTGATATTAATATGTACAAAATATGGAGGTTTAATTGGTCAAATTAACATATTATTATATATTTCTGGTGCTATAGCTTTATTGATAAAAATATTTTCTAGTAAAAGTTCAGAAAATTTTTAAAATATAAATTAATCTTTCTCTTAAATATAAGAGAGGGATTTTTTTTTTATTTAGAGTATAAATGTTTAGTATTCATTATTTAATTATTCTTATAAAGTGTAATTGATTTTATTTGACCTTTATTTATGTTAAAATATAATAGATTAAAAGTAGGAGGCGATGTTATGGCAAATATATATTTAGATTATGCAGCAACATCAAGGAAACATTTTGATATTATAGAAAAGAACTTAAATATATTAAAAGAAATTTATGCAAATCCTAGCAGTGGACATACATTAGGAAAAAAGAATGCCAAACTAGCACGTGAAAGTCGAGAGAAAATTGCTAATTTTATAAATGCTACATCCGAAGAAATAATCTTTACTTCTGGTGGTACAGAAAGTAATAATACTGTTTTCAATCATATTTTAAGTAGATTCAAGAGTGGAGAGGTAATTATTTCATCGATAGAACACCCTTCGGTTAAAGCGAGTGCTAAACATTTAGAAAAGTATGGATTTAAAATTCATGAACTAGATGTAGATGAAACAGGTTCTATTAATCTTGAACAATTAAAAGAAAAGATTAATGAGAATACAGTTTTAATCTCAATTATGTTAGCTAATAATGAGACAGGGGTATTAAATCCTATAAAAAAAATTTCAGAACTTATTGTAGATAAAAATATTCTTTTACATAGTGATATGGTTCAAGCTTTTGGGAAAGTAGAAATTGATGTTAAAGAATTAGGGCTTGATTTTGCTTCAGCATCAGCACATAAAATAGGGGCTCTCAATAATTTTGGATTTTTATATGCAAAAAATGGAGATGTAGAACCATTTATTTTAGGAGGGGGACAAGAAAATGGTCTTCGTTCTGGAACAAGTGATTTACTAGGAACATTGATTCTTGCGGATTGTACAGAAGAAACTTTAAGTTCAATTTCAAAACTAAGAGAATTAAAAAATTATTTTATTAATAAATTAGAACAAACTGATGTTGAGTTTGAGGTAAATGGATCAGTGGAAAATTCTTTACCAAATATCTTAAATATTTATTTTAAAAATATAGAATCTCAGAGATTAATAACGTACTTAGATGCACAAAATGTCTATATTTCTGGGGGTTCGGCATGCAGTTCTGGTAATATTAAAGGAAGTCGAATCATTACGGAGATGTATAATATTGAAAGAGCAGCACACTCAGTAAGAATTAGTGTAGGTTTTGATATTACTAAAGATGATATTGATGAAGTTATTGAAAAAATAGAAAAATTAGAAAAAAGATTGATAGAAAGGAATTAGTATGAACAGCGAAAAAAAAGTAGTAGTTGGAATGAGTGGTGGAGTAGATTCATCTGTAACAGCATATCTGTTAAAACAACAAGGTTATGATGTTATAGGGGTCTTTATGAAAAACTGGGAAGAAAAAGATGATAAAGGCGTATGTGTTGCAGAGAAAGATTATGCCGATGTAATTAAGGTTTGTGAGCAATTAGATATTCCGTATTACTCAATAAATTTTGAAAAAGAGTATTGGGATAAAGTATTTACTTATTTTTTAGATGAATATAAAAAAGGAAGAACTCCAAATCCTGATATTATGTGTAATAAGGAAATTAAGTTTAAGGCCTTTTTAGATTATGCTGAAGATTTAGGTGCTGATTATGTGGCAACAGGGCATTATGCACGAGTTAAAGATGAGAATGGTCAAAGATTATTATTAAGAGGTGTTGATAATAACAAAGATCAAACATATTTCTTATCACAGCTAAAACAGCACCAAATTAAGAATATTCTATTTCCTGTAGGAGAGTTAGAAAAGAAAGATGTAAGAAAAATAGCAGAAGAAGCTGGATTAGCTACAGCTAAGAAAAAAGATTCTACTGGTATTTGCTTTATAGGAGAAAAGAATTTTAGAGAGTTTTTATCACAATATTTACCTTCTCAAAGTGGGAAAATGGTTGATTTAGATGGCAATATTCGTGGTGAACACATAGGGTTAATGCACTATACAATTGGTCAACGCCATGGATTAGGTATTGGTGGTACAAAAGATACTGATGGTGAAGCATGGTTTGCTTGTGGTAAAGATCTAGAAAATAATATTTTATATGTTTGCCAAGGATTCCACAATGAAAAACTATACTCTGATAGTTTATTAGCAAGTTCTTTATCTTTCACAACTAAAGACCCACTACCTAATAAATTTACTTGTACTGCAAAATTTAGATATCGTCAGCCTGATACAGAAGTAGAAGTTGAAGTATTAGAAGGTGATAAGGTAAAAGTTGTTTACAAAGAACCGGTAAGAGCTGTAACACCTGGACAAGCAGTTGTATTCTATGATGGAGATATCTGTTTAGGTGGAGCAACAATTGATGAAGTATACAAAGATGGTAAGAAACTTCAAGTATAAATAAGTAAATAACTAAGGTCACATAATTTATATATAAATTGTGTGACCTTTTAATTATATATTAGTATACACAAACTAGAGAATAATAAATAATAATAAGTTTTTAGTATAAATCTTATTTATTTAATGATATAATATAGTTATTAAGGGGGAATAAATATGAAAATAACTAAAGAGGATTTTGTTATTTTTATTAAACAAAATATTAAAACTATATTATTAGCTTTAATTTGTAGTTTATTTATTGTAGGAGGAGTATATTACTTTTTCTTTTCTGACTCTAAATCAGAAGATTACAGTGATAGTAATTTTTCTGCTCAAAATTATCAAACAAGTTCTGATAAAGATAAAAGTGATAAGAAAGAATCTAGTGAGAAAGTTATTGTTGACGTAAAAGGAGCAGTTAAAAATCCAGGGGTATACGAATCTACAAAAGATAAAAGAGTAAAGGATATAATTGAAGAAGCGGGCGGATTATTAGAAGATGCTGATACTTCTAATATAAATTTAAGTGAAAAACTTAAAGATCAGATGGTAGTTTATGTTTTAAAAAATGGTGAGAAGCCTAAGCAGATTATGAATTCATCAAGTTTATCAAATAGCTCTAATGGTGAAGTAATAAATATAAATACAGCTACTAAAGAACAACTTATGAAAATTTCTGGTATAGGAAAAACAAAAGCTGAAGCAATTATAGAATATAGAGAAAAAAATGGGGATTTTAAAAATAAAGAAGATATAACGAAAGTTAAAGGAATAGGAAAGTCTACTTTTGAAAAAATAAAAGATAAAATAGAGGTTTAGAGGTATGCAAAGAATTAGTTGGGATGAATATTTTATGGCACAAAGTCATTTACTATCACTTAGATCAACGTGTAGTAGATTATCAGTAGGTGCAACTATAGTAAAAGATAAAAGAATAATAGCGGGAGGCTATAATGGTTCAATCAAAGGTGATGAACATTGTATAGATGTTGGTTGTAAGGTTATAGAGGGACATTGTGTAAGAACGATTCATGCAGAAATAAATGCGATACTTCAATGTTCTAAATTTGGTGTTTGTACGGAAGGTGCAACAATCTATGTTACTCATTTTCCATGTTTGAATTGTACAAAATCAATAATACAAGCAGGTATAAAAGAAATATGCTATGCTAATGATTACAGAAATAATGAATATGCTCAGGAGTTATTAGAAAAATCAGGTGTTGTAGTAAGGAAAGTAGATTACGACGTTAAAACAGTAGTTGAAAGGTTATTAGACAATAATTAAAATGTATTACTTACAATATTCATTACTAGCATTGGGAGCGATACTTTTAAATTTTAATTTAACAGTATCGATGCTATGTATAATTATTTTTCTACTAATAACTTGGAAAAATAAAAATTTGAATGCTAGGAAAACTATTATTTGTATAATAGTATTCTTAGTATTTTTTATTAGGGGAGCATATGTACAAAAATACAATTCTACTAAACTTGTAAATATGGAAAATAAGGATGTAGTTTTGAAAATTTATGATAGGGTAGATATAAATGGTAACTATTTAAGGGGAGTAGGTTATATAAATGATGAAAAAGTATTAATAAATTATACTTTACAAAGTGAAGATGAGAAAGACTTTTTTAAGAAAAAGTTTTCTGGGGGAAAAATCTATACTAATGTTAACATAGAAGATATAAAAGAAAAAACTAATTTTTATTCTTTTGATTATAAGAAATATAATAAAAATAGAGGTGTTTTTAAACAAGTTAAGTTAAATCAGATAAAAAGTATAAAAAGTGAAGATTCTATAATTGGAAAAATTAAAAGAATACGTTCTAAAATGAGCTTGAAAATTAGTAATGAGATTACTTTTGATAAAAGTGGTTATTTTGAAGCGTTAATATTGGGAGATAAAAATTATTTGCAAAGTGAAGATATTTCTACTTTTAAAAGTTTAGGTATAAGTCATCTTTTAGCGATATCAGGCTTACATATAGGATTATTAGTTTCGATAATTTATTATATATTACAAAATTTAAATTTCTGTAGTAATATAATTAACAAAATTATTATAATTATTTTACCTTGTTATATGGGACTAAGTGGATTTAGTCCATCAGTTGTTAGGGCTGGACTTATGATAATAGTATATCTTATTTTAAGGAAGTACAGTATTGCTAATATAGATAGTTTACTTATAACATTTTTAATAATGATACTGGTTAATCCTCTGTATATTTTAGATATAGGATTTGAATTATCCTTCTTTATTACTTTTAGCTTATTAATGTCTACAGAATATATAAAAAACTCAAAAAATAAATTAATAAGTAGTTTAAAAATTAGTTTAATTTCATTTTTAGCAAGTATACCAATCTTAATAAATAATTTTTATACTGTACCTTATATCTCAGTGTTAAGTAATGTGATATTAGTACCTATATTTAGTATTATATTATTTCCGTTTATTGTTAGTAGTTATATAATATTTTTAACTAGCACAACATTATTTAATATTGTTTGCAGGCCTATATTAAATTTTATATTTTATATTTTTGATGAGATACAAAGCGTGTTACATACAACTCACCCTATAAGAATAGGAAAGCAAAATATGTATGTAATTATTGTAGTTTATCTAATTATACTTTTTATTATAATATGTTTGAATAAAAGGATATATAAAGCTACATTATATGGGTTTGCAATACTAACTATTTTTTTAACTATAAATAATTTGTTTAACTCTACAAAAAATTTATTTGAAAAATTAGAGGTAGGGAAATCACAAGTTTATTATTTAAAAGAGGACAGATTAACAATGTTAGTTAACACATCAAATAATATAGAAAATTTTTATACTGATTTTAGAAAAAAAGATAAAGTATATGATATAATAAACGAATATGATTCATTATTAAATTATGAAGGAAAAAATAAAATAGATTATTTAATCTTAACATCTACAAAAAAAAGTGAGATCGGTTTTGCAGAAACACTTATAGGAAAAGGATTAATCAAAAAGGTGGTTATTTTAGAAGCACACGAGAAAAAACTTAATGACCTAGTTAGTTTAGCAAAATTTAAAAATGTAGATGTATTGTTATTTGAAAAAGATAATGAGTTAAGGAAGTATATATCATATAATAATAAGATAATAAAAATAAAAGATATTGAGATAGAGGTTAATGATTGATGAAGAATATCTATATTGTTTATGGAGAAAATTTTGAAGCTATAAATGATTTTGAAAAAAAAGTTGCTCAAAACTATTTAAAAACATTAGATGAATTTAATTATATAAAGCTTAATATGAACGATACTACAATAGAAAATTTGGTCTATGAATGTCGTAGCAGTGGCCTTTTTGGAAATGAAAAAGTAGTGGTAGCTGAGAATTGTAATTTCTTATTAGCGAAACCTAAAAAATTAAAAGTAGATCATAATATTGAAGTATTAAGTAATTACTTAGAAAATATAAGCGGTGAAGTGATACTAATATTAAAATCTAACGAAAAAATAGATAGTAGAAAGAAAATAGTAAAAAAAATAAAAGAAATAGGGGAAATAAAGGAATTTTCAAATTTTAATGAAACTCAAATAGCGGATTATATTGTTGAAGCGGTAAAAGAAAAGAATTTGAAAATATCTAAAGAAAATGCACAATTTTTAGTAAATTATACTCGACTAGATTTTGCTAATATTAAACGTGAAATAGAAAAACTAGTACTATATTGTCAGGGGAAAAGTGTTATAGAAAGAAATGATATAGAGTTATTAGCAGTTAGAAGTTTAGAATATGATGTTTTTAGTCTAACAAATGAATTATTTTCTAGAAATTACGTAAAGTTAAGAGAGGTTTATAATTCTCTAGTATTAAAAAAAGAAGAACCAATTTTTCTATTATCATTAATAAGTGGTCAACTTAGACTTTATTATAAGGTGAAAGTACTTTTAGATGAGCATTATTCACAAAAACAAATCGCAAAAGAGCTTGGTATACATCCTTATAGAGTTCAATTAGCCGCACAAGGAGTTAGAAGCTATAATGTGGAAAAAATAATGAAAAGTCTTATATTAGCAGCTGATTATGATAAATTATTAAAGTCATCGTATATGAATAAATATATAATATTAGATTTATTTATAAATAAATTAATAGATGAACTAAAATAAATAAATAGAATAAATAGTGTATTTAATACCTTTAGCATACTAATATCATGTTAAAGGTATTTTTTTATAATATATTTTTTGTTAATTGAAAAAATATATTATAAAAAAATAGAAAACGTATTTATTATAAATTAATAAAATGTTATAATGTATAGTAAATATAATGCACTATTATTAAATTATTTATAACGGAAAAGAGGCTTGGTATTAGTGAAAAAAATAGAAACAAAATTAGCTCAATTAGGGAATAGAAAAGATAAAGTAACTGGTGCGGTGGTTACCCCTATATATTTATCAGCTGCGTATGCTCATCCTGGGTTAGGAGAAAGTACAGGATTTGACTACACAAGAACAAAGAATCCAACTCGAACAATTTTAGAAGAAGGGCTATGTGAATTAGAAGAAGGATGTTGTGCTATTGCAACTAGTTCAGGAATGAGTTCTATTCAGTTGGTATTTGAACTTTTTGATCTTCATAGTGAATTTTTAGTATCACGAGATCTGTATGGTGGAAGTTTTAGATATTTTGATGAGTTAGAAAGAAAAGGTCAACAAAATTTTATTTACTTTACTGATGAAAATGATTTAGAAAAAAAAGTTACTGAAAATACTACAGCTATATATATTGAAACTCCTACTAATCCACTTATGCAAGAGGTTAGTATTGAAAAGATCTCTCAAATAGCAAAATCTAATGGAGCCTTATTAATAGTAGATAATACATTATTAACACCATTAAGACAAAAGCCTTTGACTTTAGGTGCAGATATTGTTATTCATTCAGGGACTAAGTATTTAACAGGGCATAATGATATTTTGGCAGGAGTTGTAGTAACTAATGATGAAAAAATTGGTGAAAGACTTGCTTGGTTATCTAATACTACCGGAGCAGTTTTATCGCCATTTGATAGTTGGTTGTTTATTAGAAGTTTAAAAACTTTACCATTACGTTTTAACCAACAAGAAAGAAATGCAAAACAATTAGCCGAAACTCTAAAATCACATCCAAACGTAAAAGAAGTTTTATATCCTAATAAAGGAGCAATGCTAAGTTTTAAATTAAAAGACGCTAGCAAAGTAGATAGATTCTTACGTTCACTTAAAGTTGCTACGTTTGCTGAAAGTCTTGGTGGTGTTGAGACATTAGTGACTTATCCTACAACACAAACGCATTTCGATATTCCTGAAGAGTTAAGATTATCATATGGTCTAACGCCAGATCTACTAAGGATATCTGTGGGCGTTGAGAATATTGATGATCTGATAGATGATTTCAAAAATGCACTGGATTCATAAATGATATAAGGAGATAATAAGATGGGTAAAGTAGAACAATTTGTTGAAAAATACTATGTTGAAAGAAGAAATACTAATTGCTTAAAATGGGATGCTTTGGAAGAACGTTTTGGTGATAAAGGTTTATTAGCATTATGGGTTGCTGATATGGAATTTAAAACTCCTGATAGTATTAGAGAGGCGTTGAAAGAAAGAGTTGAGCATGGAGTATTTGGTTATACAAAACTTCCTGAAAGTTATTATAATGAATATAAAAAGTGGCATAAAGAAAACTTTAATATTTCGGTAGAAAAAGAATGGATAAGATTTGCTCCTGGAATTGTCCAAGCTATATTGTGGGTTATCCATGCGTATACAGATACTAAAGATTCTATTGTTATTATGCCGCCGGTGTACTATCCATTTGCAAATTCTATTAGAAATAGTGGAAGAAAATTAGTAGAGTCTCCATTAATTGAAAAAAATAAAAAATTTGAAATAGATTTTGATACTTTCGAAAAAGTGATAAAAGAGAATAACGTGAAATTATATATTCATTGTTCTCCACATAATCCTGTAGGAAGGGTATGGACAAGAGAAGAACAGGAAAAAGTTCTGGAAATTTGTAGAAAAAATAATGTGTTAGTACTTTCAGATGAAATACACCAAGATTTTGTTTATAATAATAATCAAGTCTCTGCACTGTGTGTTAAGGAAGGAAGTTATCATGATATGTTAATAGTTGCTAATTCAGGATCAAAAACTTTTAATTTAGCTACTTTAACTCATTCGACATTATTAATACCTGATGCTAAATTAAGAACAAAATTTGATGAATTTAGTAAAAAAAATCTAGGAGCAGAACCAAGTTTATTTGGTCAAATAGCATTAGAAGCAGGATATAAGGGTGGAAAAGAGTGGTTAACTGGATTAAAAGAAGTTATAAAATATAATTATAATACAATAAGTGAAACTTTAGCTACTGAATTACCAGAAGTGAAAGTTTATTCACTAGAAGGAACTTACTTAGTATTTATTAATCTTGAATCAATTTTAAAAGGAAGATCAACAAAGCAATTTATACAAGATGAATGTGGTTTAGCTATTGATTTTGGACACTGGTTTGGAAAAGGTTATGAAAATTATATTCGTATTAATCTAGCAACTAGCCCGGAAAATATTAAAGAAGCAGTAAAAAGAATAGTAGAAAATGCTTAATATAATTTAAAGAAAATAAGAAGATCAATCGTAATGATTGATCTTCTTTCTTATTAATGGCTTAAGCCAGTTGAGGAGGCGAAGTCTCCGAAACAAAAAACCACC
>USNF01000020.1 GCA_900555985.1 uncultured Gemella sp.
TGTTGTAAGTGTAGCTAATAGTGCTAATAATATTTCACCTGCATAGATATTACCGTATAAACGCATTGAAAAAGTCATTAAGTTTGTAAACTCTTCAATAATTTTAAATGGTGTAATACCTATACCTGATGATGTATAAGTTCCTACATAATGCTTTGGCCCTTTATACTTAAGTCCAGCATAATGGGTAAACACAATAACTAAAACAGCCATTGTAAACGTAAATGTTGGATCTGCAGTAATAGAGTTAACATATATAACTCCATCATAGCTCACCTCAATTAGCACCCCTATGGTATTTGCAACAGCTATAAATGTAATTAATGTTAAAGCAGTTGCCCATAAACCTTTACCATATTTTTTCCAGTCCACATTACCTTTAATAACATTATCACTAACAAAAACAGCTAGTAGCTCTGCAGCATTTTGACGCTTGCTATCTGGTCTTAACTTTACTCTGCTAGTTAAAAACATTACAAATATAAAGGTTAAAATAACTGTTAATAAGGTTGTTATTACACTAGGAATATTGACTGTAATATCATAACCAAATAATTTGGTAATAAGGTAAGTATGCTCTTCCATATATTTCCCTCACCTCTTTTCGCTTGGAAATTATTATTACTATATTTCAAAAAAGTATATTTACATAAATTATAAGAAATATATTATAATTATATTACTTTTTTTTTCAATTTACTAGTAATTTCTTAAATTTTATGCAACTTTTTGAAAATATTTTTATTTTTTACTTAGTTCCAAATATTCTATCACCAGCATCTCCTAATCCAGGAACAATGTAACCGTGATCATTTAGTTTTTCATCTAGACCAGCTATAAATATTTCAACATCAGGGTGAGCAGTATGCAATGCTTCTACTCCTTCTGGAGCTGCTATTAAACACATAAATTTAATATCTGTAACTCCTCTTTGTTTTAATGAATCTATAGCGGCAATTGCTGAACCACCAGTTGCTAACATAGGATCTACTACTATAAATAAACGTTCTTCTGGATTACTTGGTATTTTTACAAAATACTCATGTGGTTGAAGTGTTTCTGGATCACGATATAATCCAACGTGACCAACTCTTGCAGAAGGTATTAGATCCATTAATCCATCTACCATTCCTAGTCCAGCACGTAGAATTGGTACAAACACAACTTTCTTACCTGCTAATCTCTTACATGTTGTTTTTTGAATCGGTGTTTCAACAACTACCTCTTCTAAAGGTAAATCTCTAGTGATTTCATAAGCCATAAGTGAACCTACTTCATTAGTCAACTGTCTAAAATCTTTCGATCCAGTCTTTTTATCCCTTATAAATGATAATTTATGTTGAATCAATGGATGATCAAATACATGAACTTTTGCCATTATTTTATTTTCTCCTTTTATTGTATTATTATAATTATTTTACTCTAATTATTTGAATTTCACAAGTGTAAATTAAAACGCTGTAATTTTTTCAAAAAAATATTATTATATTATCTTATACAAAATACTAGACTTGCAATAAATAAAATATTACAATTATATGTAAAATATTATTTTGGAGTTAATCTATGGACAAAAGAACATTATTTTATAATTTTGCATTATCTATTGGACTTTACTATGTTATACCATTATTATTTATTAAATATTATAATGGAGCCAGTGATAAAGCAGGTTTTACTTTAATATTAATATATACTTTTTCTTCTTTTGCAATTACCTTATTAATATCATATTTTTGCGAAAGAAAAATTTATACACCTATATTAAGTAGTATCATTTCATTACCACTACTTTTAATATTTAATACCAGTGCTATAGTAGTAATTATTATAATTATTGTATTTTCATTTATTTCATATTTGATATCTGGTCTTTTTAAATAGATATTGGGAGGATTTATATGGCTATACTAAAAAGAAATAACTTTGTAGCTACACTTATATATGTTTTATTTTACTTCTCACCAATACTTGCTAATCCATTTGCTTATTTAAATATAATGGAGGCGGCAGTATTAGCATTATTAATTTATGGGTGTGCATATTTACACTATATTTATTTTTATACTAATAAAAGTAAATTATCAATTCAAACAAAAAATACAATTATAACTATTATTGTTTTGCTTATCGCAGCATTGATTTATTTTAACTTTATTAGCTTTCCTATAATTTTCAATATTATAATTAATAGGTATCTAGCAATTATTTTACTGGTATTGTTACTTGGTTTATTAATATTCTTTTCTAGGAAAATTGAAAATTCATTAGTATTTCTACTATTATTTGCACCACAAATTATTCAAGGAATATTAATGAGAACCTCATATAGTGCTGTTGTATTCTATGTTAACAACCCTAATTTTAATATATATATAATATTTGCCGTTCTATTCGGATACTATATATATAATAGTAAGAAAAAATAAAATACATGAGAAAGATTTAGTATTAAGAAGAAAACTCTTACTAAATCTTTTTTATTTTAGTTATTTTTGATATAATTATAAATACAAATAATATATTGGAGAATAAATTTATGATAGATAAAGACAATATTTGGGCTCTTTGGGCTATTATTATTTTTATAGCTACACTTAGTATTTATTTAGAAGGCAAATATAAATGGGCAGCTAAAGTGAGCGGTGCTATTATTGGGCTTGTAATAGCAGCTACACTTAGTAATCTTAAAATCATTCCTCTGGAATCCCCTGTTTATGATAGTATTTGGGGCTATGTTGTACCTGTAGCTGTTGCTATGCTTCTATTTCAATGTGACCTTAGAAAAATTTGGCAAGATAGTGGTAGGATGACTATTATTTTTCTAATAAGTTCTGTTGGAACAATTATAGGTGCTGCTGTTGGGTACTTAGTATTACACAACTTTATTCCAGTTTTAAATAAAATAGCTGGAATGATGACTGGTTCATATATCGGAGGCGGTGTTAATTTCGTTGCTGTTTCTTCTGCTTTCGAAGTTCCTGCAGATTTGATCTCTGCTGCTACAGTTAGCGATAACTTGCTTATGGTATTATATTTCTTCGTGTTAATATTAATACCTAATATTACTTTCTTTAAAAAATATTTTAAAACATCGTATTCTAATAATGTTGAAATTAAAGAACAAAGTAACTCTTCAAAAACAACAGTAGGTGTTACTGATATTGCATTTACATTTGCTACAGCTGTAGTTATTGTAGCAATTAGTTTTACCCTTTCTAAATATATAGGCAATTTAGGAGACTCATCTTTAATTACATTTATTTCAAATAAATATTTACTAGTAACTACATTAACTGTTGGATTTGCATCGATATTTCCAAAATATTTTAATTCATTTAATGGAGCAAACGAAATAGGTACATTCTTAATATACATTTTCTTTGTTGTTATAGGAATCCCTGCTTCAATCGAAGCAATTATTGAGAAGTCACCTCTTTTACTTCTATTTTGTGGAATTATGGTATTAATTAATATGCTTGTAACATTTATTGCGGCAAAAATATTTGGTTTCACCTTAGAAGAAGCTATTCTTGCATCAAATGCAAATATTGGTGGTCCAACCACAGCAGCTGCTATGGCCATTTCTAAAGGATGGCAAAAACTAGTAGCTCCAAGTATGTTAGTTGGAACTCTAGGTTATATTATAGGTACATATATAGGAATACTTATCGGACAGTATCTAGGATAAAAAAAGACCTAAAACATAATGTTTTAGGTCTTTTCTTTTAATTATCAATTTCTACCTTTAATACTTTTCCTGTTCGAGCATCAACATGAACTTCATATTCAAGTCCGTTTGCTCTAGCCTCTACATCATAAATATATAATGGTTCTCCATTATTTTGGTATACATAATCACTTTCATACTCAGGACTTACTTTAGAAAACTGTATATTGGACTCTGGTGTCGAAATTGCCTCTGCTACAATTCTACGTACTTCTTGAGCAGAAATTGTATTATTTGAAAATTCCTGTTGATTTGATTTTGTAGATTGATTATTTTGATTACTTTTTGAAGTATCATTATTAGCAATGTTTTGTTTAGTATTTTCTGTAGTTCCGGTATTATTTTCTTTTGATGGCTTTACATTCATTTTCACATTAGAATATGCATCTTGTATCTTTTTTCTTTGATTCTGCTCATATTTATCATAAGCATATGCACCTACTCCACCTGTTATTACTACTGCTATCGTTCCAATAAGCAACGGTTTCAAAAAAGTTCTTTTTTTCTTATCTTCTTGAACTATATTTTCCTCATAGTTTATTTCCTCAACATTTCCATCTAAAGTTTCTATTTCATTTTCATATTTATTATTTTCCATCTAGACACCTCTTTATTTTTTATTATCTTCTTATACTTTAATTATAAAAAAGTATTATGAATATAAAATGAATGAACAAATATCTTTTATAAATATATAGTAAAAATACTATTATATTATAAATTTATAACAAATTTAGTTCCTTTAGGTTTATTATCAAGTACAGCTATTTTACCATCATGTAATTGAACAATTTTTTTAGTAATAGAAAGTCCTAACCCTGATGAACTATCCTCTGAAGTTGTTCTTGACTTATCAACCTTATAAAATCTATTCCATATATTTCTCTTTTCTGAGTCACTAATACCTACACCATCATCACTAATTTCTAAAATAATTCTATTTCTTTTTGCAAGTGTAACACTAACCTCTGATTCTGCATACTTTAATGCATTAGATAATAAATTATCCATTACTCTTACAAGTAAAGATTCATTTGCCGACAGTGAAATTCCATCTTCTATGTTGACATGCAATTGAATATTTTTGATTTTAAAAAGTTTTTTATAATCTTCAAGATAAATCTTTAATAAATCAGATAACATCACTTCTTCTTTTTGAATTTCTACTTTACTATCTAATCTAGTCATCTCTAAAATTTCATTTATCATTGTCGTCATTCTCTTACTTTGTCTTTCAATAACTTCAAAAGATTCTTTTGCTTCTTCTACTGTGTCAGTGTATTTTGTTCCATATTCACTTTCTGCCATAATGATTGTAATGGGAGTTCTTAATTCATGTGAGACATCGGAACTAAATCTTTTTTCTCTCTCAGATGACCTTTCTAATGAACTTAACATTTCATTGAAAATTACCCCAAGTCTGTGAACTTCATCAGATCCCTGTCCTAATTCTATCCTTTTACTTAAATCATTACTACGACTTATATCCTCTGCGGTTTCAGTCATTTGCCTTACTGGTTTTAAAGAACTTCTTATTATTCTATATCCACCATACATTATTACAGCTATAACTAATGGAATAGTTATTATAATAGCAAAAGTCAAATACCAACTACTACTGCCTTCAGAAGTTTGTACAATTCCTCTAATATATTTTCCATTTCCTAACTTAGCAGAATTAGTTTCTAAATCATAATACATATATTTATTTTGATTTTCATCTGTATATTCTGTGATTATCCCCAAACTAAATTCATTCACCTTGAAGTTCTTAGGAACTGATCCAGCAATCAGATTTCCATCCTTATCATAGATTGAAAAAGTAACTCCTTCTAAATAAGGTGTGAAATTATCTAATCCACTCGATATTTCTGTTACTTCTTCTATTAACTTTTTTTTGCCACTACTTTCCACTACACTATCACGAACGAAAAGTGCACCAACTACTAGAGATCCTACTAATAAGACAATAAATGTTGTATACCACAAAGTTATTTTAAATGTTAGAGACACATTTTTAAATGGAAAAATATTTTTATTTAACAAAATACCCTAACCCCCTCTTTGTGTAAATAATCGTACTATCTTCGCCATTAGATAGTTTTTTTCTAATATTTTTTATAATTACATCTACAATATTAGAAGCACCTTCATAATCATAATCCCAAACATGATTAAGTATTTGATCTCTACTTAATATACTCTCTTTATTTTTCATAAGGTATTCTAGTACTTCATATTCTTTTCCAGTTAAATTAATAAGTTCTTTACCTTTGGTAACTTGTTTTTTTGAAATATCTAAAACTACATCTTCTATCTGAATTATATTAGTTGCCAACCCATAATTTCTTCTCATTAGAACTCTAATTCTTGCCAGTAATTCATCAAATTCAAATGGTTTAACTATATAATCATCTGCCCCGCTATCTAATCCTACTATTTTATCCTCCAATGTATCTTTTGCAGTTAACATAATAACAGGTGTATTATTTTTATTATTGCGTAACTTTTCTATAAATTCATAGCCATCAACATTTGGCATCATAATGTCTGTAATAATCAAATCATATTCATTAAAGCTTATAAAATCTAAACCTTCTTGTCCATCGAAACAACTATCCACACTATAATTATTTTTCTTTAGGTGTCTAGTAATTACTCTATTTAAATCACGTTCATCTTCAACAACAAGTATTCTCATAGTTATCACCTCACATTAATATCTATTTTATTTTACTTAATTCCCCAATAAATGTAAACTAATACTGGTTTAGGATATATTTACACCTATAATTTTACTCTTAAATTATGAAGCTAAAATGAAAAAACTGATTTCAAAATTACGAAATCAGTTTTTAATCACTATTCATTCTCTTCCAAGTTATATAGTAACTCATATAATGCCTTTGCATCTAATTTTTCTTTATCTTCTTTCCCTATATCTCTAACTAACTCTCCTCTATGAAGTACAATTATTCTATTCCCATATTTTACAGCATCTTGAATATTATGGGTAATCATAAGAGCAGTTAAGTTTTTTTCTTCAATCTTTTGTCGAGTTAGCTCCATTATTTTTTTCTGAGTTTTAGGATCTAATGCAGCTGTATGTTCATCAAGAAGAAGAAGTTTTGGTGTTGTCATAGTAGCCATTAGTAACGCTATAGCTTGACGCTGTCCTCCAGATAACAGTCCCATTTCACTATCTAATCTATCTTCTAATCCTAAGTCTAACGTTGATAATAATTCTTTAAATAATTTTCTATCTTCTTTAGTAGTACCTAATTTAAAACCTCTAGTTTTTCCACGTCTAAGAGCCAATGACATATTTTGTGCTACCGTCATACGAGGAGCTGTTCCATCTAAAGGATTTTGAAATACTCTACTGATAAATGCAGCCCTTTTATGCTCAACAATATTACTTACATCCTTACCTTCAATAAGAATTTCACCAGAGTCAACAGAAAATGAACCCGCTATAGCATTTAAAAATGTTGATTTTCCTGCTCCATTTCCTCCTAAAATAGTAATAAAGTCACCATTTTTTATTTCTAAACTTATATTTTTTAGAGCATGTTGCTCTCTTATTGTACCAGGAAAGAACGTTTTATCTATTTTATTAATTTTTATAAATGACATCTCTATACATCCTTTCTCTTAGCTTTTAATTTTAACTGTGGTAATGTAAGGAATAGTGCAATTACTAAAGCAGAAACTAATTTAAAATCATTTGCGCCTATTATATTTAATTTTAGTACCCCTACAAGTAATAATCTATATATAATCGCTCCAAAAATTACACACGCTAATCGCGTTGTAAAACTTACATCCTTAAATACTACTTCGCCTATTATTATTGCCGCAAGTGCAACTACAATAACTCCAATACCACTATTAACATCCGAGTATCCATTATTTTGCGCTAAAATCGCTCCAGCAAGCGAGATAATTCCATTGGCAAGCATAAGTCCTAAAATAGTCATTGTTTTTGTAGATATTCCTAAAGCTGTAGCCATCTTTTCATTATCACCTGTAGCTATTAAACTTTGCCCTAGTTCAGTTGCGAAAAACAATGACATTGCTCCAATTATTATACATGATAATAAAAATCCTACAAGTACAGTATCATAATGAGTTGGTAAGTTTAAATTTTGTAACTTACTAAAAACTGTTTCTTTATTTATTAAACTTAAATTTGGTCTACCCATTATTCTTAAGTTTACCGATAATAAAGCAGTCATTGTCAAAATACCTGCTAATAAACTTGGTATTTTACACACTGTAATTAAAAAACCTGTAACTAATCCTGCAATCATACCAGCTAATATCGAAATTAACGTAGCAAGTATTGGATTAATACCATTATGAATACAAATAACACAAACTGCTGCCCCTAAGGGATAAGCTCCTTCAGTTGTCATATCAGCTATATTCAATACTCTAAAACTTATAAATAATCCAAGCGATAATATTCCCCAAAGCATCCCCTGAGAAATCGCTGAAACAATCAAATCCATCCTATACCTCTTTACTTTTTTTAAAAAAATTTTTTTAATAATATAAGCTCTCTATACCCAATTATTTTGGAGAGAAAGTTTTAAAAACTTACTCTCCAAATATCATAACAAATTAACTATTTTTTATCTACAACTTTTGCTTTTTCTTTAATATCATTTGGAATTTCAATTCCTAGTTGTTTTGCCTTTGCTTCATTTAAGTAGATTACTCCTTCATTAGCAAGAGCTATTGGCATATTCTTAGTATCTTCACCTTTTAATACTTTAGCAACAACTTTAGCAGTTTCAACACCTATTTTATATTGGTCAACACCTATTCCTAATACTCCACCATCTGCTACCATTGTATCTGCTGAAGGAAATACTGGAATTTTTTTAGCATCAGTAACTTTTACAACTGTTGACATTGCACTTGCTATTGTATTGTCAATTGGCACAAAAATTGCATCTGTTTCTGAAGCAAGACTTTCTGTAACTTGTTGAATATCATTCGTATTTGCAATACTTGATACTTTAACTTCTAATCCTAACTCTTTAGCAAGTTTTTCAGCTTCTTGTGCTTGTTTTACTGAGTTATCTTCACTTGCTGTGTATAATATACCTACTTTTTTCATTTTAGGTAAAACTTTTTTCATAATTTCTAATTGTTGTTTTATAGGAGTTCTATCACTTACACCTGTAATATTATTTCCAGGTTTATCTTCTGATTTTATTAATCCTGCTTCAACCGGATAAGTTATACCTGCCATTATAATAGGTTTATCTTTTGTTGCATTTGATAGTGATAAAGTAGCTGGTGTTGTTATACCTACTAGTATATCATTGTTATCAGAAACTAACTTTTGCCCCATACTTGCTAGGTTACTTTGGTCACCTTGAGCATTTTGAAGATCTATTTTTAAGTTATCTCCTACTTTATACCCTTCTTTTGCTAGTCCATCTTCTAAACCTTTATAAATCTGATCCAATGCTGGATGACTTAATAATTGAAGAACCCCAACTTTTACTTCTTTATTTTGTGCTTTATTAGTATCCTCTCCCTTATTATGAGAGTAAATTCCATACCCTAAAACACAAACTATTAATAATGCGAATGCTATAAAAATTTTATTTAATTTCATTTTCTTATCTCCTTTTTTTGTTAATAATAAAATTTTATATTTTAAGAAGTGTATCCATATAAAAAAACCACTAGTTACTATCTAGTGGCCCTTACATTCTTTAATAAATAAAACAAAAAACCACCTAGATAACTCTATGTGGTCTTAATTATATCATCACAAATAATCCACATAGATACTAACTTCTCCTTGAGAGTCGTATCTATGTTTAATAATAAAGAAACAAGATCGACTCTGTATCTAGTGGCTTTGCCAACGAATATTCAGTTGTAAGATGTCAACACGATACAGTTTCATAAATCTTTTTTCTCCTTACTTTTAATTCTTGACTACATTATAACAACTGTTTTTTTTATTGTCAATATATTTATTGAATTTAATTAAAAAAATTCTGAAAATTCTAAAACACTTTTTAAGATATTATATATTTAACGTTAATTGATTTATTTAATTTTTTATATTTTTTTTTTAGAAATATATTAACTAGCTTTTAAATTCCTATTTATTATAAGCCTTATATTTCTTTATGTTCTTATTTTTCATCATTATGAAAAATAATTCGTTTTCATTTTCATAATATTCTTGACTAAGCAACTTAATCACCAAATCACCAAGCAAACCTTTGATATATCAAGTTTTATAATTAGCATTATTTTTTAATCCAAATAATATAAATAAAATTAATTATATATTATTTTCAGAAAATTTTCCCTATTGCAAAACTATTTTCATAGGAGTATTATAAGTACTATGTGATTTTTAAACTATATTTTAATTAGGAGAACTTTTATGGATAGTCAGATACGTATTCAAAAAGAAAAATTATTTAATACAGGATTTATTACAATAACAACAATAAACTTTATTGTATTTCTAATATACTATTGTTTCGTTGTTATTACTGCAAAATTTGCAACATCAGAACTAGGTGCTACCCCTGCTCAAGCCGGTTTTGCTGCAGGTATATATATTATTGGTACACTTATTGCCCGTCTTTATATCGGTAAAAAATTAGAACTTATCGGTCGTAAACAAATGTTACGATTTGGAGCTATTATTTATTTATTAACTACTATTGCTTACCTTATTTCTACTAATATTATTATTTTAGATACTGTTAGATTTCTAAATGGGTTTGCATATGGTACTATTTCTACAGCAGCTAACGCTATTGTAACAGCATATATTCCAAAATCACGAAATGGTGAAGGAATTAACTATTATGGTTTAAGTACTAGTTTAGCAGCAGCGATAGGGCCATTTATAGGTATATTATTATTACCAATTGTTGGTTTTAAATCAGTAATTATTCTTGCAATTGTTTTATCAATACTTGTAACTGTTGCTTGCTTCTTATTCCCAGTTCAAAATATTGAACTAACTGATGAACACAGAGAAACTCTTAACAGTTGGGCATTAAATACTTTTATAGAATATAAAGTACTATTTATTTCTATCGTTGCATTCCTTATTGGTTTATCATACTCAAGTGTCCTTGGATTCTTATCAATATACGCTGATAATTTAGGGCTTTCTACTGCGGGAGCATTCTTCTTTGTAGTATACGCTTTAATCATAACTTTAACAAGACCATTCGCAGGTCAAATCTTTGATGCTAAAGGTGAAAATGCAGTTATGTATCCAAGTTTTCTTTTCCTTGCTATTGGATTATTAACACTAAGTTATACAACTACTAGCTTTATGTTATTACTATCTGGTGCATTAATCGGACTTGGTTATGGAACATTTATGTCAAATGGACAAGCTGTATGTTTAAAACTTGTTGAGCCTTCTAAAGTTAGTATTGCACTTTCAACTTACTTTATTGGACTAGACCTTGGTCTTGGTTTTGGGCCTTATGCACTAGGTACTGTACATTCATTCCTTTCATACAGTGGTATTTATGTACTTTGTGCAGTATTAACTGTAGCAGTCGCAATTTTATATTCAATTTTCTACAAAGGAAACAGTGGAAAAACAATAAATTAATAAAACTAAAAAGTACAAAGGAAATTTCCTTTGTACTTTTATTTTGCTTCTGGATAGCGTTTCGCTACATCTTCTAATTTTTCTTTTATTAATTCTTTTGGATCAAGATCCATATGATAACACATTGCTAAAGAATAAATAAGTATATCTGCTATTTCATAACTTACTTCTTTCTTATTATAATTATTTTCATTCCATTGAAAATGTTCTAATAGCTCAGCTGCTTCAATAATTATACTTTTTGCTAGACTACTTTCGCTATCATATTTATCCCAATTTCTCTTTTTTCTAAAGCTAGTAATAATTTCTTTAACTTCTTCCATAACTATTCCCTTTATATCAAATCATTATTTTTTAAATTATTATATAAGTTATAAAATTCTCTTAATGATAGAGTTTCACTTCTTCTTGTTGAATCTATTTCACTATCTAAACAAGAATTTTGAAGATCTTGCTTTTTATCTTTTCCATAACTTGAAATCAAATTATTCAACAATGTTTTTCTACGTTGAACAAAACAAGAACGAACAAATTTAAAGAATCTATTATCAGCTTCAAACTCCTTCTCTTCTTTTGTCATAATCTTAACTACAGCACTTTCTACATTAGGAGCTGGAACAAATACTTTTTTAGGGACTGTAAATAAGTATTCCACATTTGTATAATAATTTAAAAGTATTGTTAATGAGTTATAATCTTTTGTTCCTACTTTTGCATTTAATCTGTTAGCTACCTCTCGTTGCATCATTACTACATACCCATCTATTCTTTTAGTATTTTCAATTAAATGAGTTAGAATTGGTGTAGTAATATAATATGGTAAATTGGCAACTACCATAATTTTCTCACAGTCAGACATTTTTTCTTCAATTATCTTATCAACATCTACTTTTAATATATCACTATTTATTATTTCTACATTTGAATAATCAGCTAGAGTTTCTGATAATATAGGTAATAATCTTCCATCAATTTCAAATGAAATTACTTTCTTTGCTTTTTTTGCCGCGGCTTCTGTTAATGAACCTATTCCAGGGCCAATTTCAATTACTCCAACCTTATCATTTATTCCTGCTCCATCCACTATTCTATTTAGTATATTTGCATCTATTAAGAAGTTTTGTCCTAGGCTCTTCTTAAATGTAAAACCATGTTTCTTTAGAATCTCAAAAGTTTTCTTTGGTGTTCCTATCATTATTTTTGTCCTTTACTTATAATTTTCATTTCTTTTATTAATCTATCTTTAGATATATTATACATATTCAACTTATTTAAAAGCTGTTTAGCATTAGTATAACCTATATTAATTCTTTCACATAACTGTTCTCTTAGAATTTTCGATGTTGCACCACCTACTAAACCTAATTCAATTAATAATTCATTTGTAATATCATTTTTAACTTCGCCCATAGGTGTATAGTGGTTTTTTATTGCAGCAATTATATCCTCTTTACTAGCGGCCTCAATTCCTATTTTCCCTTTGCTATCTACCGCTTTTTTATTGGAAATATAAGCATGTTTAGCAGTAGGGATATTTTTTTCTATAATATTTCTAATCCTTTTACCTGCATAATCAGGATCTGTCAGTACAATTAAACCTCGTGTTTTCTCCAAGAAAATTAATCTTTCTATTTTCTTCTTAGTTAGAGCAGATCCATTAGTTTCAAAAGTATCACAATCAATAGCTTCTTTCACTCTATTTGTATCGTCTCTTCCCTCTACTACTATTATCTCTTTTATCTTCATCTTTTTATCCTTTAAATTTTCCATCAGTATATTATACCATAATTAATTTATTTTTGCTTATTATTTTAAATTACATTTGTATTTTTCTAATCTTCAACAATACTAAACTTTTATAATAAAAAATCTCGTAGAATAAATAAACTCTACGAGATTTTTTATTAGTGAATATCTTTTTTCTTAAAGTTACCACCACTCACTTCACTAACTGTACCAATTGATAGGAATGCCCCTCTATCATTTTTAAAAACAATTTTTTTAAGCTTAGATTCTTCTATACGAGTAATTACACAAAAAATAATTTTTGTTTCATGTCCTGAGTATCCACCTTCTCCATGTAAAAGAGTAACTCCACGTCCTAGTCTATCTTGAATTTCTTGACTTATAACTTGGTAATTACTACTTATAATCATAACTGATTTAGAATCATTAAGACCTTCAATTACTATATCCATTACCTTAGAGGCTATAAAATAACTGATCATTGAATATAATGCTGCTTCCCATGAAAATACGAATCCAGAAGCAATAAATATTATAACATTTATTCCTAATACCATTTCTCCCACTGAAATAGGCAATTTTTTTGTTGCATATATAGAGAACATTTCACTACCATCTAAAGTACCACCATTTCTAATAACAAGACCTACTCCTATTCCTAGTATTATCCCTCCAAAGACACATGCTAAAAATGGATCTGTTATTAATGGAGGGAACTTATGTAAATAAGATGTAGCTAAAGATAATATAATAATTCCAAATACCGATGCTACTGAAAATGCTTTTCCTATTTGCTTATAGCCTAAAAATAAAAACGGTATATTAAATAAAAATATAAACACCCCTAATGGTAGTCCTAAATAATGGCGAGCAATAATTGAGATACCTATTACTCCTCCATCCAAAATATTATTTGGTATTAAGAAAAATTCTAATCCTGCAGCAAAAATAAGCGATCCTATTATAATACTTATATATTTTTTCAAAAATTCTATTGTATTTTCCATACAATCCCCTTCCGTTTATTTATTTCTTTTTTTGACAAATCGGACAATAATGACTCGATCTACCTTTTATATTAACATTTTCAACATCATGCCCTAATGGACATTTCTTTTTACCGTATATTTGATGGAAGTTCTGCATATTACCTTCTCCTCCATCAGCATGAACATAATCAGATATAGTAGAGCCTCCTTCTTTTATAGCCCATTCTAATATAAAAACTAACTCATCAAATAAGTCTTCTTTTTCCTCTAATGTTAATTCACAAGCTCTAGTTAGTGGATGAATTTTTTTCCTATATAATACCTCACAGTCATATATATTCCCACATCCACAAAATACATTTCCATCTAATAATAGAGCTTTAATTGACTGGTCTTTATATTTTTTCTCTAATAGTTTATTTAGGAAATACTGTTTTGCTTTTTTATCAAATGGTTCTGGTGCCAAATTTACAAATGGCTTAAACTCATCAATATTTTCAACATATCTCAATTCGCCAAAGCGTCGAATATCGCTAAAAACTAATTTTTCTTTAGTATTTAATTCAAATATTACATGTCTATGTTTATAATAATTTTTATTTGTAATTTCAGCTATATCATTTACTATAAAATATGCTCCTGTCATACCGAAATGTGTTATAATATACCCTTTATTTAAAGCTAAGTATAAATACTTACCTCGTCTAGATAGTTTTTTTATTGTTTTACCAACAACATTATTTGAAAAATCATTAAGATTTTGTTTAACTATCGGTATTTTATTTAATTCATGTCCTTTTTTTACAGTATCAGAATAAGTAATACTTAAAATTTTTTTATTTTTCAAACTATCTTCTAAGCCTAGTTTTATATTTTCAACCTCAGGTAATTCTGGCATAATAAGCTCCTACATATCAATATTACTATTTTTATTTTAATATATAGCTTAAATTTTATCAAAGATTTTCCCTTAAAATTAAATTTTTTATGGTAATACTAAACAAATTGTAGTATAATAAGAAAATCAAATGTAAAATATTAAAGAGGTTATTTCAAAAATGGATGAAAGAATATCACGAAGAAATAGAAAAAGACAAGAACAAGAAATTAAGAGAAAGAAAAAAGGAAAACTAAAACCTATAATAATTTCTATAATTTCTGTAATTTTATTAGCGACAGGAGCATTTGCATTATATACAATATATAACTTCAGTAATTCTGCTAATAAAGGCTATAAAAATGTAGATTATCTTGCAGAAGTTGATCCAAACTTCAACAAGTTTTCTATTCTTATGCTAGGTATCGATGAAAATGATTCACGTGCAGCTGAGGGACAAACACGAGAAAATAGTAGAACCGATTCAATGATTCTTGCAACAGTAAATAAACAAAAAAATCGTATGGATATGGTTAGTATACCTCGTGACTCATTAACTTTAATGCGTAAAAAAGAAGACGAGGGCGATAATAGTGCATATTTCTTTGATAAAATTACTCATGCCCATGCTTATAATGATGTAAAAGGTACTGTTAATGCTGTAGAAAATCTACTAGATACACCTATTAACTTTTATGTAATGATTAATTTTAAAGCATTTGAACAGGCTGTCGACTCTTTTGGTGGAATTGACCTTTATGTACCATTCGATATGGATGAACAGAATGCTAATGGTGAACAGAATACTATTAAATTAACCAAAGGTTGGCATACACTAAATGGAGAGCAAGCACTTGCTTTCGTTCGTAGTAGATATTATGATAGTGATATTGAACGTGGTCAACGACAACTTCAGGCTATCCATGCATTAATAGATAAAGCAAAAAGTTTAAATGCACTAACAAAGATTAACGAAGTTATAAATATTGCTGGTGATAATACAGAACACAACCTTACTTCAACACAAATCGCTTCTGCGATTAAAATGTTTATCAACAACGATATGAAAATTGTTTCTCATAGAATAGATGGTTACAATGTAATGCATAACGGCGTATACTATTATTATCCAAAACCAAGCTCTCTACTTTATACGTCATCTGCTTTACGAAATAACTTAGATTTAGAATTACCTAAAGCTACTGACCTACTGAATATATACTATCAAAATCATATTCAAATCTTAGAAAAAGAATATAAGATTAAAAATCTACTTCCTAGACGTCAGTATGGCTTATCTTCATTAGTTCACTTTGATTCAGATGATCAACTAACTAATCTACCTGAAAGACTCTCTGAATCAGATCTAAATAATGATCCAACAGTAAGTAATGAAAATAGACCAGACGGTAATGATAACAACAATAAAAATAATTAAAAAACAAGAACTTAGAGATAAATTTTCTCTAAGTTCTTGTTCTATTTATTACCCTAAATTTTGCTAACTTATTGACTTTTTTCATAACCTATATAATAATTATTAATACATATTAAATTTTCAAATTTTTAAGGAGAGTATATGGCAAAGAATTTTATTACAATTAAAGAAGATTCTTATGATGAATTTGTAGAAAAAAAATCTACTTTTATTACTCATCTTATTAGAATTAATAGCGAAGAAGAAGCTCGAGACTTTATACAAAAAATGAAGAAAAAACACTACGATGCAACGCATGTTTGTTCTTGTTATGTTGTAGGAGACAATAATGAAATAACTAGAGCAAACGATGATGGTGAACCAAGTGGTACTGCGGGAGCACCTATGCTTGATGTACTTGTAAAAAATAACATAAAAAATGTTTGTGCTACTGTAATAAGATATTTTGGCGGAACTAAACTAGGAACAGGTGGTTTAGTACGAGCTTATGGTGGTGGTGTTATTAACGCACTAAAAAATGCTACCCTAGTTGAAAGAAAAGATGCATTTGAAATAAAACTAGAAATAGACTATAGCCTAAATGGAAAAATAGAGTATGAAATAGATAAAACTAATTTTATTGTTGATAATATCGATTATACTGATAAACTTATATATACAATATATGTAATGCAAGAAGATTTTAGTAATTTTGAGACATGGATTGCCAACCTTACTAATGGTCAATATAAAATAATTTCTTCTCATGAAAAACAACTTGAATTTGATATCCAATAGAAAAGTGAACAAGTTATGATATGTACCCCTTTTACTGGACAAACCAGTGAAAGGGGTATTATTATGCGTTA
>USNF01000021.1 GCA_900555985.1 uncultured Gemella sp.
CAACTATCACACCGACATAAGCTAGTGCTATTCTTAATGATTCATTTTTCATTTTTACCTACCTTTCTTGTTACATGCTACTTAGACATATCTTTTATTATATATTTATAATATCAATTACTTTTTTCAAAAAAATTTGTCACTTGAACAATAAAGTTTTTTTAATAGCATATTATTTGATAATACAATTAAAGGTTAAAAAAATCAAGAAACATACTTAAATTTCATCAAATAGTTTTATAAACACTTTCCCTTCCTTAATAACTAATAGAACTACCTAAACAATAATTTAGTATTCATTAGCTAATAAAAAGACTCATCAACTGATGAGCCAAATATTATTGAACTATATATATATTATTTTCTATCATAAAATTAAAGAGGTATAAAATATTTTTTATAAAGTTTTTATGTGTAACTTTGAAATTACTCAGCCAACTTCTCTGCTCTGGCTAGTGAAGCATCTATATTTTCACAAATATTTTCAACCCCGATTTTTTCAATAAATCCTGCTTTTTCCATAACATGATATGGTTGCTCGTTAACATGAGATAAAATTAATGTTAAATCACGTTTTTTACAAGTTTCTAATATTTCCTCTAATGCTTCTAAACCTGAAATATCCATTACTGGAACATTACGCATTCTTATTATTAAAACATTTTTTCCTTCTCCATGGTCTATTTTAGTAAAGACATTTGCTGCCCCAAAGAAAAGTGCTCCAAAAATTTCATAGACTATAGTATTTTTAGGAACAAATTTCAAATCGACTTCTTCTGATAATTTTTCTTCTTCCATTGGATCTCTATATGTCCATTGACGTACTTCTGCAATATCAGACATTCGTTTCAAGAATAGAAATGCTGCTAATACCATACCAAACTCTATAGCTATAACTAAATCAAAGAACAATGTTAGTAAGAATGTAATAATTAAAACAACTATATCACTTTTAGGTGCCGTTTTAACCATTCGAACAAAGGTTCTCCAACCACTCATATTATACCCTACGATTATTAAAATACCTGCTAGACAACTCATTGGAATATAAGAAGCATATGGCATTAAAAATAATAAAATTAATAATAGTGTTAATGCATGTACCATTCCAGCTACTGGTGTTCTTCCACCATTTTTTACGTTAGCTGCTGTACGTGCTATCGCCCCAGTCGCAGGTATCCCTCCAAAAAGAGCAGACATAATATTTCCAACCCCTTGTCCTACTAATTCAGCATTCGATTTATGCTTACTACCTATCATACCATCTGAAACTACTGCAGAAAGTAAAGATTCAATAGCTGCTAGTATAGCTATTGTAAAAGCTGGTAGCATCATTTCACGAACTAATGAAAATGATAATGTTGGCATAGTAAAACTTGGAAGTCCAGGTTTTATAGTATATAAATCACCAATAGTTTTTACTGGCAATTTAAAGTAAGCTACTAAAAGTGTAGTAACTAAAATCGCAACTAAAGAGCCTGGAATTTTTTTTGGAATTTTTTGCCAAAAAATTTGAATAAGTATAGCTAGTGTACCTATCGCTAAAGTGATATAACTTATACTTCCAATATTTTGACCATAAGCTACTATCTTATGATAAAATTCAGCAGGCACTGCTCCCATTTTAAGCCCTAGAAAATCTTTTACTTGTCCTACTATTATTCCAATAGCTATACCTAGTGTAAATCCTATTGTTATAGTTTTTGGAATGAATTTAATTAAATCACCAAAGTGTAACAATCCCATTAATATCAACATTATACCAGCCATTAAAGTTGCAATAGTTAAACCTGCTAATCCATGTTCTGCTATAATACCATAAATAATAACAACAAAAGCGGCTGTAGGTCCTCCAATTTGAACTCTACTTCCACCTAAAAATGAAATAAAAAAACCTGCAATAATCGCAGTATAAAGCCCTTGTTCTGGATTAACTCCAGAAGCTATTGCTAAAGCAATTGATAATGGTAATGCTATAATAGCCACAATTAATCCAGCAACAATATCTTTCATAAGCTGCGCACTTGTATAATCTTTCATAACACTAAAAAACTTAGGTTTTATATATTTAAACGAGCTCATCTTCTCCTCCTGATTTTCCTCTTGTATAACAGTACTAATATTTTAGCATATATAAAATAAAAACTCTAGTTATTATAAGAATTACATATAAATATATTTAATAATAACAAAAAAAGAGCACATATTTATGTGCTCTTGAAATTCTGTTATATTATTAAATATTTATTTGTATTTCAAAAAAGGAGAAAAGCTCATCAAGTGATGAGCCATATATTATGAAAAAAATATTATTAAGTTTTATAGTTATTATTATATAACCCCTACTTTACATAAAATTAAAACTATAATTAAACTTTACTTAAATTTATTTTTTTGATTTTTCATTATTTTCTTTTTTATCTTAAAAATGGAGAAAAGCTCATCAAATGATGAGCCGTATATTATGAAAAAAATATTATTAAATATTATATTAATAATTATACACTTCTTACTTTATATGAAATTAAAATTTTACTTAATATTTACTTAAATTTTTACTTTTTTATCTTTATTTAGTAATATTTTTATTCTCTTTTAAAAGGAGAAAGACTCATCAAGTGATGAGCCGTATATTATGAAAAAAAATATTATTAAGTTTTATAGTTAAATTATATACCCTTTACTTTACATAAAATTAAAATTATAACTAAACTTTACTTAAATTTATTTTTAATATCTCCTATTACATCATCTAATAATGAATCACTTCTAGTATCATACCAAACACCATTCATTTTATTTCTAAACCAAGTTAACTGGCGTTTAGCATAACGTCGTGAGTTTTGAGAAATTGCTGAAATGGTTTCTTCTTTTGATATGTCGCCCTTTAAATAAGGTAACATCTCTTTATAACCTATCGCCCCCAAAGCTTGTAATTCAGTTCCATAATCATTAATAATACCCTTTACTTCATCTTCAAGTCCTTGTTCAAACATAAGATCAACCCTTTTATTAATTCTATTATAAAGTTCTTCTCTTTCAGTATTTAAGACTATTAAATAAGGATTATATTTTTCTAAAATAGTATCTCCATTATTATTTGTCGTTACAGATTTCTGTTCATTCATGACATAATTATAAGCATTTATTACACGACGATGATTTTCCAAATCAATACTATTATATGTATCAATATAATTTTCTTTTAAATATTGTTTAGCTTTATCAATATCTATATCATAATTTTTTTCTTCTAGATTTGTGAACTCATAATTATTTAGTACTGCATTCATGTAAAAACCTGTACCACCAATTAATAGCGGCATTTTCCCTCTACTATGAATATCATCAATTTTCTCACGAGCTAGCTTTTGAAAATCATAAACTGAACATGTATCATTAGGTTCAAGTTCATCTATAAGATGATGAACAACACCATCCATTTCTTCTGGAGTAACTTTTGCAGAACCTATATCAAATCTTTTATATATTTGAACACTATCTATAGAAATAATCTCACAATTGAATTTTTTAGCAAGTTCAATACTTAAGGCTGTCTTCCCAACAGCCGTTGGGCCTACTATTGCAATTAAAGGTATTTTTTCCATATTGTCTCCTAAACTATTCGTTTAAACATTTTTTCTAAGTCTTTTTTCTCCATTTTTGTAATAATTGGTCTTCCATGTGGACACGTAAATGGATTTTTACATTCATAAAGGTCACTTATTACTTTATTCATTTCAACTTCATTAAGTATTTGATTAGCCTTAATAGACATTTTACAACTAGCCATAGCTATCGCATCATTTCTTAATTCATTAAAAGTAATAGTGTTATTTTTTAAAACTTTTTCAACAATAATTTTTATCATTTCTTCTTCGTCTTCTTCTATCCAACCAGGAAATTCACGAACAACGTAAGAATTATCTCCAAACTCTTCAAAAACAATACCTAGTTCTTCGAATTTCTCTAAATTATTTCGAACTTCTGCCGCTTCTTCTACAGAAAAATCAAACATAAGTGGGATTAACATTTGTTTTTTATAATTTTTTCTGTCACTAAATTCACGTTGTAATTTTTCATAGTTATATCGTTCGGCTGCAGCATGTTGATCAATTAGATATAATTTATTATCTGCTTCTGAAAGAATGTATGTTTTAAATATTTGTGCAAGAACTTTTAGGTCTGGTAATGTTCTTACTTTCATATCGTCATCTTGAACAATTTTAGCATTTTTTATTTCATCAAAATGACTATTATCTAATTCAGAATCAGAGCCTAAAATTACTTTGTCCTCAGTATATTCAATTTTATCTCGTTTAGAGAAATTCATAAAATTCTCTATTTCTTTTTTAGTTGGTTTCTCTCCAAATCTATTTCGATTATCCTTTGGATGTGGACTATAACTTAAATCGGGTAAGTCACTTTTAACTCGATTTTTCTTACGAGAAAAGCTATTATCACTCTTTTCATTTTTATCATTAACTGAAATATTTGTTTCAGAAGATACATTATCTTCACCGAAAATAAAGTCATCTTCATTTATGATTTTATTTTCTAATTGCTTTTTAGAAATTTCCGCATCCTCTTCTATACCAAATTTAGTATCTAATTCAGATAAAAAATCTAGTTTTTCTATACGAGATTTTTCTTTTTTAGTAAGAACATTATTCATCCCTTGAGGAATATATGTATAATTACTAAGTCTTTCAGCTATTATTTCTTTAATTAGTCTTATTAGTTCCGCTTCTTTTGATAGTCTTACTTCTTGTTTTGTCGGATGAACATTCACATCCAGTAAGATTGGATCCATTTCTATGTTTATCACACATAGTGGATATCTATTTTTCATAAGCAGTGTCCCATAAGCATCTATAATAGAGTTTTGTATCACATAGTTTTTAATATAACGCCCATTAATAAATATATGAATGTAATTTTTACTTGCTCTAGTTTCCTCAGGAACTGAAATAAAACCATAAACCTTATAGTCATCATTACTACCACTAAAATCTATCATATTCTTAGCTACACCCATATTGTAGATTTTTGATAGTATTTTATGAACATCTCCATCTCCATAGGTTTTAAAGGTTATTTTTCCATCAACATGAAGTTCGAATGAAATATTTGGATAAGATAAAGCAAACTTATGAATTACATTCGTTATATTTGCTTGTTCTGTATGTGGATTTCGTAGATATTTTAATCTTACAGGAGTATTGTAGAATAAGTTCTCAACACTAAGATCTGTCCCTTTAATAGGTGCATAAAATTCTGATTGTACTACCTTACCACCTTCCAATATTAACATTTTCCCTTGAGCCTCACCTGAACAACTTTTGATTGTAACTTTACTCACTGATGAAATACTTGCTAAGGCCTCTCCTCTAAACCCTAGTGTTTCTATATGGAATAAATCATAATCAGCACTTATTTTACTAGTAGCATGTCTAAGAAATGCTCTTTCTAAATCATCATTTGAAATACCACTACCATTATCTATTATTCTTATTTGTTTAATTCCAAATTCTTGAATTATTATCTTTATATTTGTACTACCTGCATCGATTGAATTCTCAACTAGCTCTTTTACAACGGATGAAGGTCTCTCTACTACTTCTCCAGCTGCAATTTTATTAGATAATTCTGCAGATAATATATTTATTTTTCCCATTTAATTTATTTCACATCCTCATTAAGTTTTTGCTGAATCTCATAAAGAAGATTAAATGCCTGCATAGGTGTCGTTTCAAGGAAGTTAATACTACCTATTTGTTCTTTGATATAATCAAACTTCTCATTATTACCATCAAAGTCCAATTGTTGTTTTGCATAATGTTTTGCTTTTTCTTCTTTAACTTCTTTTTTCTTTTGTTTTTTAAGTTTCTCTTCTAATTCTACTTGTACTTCTCTTCGTATTTTCTCTTCTAGTTCTTTTGTATTAGTAAGAACATTATTATAACGTTTACTATTTACTAAATCTTCACTACCTTTATTACCATTTTCTAATTCTTTAAGAATTTTATTAGCTCCATTTATTACATCATTTGGTAAGTGTGCTAGCTGTGCTACATGAATACCATAACTTTTCTCTATTGGACCTTCATTTATTTTATAAAGGAATATTAATTTACCATGATCTTCTTTTGCAGATACGTGGATATTTTTTATTCCCTCGGTAATATTTTCAAGTTTTGTAAGTTCATGATAGTGAGTAGAGAATAATGTTTTACATTTAATAGTATTGTTTATATATTCTAATATTGATTGTGCTAAGGCGATACCGTCATATGTAGATGTTCCTCGACCTATTTCATCGAATATTAATAATGAGTTAGCTGTTGATTCTACTAAAGCATTTTTTGCTTCAATCATCTCAACCATAAATGTTGATTTTCCACCAGCTAAATCATCACTAGCACCAATACGTGTAAAAATCTTATCAAAGATTGGCAGGTTAGCTGACGATGCAGGAACAAATGAACCTATTTGAGCTAGAATAACAATTAGTGCAAGTTGTCTCATATATGTAGATTTCCCTGACATATTTGGTCCTGTTATTAAAAGAATATTCTCATCTTTTTCAACCTTACAATCATTACTAATATAGCTATCAGCACTTACATTACGTTCTACTATTGGGTGTCTACCATCCACAATATCTATTACATTATCATCATTAAATTCAGGTTTAACATAACCGTATTCTTCTGCCACATCAGATAATGAAACAAAAACATCGATGTCACTTAAAGTATTTGCGACTCTTTGAAGACGTGGTATATATTCATGAATTTTTATTTTAACCTCTTGGAAAAGTTGTAATTCTAATTCTTCTATTTTTGTTTTTGAGTTAACTATATGTTCTTCAACTTGTTTTAATTCTTCAGAAATAAATCTCTCACAATTAGAAAGCGTTTGTTTACGATGATACCCTAGTTCGGTTGGGTCTACACTCTTAAGTCCAACTTTAGAAATCTCAATGAAGTAACCGAAAATCTTATTGTATCCTACTTTTAAGTTTTTAATACCAGTTCTACTTTTCTCACGTTCTTCTATTTCTAATAAAACTTTATTTCCATTTTTACTAGCATTCTTATAACTATCTAATTCTTCATTAAATCCTAATTTTATAACATTTCCATCTTTTACTGTTTGACCAGCTTCTTCATGAATAGTTTTTTCAAGGAAGTCATGAAGATCTTCTAATTCATCAATATTGTTGGCAATATCTATTAGTTTTTCAGAATCAAATCCTTTTAGAATATTCTTAATTTGTGGTATTTGTTTTAATGTTTTCTTTAAATTAAGAAGTTCTTTAGGACTTACAATATTGTATGATACTTTTGTTGATATTCTTTCAAGGTCATACACTTCTTTTAAACTAGTTTTAACATCTGATTTTTCAAAATAATGTTTAACAAAATCTCCTACTATTTCTTGACGTTTTTTTATTTCATTAATATCAAGTAATGGATTTTCTAACCAATTCTTTAGTTTTCTAGACCCCGCTGCTGTAGAAGTTTTATCTACTATACTTAGTAAAGAACCCTTTTTGCTACCGTTAGCCATATTTTGTGTTACTTCAAGGTTACGAATAGAATAGTTAGTCATATACACAAATTTATCTTTAAAGTAAACCTCAAAATCTTTTAAGCTAGAGATATCTTTGTTTTGTGTTTTCTCAATATAATCTAGTAGTATATCTGCACATAATTTTAAATTTTTATCTTTTAAATTATTAGTTTTATCTTTTGAAAGATTATCACTTTCTTCTACTTCAGTTATATATGCACTTATATCTAACTTCTGACCTTCTATACTAATAACTTCTTTTATATTATTTTTTAATACTTCATCTTGAAGATCTTCCATTGTTTTTAAAATTGTACAACGGCTATCACCTGTCATGATATCACAAAAAGCAAAGTAGATATTATTATCTTTCAAATATGCACTACCTAAAAAATTATTTTCATCATAGTTTTTATAGTTCATATATGTACCTGGTGTTATAACTTGAACTACTTTTCGTTCAACAATTTTTCCTTGTCCCGGTTCAGATACTTGTTCACATATTGCAACTTTATATCCATTATTAACTAAAGTATCTATATAACCTGCTGATGAATGAAATGGTACTCCACACATTGGGATTTTTTCAGCTCCACCATCACGAGCAGTTAAGGTAATTTCTAAAATTTTTGATGCACGAATAGCATCATCAAAGAACATTTCATAAAAATCACCTAAACGATAAAATAAAAACATATCTTGATATTCTTTTTTTATTTTCAAATACTGTTCTATCATTGGAGTATATTTCATATCTTTTAACCTTTCTTATTTTAATTAAATTTTATCTTTAAGTATTAATATTTTATTGGTAATTTAAATATAATATAAAATTATCTTTAACAACATTTAGATTTGCTAAACTTTATTTGTTATTGTATAATTACAGCAAAGGAGTTGAATTATGTTAAATTTTATAAAAAACAAAGTTAATTTATCAATACTAATTTTTTATTTTATGTTTGCTTTTTCAAGCCTTGTTCTTATTGCATTAGCAGAATATAACAATGGACTTACACCAACTTTATTCTTAAAACAATTTGTTTTTTATCTAATTGGTTTTGGAATAATTTATATACTACAAAAGATACCAGTTGATCTTATAGAAAGATTCACCATAGGTATATATTTATTTTCTCTAGTTTTACTAGTTGGAATATTTTTAGTTCCTAATAGCATGGCCCCTATTGTTAATGGAGCACGCAGTTGGTATAACTTTGGATTATTCACAATCCAACCATCAGAGTTTGCTAAAGTAGCAACAATTGCTATGATTAGTTTATTAATTAAAGAACAAAGCTTTAGAGATAATAGTGATCCTGTAAAACTTTTAAAAATATTACTTATAGTTTCAATTCCGTTCATTTTAGTATTAAAAGAAAATGACTTAGGAAATGGATTATTCTTTATATATTTATTCTTAGGTTTAGTATTTCTTGTTAGTACTCATAAAAAAACTTTACTTAATATTTATTCGGTAGTACTAGTCGTACTAGCTACTATCATTTTAGGAGCATTATACTTCCCTAGTCTACTTTCACTAGTAGGATTAAAGGGTTATCAATTAAAACGTATCTTATCTTGGTTAAACCCAGAAGCTTATTCGTTAGATTATTCTTATCAAATTACTCAAGTTTTAAGCGAAATAAAAACTGGTGGTTTAACTGGAACATTTGCTAAAAATAAAACTTATATCGATGAGCAGTTTAATGACTTCGTATTCTCAATAGTCGCTAAAAACTTTGGATTTATTGGAGCATTTTTCTTCTTGCTTCTATTCTTTATCTTTATTCTAAGACTATTTAATATTGTTAAAAAATGTGAACAAGGTAATTATAGTTATTACTTTATACTACTTGCAATTTGTAGTTTTTGTTTCTCTTTCTTCATCAATATTTTTTCTACCCTTAGTATAATCCCAGTAATTGGTATTAGTATGCCGTTTATAAGCTATGGTGGAAGTTCACTCATGGCCAATAGCATATTACTAGGTATCATTATAAAAATAAATGCTACTATCCATGAAGAATATCTTGAAGATGAATATTACGAATACGATAATAACAACTATAATAATTATAATAATCAATTTAATGATTATAGTGAAAATTATGATAACCAATTTAACGATTACAATGATAATTACGACGATAATCCAAATAGATATCGCCGCAGTAAACGTAGAAACAATTATCGATAAAAAATTCAATAACTAATTAGAAGCGAGGATCAGACTATCTGTCCTCGCTTATTTTTATTATTTTCTAACGTCTTCTATGAATTTTTCATCAATAGTTTCAATTAATTTTCCTAAAATAGCTTTAGCTGCATAGTAATCACGAATATCAAATATAGCATTATGAGTGTGAATATAACGACCACTAATACCAATTACAGCTGTTGGTACACCATTTACTGCTTGGTGAATATTACCCGCATCAGTTCCTCCTGGTGAAGTATAATATTGATATTTTATTTCATTTTCTTCAGCAAGGTTAACAAGTTTTTCTCTCATATTTGGGCGTAGTACCATAGTTCTATCAACTAGTCTTACTAAGAACCCTTCTCCTAATCGTCCGTTACTTGTTTTTGATCCATCCATGTCATTTGCAGGACTGCAATCTACAACAAAACATACATCTGGTTTAATCATATTTGCTGCTGCACTTGCTCCTCTTAGTCCAACTTCTTCTTGAACTGTAGCACAAACTACTAAATTAATATCTAAATCTACATTTGCAAATTGTTCAAAGATTTCTGTAATAATAACACAACCATATCTGTTATCTACAGCTTTAGTCATAAATCTGTGTTCAGTAAGTTGTTCAAATGAAGTTTTAGGAGTTACAAAAGCTCCTTCACGAATTCCCATAGCTAGAACTTCTTCTCTAGAAGACGCACCTAAATCTATAGTCATATCACTAATTTTTACATTTTGAGCTACACCTGCAGTAAAGTGTTTTGGTATTGAACCAATTACCCCAGTAAATTTCTTACCTTCATAAGATGTAATAGTGTAAGTTTGAGCCAATAGAACATCTTCTCTGAATCCACCTAATGTTTCAAATTTTAAAAATCCATTTGGTAAAATTTTAGTTACTACAAAACCTACCTCATCCATATGTGCTGCTATCATTACTGTTTTAGCATTTGGGTTTTTAGATTTTTTTATAGCATACATCCCACCAAGATTATCATACTTAATTTCATCAGCATATGGAGCTAGATTTTTTTCTAAGTAACTAGAAATTTCCCCTTCAAATCCTGATGTACCATCTAACATAGTTAATTCTTTAAATCTTTCTACTGATTTGCTCATATTTTTATACCTCTTTTATATATTGTATTGTTTCAGTTTCTTTTATATATTTAACTTCATACTCAACACCATCATCCTCAAAATAGAACATTAAGTATGGGTTTTCTATTAGGTTTAGTGTATAACTATCCTTCACGTTAAACCCTTCAGCAATAAGTTTATTACGGCATCTATCGATATGATCGTTATCTAATTCTTGTTCTTCTGATTTCTTAAAAAGATAATATCCAATTCCAGCCGCAGCCAAAGGCGCTATTATTTTTTTGATTTTCATATGTTCACCTCTTATCTGAATTCATCACATAATGAATTAAACATTTCCTCATCAAAAGTTAGGTCTTGGTGAGCAATTGGTTCATCACGTTTATAATTTTTTAACGTGTCTTCATAATGCTTTTTATTAGTATTTTTATAAATTACTCCTGTAACTAGATCATTGTACTCTTCTAAAACACGGTATGCTTCAAGTTTATTCGTATTATCATAACCTTCAATATCTGATAATTTAGTTAGGTTTTCTTTGTACCATGCTGGTGTGTTTTTGTAATTATATGTTTTACATGGACTAAATACATTTACTAATGCAAATCCATCATGTTGAACAGCTTCTTCGAAAACTTGCATCATTTCTTTCATATCACCTGTAAATACTTGAGCTAAAAATGTTACTTCACAAGATAATGCGATTTTCATAGCTGATAAAGGCTGTTCCATTACTCCATCTAGAGTTGTAGTTGTTACTAAACCTTCATCTGATTTAGGTGACATTTGGCCTTTTGTTAAGGCGTAAAGCTGGTTATCCATTACTACATAAGTCATATTAACATTACGTTTCATAGCGTGAACGGCGTGACCTATACCGATAGCATATCCATCACCATCTCCACCCATCGCAAAAACTGTTAAGTCTTGATTTGCAAGTTTAATTCCTTGAGCTACAGGTAATGAACGACCGTGTAATCCTTGTACACCGTATGCTTTAGTATAACCACTAATTTTCCCAGAACAACCAATTCCTGCAGATATAACTACATTCTCTGGTTTAATTCCCAAGTTAACTACAGCTCTATTAATACCTGCTAATACAGAGAAGTCTCCGCAACCAGCACACCAATCGGGTTTTACATCGTTTTTATAATCTTTTAATGTGACTTTCAAATTACTTCTCCTCCTCTAATAATTGAGCTACAAGTTGATGAGTATAATAAATATCCCCATCATATTTTAGTAAACTACTTAATTTTTGTGAATTGTGATATTTACTTGCTATTACTGTACGCAATTGCTTATTGTGATTATGTTCTACAATATACACTTTTCTATATTTATCAAATGTATCGCGAATTTCTTGAGCTACTGGGTAAATTTGACGTATTTGCATAGTATCAATCTTCATACCTTGCTCTTTTAATTGTTTTGCTGCTTTATTTAATACACCATATGTTGAGTTAACACCAACTAGTAATATATCTTTTTCATCGTTGTATTCGTGTAATACAAATGGTCTATCAACTAGTGCACTTTCAATTTTATTAGCACGTTTTTCTTTTTGACGTTCAGTATTTCTCTTAACCTCTGATGGTAATCCAACTACTGAGTGTTCATAACTGTTAGCATTATGAATTCCACCTTTTTGTCCAGGTATAGTTCTTTCAGAAACTAAAACATCAGTAGCATAACGTTTGAAATAAATTATATCACTTTCTGTTATTTCTTCTTGTTTTAATAAACGTCCTCGATCTATCTGTACTTTACTGAAGTCAAAATTAGGAATAGTTTCCTTATTCATACCTAATTGTAAATCCATTAATACAATTACAGGAGTTTGATATTTCTCTGCCATATTAAATGCATCAATCATAGTGTAGAAACAGTCTTCTACAGATATAGGCGCTAATACTACACGTGTAGCATCTCCTGTTCCTCCATAAACCGCATGGAAAATATCAGATTGTTCTGTTTTTGTAGGAAGCCCTGATGATGGTCCACCACGTTGAACATCAACTATAACTACAGGTTGTTCAGCCATAACACCCATACCTAAAAATTCTGTCATAAGTGAAATACCAGGTCCTGATGTAGCAGTCATCGCTCTAACCCCTGCAAAGTTGGCTCCTATAGCCACACCTAATGCAGCAATCTCATCTTCAGTTTGAATATAAGCACCTTTTACTGTTGGTAATTTATCAAATAAGTATTCCATTATCTCAGTAGCTGGTGTTATTGGATACCCTGAATACAATCTACATCCTGCAACTAGTGCGCCAAGTCCAGCTGCATGGTTACCTATTAACCACATATTTGGTTTTTCTTTTGGTTCTAATTTTTTAAGGTAATACTTATTACCAATATTATGTTCATTCATAAATTCCGTCATTATTTCATGACCTTTATCGAATGCTTGAATATTAATATTTACAATTTCTTCACCTTTACTAGAAAACTTAGACTCAATCATTTCATAGAAAATTTTTCCATCTATATCTAATAAAGCAGAACATATACCTAATGTAATAATGTTTTTTATAATAGGTGTTGAGATTTCTTTAGCTAATGTAGTTATTGGAAAAACTGCAACAAGCCCTTTTATTTCTTCAGATATTTCCGGTTTAATTTTTTCATCTGCAATAATTATACTATTTTCATCTAGTTCATCAATATAATTATCTAATGTTGATTGATCAAACGCGATAAGTATATCTGTTTTATAATCAATAACATTAATTTTTTCTTCAGATATACATATTTTACTATTACTGTGTCCACCCTTTATTCTACTTGCAAAGTCACGAGTAGAATACATGTGGTATCCTAATTTGTTAATAACTGTAGAGAAAATCTCAGCTGTACTTTCCAGTCCCTCACCTTGTTCTCCACCAATTTTCCATCCTAGTTTATTTATCATACAATCTCCTTCAATCTCTTTCATGAGAAATTTTATTCGTTGATTTCTTAATACTTTATTTTATCATATTTAAGAAAATTTTTCCATCCAATAATATTTATTTTTATTGTAATAAAGCCTTATTTTTTATAAGTTCTAATACATTAAATATTTTGTTCCAATTTTACCTTTTTAGTACAATATTTGATAAAAATTTTATTCTGAAAATTATTGTTAGTTACTCATATTTTTAAGTATATATACATAATTGAAATTGTTTTCATTATATGCTATTATCTATTATAGAGAGAAATGAAAGGAGTTAAAAAATGAAATTTTTTATAGATACAGCTAATGTCGACGATATTCGTCTTGCTAATGATTTGGGAGTTATTTGTGGAGTTACTACAAATCCTTCATTAATCGCAAAAGAAGGGAGAGACTTTAAAGAGGTAATTAAAGAAATTACAGAAATAGTTGATGGACCTATTAGTGGAGAAGTTAAAGCTACAACTACTAATTGGGAAGACATGGTTACTGAAGCTCGTGAAATCGCTAAAATCCACCCTAATATGGTTGTGAAAATCCCTATGACAGAAGATGGATTACGTGCTGTTAAAGTTCTTAAAAAAGAAGGAATAAAAACAAATGTTACATTAATTTTCAGCCCTAACCAAGCTTTACTTGCTGCTCGTGCTGGAGCTACTTATGTATCTCCATTTTTAGGAAGACTTGATGATATTTCTCATAACGGACTAATCCTTATTGAAGAAATAGTGGAAATTTTTGCTAACAATGATTTTGATACAGAAATCATCGCAGCTAGTGTTAGAAATCCAATTCATGTTGTAGAATGTGCTAAAATGGGATGTGATATAGCTACAGTACCTTATAGCGTAATTAAACAAATGATTAAACACCCACTAACTGATATCGGTATTGAAAAATTCAAACAAGACTATTATAAAGTTTTTGGAGAATAATTTTTAATTATATTTTAAAAGGAATAACCAATAAAGTTATTCCTTTTTTATTTTATGTACTAGATTTTATTTTAATAATATTGTTACTGTTTACAAAATAAATCACCATAATTCCCTATTAAAAAAAGTAAAAAAACTTTAACTTTTCACTGGAAATATCTATTGACTAATGGTATAATATATTTTGTTGTATGAAAAAGTTGTTAAGATTAAATTTTATAGGAGGTTATATTAATGCGCGTAAATGTAACATTAGCTTGTACAGAATGTGGTGACAGAAACTACATTACTAAAAAGAACAAAAGAAATAATCCAGACCGTATTGAACTTAAAAAATACTGTCCAAGATTAAAAAAAGTGACTTTACACAGAGAAACTAAATAATAAAGTTAGAAAAGCCTTAAAGTATCAACGTTTAAGGCTTTTTGTTTTGCCGTTTGACAATGTTTTGACAATGTAACTGTTACAAAGTCATAAATTTAGCAAATTTATCAGCCATGTTATCTCTTTGTTTTTCAGTTACGTGGGCATAAATACTCATTCCACTAGCAGTTAACTATATTATTGAATTAGATACTAGAGACGTTAATAACTTAATTCCTCAAAAAAAGAGAGAAGCACTTAATTTGCTTGTTCAAAAATTAGAAAATTACCTAGTGATATTTAATAAACCAACATATAACAGTTATCTTCCACAATTAGAGTTGTATGCTAACGGTGTATTAACAAGTATTAAAGAAGACTATCAGATCTATTTAAACCTGTTCAGTAAGTAGAATAGATAGCTTACCTATTTAAGAGCCTTACAATTAAAGTAAGGCTTTTTATTTATAGTATTTTATACCCTGTTTGATTAAACATATAAAACATGATAAAATGAAAGCGTATATAAATAAGGTTAAAGGAGGAAGTGAAAATGAGAAAGACAATTAAAATAATTACAACAACTTTGTTAAGTAGTGCATTGTTGACATTATTCTTAGCTCCATTATCTAATCAAGCAAAAGCTGGATGGTGGAGTAGAGATAGCATCGGTTGGTGGTATTCATATGGTGGTAACCGTGGAGAATACTATAAAAACCAAATGCAGATGATTGACTTAAAACTTTATCATTTTGATGAAAGAGGATATATGACAACAGGTTGGTACTACGAAAAAAAAGATAATCGTTGGTATTATTTTGACCCTGAAACTGGTGCTGGAAAAGTTGGCTGGCTTTATTCAAATGGAAAATGGTATTTGTTAGGTTATTCAATAATTACTGGTTATTATTATGATGCAAATGCTAAAAAACATTATTATCTTGACCCAGTAAATGGTGATATGAAAACAGGTTGGATAAAACTGAAAGTTGGTACTAACAAAGAATACTGGTATTATTTTGACCCAGTAACCGGCGCTGCAGCAGAAAACACTTGGAAGCATATAAATGGAAAGTGGTATTATTTTTACTCAGCTGCTGCTGAAGGTTTTGGTTTTGTAGGAAAGAAAAAGTACTATTTTGACCCTATTAATTGTGATATGAAAACAGGTTGGATAAATGTAAATGGTAATAAATATTATGCAGACCCTAACGATGGTGGTGCATTAGCAACCAATAAGACATTACGTATAGGTGGTGTTTCTTATACTTTTGACGGTACTGGTAGACTTATCAAAAAATAAACAAATAAAAGAACTAGCTTTAATTTAAAGTTAGTTCTTCTTTTTTAATTTTTATTTAAGATTAATTTCTTTGATATGTGCTAGATTATTAAATAAATTTTTGACAATATAATTATTATTGTGCTCCCCATTATTTCTTTTTAAAATGAAATATAAATTTAAAAATACCCTATAATCTTTATAGTTATCTAACAACTACAAAAATTATAGAGTTTCTATATTATTAAATATTAGTCTTTTTTAAATAAGTTTTTTACGGTATCAATAGCACCTTCAACATTACCTTTTGAACCTTCAGCAAATTCTTTTGCTTTTGATACTACATTTTCTAATTCGATGTTTTCATCTCCAGTAATTTTTTCTAAACCTTCTTTTATAGAATCTTTAGCTTGGTTAATTTTATCTTCAAATGACATAGTCATACCTCCATTTTTTAATAATAACACTTTATACTACTAAGTCATTTTAGTCAATTAACTAGCTCATATAACTTCGCTATTTTCTAGACATCATTTTATCTATTTTCATTAATTCAGAACCATATTATTAAGGCGTCACACAATTTGTTTTTTAAAAAGATATATGATAGAATAACACTATAATTAGGAGGCAGATGATGAAGAAATTTTTAGA
>USNF01000022.1 GCA_900555985.1 uncultured Gemella sp.
AGCAGTCATTACAACTACTACGCTATCCTAAGTCTAACTTTTTGGGGTCAGATCATTATTTTCTAATTTTAAATATCTAGAAATATAAAATAAATAGTTACTCTTAATAAAAATATTACATAATATTTTTTTATATAATCTATATAAAAATTAAGAGACTTAGCATTTGCTAAGCCTCCTATAAGTTATGTAAATATTAAAGAATTCGTTGATTTTTTAATGCAGTTAAGAAGTCTGTTAATTCATAAATTGCTTTAGCTTCAATTATTTTTTTAAGTTTAGCAGCTTTGAATCCTTTAGCTTTCTTACCACCCATTACATTAGCGATACCGTCTTTTGATCCTAGAGAACAAACTACTCCACGGTTAACATATTTGAAGTCGCCATTTTCTTTTCCGCTAATTCTAGCCCCAACATAAGCACCCATTTGGTTTGCGATTTGAGCTGTTGTTGGGTATGGTCTTTCTTGACCAGTTTCAATAAATGCAGCACAGTCCCCAACGATATAAATATCATCATGTCCAGGTACAGTTAATTGTTGTGTTGTTACTAGACGACCACGTTTTGATAATTCTGGGAAAGTTTCATCCATAAGTTTGTTACCACGTACTCCAGCAGTCCATACTAAAGTACTAGCTCTTAATTCTTTTCTTTCACCATCTACTTCGATAGTAAAGCTATCTTTAGTTGCTCCTTTAATTCCAGCACCTAAGATAATTTCAATTCCGTTATCTTCTAAATATTTTCTTGCATAGTCACTGTATTCTTTATCAAACATTGGTAATAATGTTGGAGCAGCATCTAATCCATAGATTTTAACTAATTTTTCATCAATTCCATATTTAGAGCATAATTCTTTTTTACGGTGTACTAATTCACCTAGGAATTCCATACCAGCTAATCCTGTTCCACCTACGATAACAGAAATATCTTTAACATCTTTTTCTTCGCTAGTTGCATATTTTCTGAAGTTGTCTTCTAATCTAGTTGCAATTTTTTCTGCTGCTAATACGTCAGCAATTGGTAATGCATTTTCAGCCATTCCTTCAATTCCAAATGTTTCTGGTTGGAATCCTAAACCAATTACTAAGATATCATAATCAATTTCATGTTTTTTAGTTAATACTAATTTTTTCTCAGTATCAATTTTAATAACTTCATCTTGAATAAAGTCTACACCAGGTACTACTACATCTTTAATATCAATACAAATATCTCTTGCTGGAATATTTCCTGCAGATACTTCATGTAAGTTTACAGTATCATAGTGGTATGAATTTTTATTAACTAATGTTACTTTAACTTCTCCTGCTTTTACTGCCTTTTTAAGACCTTTTAATGTTGTTAGTCCAGCGTAACCTGCACCTAAAATTACTACGTTTTTCATCGTAATCATTCTCCTTTATTTGTTATTTTTAATAATGAAATTATCGACAACAGCAACCGCCACCACAGCAGCCACCATCTTCTTCATCATACATTTCTATCATATTTGGGTTGTGTAGTGTAAATTCACTACCAAATTCATCTTGAACATAATCAATTTCAAGACCTTTTAATAATAGTTCATCTTCTTCATTTACAAGAACTTTAAGGTCACCAAAGTTATATACTTTGTCACCTTCTTCTAATTCATCTTTTATATCAATAGCATAATGCATTTCTGTTCCTTCTAATGCGATAGATATTTTTAAATAGCTATCTTTTTTATCGGCATCAAAAAGCATTTCTTGGAATTTTCCAACAGCTACATCTGTAATTAAAATTAGTTGTTCATTTGTGTTTGCCATAAAATATTTCCCTCGTTTATATATTTATTTTCTTATTTTATTATAACTGTTTTTTTTATAAATTAATAGTAGAATGCTTACATTTTAATAAATTATTTATAAACTTTTTGTGAAAGTTGATTTTTAAGAAATTTACAGGTATAATATCTATAGTGAGGTGTGGAAATTTTGAGCAAAGAATATTATGAGACAATTTCGAAAATTAAGATAGAGTTAGATAAAATTAGACCTAAGTTAATTATGGATGGTGGAGATATAGAATTTATAAATTTCAAAGATGGGATTTTAAAACTGAGATTTAAAGGTGAATGTGCACATTGTGAATTATCACATATTACTATGAAATATGCTATTGAAAAAAATATTTTAGAAAAAATTCCTGAAGTAAAAAAAGTAACTGAAGTTAAGATGAGTGTAATATAATTTATACTCATCTTTTTTATAAAGTTAATTTATATTATTACTTTTATAAAAAAAAGATATATAAACTAATATTCAAGATAAAAAATATCTCTTTTTATTCAAAGAATATAAAATTATTTAAATAAAAAAAAGGAGTAGAAATAAATTTCTACTCCTTACGACGTCCCAGAAGGGATTCGAACCCCTGACCGACGGCTTAGAAGGCCGTTGCTCTATCCTGCTGAGCTACTGAGACATTATATAAATGCTACTTGCAAAGTACTTTACTAGTATAACAATATTTTATAAGTATGTCAATACCTTTTCTAAAAAAAATTAGGAGTGAAAGTGAAACCACATAGTTGGTTTTAAATCCACTCCTATAAAGCTAAATTATCTTCTTAATCCTAGAGAATATCCACTATATATAATAGAAGAAACTAGAATTTATTAAACTTGATTTTATAGTATTTTTATTTGATGTTATTTACTTTTATATCCTACAAATTACTATATATCGTTACAAGTTCGTTACCAAAACAAAAAACATCTAGCACATATCAAAGGAATTAAGGACGGTTTTTCAACTATCTTTTTACATAATAAAAAGACCAAGAATTTACTTAGTCTAACCATTTTATATTTTTAATTGTCGTTCTACGAGCTTTATTATATTTCCTAGAATCACTTTCGTGTAAAGTAACCAGTTTATAAGAGTCATTAATTTTTCTTAACCCTAATACTATGGCGGTTCTTCCAGTTGTTTCGTATATAACTAATTTAAGTTTCATTCTATTAGGTGGTATATCTTTATCTACGACACATATATTTATTTTTTTACCATAAAATACTTTCTCAATAAAATTATAATTTTTGAATCTAGAAAACATCTTGAAAAAATCTTGATGTTCAGATAAATCAGAAATTAATAATTCGTTGTTTTTTATCATTTCTATACTTTTATTGGCGTAAATATTCTTAGGCAAAACATAGTGAAGTCCTAATAGATGATGTAAATCAGTTTCACTAAATACAACCATTACATCGTTCATCTTTTTATAATTCAACTCTAACAAACATTTTTTATTACAAAATTTTTCTTGATAATCTTCTAATGTGCTTTGTAATGTTGCATCACTATCCATACAACCTCCTTTATAAAGATAAAAAAATAAGCACGGAACGGAAGTAGTCTCCGTACGGGACAATCGATTAGTTGTTGATAGTGGAACAACTAACTCCCTACTGTTGTGCTTCTTAGGCTTGTCGCAAGGGAACAGTTCTTAAGCTCTGCCAAGCGGTGTAGCGTGCTTCTACTACACCTCTATATCACTATAGATTAATTCGTTTAAACGGCTTGAGACTGGAAAGGCGATTGAAAGGCTTCTTTCTATCTCATAATTTATTTTATATCAACGTTATACTTTTGTCAACTTTTCTTATTGCGGCTTAATATTTTTGTAACATTTTGCACTCTCTCATCGCCTTCTTTCAGGGGCGTCAACAGTGCCGGATATTTTTTATTTTCTCTTTGTTCGTTCTTTGTTCAACACTTATTTACTTGAGTTTTAAGCCCTCTATTTAAATTTTGCTAGTATTTTACACTACCTAATTTCTTACAAAGCAAATAAAAGCTTATATATACTTACTGTATTGAGACACGGTATTCATGGTATTACTTTATAGGTTATAAATATAAAGTTTTGACAAGTTTTTTATGTTATTTCATCTTTTAAAAATAAAAGTAGTAATTTATAGTATTTTCTATTATAGAATTTCACCTAAGGTTTTCTAAGGTTCTTATTATTAGAAGCCGTACATATGACACTAATTCATATATACATTTATGCCTACATTTTCCAACAATTACATAGATTATTTAACAATTTCTTATATCCACTTAAACGTTGTATAATGTATTTAGTTTCTTGTTTGATGTAGTTGTATTGTATTTCATAGCTTTTTGTATTATAATTAAATAAAAGAGATGTTTATCCTCCTCCCCCACAATCTTTGGAGGGGGGTCGACATCTCTTTTTTTTTTTATTTTTCCCTTATACTTTTAAATTTTCCAATAAGTCAAGATAGCTATTATCTATTTCTTTTTGTTTTTCATTCTTTTGGAAATTTGTTTCCAACTCTTTTAATACTTTTTGAATTTTAGAACTTTGTTTATTAAAAAAATCTTTTTTTTCTTTTTCTAAATTATTTAATATAGCTTGAATTTCTTGTATTTTCAACGTCAATTCTTGTGCTTTATAATTACTTTCTTCCTCTTCTTTACTTGAAATACCTTCTTTTTTTATCAGTTCTTTGAGTTCTTTAACAAGTTTATTCTTTTGTTTTTCTATTAATAATTCATCTTCATAAAATTCTGCATATTGTTTTTTTATTTCTTCTATATCCAATTTTCTTACCCCTTATGCTTTTAAATTTTCCAGTAAGTCAAGATAGCTATTATCTATTTCTTTTTGTTTTTCATACTTTTGGGAATTTTCTCTAATTCCCTTTTCATACTCTTTAAATAATACTTGACTTTCTTTTTTTCGTTTATTCAAAAATTCTGTTTTTTCTACTCTAAGATTTTCTAAAGCTTGTTGACTTACTTCTAGATTTCTAGTTATTTCATTAATTTTATTATTTTTAGCTTCAACTTGTTGTGGTGTTTCAATTCCATAGAAAACGATAGATTCAAGTTTTTCTTTATGAGATTTTACAATTTTTTCTAGTTCTAGTTCATCTTTACAAAAATCTTCAAATATTTTTTTTCGGCTTTTTAGTTCTATAAAACTTTTACCTTTATGATATATTATACCTTTTCGCATTAGAGTATCTAACCTCTTTTTATCCATATTCTCACCTCTTTTCTTGTTCGCTAAAAACTGTATTATTTTTTAAAATAATTCTGTACTATTTTCGCACGAGAAAAAATGTACAGTGACGGCGTGAAGGTCAGCCGAAACCGTGGGGAGGGTCTCACCCCCCATAAACCCTTTTAAATCAATGTTTCAATTTTTAATTTTTTTAAAAACCTTGATAAATTAGGCTTTTTGTTCATTTTTTCCTTATTTTTGCTATTTTTTTGCTTTTTTTTATAAAATATTGTAATTATTACAGTATTTTCGTTGTTTCTTTATCTGCTACCAGGATATCTGTATTTTTTATATACTTCCTCAAACGCCAGTAGTGTTTCTACATCTTGAGATGGTCTATATGTAACACTTCGACCATTTGATAAAATTAGATCTCCCATTAGTGCTTTCTGCATTAAGCTACCTAAATTACCAGCTCTAACTACTATATCATTTTCTTTTTCAAATAGTTCATCTATTTGTTTAATTATTGGTTTGGCCTCCTCTAGTATTTTATTTATCTCATCTTCAAGTATTTCATCCAATGTATCTATATGGCTAAAGTATTTATCGGGAGTAGGGGCTTCAATAAATTTTGTACGTTCTTGATAAAATTCTAATGTGTTTTCTAATTCCCAAAGTTTTTGTTTAGCTTTATTGAAAGTTTTAAAATCATTGTCTTTCTTAGCCTTGTTTTTAAGTTCTTTAGCTTTATTAATGTCCTCTTTAGTTTGTTTTGTCTTACTTATTAATTCGTCTAATTCTTTTTCTTTTGAATTAATAACGTCATTTATTTGTTTTTCAAATTCTTCTAATCTCATTTCTTTTAATTCCTTTCTTGTTTTGTATTATACTTTGATTATAATTCTAACTCTTCAAGATATTCATCATGTTGTTTTATACACCATGATATACTCATTCTTAAATAGTCTGAGATCTCTTTCCATGTTTTTAACTCTATGTATCGTAAACGATATACTTCACTTGTTCTTATACATGAAAGCTTATCAAATACATCTAGTAAATAAGCTCTCTCTTGCTGTAATTCAGATATATAATGTTTTAGTTGTTCTTCAGTTTCTTGTATTACAGATAATAGGTTCATACTATTAAACTCATATCGTTTTGTACTTCTCTTAGTTTTTTCTTTTGAGTAGTCAATGGCTTTAACATGTGATTGACTTTCTTTCTTCTCTATAAGCAAATACAACCTATCATCTAAAGCTTCTACTATTTCAGTTAGATTTTTATATCTATTCAGTTTTTCAATATTTTCATTTTCCGTTCTTTGTTCAACTGCATTTTTAGTATCCAGTCTCCTATGTTTTTGTAAAGTTATTTGCTCGGTGGTTCTCTTTTCCTCATATTTGATATAACTTTTCTCTTGTAGTCGATTAAATAAATTAGTTTTGTGTTTGTCTATTATCTTACGTTCATTTTCAGTAGGTATACGTGATAGATTAAAATACACAGTTATTAATAACTCTTGTATCTTGGCGGGGTAATGTTTTAAATAGTCTTCTATTACTTTTGCTTCTTTAATGGTTTTATCGTCTATATAGCGCTCAATTAGAAGATCTAGCTTGATTAATTGTTCTCTTGATAACTGCATATTATTTTCCCCCTTTCTACTGAATTTGTTTTCTAATAATATTTAATAGTTTGTCTTCTTTTTTCCTTTTCAATTAATTTTCCTATATGTAAGTATGCTATTTCTGGATATGTTGAATATTCTTCATTATTTTTAAAATATTCTATGTGTAATAAAAATTCATCTTCTTGTAATTCTTCATCGATGTATGTATTTATACATCTTTCTAAGCTATAACCTTTTTCTCTTGGTATTACTTCTACTCTAGTTATTTTATACATCTCTTTGTTTCCTTTCTAATTAAATTCTACTGGTAACCATTGTGCATATGATTTATTACCTTTATATACTGGTAAAGTTAGTATTTTTCCGTCAATGAAATATATTAGTACGTCAGCTGGATCAATTGTTATTAATTTACTATTTAATAACTCATAAATTAAATTACAGGCTTGTTCATTCCAACCATTCCAAAATACTATATTTTCATGACCTCTACACATTGCTATATCTCCGTTATACTCAAAACCAATTTCATCAAAATATATTTCTATTTCAACAAAACTCACACCTTTCTTATGTTTTATCAGCTTTACTAAGTCTAATTTAATTTTATCTAAGTTCATTTTTAATCTTCCTTTAAATTTTATCATTTCATATATTTTTATAGTTATTCGCTGTAAAAAGTAACCTTCAGGGTGCCTTTTAGGTTACCGTCCTAACTCCAGTTATATCAACACTTTTTACCCTAAAGGGAGCAGGTAACCTTAACATCAAAGTTGTTTTATATTTACGTGAAATAGCTATATATTTATTAATTAATATTTCTAAATATAAATATTTAGGTTACTAGGTTACCTTGTAGTCAATAACCCTTTATATGAAGCTGTTTTTGATGGTAACCTAAACTTAAAAACAGGTTACTTATTTTTTTGAAAATATATCCGTTAAACGTTGCTATAATAACTTTTCTTCAAAGGTAACCTGAAAATTAATCAAAGTTACCTTTAATACTTCTTAAAATTATTGTATTTTTACTATGCAATGTGTTAAGTTATCGGGTATATTTTGACGTTCCACTGGTGGTAAATATCGAACTATCCCCCCACGGTCTTCAACTCTTATTTTTGCACGCTCTACTTTATACTTATATCCTACTTCTTTATAAATGTTATTGAGGTGTATAACTAATTCTTTTCCAAAACTACCAGTAATTTTATAATCATAGTAATTGGTCTCAATATAATTCTTAAATTCCATTTTCACTAACGGTAATGGTACTCTCTCTACTTTAGGTAAATTTCTAAGTACATACCAATCTTTTGTAAAACTATATAAATAATCATTGTCTTCTTTATATTCTTCTAGCATTTCGTCAGTTGCTCTAGTAGTAGAAAACTTTTCAAAGTCTAGGTGTAAAGCCTTATATAAAATATATTCCAATATGATTTTATTTTTTAAGTATTCTTCTTTTATCCGCCTATCTTGTACTTGACCGTTAAAATCTGCATTAAATGGAATTATTAAAAGCCGTCTGTAAGCACCTTGGCTCTTATTTCTAACCTTTGGTAACTTATTAGCACTAAAGATATTTAATAGCTTAAACCGTGCTGTTATTACACTCTTACCTTTTCTATTTACTGCTACTGGATCTCCTGTAACTATACTCATTAAATTACTTACATCATCAAGATATTTGTTACTAATATCATCACCGATATTACAAACCTTACCTTGTAACATTTCTAGCTTAAATTCTCCACTGAAATCATGAGGGGTTAAAGTACTAATATTCTCTATACCTATTAAATTAGTAAGCATTGCTTGAAAAGTACCTTTACCATTATTCCCCTCACCATAAAGTATTACCATTTTCTCTCTAGTATGATTAGGGTTTATAGCTTCATTTACTATTTCCCAAAGTAATTTAACTAACTCCTCATTACCATTAGCAATAGATAGAAACCAGTTATCAACATTAAAGTAAGTATCTTCTATAGTTGAATAATTACTAATAGCGTGTATATTATACTTTGTAGCTAATTTAGAGGTAATAAAGTAATTAGGGTTAAATGGCTCTAGTTGTTTAGTTATGTTATTAAATACTCCATTATTTACTGCGATTAGATTTTTATTTTCTAGTTTAGATAAAAATGGTAATTGAGTTTTTAAATACTTGTGAACTTGTGTATATTTTCTAGGGTCAAACCTAAATTCTAGTTTTGCTATAGCTTTATTGATATAAGCCTCTTGTCCCGTATATATTCCCTCACTAAAGCTATAACTGTAAATAGTAGATGTATCTTCTGTTTCGCCTGTTAACTTCATAGGTATTTGTTGTTTTAATATATTGCTAATAATATTAAAATTCATTACAGGTATTTTTTCGTTTCCGTCCTTATCAATCTTTGTGTTTTCCACTCTCCATTGTTCACCTATAGTAAATAACCTCCAGTGGAGTTCTCCAGTGCTTAAAATAGGTTTATTTAGCTTATACCTTACTAAATATTTAAAATTCTTGTCTTTCTCATTTCCAACTATCTCAAACCTTTGTAACATTGAATAACTTTTCTCATTATCAAAGTAATTAGGGTTGTTTTGCCAGCATTTTATAGCATGATTAATTTTATTTAGGTTATCTTCTCGGTATTTGTCGGGATTTGCTCCAATAATTGCTAATAAGTCAGAACACTCACAAGCAACATCATGGCTTATTATGTTGTAACAAACATCACGGGTTACTGATAACAATATCCCTAAGGCTCTATCATATTCGTTACTATCTCCAGTGTTGATATTTTCATGATCTAACTCTAAATACCTTTTAAACATCTCTGTATAGTCTTCATCAGTTATTGAGATGTTAGTATCAAAAGCGGAATAATCAATAATAATTTTCTTGTCTTCTTTAACAGCTTCTTGAACTGGATAAGGTAAGCCGTCTAGGTGTTTAATAAATATAAATTCATTATCATCTACCGCAATTGGTAAACCTTGTAATTGAGACCATGTACAACTACTAGTATCATACTTAATGTTTAGAAGCCGTATAACATGCTGTATAGTCGGTTTATATTCTTCTTTGATAATATCCCTACTAGGTTCTAATACAAGCCTTAAACGTGGGTTATTTTGCTTATGAGAGATAGTTGAGTATAAAAGGTATTTATAGTCAGCTAACTTCTCTTGTATGGTATTTTGTACCTCTTGAGATGTTAAGCCTGTATCTTCAATATCAATTACTATTAAATCTCTTGAATTTAGGTTGCTATCATTCCTTATATAAATATCGTCTTTATTAGGTGTTATATCTCCACTAATGAAATATAGCATGTTATTATCTTTATATCGCTTGATGTCTTCATCTTTACTTATAGTCGTTGCATTAGTGCTTGCTAGGGTTTCTAACGCTGTTTTATCAGTATCAATAACTTTTAACACATTACTTTTAAGCCCTGTTTGTCTATATATCAAATTACATCACATCCTTTATCACCTTTTTCAGTTCGTCTAGTTTTTCGTAACATATACTTGATAATTCTTCTGATGAATTAATAGCTATACCATATGTTAATTTATGTAAATTACAACCGTCTCTTACTTTATCCCAATGTTCACATACTACCTCAGTTGGTATATTCAAACTATTTAAATCATCAGTTGTAAATACCTGGATTGCTTCTACATGAGTAGCTAATAACTCCATTGTAAGTTGTAAAGTCGTTAACTTTTGTTCTATTGTCTCAATATCTTTAATTATGTCTTGTTTATTCATTTTTATTATCTCCTTATATTTATTAATTTCTTTGATATGTGCTAGATTCCTACTATTTTAAATTGTGTTTTCTCTTAAAAACTTGTTAACTTCACTTTCGAGATAAATGTACTGCCTACCAACTTTAGTTGGTCTTAAACCTCTTTTATTTAAGTCTGATAAGGTATCAACTCCAATTCCTAAGGTTTCGCATAGTTCCTTTTGATTATAGCGTTTATCTTGCTTTATTTCGTCTTGTAAAATGTCTTTAACTATTTCCCGAACAGCCTTAATAACTTCTTGTTCAAATTCTGTACTGAACATATAATCACGCTCCTTTAATATATGCTATCCATAAACAATGCTGTTATGTACACTAACGCTGTAATAAATGGTATAAATACCACAGCAAAACATAATGTATTGATGTATAATTCTTTATTTTCCATTTTTAAAACTCCTTTCTTATGGTATAATGTAAGAAAGTACTTTTTTAAGTACTCCTCTCAAACCTTTTAAGTAGTCTGATTTGGTAGTTGGATACTTGAAAGGTTTTTTACTTACTTTTACTTACTTTTAGTTTAAAAAAATAAACTGTCAATAGTTTCATTTGGTAAATACCTTTTAAAAAAATTCAGTAGTTTTACTTTTTCATTGTCAGTAAATGCTGTTTCCCTCCTTTCTTTTCTACTATACATAGGCACACTTATATTAAGAATTTCTGACAATTCACTCTGTTTTAAACCTAAAGCTTTTCTATATGCTTGAACCTTATTAATTTTTATAGTTTTCATTTAAATCACATCCTTCCTGAGAAAATTACAAGTTTTACTTACTTTTAATTACTTGATAATTAAATAATATCATGATAAAAATTACAAGTCAAGGATTTTTTTAAAATTTTACTTACTTTTTGTTACTTTCTAGTTTATTTTTTTCAAGTTATCATATATAATATAATCAACGTAAAATAAAAAAAGGAATTCAGTGATATGAAAACTATTATAGATAAAGAAGCTGTAGGAGCTCGTATAAAACAAATTAGAATGAATAAAGGTTATACTTTAGAGGCCTTTGGTAAATTATTCGGTGCTAAAAAAGGTAACGTTCAACAATGGGAAAAAGGTAGATCTCTTCCTAATAAAGAAAGAATAGTAATTATCAGTAAATTAGCTGATTTGACTGTTAATGAGTTTCTTTATGGATCAATAGATGAATATTTAGAAAATAACATTAACATATTATTTAGAAAAAACAATATACTAAACCCTGAAGCGAAAAAAACATTCATAAACGATTATAAAGTTATCGAAAAAACAAAGGAATTAGCTAAAGAACAAAAAATTGATTTAAACGATATTGATAGTTTAGATAGGATATGTAATGATGTCATTAAAGAAGCGAAAAGTAAACCAACTAATATTAAAAGAGATAAAACACAACACTCAAACAACGAAGTTTCACCTAAGTATGATGATTTACTATACTATATTTCAAAAATAATAGAAAATTATAGTATAGAAAACGGTGTGACAAGAGAACAAGCTAGAGAAGATGTACTATTTAATTTCAATAAAGATGTAAAAAAACTCTAATATTAAGTAAAATTTTTACAATTATCAACTAATCATTACCTATCAGTCAAGAAGCGGTATACAGTAATTACATCTATAAATTTAGATAGCTTTAATTAGCTATCCATTATGGTTTTTAACCACCAAATAATATTTAAGGAGAAAATATATTATGTTTTTTAAAAAGGATCCTGAAAAAGAAAGACTTAAACAGGAACGTAAGCAAAAAGAATTAGAATTAAAAGAGAAAAAAAGACAAGAGTTTGAATTATCTAAACTTAAAGATAAAGAAACTACTAAAGAGAACTTAAGAAGAAGGAAAGAGTTTAAAAAAACAACATCTTATGCTGGAATTGCCATTGATGAAATATCTGAACTATTCAGAATTAACAACGACTATTTAAGATTTTATAAATTCGATGAGTTAGTTGATTATAAACTTATTGAGGATGGTGCCAAAGTAGCTCAAGGTGGAGTATCTGTTGGAAGAGTTGCAGCAGGTGGATTATTATTAGGCCCTACCGGAATGTTAATAGGAGGCCTAACTGGTAAGAAAAAACTTGAAAATCAAGTTACAGAATTAAAAATAGAAATTACAGTAACTGGTAATAATGAGGGGACTTACTCTATTATTTTAATCGATAAACCTGTTAAAAAAGATAGCTGGACTTACAAAGGAAGCGTGGGAACAGCTAAAAATATTATAGAATTCTTCGATAAAATTTCAAACGTTGAATAAAAGGAGAAAAATGATGAGTATATTATCTTATATTTTCAATTTTACTTTATTTTCAATTGTAGGAGCAATTTTGATGATATATCTGCTATCCTTATTTTTTAAGATTGTCTATTTAATTATGGAATACTTTGATTTTATAAGGGTTAAGTTTGATGATGAGGATAAATATAAAGAAAAGAGTGTTAAGGTAAATAAAAAACTTAAAGATCTTGTTTATGGAGGACTAAAAGTTTTATCAACTTCTCTTCCAGATAGACTAATTATTAGAAGATTGCTAAAAAATTCAACAAGAATAAACGTTAAGGATCTTAAAGAAATAGTTGGGCTATTTGAAGAGGAGAGTTTATTAAGAATAAAGTACATGTTAAAGGCTGATTTAAACAATAAAAATAAAAAAATGAGTGAAATTTCCAAGAACTTTTATACCTTTATTTCAGGGGCTTTTTTCACTGCAGGGGGGTATATACTTGGAAGAAATAATATTAAAGAGTTTCTTAATAGTAATTTAGATACCGTTATAGATAATTTGTTAAAATTTTTACCTGTTTCGTCACTAGTAAGTGTCTTTATTATCTTGTGTATTTTATTTTTTGTATTTGTCTATAGTTTTTATTATTTGTATAATGAAATTAGATTTATATATTTAGATCATGATTATTTAATTGATATCATTGATGAGACAATTAAAAAAAGCACCAGTAATTAATACTAGTGCTGAAAAATGATAAACAAGTTAATATATAGACAACTGAATTATACCATATAAATGTTGTTATATCAAGGTTTTATTTACTTACTTAAAATCAAGAGCTAATTAAACGGATTCTGAGCGTCCTAATTACCAAAAGGTACAATTACATTACCTACCCCTTGAAAGTCTTATCACGTCCATTATATGATGTGTTTTTTACCTAATCATTTATTAATTTCTTTGATATGTGCTAGATAGAAAGGAAATAATAAAAAATGATTAAACAATACGAGAAAAACGGAAAAAAATTTTATAGATTTAGAAATATATACATAGGTATAGACCCTACAACAGGAAAAGAAATAAGAAAATCAAAGTCAGGATTTACATCAAAACGAGAAACTGAAATATATATATCAAACTTACGTACAGAATTTGACAATAAGAATTACATCAACAGTAATGATATTAGTTTCCAGGAATTATATGAGCTATGGTTTCAAGGATATAAAGATACTGTCAAACCTAGTTCACTTTATGTTACTCAAAACGTATTAAAGCAAATACTTAGCTATTTTGGTAAGATGAAAGTAAAAAAGATAACTACTATTAGTTGTCAAAAGTATTTAAATACAAATAAAGATTTCTCATATAGTCACATAAAAAAATTGAAAAGTTATACTAGCTTAATTTTAAAGTATGGTGTCAAAATGCAAGTAATTAATTTTAACCCTATGGATAATGCAACTATACCTAAGAGAAAAGAAGATACAAAAAACGAAGATACTTTATACTATACCAAAAGTGAATTAAAACAATTTCTAGATATAGTAGATAGTTACAACAATACTGAATGGAAAACACTATTCAGATTACTTGCTTTTACTGGAGCTAGAAAAGGTGAAATACTAGCTTTAACATGGGATGATATTGATTTTACAAACAATACTATTGATATAAATAAAACTCTAGCAAGTACAGAAACTGCTGTAGTAGTTCAAACTCCAAAAAGTAAAAGTAGTATAAGAAATATTTCTATTGATACAGAAACTGCACGTATATTAAGATTATGGAAATTAAGACAACGTGAAGAATTTTTAAAAGTTGGTATAATTCCAAAAACTAAACAGCTTGTATTTGCTAATAGTGAGAATAATTTTAAATGGATATTTTTCCCTAATTATACATTAAAGAAAATTTGTGAAGAACATGATTTTAAATTAATTAAAATACATGGTTTCCGCCATACTCATGCTTCTTTACTCTTTGAAAGTGGGAATATGAGTATTAAAGCTGTACAGCACCGTTTAGGTCACTCAGATATACAAACTACTATGAATATATATACTCACGTTACTCAATTACAGAAAGATAATATAGGTAATGATTTTGCTAAATATATGGGGATGTAAAAAAAGTCGTTACTGTTTCGTTACATTCATAAAAAATAGGAAAGCCGAAGTATCTCAAACGGCTTTCCTATAAGGTTTTTAAAAATTATCTTCTTAATCCTAGAGCTTTAATTAATTCACGGTATCTTTG
>USNF01000023.1 GCA_900555985.1 uncultured Gemella sp.
TACCGACCTCCAAAAAGTTAGATTTTTTGGTCTAACTTTTTGGGGTCGGTACATAAAAGAAAAATTAGTTACTTTTTTTTATTTCTTAAGATTTCTAGCGCGTGTAATTGAAAAAAATATGTAATTATGGTAAGATATAGGGTAGAGAAAATATAATTAAAATTAATTATGAGGAAATATTATGATTTATAAAATAGCAAATACAGCAGAAGAATATGAACAAATTTTCAGATTGAATTATGAAACATTTGTTGACGAAATTCCTCAGCACGAAAAAAATGAAACTAAAAAATTAAAAGATAAATTTCACGATAAAAATATTTATATAATAGCTAAAAAAGAAGGTGAAGTGGTCGGAATGATGGCATTATCTGACGAACGACCATTTTCATTAGACTTAAAACTTAATGATATTGACAAATATTATAAAGGTAGTTATAAAAAACCTATTGAGATAAGGTTATTGTCTATAAAACAAAAATATAGAAAAACCAAAGTTTTTACAGAATTAATCCAAAGAACATTTAACTATATTATTCAAAATGCATATGATATAGCTTTTATTTCAGGAACTACACGTCAAGAAAAATTGTATAAACATATAGGTTTTAATAGATTTCATGAGAATGTAGGTACAAAAGATGCTGAATACATTCCTATGTATCTTGATCTAAATTCTGATAATAAAGTGCTTGATAGATTAGCACGTGCCAAAAGAATTAACTTCCTTCCAGGACCTGTAGATTTAGCAGAGGATGTTAAAGAAAAACTAACTAAACAACTATACTCACATAGAAGTAATGAATTTGTTAGTTTAACAAAAAATACATTATCAAAAATAGAAAGAATACTTGATGTAGAAACTGCTACAATATTACATGGTTCAGCTACATTAGCAAATGAAGCAATAATGGCCCAACTAAAAGGAAGAGGACTTAATAATGGATTAGTTCTTTCAAATGGTGAGTTCGGAAATAGGTTAGTAAAAGAAACAAAAAGACATAACTTAAATGTCGATAATTATCATGTTGGATTTGGGGAAAGTTTTGATTTAGAGCTATTAGATAAAAAATTATCTGAAGGAAATTACGATTTTGTTTATTTAGTTCATAATGAAACTAGTGTTGGAATTTTAAATGATTTAGATGCAATTACGAAAATTGTTAAAAGTAAAGGTATAGTGTTAGCTGTTGATGCAGTATCATCAGTTGGGGCAGTTAAATATAGTTATAGAGATGTCGACTATGTAGCTTGTTCATCAGGTAAAGCATTTTGCTCTGTTGCCGGACTAGCAATAGTTGGATCAAACTGTGAACTAGTTCCATTAGAAAATACACCATTGTATTTAGATTTACATTACGCTAATAAAATGATATCAATACCGTTTACTCAACCATCTATTTTAATGGAAGCCTTAAACACAGCGTTAGATGCTTTTAAAACAGATGAAAGGTATGAGAATATTTATAGCAAATATTCATATATGAAAGAGGGACTTAAAGCTCTTAATTTACCTATAATGAAAATTAAGGAAAAAGAAGTTTCTCCTGTAATAATAACAGTTGAACTTCCAGAGAATATTTCCTCACTTAATGTAGGAGCATCATTAGCAATAAATAACATATTTATTCACTATAAGAGCTCATATTTAGTTGAAAGAAATATTATACAATTTTCTTTCATTAATATAAATACAACAAAAGAAGAAATTGATTACACATTAAATATATTAAAAAAAATGATAGGAGATAACTAATGCCAGTATTTAAAGTATTTTATCAAGAAAATGCAAAAGAGATTCCAGTAAGGGAGAATACACAAGTAGTGTATGTTGAAGCAGATGGAGTTCCAGCAGTTAGAAAATATCTAGATGATAGAAACTACAATGTTGAACTTGTTCAAGAGTTAAGTGAAGCGTACTTAGAATTTGAAAAACAATCTGAGGACTTTAAAGTGGAGAAAGTTAATGGATAAGATCATTAAAAAAAATGAAGTAGGTGTTGCTGCTATCGGTGGACTTGGAGAAATCGGTAAAAATACCTATGCAATTCAATATAGGGATGAAATAGTTATTATCGATGCAGGGGTTAAGTTTCCAGGTGATAATATATTAGGAATAGACTATGTTATTCCTGATTATTCATATATTGAAAAAAATATAGGTAAGATAAAAGCGTTGATAATAACACACGGTCACGAAGACCACATTGGAGGTTTACCATTCTTACTAAGAAAAGTTAGCCTTCCAATTTATGGTGGTCCTCTGGCTATTGGTTTGATTAGATCAAAATTAGAAGAGCATAACTTATTAGGAAGAGCAGAATTAAATGTTATTGATGAAGATACTGTTTTAGAATATAAATATCTTAAAGTATCATTCCATAATACTACGCACTCTATACCAGATTCTTATGGTGTAATAGTTGGTACTCCACAAGGTAATATTGTTCATACTGGAGATTTTAAATTTGACTTTACTCCAGTAGGACAAGGTTCTAACTTACATAAGATGGCGGCTATAGGTGAAAAAGGAGTATTATGTCTTCTTTCTGACTCAACTAACTCAGAAAGATCAGAATTTACTCAAAGTGAAAAAGAAGTAGGTAAAACTATTTCAAATATTCTTCGTAAAGAAAAACACAGAGTAATATTCGCAACATTTGCATCTAACGTTTATCGTGTTAAACAAGTAGTAGAAGCTTGTATTGAACATGGAAGAAAAATAGTTGTATTTGGTCGTTCAATGGAGAAAGCTATTAAAATAGGAACTGAACTTGGATATATTAAAGCTCCAAAAGATACTTTTGTTAATAGTAAATACTTGAACCAAGTAGATCCAAATAAACTACTAATTTTATGTACAGGAACACAAGGTGAGGAACTAGCTGCTCTTAGTAGAATAGCAAATGGTACTCATAAAAAAATTACTATTATGCCAACTGATACTGTAATATTCGCGAGTTCTGCTATACCAGGTAATACATTATCTATCAATAAAAATATAGATTTATTATCAAAACTTGGTGCAAATGTTATTACATCAAGTGTAAATAATGTTCATACATCAGGTCACGGATCAAAAGAAGAACAAAAATTAATGTTTAGATTAATAAAACCTAAATACTTTATGCCGATTCATGGTGAGTATAGAATGCAAGTTATTCATGCTCAAACTGCGGCTGAGTGTGATATTCCATTAGAAAATTCATTTATTATGGAAAATGGTGATGTTTTAGCATTAACAAGTGATAGTGCGAGAATTGCAGGGAAATTTGATGCATCTGATGTTTATGTAGATGGATTAGGTATTGGTGATATCGGAAGCGTAGTTATTAAAGATAGAAAAGAACTTTCTGAAGAAGGTGTCGTTGTAGTTTCTGTTGCTATTGATTTTGCTAATAGGAAGTTATTAAATAATCCTGATGTTATTAGCCGTGGATTTGTTAATATAAATGAATCTATGGAATTGTTTGCGGAATGTAAAGGGATCATTAAAACAGCTGTATTAGATGCTCTAAAAGAAGAAAACACTGGAGTTTATCATATGAGACAATGTATTGTGGAATCTTTAGGTGAATTCTTAGAAAATGAAATAGGCAGAAAACCTGTGATATTACCAACAATATTGGAGGTATAATTATGAAATATAGAAGCGTTTTTGATATTATAGGCCCAGTAATGGTTGGACCTTCTAGTTCTCATACAGCTGGAGCTGTTAGAATAGGGTTATTTACAAGATATATCTTTGGTATGGAACCAGAAAAAATAAAAATTACTTTATATGGATCATTTAAAGAAACATATAAAGGACACGGAACAGATATAGCACTTATCGGAGGATTATTAGGTTATGATACTTCTGATAAGAGAATTAGAACTAGTATGGAAGATGCTAAAGAAAAAGGCATAGATTTTGAATTTATTGAAAGTGAAATAGAACATATTCATCCTAACACTGCCAAGATTGAGGTGGAAACTGGTCGCCACAGTCTTGATTTAGTAGGAAAATCAATAGGTGGTGGGAAAATGGTAATTTTCGAATTATTAGGATTCGATGTAAATATTTCCGGTGATTTCCCTAGTTATTTTATTTTTTATAATTTCAATGAAAAAAATAAAAAAGATTTATCAAAAAAAATTGATGAAATTTTCGGTGAGAAAAAAGTAAGTGTTAATTATTCAAGTTCTATCTTAGAAGGAGTAAACTTAGTAGTTGTTGAAGCTCAAGATATACTTGAAAAAGAAACATTAAGTAAATTTGATAAACTAGAATATATAAATGAAATAAAATTTGCAAATAGATTGTAGATAGGGAGGAACTAGGAAATGTTTACTAGTTTAGAAGATATTGTAGAAAAATCGAAAAGAGAGAAAAAACCAGTTTCTGAATTAATGATTGAGCAAGAAATCGAACTTAATGGAGTTAGCCGTTCTGCAGTAGAAAAGTTAATGAAAAGAAATTTAACAGTAATGATGCAAGCTGTTGAAGAAGGTTTAGCAGGTGTTAGTTCTAAAACTGGACTAACAGGTGGAGATGCAAAGAAACTAAAGGAGTATATTGATAGTGGTAAGTCTATAACAGGAGCTGACTTTTTAACAGGAGTTGCTGCAGCAATAGCAACAAATGAGGTTAATGCTTCTCTTGGACTAATTTGTGCCACACCTACTGCAGGATCTGCGGGTGTGTTACCTGGATGTGTTCATGCGTTAAAACAAAAATTTGATATCGATGAAGAAACACAACTACGAATGTTATTTACTGCAGGTGCATTTGGATTTGTAGTTGCTAATAATGCTTCTTGTGCGGGAGCAGAAGGTGGTTGTCAAGCTGAAATAGGTTCAGCAAGTGCAATGGCCGCAGCAGCGATTGTAGAAGCACGTGGAGGAGATGCAGAAATGTCTGCTCATGCTTTCGCAATTGCAATGAAAAATATGTTAGGTTTAGTATGTGACCCAGTAGCTGGACTAGTAGAAGTACCATGTGTTAAAAGAAATGCGGCAGGTGCCTCGATAGCACTAATGGCTGCTGATATGGCTTTAGCAGGAATCAAGAGTCGTATTCCTGCCGATGAAGTACTAGAATCTATGTATAGAATTGGTTTAGAAATGTCAACTACACTTAAAGAAACAGCTAAAGGTGGTTTGGCAATAACAAAAACAGGAGAGAAATATAGGAGTTTATTATTCGGTAATGATTAATATATTAGAAAAATCAGTAGGAACTATTAAAGGCGTGGGAGCTAAATATTTGAAGACATTAAACGAATTAGATATTTTTACAATTCGTGATGTTCTATATAATATCCCTTATAGAGTGTCTAGTTCTACTGATTTTTCTTCGTCTGTTAAAGATAATGAGAAAGTAGTAACAACTGGGAAAGTTGAAACAAGAGTAAATACACAATTTTATGGAAATAGAAGAAGTAGATCATTTTTCTCATTAGCAACACAATCAGGGAGTGTAAAAATAGTATATTTTAATCAAATGTATTTAAAGAAAAATATTATTGAAGGAAGAGAAATAGTAGTTAAAGGAACATACAATTCAGCTAATAATACTATAACTGCTTCAAGTATTTCATTTAATACTAATGAAAAAAATCATATTCCTGGAGATAAAATTGAAGTTTTTTATCACCTGAAACAAGGTATAACACAAAAAAGATTTGCTAAATTAGTAGATGAAGCATTTAATATGATTGATCATGAGAATGTAATATTAGACCTAGTACCTGAAAATTTCAAAGGTATTTGGAAACTAGATAAAATACTACATACATTACATTTTCCTAAGAGTGCTGAAGAGTTTGATAAAGCAAGAAAAATGTTTGCTTTTCATGAATTGTTTGATTATCAGTTGAAACTTCAACTGCAAAATATAAATAGTAGAGTAGAGGATAGTAGGTATGCTATCTCAATATCTAGTCAAGATATAAATGCCTTTAAAGAAAGTTTACCCTTTAGTTTAACAAATGCACAAAATAGAGTAATTGATGAAATAGTAGATGACTTAAAACAATCATATAAGATGGATCGTCTTTTACAAGGAGATGTAGGAAGTGGTAAAACAGCTGTAGCTGCAGCAACTTTATATGGGGCAATAAAAACTGGTTATCAGACAGCAATAATGGCACCAACGGAAATATTAGCTAATCAGCACTTTGAGACTTTTTTTGAGTTCTTTAAAGATTTAAATATTTCTGTTGCACTACTAACTAGTAGTACACCCAAAAAAGAAAGAAATATTATTTTAAATTTACTCGAAGCTGGAGAGATAGAACTTATTGTAGGAACTCATTCACTTATTCAAGAAGATGTTAAATTTCATAATTTAAAATATGTAATAACTGATGAACAACATCGCTTTGGAGTAAAACAAAGACAAATTCTTAGTAATAAAGGAGAAGCAGTTAACTCATTAATGATGACAGCAACTCCTATACCAAGAAGTTTAGCTATAACATTAATAACAGATATTAAAGTTTCTACAATAGATGAATTACCTGCAGGTCGTAAAAAGGTAAAAACCTATAAAGCAAATAATAAAAGTTTTTATAAAGTATTAGATAATATTAGGATAGAACTAGATAATGGACGTCAAGGTTATGTAGTTTGTCCACTTATAGAAGAATCTGAAAAAATGGATCTTCAAAATGTTGAAGAAACTTATGAAAATATTAGAGAATATTTTCCAAATGAGTACAAAATTGCTGTACTTCATGGTAAAATGTCTAATAAGGAAAAGGATGAAATTGTTGAGAAGTTTTTAAAAAGAGAAATACATATATTAATATCAACTACAGTTATCGAAGTAGGTGTTAATGTAGCTAATGCAACATTTATGATTATTGTAGATGCCCATAGATTTGGATTGGCAACTTTACATCAACTTAGAGGAAGAGTAGGTAGAAGTAACTACCAATCATATTGTATCCTAGTAACCGACTCTAAGAGTGAAAGGATAGATATAATGTGTTTGGAAAATGATGGCTTTAAAATAGCAGAGTTTGATTTGAAACAACGAGGTCCAGGAGATTTCTTTGGTACAAAACAAAGTGGGGTACCAAGTTTTAAAGTAGCAGACTTAATTAATGATGTTGATCTTATGTATTTAGCTAAAAAATTAGCTTTGAAAATTATAGAAGTTACTGATAATAAGCAACGATTATTACAATACGTTGGCTTAAACGAAACAATAATATAAGGAGGAAACAGATGAGCAAAAAATTAAAAAATTGGCTAATAAATATTCTTATAGTAGTATTATTAGCAACATCAGTAGTATTAATATTTAAAAATCAAATTAGAGAATATTTTACAAATGATGTAAATAATAAAATTATAACAGCTTATCGTAATAATCAAGGTGAAGTAGATGTCCCTTGGTGGAAAAAAATGTTTACAGATAACGATTCAAAAATTAAATTAACTGATTCTATGTTAGGAATATTAAAAATTGATGATATCAATATACAAGAGCCGATATTTCAAGATGTTACTGAAATTAATTTAATTAACGGTGTGGCAACAGCACAAGAACCTTCAACGTTAGATGCTCAAAATGTAGTAATAGCTGGGCATAGTGTTCAAGGTGTTGGAATAAGATTTAATAATTTAAACAAAATTAAAATGGGTACAAAAGTACAAATTATTTCAAAAGATAAACTACGAACTTATGAGGTTAGTAGAATATATGATGTAATGCCAACACAAGTAGAAATACTTGATCAACATGAAGGAAAAGATAAAATATTAACAATGTTTACTTGTGATAACTATAATCCTCAAACAGGTGAGTGGGATAGCCGCTTTGTAGTGGAAGCAAAACTAATAGGAGAGGAAAGTGCATAAAATTATGAAAATAGGAATAGATATACTAGGAGTAGATTCTCCTGAAAAAATTATAAATTTCATTAATACTTTTAAAGATGATGAAGTAGAATTATATGTATACGGAATGGAAAAAGAGCTAGCAAAGGTTACTAAAACAGAAAATGTTGTAAAAAACCTTTGTACAGAACAAGTTTTTATGGAAGATGATTCAGCACGTGTTCATAGAAAGAAAAAAGATGCTTCAATGATTAGACTATTAGATGATCTTAAAAATGATGTAATTGATGTAGCTATTTCTGGTGGTAGTACTGGAGCATTTATGGCAAGTTCTATTTTTATGCTAGGTCGTATTGAAGGTGTATCAAAACCTGGATTAGCGTCATTACTTCCAACTCGTTCAGATCATAAATTCTTACTAACTGATTTAGGTGCCAATGTTGAAGCTAAACCAGAAGATATACTAAACTATGCTAAACTTGGTCAATTATATATGAAATATATATATAATATAGAAACTCCAAGTGTCGCATTACTAAATGTTGGTGTAGAAGAAACAAAAGGTAATAAAGTATATAAAGAAGCACATCAACTTTTAAAATCAAATATATCTAATTTCAAAGGTAATATTGAATCTAGAAATATACTTGAACACACAAATGATATAGTTGTATCAGAAGGATTTGCAGGAAATGTAATGTTAAAAACTATAGAAGGTGTAGCTGGATCACTAGGAAAAATGATAAAAGGTATCTTCATGCAAAATCTTAAAACAAAAATTGGTGGATTATTAGTGAAGTCAGGAATTAATGCTTTTAGGAAAAAATTTGATTATAGTGAATATGGTGGAGCATTCCTATTAGGAATAAAAAAACCAAGTATTAAAGTTCATGGTGCTTCAGATGAAAATGCACTTTATTATGCAGTTCAACAAGCAAAACAAATACACAAAACTAAACTTTATGATATAATGATAGAAACGATGGAAAAAGGAGAACAAAAATAATGGCTATTTTAGACGAAGTAAAAGAAATTATAACAAAATATATTAAAATTGATCCAGAAAGAATAACTTTAGAATCAAGATTAAATGAAGATCTAGATGCAGATTCTATCGATGTTGCAGACGTTGTAATGGATATCGAAGAAAAATACGGATTCGAATTCTCAGATGAAGATGCAGAGAACATCGTAGCAATCAAAGACTTAGTAAAAGTTATTGAAGAAAGACAATAGAAAATAAAAATCTCGAGGAAGAAAATACCTCGAGATTTTTTATATAAAAATACTAAGCTAAAAAAATTTAACTTAGTATGTCTTTATTTTGTAAATAATTAGTATAACCTATACTAACAAGTTTCTCCCCCTCAAGAAGAACCAGCCCCTGCTGTACATCCATAACAATGGATACCAGTTACTATTCTTCTTACTCCAGTGTGCTCATTAGCAAGTTGACTAACATGTTTTACTTTACCAGAAACTGGAAGTTTTTCTATCATATTGAAGTCACAATCATAAAGAGTTCCATCTGGACCAACAGATATCATATTTCTGCACATTAAACCAGGTAGAGTAGCTGGATTATATGCTTTATAAAGTTTATTCATATAGCCTTCGTAAAGGTCTTCTCTATGAAGGAATTCAGAAAATCGTCCAATTGGATTGTTAGTAATTGCAAATAAGTTATTAAAGACAACTTCAAAATTATCATAAAGTTTCTTTTTATATGTTTTTTCTAATGCTTCTTGTTTTGGTGGTAAATAAGCTCCATTTGGATTATAAACTAAGTTTAGAATAAGATCATCTTCTTTACCATAACCAAGCTCATTTAGTCTTCTAAGTACTTCTATTGACTTTGGAAAAACACCTTTTCCTCGTTGTTTAGCAACAACTTTTTCATTATAGTACGGTAATGATGCTACCACTTGAACTTTTAAATCACGGTAAAGCTCAGGTATATCACGATACGCGGGAACAGCCAGAATAATTAAGTTAGTTCTAACAATAACAGTTTCAGCATATTGAGAAATTTCTTTTAAAAACCATCTAAAGTTAGGATTCATCTCTGGCGCTCCACCAGTAATATCCATAGTCTTATACTTACCAACTTTAAAAGCTTCAATAATTTGCTCAAATGTTTCCTTGACCATATTATTTTTTCTATGTGGTCCACCATCAACGTGACAGTGACTACAAGTAATATTACATAAGCTTCCTACGTTGATTTGCATAACTTCTGGATATTCTTCAGTAAGTAGATATTCTTTTTCTTCTACTTGATCAAAAAATTTAGGAATATTAAGTTCTGTCATAATACATCCTAGTTAGAAAGTTTATCAGATAATTCTTTACTTTGAAGACCGTGTACTAAAGTAATACCTGCTTTCATTGCAGCTGCAACATGGATTGCTTCTGCTATTTGATCTTGGTCGCAACCTTCTTCTAAACATGTACTTGTATATGCATCGATACAGTAAGGGCAAGCTTCAGAGTGAGCTACAGCTAAAGCAATAAGAGCTTTTTCACGAGTAGTAAGTTCTCCTTCAGCCATTACATTTCCATAATAATTCATAAAGTTTTTCCAATATTCAGGAGCATCTTCACCAAATTTTCCTTCACCAAATTCTACTAAATGTTTCTTTTTAAAATAATCAGCCATAATATTTCTCTCCTTTATTAAACTGTATTACAACTATTATAAATTAGTTTCTGTAAATAATCAATAAAAGCGTGTTTAGAAAAAAATAACAATTTACTAAAAAATAGTAAATTGTTATTCTAGCGTATGTCTTTATATAACTTAGCTAATTCTTCAACAGGAACTCCTTGACGATACATTCTTTGAAATTTTTGCATCTGCCACATTGTTGATAATGTTTTTCCTTTATAACGTCGAGTAGATGCAGTAATAGGGGAGTCAATAACAGTAATTTTATAAGATTTTGCGCTTAAATCTTCAGATATTCTATAGTCCTCCATTAGAGGCATATCTTTATATCCACCAATCTCCTCAAAGACTTCTCTTTTTATAAAAATAGCTTGATCTCCAAATGCAAGATTTGTTATACTTGCACGCATATTAGAGACTAAGGCATTCATTCTCATCTTAATACTGTTTGGATAAAACCTAATCTTTAAGCAACCAACAGGCGTAGGGCAGTCTAAGATTTTTTGAATAACATCTTTTTGAAGTACACTATCTGCATGGACAAACCATAGTATATCTCCTTTAGAAATTTTTGCACCATAATTCATTTGATTAGCGCGACCTTTTTTGTCAGAAATATGATAAGAATATCCAAAATATGATAGCTCATCTAAAATTTCATGAGTCTTATCACTAGAACCACCATCTATAAATAATATTTCATGTTTATCTATATCATGAAGACAGTATAAATTGTATATAAAATCACGAATTGTTTTTTCCTCGTTATAAATAGGTACAATAATAGAAATCATAAAATTACTCCTAAAAAATAAGTTATCTCTATTATAGCATTTTGATTAAAAATTATAAAATATAATATAGGAAAATAACATTTAATATATTATTATAAAATTACTTGACTACACACTGTATCTATCGTATAATTACAGTAGATACAAAAGAGGTGAAGTTAATGGAAATTAAAATTTCTAATATATCATCAATACCTATCTATCAGCAAATAGCCAATAGCATAAAAAATAAAATTTTATCAAAAGAATTTATTTCTAATACACAGTTGCCATCTATTAGATCTTTGGCTAAAGAATTAGAAGTAGGCATAATTACAGTAAAAAAAGCTTATGAAGTTCTATTACAGGAGAATCTTGTTTATTCAAAAGGTGCTGTGGGGTATTTTGTAAATGAAGTAAATACTGAAGAAATTTTATTAATAAAAAAAAGAGAATATATAGTTGAATTTAAACAGATGATAGAAAAAGCGACTGATGATGGTTTAACAAAAGGGGATATAAATGAAATATTAAAAATAGTATTGGGGGAGAAAGACTATGAGAATCAAAGTAAATAAATTACTAGTAGATAAAGATAATTTTAAACTAGGACCAATAAATTATACATTTGATGAAGGTTATGTATATGCCATAACAGGGAATAGTGCTTGTGGTAAAACATTATTTTTACAATGTATTTTAGGAAGTATAGATATTGAAAAACAAATGGTATTATATGATGACTTTAATTTTTACGATAATGAAGTAGAGATAAAATCTAGTTACTCATATATAGCAGATAAACCATTATTTTCTGATAAACTAAGTGTAGAAACTATATTAAATAAAATTTCGAAGTTAGACTCTAGATTTGATATAAGTTCTTGCTATGAATATATAAAAAAATACAATATATATAAACATAAAAAAATATATGAGCTATCACAAGGTGAAAGAAAAATTTTACTTTTTGGTATTGGTATTTCTATACACTCTAATATTTTAGTTTTAGATAATCCATTAGCTGGAGTAGGTTTAATAGCTAAAAGAGAGATGCTATCAATGATAAGGGAATATATGGATGAGAATAAAATTACTATAATAGTGACTGAAGAACCAAATGTAATTAAAAATTTAGCAGATTACGTAATTGTACTAAATAATGGACAAGTTGAAATAAGTGAAGATGTAGTAAACTTACAAACTAGATATGAAAATAAAAATGTTGAAGAAATATTGGTTTCTATATTAAAAGGAGAGGGAAAACATGAATAATGAACAATATAAAACTAAATGGGGAGCCTTATTAAATATTATTTCAAATAGAAATTATTCAACACCACAAATTTATAAGATATTCTATTTTGGATACTATTTTTTTACAATATTAATAGCTCTTGCGGTACTTTTCGATAAAAATTATGTAGTAGTGTCGATATTATCAGCTATAGTATTTGTTTTAAATGGAAGAAAATATGAAGATAAGGAATGGCTTATAACTGAATACTTACCGATTTCATTTAAAGAAAGGGTAAGACAAGTATATTTGACAACATATATATTTTTACTTCTAGCAGTAATGCTAGATTATGCTTTTCGATTTATATATTATCAAGTCAATATAATTGAATATATATATGTATTACTTACAGTAATAATAATATCAAATTTAGCAATTATTCAAATGATTCTAACAAGACGCTCATTATGGAATTTTATAGCTTTAGATGCATTAATATTTGTAACAGCGGTAAAAATAATATCATTAGTTTTAAATGGATTATATTTAACAACTTTTGATAATACAAAATTTAATTTAATGAAAATTACAATATTAGTAATATTAGCAATACTATTTCAATTATGTAGTACTAATCTGATAGTAGATTCAAGAAGAAAAAAAGAAATAAGTAGAGTGTATGAAATTATATTTATTATAGCCATAGCACTAGCAACTGCATTACAATTTTATCAAGGGATGTATTGGGTTAAATAATAAAAAAGTAGAGTAAGGTATTTTAACAAAATATCTTATTCTATTTTTCTTTTAGAAAAGTTTTAACCAAAGAAAAAAGAGTACTTCCGAAGAAATACTCTGTTAATTAAATTCTTATTTGAATTCTGCTGTGTTAACACGAACTCCAGGTCCCATAGTTGTAGTTACAGCTACAGATTTGAAGTAAGTTCCTTTAGCAGCAGCTG
>USNF01000024.1 GCA_900555985.1 uncultured Gemella sp.
CCCTCTGATTAACAGTCAGATGCTACTACCAACTGAGCTACTGTGGATAAATATTCATTTTGTAACGAACAAATATAATTATACATAACTATCTATATTATGTCAATAGTTTTTTTATATTTTTTTATTAACAATGAATTTATAATTTTTTATACAATATATATAAGTTCATATATTTAATTTCTTTATTCCTTCAATGATAGAATTTTAATATTGTATTATTATATTTTTCTCATTTTAAATATATCAATATATTTAAAAAATCGAATAAAGTATACAACTCTATTCGATTTTTTACTATATAATATAATTTTATAATTTGCTGTATAGTTTTACTTCTGGATACTTATCATTAAACCAATTCATAGCAAAATCATTTTCAAATAAGAAAACATAATTGTCATATAGATCTTTAACTAAAATACTTCTTGAACTTGACATATTTTCATTAATTGATTCTTCATTTTCAATCCAACGAGTAGTTTTTTGACCTATACGTTCCATTATTACTTCTGTATTATACTCATTTTTCATACGGTGCTCAAATACTTCAAACTGAAGCTGTCCTACAGCTCCTAAAATAATTTGATTTGTATGCAATGTTTTATAATACTGAATAGCTCCTTCTTGTACTAATTGCTCAACACCTTTGTGGAAATGTTTTTGTTTTAAAACATTTTTAGCTGAAACTTTTACAAATATTTCTGGAGTAAATGAAGGTAGTGCTTCGAATTCAACTTTTTTATTTTGGTAAAGTGTATCACCTATTTGATAATTTCCACTATCATATAGACCAATAATATCACCTGCGTATGCAACATCAACAGTCTCTTTATCATCCGCCATAAAGTTAGTAGAGCGAGAAATCTTTAATTTTTTCCCTGTTCTTGCTAAATAAACATCCATTCCTCGATTAAATTCTCCCGAACAAACTCGTAAAAATGCAATTCTATCACGATGTTTAGGATCCATATTAGCTTGAATCTTGAAAATAAATCCTGAGAAATCTGAATCTGTTGGATTAATATCTTCCTCATGTACTCCACGTCTTCCTTTAGGAGTCGGAGCATTATCAACATAATAATTCAAGAAACTTTCTACTCCAAACGAAGATAAAGCAGAACCAAAGAATACTGGAGTTTGTTCACCCTTAAGTTGTTTTTCATAGTCATAGTCAACACCAGCTTCTGTAATTAATATCATATCTTCTACACATTTCTGATACATTGCATCATTTGCTAATGGATTATCATCAACTATGTTATACTCTTCATCTAATTCAACAAAATCACTATCTTCTTTAAAAGGTTCGATATAATGATTTTTTCTATCCATAATTCCAAAGAAATTTTGCCCCATACCTACTGGTAAGTTCATTGGATAAGTTTCTATTTCTAGCTTCTCTTCAATTTCCTCAAGAAGCTCTAATGGATCTTTAATTTCACGGTCAAGTTTATTAATAAAAGTAAAAATTGGAATACCTCTCATACGACAAACCTTAAATAGTTTTAATGTTTGTGCTTCTATCCCTTTTGCACCGTCTATTACCATCACTGCACTATCCACCGCCATAAGAGTACGATAAGTATCTTCTGAGAAATCTTCATGCCCAGGTGTATCTAGTATATTAATAATTTTATTATCATAATCGAATTGCATTACTGAAGATGTAACTGAAATCCCTCTTTGTTTTTCTATATCCATCCAGTCACTCTTCGCAAATTTACCTGTTTTTTTACCCTTTACTGTACCTGCTTCACGAATTGCACCACCGAATAATAGTAATTTCTCTGTTAATGTTGTTTTACCAGCATCGGGGTGAGAAATAATAGCAAACGTTCTTCTTTTTTCTACTTGTTCTTTTATTTTTTCTATCACGTTATTATCCTTTCAAATTTTATTCAATACCAAATTTTTTCTTAGCTTCCTCTACTGCTATAATTGGATCTGAATGCCAAACTTTTTTTCCACCTTTTAAAATCTCATAATCTTCACGGCCTTTTGATGCTAAAATGACAACATCTCCCGGTTCGGCAAGCTCTATTATACGTTTAACTGCATCAGTTCTGAACCATACTTTTTCATAGTTTTTATGTGTCATACCTTTTTCAATTGATCCCATAAGCACTTCTACATCTTCATCTCGTGGGCTATCAGTAGTAATAACAACATAATCAGCTTCTGAGATAATCTCTCCAATTAATGGACCTTTAGAAATATCTCGTCCACCCCCCATTCCAGTTACCAATAAAGTACGTTTTCCTTTTCTTATCTCTCGAGTTGCCTCAAGTAACTTTTTATATCCATCAGGAGTATGTGCAAAATCACTAATAATATCAATAGGTAAACCATCACCTAAAATTTCCATGCGACCATATAAAGCACCCAAACTAGGTAGTATACTTACTAATTTTTCTACACTATAACCTTTAACCCAAACTGCAATCATAGCAGCAAGAACATTACTAACCATAAAATCTCCTATATAATTAGTAGTACATTCAAAGGTTCCTTCAGGTGAGTTCAATGAAAATTTAGTTTTATAAATCCCATTCTCTTTAAATTGTTTAATGTTATAAGCATAAAAATCTGCTGTTTCATCTTTAACTGAATAATTTACTTCTTGATGATAAAGACATTTTGACATTATACCATAATAATCATCATCTTTATTTAAAACTCCATATTTAGCTTCAGAAAAGTTATTTCCTAATGTTGAAAATAGTAGACTTTTATCATACGCATAAGTTTGCATATCTCCATGAAAATCTAAGTGTTCATGCGTAAGATTTGTAAAAATAGCAACGTCAATATCAACATTATAAATTCTACCTAATACCATAGCATGTGATGATGCTTCAAAAGCTAAGTTTTTAATATTTTCTCTACGTAGTTCACCTATTTTATTATGAAGAGTAACCACATCAGGAGTAGTATTTCCAAAATAAACTGGTTCGTTATCATTTTTACCGAAACCATTTGTCCCAATATATGTACTACTTTCATCTAGATTTCTTAATATGTTATGAACTAATGTTGAAATACTAGTTTTTCCATTTGTTCCAGTAACAGCGACTGTATGTACTGCTTGTCCTTGATTAATTGCTTTTGCAATCATACTAGCAATTTTTTCTATTTCATGTTCTTTAACGACTATAACAGCACAATTTTCTGTATTATAATCTTCATATCGACTTGCTATTACTAGTGCTGCTCCTTGTTCTATTACTTTTTCTATATAATTATGTCCATCTACAGTATATCCTTTAATAGCTACAAATACATCTCCTTTGCCTATTTTTCTAGAATCTTGAGAAATGTTATTTACGCTTTTTGGAAGATTTCCATAAATAGTTTTTATTTTTATATTATTAATTACTTCTAATATATTCATACTATCAACCTTTTTTCTTAATTTCTAACTATTAAATTATACCATGCATACTAGTAATACTCAACACAAGACATCAATAATTTAACTTTAATTTTTCTTATAAAGTTGCAGATTAAGAAAATCTATTGTAAGATATAAAAGAAAATATATAATTTTTAAACGAAGGAGTAGCAATGGAACACGAAATTATCTATGAAATATTAAATCAAATATCTGATAATAATATCTCTAAAATCACCTTCTCTAATATAAGAAATAAAGAATTAGAATTAGAAAAAGTTATAGCTAAACTTGTTAGCATAAAAAATAATATTAATATTCAATTTGAATATCGCTATAAAAGAATAATTAAACATTCCAATATTGTAACTACCGATACTGAAGCGATAAATAAAGAACTTATAAAATTATTTGAGTTAGCAAAAGATATAAATGTTGCTACTAGCAATGAAGATATTAATATAAAGATTTCAAAAAAATTTAAAGTTAATGTAAATAGAAAAAAAGTTAATACTAGAGATATTTCATTTAATCACAACAATAAAAAAGACTACTTTCTAAATGAAAAAGAAAAATATCCTTTTCTTATAGAATTAGGCATTCAAAATAAAGAAGGAAAAATTATTAAGAATAAATTTAATAAATTTAAACAAATTAACAAGTATTTGGAATTTATTAAACAGGCTATTATGCAGTTAGATACAAATAAACAAATTACTATTTTAGATTTTGGTAGTGGAAAAAGTTATTTAACATTTTCTGCATACTACTATCTTAGTGAAGTCCTTAAGCTTAATGTTAAAATTATCGGTATAGATTTAAAAAAAGAAGTAATAGAGCATTGTAATAATATTTCTAAAAAACTTAATTTCAACAATTTAAGTTTTATTTATGGAGATGTTATAGATTACGAAAATAAAGATGAAATAGATATGGTAATTAGTTTACATGCTTGTAATACTGCAACTGATATAGCTATATTAAAAGCACTAAGTTGGAAGGCAAAAGTATTTTTTGCAGTACCTTGTTGCCAAAAAGAAATAAACTCACAACTAGGCAATGAATTCTTACCATTTATGTTAAAACATGGCATAATAAAAGAAAAGTTTTCTACACTACTTACTGATTCTATAAGAAGCGAAGTTCTTGAAGTATTTGGTTATAAGTCAGATATTGTAGAATTTATTTCTGAAGAAAATACACCTAAAAATCAACTAATACGTGCATACAAAGCAACTGGCAAAATTGATAAAAAGAAATTTAAACAGCTTGAAAAATTTACTTCTTCACTAAATATTAAAATGTTTCTTTTAGATGAGGCAACAAATCTTATATAATTTTTTACACTATTCGACACAAAAAAGCTTAAGATTGATAAATTTCAATCTTAAGCTTTTTTTTTATAATTCGTTAAAATCATATACCTTACCTTTTTGTCTATTTGGTAAAACTGTAGAAATAATTAGACATACTATTGTTGGCAATAGCCATGCTAAACTTTCTGCAGCTAATGGTAATTTCTCAATTACATTATTTATAGCTTCAATTTTGAATGTACTTCCAACTACTGTAACTATAGAAATAAGTGTTACAACACACATAGTTAACTGCATACCTACTTTCGATAATGCAACATATTTATTTACAATAACAATTAGAACTAAAGCTATAGTAATAGGATATAAGAATAATAACATAGGAACAGAGAATTTAATTACATCTTGCAACCCTATATTGGCAATACTAAAACCAACTAATGTGAAAATTACAGTATATGTTTTATATGAAAGTTGTGGGAATTTTTTATTAAAGAATTCTGATGTTGCAACAATTAAACCAACTGTAGTTGTGAAACAAGTTAATATAACCATTACTCCTAAAAATATACTTCCATAATTACCAAAGATTGCTCGAGTAGATTCAGATAATACATATGCCCCTTTATTAATCTTAGTATTAGCAATTACATCTGCTGGAACTGCAAATTTATTCCCTAATAAACCAAGACCAATATAAAGTATACTAAAACCAATACCTGTTACAATACCAGCAATCCAAACACTAGATAAATATTCTTTTTTATCTTTAAAACCTAATTGTTTTAATGCACTCATTGCAATAATACAAAAAGCAACGGAAGCAAGCGCATCAAGAGTTTGATAACCTTCTATAAATCCTGTACCAAATGCTAAATTAGTAGTTTCGTACGTTGGAGCAGCTATACCTGCATTATTAAATTTCATTATTCCAAGTATTACTAAAACTACTATTAATATAGCAAACATAGGTGTAAGTATTTTACCAACGCTATCTAGAATTTTTGTAGGATTTACAGCTAATAAAAACGCACAAATAAAATAAATAGTTGTAAATATTAATAGCCATGGTAAACTACTTTCAGAAACAACTGGTGCTACTCCAATATCAAATGCAGTAGCTGCAGTTCTAGGAATTGCAAATAATGGCCCAATTGATAAATAAAGTAAGACTAAATATACTGTTGAGAATAAAGGAGAGATCTTTTCATCCATCTCTGCCCCATATCCGTTAGGATTAAGAGTACCTACAATAAGTGTAACTATTGCTATACCTACTCCAGAAACTACAAATCCAAAAATTGCTGGCCAAAAGTTTTGTCCCGCACTAACTCCTAATGCTGGTGGAAAAATTAAATTTCCAGCACCAAAGAAGATACCAAATAATAACAAGCCTGTTAAAAGACCTTTTTTCATTATAAATATTTTCCTTTCTTTAATTAATAAAATATAATTAATAATACTACATCTAGTTAATTATATCAAACGAAACCAAAAAATATTACTTTTTCTTAATTTTATTCTAACAGCAAAAAAGGACATGATTACACTAATCATGTCCTTTTAATAATTCCATTAAATATGTAACCAAAGTAATTGAATTACAAACAATATAGCAAATATGTACATTAATGGATGTATATCTTTCCATTGTCTTTTTGATAATTTTAGAATAACGTAAAATATAAATCCAAAAGCAATACCATCATTTATAGACCCAGTTAATGGAATACCAATAATTGTTACAAATGCAGGGAAAGCTTCTGTTATATCAGACCAGTCAATTTTAGCAATACTTTCCATCATAAATGAACCAATAATAATTAGTGCTGGTGAAGTAATTGATGGAACTGAAGCTAAGCTACTAGCTAATGGGAAAAAGAAAATAGAGATAACTACAAAGAATGTAGTCGATAAAGCTGTAAGCCCAGTTCGTCCACCATTAGCAACACCTGATGATGATTCTATATAAGCACTTGTCGGTGTACTACCAAATAAAGAAGCGGTAAGGGTTGCTAAAGAGTCTGCCAATAATGCTTCTTTAGCTCTTAATAATTTTCCATTTTTTACTAAACCAGCTTGTGTTGCTACTGCTAACATAGTACCAGTTGTATCAAATAATGTTACCATTAGGAATGTAAATACTATTCCATATAGACCTAACTGAATTACATTAATACTTTCTATTGCTGGATTATATAATAAACTAAGATCCATATGTGGTATACCAAAAATTTTCTCAATTTTTAATAATCCAGTAAAATAACATACTAATGCAGTAACTGCCATACCTATAAATATTGCCCCTTTTACTTCTAATGCTAATAAAACTAAAATAACAAAAATACCGAAAATAGTCATATAAGTGACTGGATTTTTTAAATCACCCAATGATAAAATTGTATGCTCATTTGCAACTATAATAGCTGAATTTTTTAATCCTAAAAAGGCTATAAATAAACCGATTGCTGCAGAGATACCATATTTTAAGTTACTAGGTATTGAATCTATTAAACTTTCTCTGAAACGAGTAGCTGATAATACAACAAAAATTATCGCTCCTAGGAAACATGTTGCAAGTAAAGTTTTATAGTTATAACCAGTTGTTGCCGCTAAAGTAGCAAAATATGAGTTCATTCCCATACCTGGAGCAATTACAATTGGATAATTTGCCCCGAAAGCCATAATAAGAGTACCTACTAAAATAGCAATAATAGTTGCCGTGAATACTCTATCTAACGGTATACCAGTAGCTGATAAAACAGCTGGATTAACTACTAATATATAACTCATAGAGAAAAATGTTATAAGACCTGATACTATCTCAGTTCTTACATCTGTATTATTCTCTGATAATTTAAAAAGACGTTCTAACATAAAAGAATTTTCTCCTTATTTTTTTGTTTTTTTAACATCATAATGATATACCTTTTTTATAATTCTGTCAAGACTACCTACTTATAAATGTTCACTTTTTTATTTCTTTTTGAGTTATTTTAAATATCATTTACTACATATAGATAAAAAATCATACTAAAAAAACCTTGGATTTGTCAATACAAGGTTTTTTCACGAACATTATTATGCTTATATTATTCCGAAATGAAAATATATTTTATAATATTTTTGAAAAGAATTCTTTTGTTCTCTCCTCTTTTGGATTATCAAATATTTCAGTTGGTGTTCCTTCTTCTAACACTATACCACCGTCCATAAAGATTACTTTATCTGATACTTCTTTTGCAAAATTCATTTCATGAGTAACTATTACCATAGTTAACCCTTCTTGTGATAGTTCTTTTATTACATCTAGTACCTCTTTTACCATCTCTGGATCTAAAGCACTAGTTGGTTCATCAAACAAAAGAACTTCAGGTGAATTTGCTAATGCACGTGCAATTGCTACACGTTGTTTTTGACCTCCTGATAAACTTCCAGGATATGCATCTTTTTTATCTTTTAATCCTACTCTATCTAATAATTCAATAGCTTTTTTCTCAATATTCTCTACAGTATCATCACCAAATGTTTTAGGCGCTAATGTAATATTATCTAGTACACTCATATTTGGAAATAAATTGAAATTCTGAAATACCATTCCAACTTTTTTTCTATATAAATTAATATTATGTTTAGTGATATCTTCTCCATTATATAAAATTTGTCCACTTGTAGGTGTCTCTAGTAAATTTATACAACGTAAAGCTGTACTTTTTCCACTACCACTAGAACCTAAAATTGCGATTTTCTCACCTTTTTTAACACTAATATTTACACCTTTTAATACTTCTAATTTTCCGAATTTTTTATGTAAATTTTTTATTTCTAATAACAATTCCTTCACCTACTTCGCTAATTTTTTCTCTAAACGTTTAACCAAGAATGATAATATAGACGTAATAACAAAATATATTGCTGCCGCTACTAAGTAAGGACCAAATGTTTGGTAAGTAGCATTTTTTACAGTATTTGCTGTAAACATTATATCTGCAACACCTACAAAATAAACTATTGAAGATTCTTTAACTAAAGAAATAAATTCATTCCCTAAAGAGGGTAAACTATTCTTTAATGCTTGTGGTAAAATTATAAGCTTCATTGTTTGAAAATAACTTAACCCCAAAGAACGTCCTGCCTCCATTTGTCCTTTATCAATAGCCAGAATCCCAGAACGGAATATTTCACTCACATATGCTCCTGAATTTATAGATAAAGCTATAATAGCTGACATAAATGGTGTAAATGAAATTCCAACTTCAGGTAATGCAAAATATATTATCATAATTTGTACTAGAATTGGTGTATTTCTGATTATTTCTACATATATTGTAGCTATAATATTAAATACTTTATACGTACTAATTTTTGCTAAACAAACTACTATTCCTAATATTAAACCTACTAGTAGTGCAATAAGTGAAACTTTTAAAGTTGTTATTGTTGCATCTAAATATGTTGTGTAATAATTTGGAAGAAAATCAAACATCTATTTTATACCTCTCTTTTATTCGCTTTGTGCAGCTATTTGAGCATATTTATCAAGTTGTTTTTCAAATTCTTTTTTCTCTTGAATTTCTTTTATTACTGCATTAACTTGTTCTAATAGCTCTTTATTACTATCATTTTTTCCTTTTTTGAATGCTATTGCCATTCCAGTTGCTTCTGGATCATTATCTGCTGTAAAACTACTTATTTTGATATCACTATATTTATTCATAGCAATTTTCGCAACATCATCTGGTATTAATACAACATCAATTTTTTTATTTTTTAAATCTTGTAGTAAACTTGGAACGTCAGTTAATGATTGAATGTTACTTTCAGCAATTTTTAATTGTTCTTTAGCATAAGTCTCATATGTTGAACCTTTTTGAACTCCAACTTTTTTATTTTTTAAATCATCAACTGACTTGATTTCATCACTATCTTTATTTACAACAAAGATACCTTTACCTGTATAGTATACATCTGAAAAGTCAACTGCTTTTTTTCTTTCATCAGTAGGATTTATACCAGAGATGACCATATCAACTTTATTGGCATTTAAAGATGCGATTAACGAATCAAATCCCATTTCTTGAATTTCTACTTCTACTCCTAATTTTTTAGCAATTTGTTCTGCCAAATATATATCTGCTCCAACAACTTTTTTATTTCCATTTTCAGTTGTTAAAAATTCATATGGTGCGTAGTCAGGTGAAACACCTAAAACTATTTTTCCTTTGCTTTTAACTTCTTCAAGTTTATTTTTTGAACTACTGCTTGAACATGCAGTTAATGTGAAAACTGTAATTATTGATGTTATAAATAAAATTAATTTTTTCATTAGATTGTCTCCTTATATTTTATATTTTAGAAAAGATTAAGTGATAAATAAAAAATCTCTTTGCAACTGAAACTAATCAGTTACAAAGAGACGAAATTTCGCGGTGCCACTCTTTTTGGTATACTAAAAAAGTTATCAATAATAACATCACTTCTAGTGTTCAGATAAATAAAAAGTCTTTTTAAAGTTCTAATGAACTTTAAAAAGACGAAATAATCCGCGTTGCCACTTTTTTTGGTATTTAGCATACCCACTCAATCTCTTTAAGGCAGAGTTACCAATTATAAATAATTGCCTAAAAAGTGCGTTCATATAGAAAAAATACTAACCTTTCACCAACGCTAGCTCGCTTAAATTTTTTTACTACACTACTATTCTTTTCTAAGGTTTTGTTTTATTTTGTATAATTTTACACCTTATATAATTTATTGTCAAGTACTATTTTTATTTTTTTTGATATTTTTTTAAAATTGTTCTACCAATTAATACACCAATAGAACTTAATATAATAATCGAACATATACCTAATAACAGCCAAGAACCAGAGCCATATTTTATTGATGCATCCATCGCCTCAGCTGATTGTCCCCTTGCTATCCAGTCACTTTTATATGATTCAGCAAAGAAAATAATCGGAATCCAAGATCCACATGCACTACCTATATTAATTAAACATAGAGCTAAACATTGACTTATAAAATTTCTATAACCAAATACTTTTAATACTAAATCAGCTAAAACAGCTCCTGTAAGGGCAGTTATCCACCATGGTAAATATGCTCCTCCCATTACTGAAAATATAATCATATGTATTGTTATAAATACTGTAAATACTCCAAATTTATTAAAGTTATAGCATATATATACAAAAACTATCCCAACTAATAAACCCCATACTCCTGGCGAAATACTATGACCAAAGGTACCAAGAAAACTTGATAATACCATAGCTATCATATAGATAACCAGTGATAATACAGTTGCCATACCTAAAAATATATAATCTTTTGTTTTTAATTTCATTTTATTTACCCTCCATATTTATAAAAATATCTTCCACTTTCTTTTTATTCTCTATATTTAAATAAAAATCATCTTTTATTTCTTTATCATCAAGATAAATTACTCTATTACATGTTTTGTATAAAAATTCAATATCATGTGTAGCTACAATTAATGCACTATTTTTAGACAATTTTTTTAATATACTACTAACCTTATTCATATTCAAATAATCTAAACCACTTGTTGGTTCATCAAACATTAATAAATTAACATTTGATAATGCAGAAATAGCAATAAGTAATCTCTGTTTCTGTCCTCCAGGTAATTCAAACGGTATTTTATCTTTAAACTCAAATAAACCCAGTTCTATCAATAAGGAATTAATCTTTTCTTCTTCCTTACTTTCAACACCAAAACTCATTTCACTCTCTACAGATTCTGTAAAAAACTGATAATCCATATCTTGCATTACCAAAAATGGGATGTAATCTCCTTGTATATTTCCTTTATCCGGTTTTATAATATTAGACAGTAGCCTCAATAGTGTTGTTTTTCCAACTCCTTTTTTTCCAATCAATCCTATAACATCACCTTTGAATATAGATGTTTTTATATTAGAAAGTATATGTTTATAAGAAATTTTATTTAATTCTATAAGTAATTCATTGTTACTATTATCTAAAGTATTACCTAATTCTAAATTAAAAATATCTAAGCTTCTTAATGGTATATTATTATTATTTTTTAAATCATAAATTGTTCTTTCAATAACTTGACCATTATTGACAACAAATACTCTATCAATTAAATCTTGAATATAATGTATTCTATGTTCCGCAATAATTATTGTATATCCTCTTCTCTTTAGCTTTTCTATTAGTTGTGTTAATTTTTTAGTCATATAAAAATCTAAGTTAGATGACGGTTCATCTAAGATAATTATTTTTGGGTCTAGAGTTAAAGAACAACCTATCGCAATTTTTTGTCTCTCTCCACTTGAAATGTATATAATATTTTTATCCACTATATTTTCCAATTCTAAAAGATCTACTATTTCAGAATATTTTTTAGTCATATCATTAAGAGAAACCCCATAATTTTCCATTGCAAATACTAACTCACTTGTTGTATTAGTAGTAAAAAAGTGTCCTCGTGGATCTTGACTTATATATCCTATATTTTTGGATATATCGTAAGTTTTTATACAATTTAAATCTATATCATTAAATAGTATTTTCCCTTCTAATTCACCCTCATACAAAGTTGGTATTAATCCATTCATTAAGTGGATTAAAGTTGACTTACCACTACCCGAAATTCCTGTTAGTAAAATACACTCCCCCTTATTTATTTTAAAATTAACATTTTGTAATACATGTCTATCCGATTTTTTATATGTAAAAGAAACATCTCTAAATTCTAACATTACTTACCACTCCTTATCAGCAAAAACATAAATATTAGTAATACAATACCTAAGAAAATGTACCGACCCCAAAAAGTTAGACCAAAAAATCTAACTTTTTGGAGGTCGGTAT
>USNF01000025.1 GCA_900555985.1 uncultured Gemella sp.
AAAGTTTGGGTTTCTGCTAGAGCTTTAAAATCTGGAAAAGTTGAGCGTGTATAATAAATAACGATAAACTTTAAGCTATCTAAGGAAACTTAGATAGCTTTTTACATTTTTTTAATAAAATAAGTTAAAAAATACACAAAAAACTAAAAAATAGCCATTTAAATCGATTCTGAGCATTCTATTTCATTTTTGGATAAATAGTACTAAAAAATTTTTTAGAGGGCTTATACGGCGTTTAACGAGGTCGAAAATCGTGTAATAATTTAAAATATACATAGTATTAGAAAAAAGGTCTAATATATAAATAATAGATAAATTAAAAGTTATACTTTGAAGTTTTATAATAAAAATATATTAAATTAAAAAAAGTAAAGAAATATTAAACAATGTAATTAATTATTCTAATAGAGTGTGAAGTTAAAAATCGTTTTGAATATAAACTAATAATAATTTTATCTATTGATTAAATATAGAAGCTAGAGTAATCAAAAATGTTATTTTAAAAAAATAATATATAAATGTAGTTTCTAATAAGTAATTGATAATTAAATTGTTAGAGTATATATTTATTTGAAATTAATAATTTAATAAGCGATAGAAATAATATAAATGTATTCCTAAATTAATATTAGTTTTAAATAGGTAGTATACAAAGTATTGATTATGATTAAGAATTATGATATAATATATTTATTCGCATAATACATATTATATGTATAAATAAATAATAGAAGGAGAATGCAGTAATACCAATGAATCAGCGTGATTATTATAAAAATAAAATAAATAAAATACTTCCTGAGTTTCCAGATTATATAGATGACTTTGTTGATACATATTATGATACTTTATCTCCACTTACATTATATAGATACTTAGAAACATACAAAAACTTTCTTTCATGGACAATTCGTGAAACTATTTCATCTGCTAATAATATTAAAGATGTTGAATTAAGTGTCCTTGAAAACATATCTAAAAAAGAAATGGAAAGTTATTTTAAAAGCTTAGCTCGTGAGCAAGTTAATGGTAAATATAGATCACAAACTACAGTTAATAATTATAAGGCAGCTATGAGATCTTTATATAAGTTTTTAACTGTAACAAGTGAGACTGAACAAGGACGAGCATATTTTGAACGAAATGTAATGTTAAAAATACCTATAACGCGTGTAAAAGAAACTTTATCATCAAGATCAAAAAAAATATCTGAAAAGATATTTCTTGATTCTCAAGATGAAGAATTTCTTAATTTTGTTGAAAATGAATATGAACAAACTCTTTCAAAACATGCCAAAAGTTTCTTTTTACGAGATAAAAAGCGTGATTTAGCTATACTTACTTTATTTCTTAAAAGTGGAATTCGTGTTAATGAACTAGCTAATTTAAAAGTTAAAGATGTAGATTTTCTTAATAGTGAAATTAATGTTATTCGTAAAGGTAATAAAACAGATACAGTAATAATTACCAAATCAGCATTAGATAAACTTAATGACTACCTTTCTTCATTAGGATTTAAATTAGAACGTGAAGATTATGTTTTTATTAATAAAAACAAAAAAGGACTATCAATAAGAGCTATACAAAAACTTGTAATGAAATATACAGATGCATTTAATGTACCTATGTCCCCTCATAAACTTCGCCATAGTTATGGAACAAAACTAGCACTTAAAACTAACGGAAATATCCCAATTATTATGACTCAGATGGGACACTCTAACAGTGATACTTCAATGCTCTATATTAATGAATCTAAGAAAATTATTAAACAATCTATAGATAAATTAGATGATTAAAAGACTATAGTTTACATAAAGTTATTTATGTAAACTATAGTCTTTTTTTATTTTGTTTATGAGTTCTGTTTTTCCATTAGTATAAGATTCTCTATCATATTTATACTTAATTTCAAGTTTTAGTTTTAATTTCTCATAAGTTCTAGCTACTTCGGGATTTTTTAATAATATTTCCTTAAACTTTACTTCATCAATATCTCCTTTTTTTCTTATGTGCAGATGAAATACTTTTGTTAGAAAACCATTCGGACCATATCCTTTAACTAAAAATGCTCTATTATCCTCTTTCCAGCGTAATTCCCACTCTTTTGAAAGAATACTTATAATATTATCGAAACTATTATTATCATTGGTTTCTATTATTATATCAATAATATTTTTTGAATATATATTTGGTATTGCAGTACTTCCAATATGGTATACTTTTATTGAGAAATCTCTTAAAACATATAATAACTGATTTTTTTCTTCATACCAAGTTATCCATTCTCTATTAAATGGTACAAGTTCTATAGGATATTTCTTTTTGAATTGTTTATTTTTAAATATATTTCTTTCCATAATTTCTCCTTAAAATAAAAATGCTAGGATAGGAAACCCTACCGCTAGCATTATTTAAATACATGAATAGAATTTTTAAAATACTCTATTCCTGATAAAATTGTTAATATTACTGATATCCATAATATTATATAATCCAATTCAAAATTCCATGTGTTGAATATCGGATTACCTAATAAAATTAATACTATTGCAACAAGCTGGCTAATAGTTTTTAATTTTCCTAACATACCAGCTGGGATTACTTCCCCCTTCTCTACTGCTAGTAATCGTAGTCCAGTAACTGCAAATTCACGAGCTATAACAACTACAACCATCCAACTATGCATAAGACCTAGCTCAACCATTACAATAAAAGCACTACCTACAAGAAGCTTATCTGCTAAAGGATCTAGGAATTTTCCCATATTTGTAATTAAGTTATACTTTCTAGCTAAGTAACCATCAATAAAATCTGTAATTGCAGCAACAATAAATATTAATGCAGCAATAAAAATATTTAGTTTAACAGGTCTTCCATTTATAATAGATACAGTACTATCTCCCATATTAAAAAGGAGACAGAATATAAATACTGGAATTAGAATTGTTCTGAATAAAGTAATTCTATTTGGTAAATTCATTGAAACTAATACCCTTCTATAAATTTATTTAACAACAATTTTTATTTCTATTTAATTATATCACAAAGTAAATTTGTGAACAATAGTAATTAATATTTAAAAACATAAAAAAAGAGAAAATAAAAATATTTTCTCTTTTAAAATAAGTTATAAAAATTAATAATTTAATTAGCTATATTTATTATCTACTTCTAGTTGTTCTTCTAGTTGTCGTTGATTGGCTTCTAGTTGTAGCTTGTTGTTGATTAGACTGATAAGTTTGAGGTTGTACTTCTTGAGTATAGTTATAGTTTTGGCTTTGTTGAATTACTGGTTGTGAGACAACATTATTATTTAATGCAGTATCAATTTCTAGTATGATTTCTTTTGATTGTTCTTCATTTTCATATATATCTATAGCATTTTTTGTTACAAAAGATTTTAATTCTTCTAATTTATTTTTTGAAGATTCTACTTTTTGAGCATCTGATAGAGCTTGACTATCTAATGTATTCTCTTTTATTGTATTCTTAATTGAACTTTTTAGCTCTTCTTTCATTTGAGATATAGTATCATTATATTTTGAGCTTATTTCATCATCTTTTGAATCTAATATTTCATTTTTATCATTAATCAACTTTTTAAAGATCTCAAACTTTTTATTAAGATCATTTTCATTTTTGAAGTTTGTTGAACTATTAGTAATTAATGTTATTTTGCTATTTTTAGTATCATCTACAGGAGAATTATTAATTTCTATTTTTTGATTACTGTAGCTCTTTTGCTTATGATAAGCATAAGTAGATAATCCTGTAACTATTAATAACATTATTAGATTCAATACTATTATAATTTTGTTATTTTTCAATATCATTTACCTCTCGATTAATATAAATATTTACTGTGTAGGTGAATAGAATTTTAGATAGATATTTTATTCATAGTCTTCTGCAAATTCTTTTTCTAAAAATACCTTTCTAGGCTTACTACCATCTACAGGTCCAATATAACCATCTTCTTCTAGCATATCAATTATTCTTGCTGCTCTATTATACCCTATTTTGAATCGTCTTTGCAATAATGAAGCAGAAGCTTTTTGAGTTTTTGCAATAAATAAAAGTACTTCTTTATATAAAGGATCAGCTTCATCTGCTGAAGAGCCACCACTTTGTGAGCTAACCTCGCTAGGTGTCATATTTGGATCGTATTGAGCTTCTGATTGACTTTTTACAAAATCAACTACTTTTTCTACCTCATCATCTGATAAGAAAGCACCTTGAATTCTGATAGGTTTACTAGAATCAGCTGATAAGTATAACATATCCCCTTTTCCTAATAGTGTTTCCGCCCCAGACTTATCTAATATAGTTCTTGAATCGACACTAGAACTTACAGCAAATGCTATTCTAGAAGGAATATTAGTTTTTATAACACCAGTGATAACATCAACAGAAGGTCGTTGTGTTGCTATAATCATATGTATTCCTGCTGCACGAGCTTTTTGGGCAATACGTGCTATAGATTCTTCTACTTCTTTAGATGATACCATCATAAGGTCAGCTAACTCATCAATAATTACAACTATATAAGGCAATTCTTTATAATCAGGATCTTTTTCTGCTATTTTATTATACCCCTCAATGTTTCTTACTCTAGTTCGAGCAAATTCTCTATAACGACTTTCCATCTCTAATACTACTTTATGAAGAACATCTGCAGCTTTTAGAGGATCTGTTACAACAGAAGTTAGTAAGTGAGGAATTCCATCATATATAGAAAGTTCTACCATTTTAGGGTCAATCATTATAAGTTTCACTTTATCAGGTTTATTTTTTAATAAAATACTTGTTATAATTGTATTTACACAAACAGACTTCCCACTACCTGTTGAACCAGCAATAAGTAAATGTGGAGTTTTATCAATTCTTGTAAACATAGCTTCACCAGATACATCTTTACCTAAGGCAACAGACAATGGAGAATTATCTTTATCATTTACAAATACTTCTTTCATTGTAACTAATTCATTTACTGTATTTGGTATTTCGATACCAATTAAAGATTTTCCAGGTATTGGTGCTTCTATTCTTACATCTTTTGCTGCAAGGTTTAAAGCTATATCATTACTTAAATTAACTATTTTACTAACTTTTGTTCCTGGAGTTGGTAAAATTTGGAATTGTGTAATTGAAGGACCTACAATAGCTTTAACTATTTTTACTTCAATCCCAAAATTGTTAAATGTGCTTTGTAATATTTTAGATTTTTCTACAATATCACCTTTAGTAACAGTTTGTTTTTTTGTTGGATTATTAAGTAAAGTTATTGGAGGCAGTACGTAGTTATCATACGATTCTTCATTTACTTCAATTTTATCAATTTCTTGAGTAGGCTCCTCTTTTACCTCTTCTATAATTCTTCTCTTAGTAGGACGTGAAGCTACTATTTCATCAGTATTTTCCTCTTCGGGAAATTCTCTAATATCGACTACTAATTCCTTATCTTTAATATCATTATATCTTTGCTCATTAGAATTTTCATTATTTAAATCTTCAGTATCATTAATTTCAAATTCAGAAGCTTCAATATTACTTTCTTTTTCTTCAACATATGTATCACGTTCAAAAGCATTAGATACGTAATATTTGATCTTAAGTACAAAACTTCTATAGTTAATATTTAAATATAGTACAATTATTGTTATAATTGCTGAAATAACAATAAGTAGTGAACCATAGTAAGAAAGTAAGTAAATTAGAAGTTTAACAGGATAGTATGAAATTATCCCACCACCATATAAAGATACTTTGTTATTATAAATATCACTAAATGAAATATAGTTAGTATCTTTATTACCTATTAAAACTAACTGAAATAAGAAATCTATTAAAATAAATACACTGGCAACTAATATTGGAGATTTTAATTTTTTATCTAAAATATAATATATAGGTATTGCAATAATAATTAAATAAAAAATATAGCTAAAACTTCCGAATAAATATTTAAAGAAAGAATCAAAAAATCTACCGATTATTCCCATTTGTAAAACAGATAGTATTACAATAAGTATAGAAATAACAAAGTATAAAGACCTATACGCTTCTTTAGATAAAGTAGGTATATTATTTTTTTTCTTATTTGTCTTTTTTGTCTTTTTTGTATTTTTTTTCTTAGTACTCTTTGTTTTTTTTGTTTTATTACTCAATATTCTCTCCTTTCTCTTTCCCATTCTCAATAAATATCGCCTCTGTTGGACAATTTTCATATGCTTCTATCACAAGACTTTTGAATGATTCAGGAATTTCCTTTTTAAATTGATTATTATCTATATGGCAAAATGCTATGCCATCTTCATCGTAATCATATACATCTGGACATATGGCGTTGCAGTTACCACATGCGATACAATTTTCTCTTATTATTTTAGTCTTCATTATCTTGTTCTCTTAAATAATTTGAAAATTTCTTTAATGACTCGCTTCTATGACTAATTGAGTTTTTTTCTTCACTAGTAATTTCTGCAAAAGTTTTCTCTAATTTTGGTACATAAAATATAGGATCATATCCAAAACCATTACTACCACGTTTTTCAAAAATAATTTCACCATGACATTCACCACGAAATGTTTTTTCAATCCCTTCTGGGGTAACATAGGCAATTACTGAAACAAATTTTGCTTTAGAATAATTACCATTTAATTCAGAAAGAACTTTCTCAATATTCTTGTCATCAGTTTGTTCTTTAGAATATCTTGCTGAAAAAACACCAGGTCGCCCATCTAATAAATCTATAGCTAACCCACTATCATCAGCAATAGCAGTTTTCCCTGAAAATTTAGCAATAGTTCTTGCTTTAATTAATGCATTTTCTTCAAAAGTATTTCCATTTTCTTCTATTTCATCAGTAAAACCAATATCATTTAAAGTTAAAATATTATAATTGTTTAAAATGCTTTTTATCTCTTCAACTTTATGTAAGTTATTTGATGCTAAAATTAAATCCTTCATAAATAAAATCTCCTATACTTCAACAATCTCAGCTTTTATATCCTGTTTTAACCACTTTGAAGCTATATTATCAAAATTATCACTTTTCTCTGAAATGAAAAATTTGTGGTCAGTTTTATTAACCTTACTTTGAAGTAATTTAGAATAGCCTAATACTGTACTTACTTCACGAGCAGCTTCTCGACCAGATGAAATAACTTTAATTTGATTACCGTAATATTCTTCAATATTCTTTTTTAACATTGGATAATGTGTGCAACCTAATACAACAGTATCCATACCCAAATTTATAGTATCTTTCAAAGTTTCTTTTATAATATCATCAGCTTCTTCTTTATTTAAATATCCCTCAGATTCAATAAATGGTACAAAGCTAGGACATGCTTTATCGAATACAACTATATTAGAATTAATATTTTGTATTTCAATATCATAAACTTTTGATTTAGTTGTAAATTTAGTACCAAGAACCAATACTTTGTTATTCTCAGTTGCTTGAATAGCACGACGCGCACCGGGCTGAACAACACCAATTATTGGTAAATCATATTTTTCTTGAAGATATTCGAGTGCAGCAGCTGTAGCTGTATTACATGCAAGGATTATCATTTTAACACCTTGATTAATAAGGTACTTAATTGCTTTTTCAGTATTAATAATTATTTCATCTTTCTTTTTATCTCCATATGGACAATTTTTTACATCTCCAAAATAATAAATAGTTTCATTAGGTAGTTGTCGCATAATTTCTCTAGCAACAGTTAAGCCTCCTACTCCACTATCAAATACGCCTATTGCATTATTCATTAGTATCCTCTTTCTTATTAGAACCTAGTAACTCTTCTAGTTCTAGTATTTTTTTATATGATTTAGCTACTACTCCAACATACTCCTTTAAAAGTATATTAAAGAATGAAAATAATTTAACTAAATCTGAATTACTGATATCTAAGTTTTGTAAAAATTCTATATTATTTATACTTAGATAATAGATTAATTTTACAAGATTATTATTTATTCCATAAATAGATTCATCAATATTAAATCTATCTACAAAACTATTTTTAAAAAAACTATATCCTACATAATCATAATCCGTTTTTTGATATTTAAATAAGAAACCTTGATTTTTTAATAGTTGTAATAAAAAATAGCTACACACGAGTTTTTCAGAAGTTCCTTCCTCTACTAAATCTAGTGATTTTTTTAAAAGTTTATATGATACCTGAGTGTTAATAGCGATATAATTAACAAATTCTAACAGGTTCGATATATAACTATTCTTTAGTACATCATACACAATATTACTATAGGAACTTTCAATTTCTAGGTTAGTAATTTTATTCATACCATTGGTAGGAAAATAGTTTACTGAGACCTCATAAGACGAACTAACTTTTATCTTCTTTTTACTTTTAAAAACATTCTCATAAAAAAAACTTTCAATTTTACCTTGTTCAGTTAAAATATGTAATATTTCATGATAATCCTTATATCTAATTTTTTTAATAATAATACCTTTAATAAAATTTCTGTTATTCAAAAACATCATCTCTATAACCTAAATCACGTATTTGATTAGGTTTTGATCTCCAATTATCTATAACTTTTACCCATAACTCAAGAAAAACTTTTTCTCCAAGAAGTACTTCAATATCTCTTCTAGCTCGAGAACCAATTTCCTTAATCATTTTACCTTGTTTACCAATAATCATACCTTTTTGAGATTTTCTTTCTACAACAATGGTAGCGATAATGTTTTTTTTCTTACCCTCTTGTTTTTCAATTCTATCTATAACAACTGCAATAGAATGAGGAATTTCTTGATCTGTTAGTTGTAATACTTTTTCTCTTATAAACTCTGAAATTACAAAGTACTCTGGTGAGTCTGTAATTACATCATCTGGATACATTTTAAAACTTGGTTGTAAGTATTTTTTTGTAGTATTAAGTAAATTATCTACATTTATTGATTTTAAGGCTGAAATAGGTACTATCTCAACAAAATCATATAATTCACTATAAAATGTAATTATTTCGATTAATTTTTCTGGAGTTATTAAATCAATCTTATTTATTAATAAAAAAGTAGGAACTTTAAGTTCTTTTACTATATTGATTAAATGTTGATCCCCAGGGCCAAACTTCTCACTAGCATTAATAATTAAATATACAATTTCTGATTCTTGAATAGCACTACTTGCTAATTTCATCATATAATCCCCTAATTTATGCTTAGGTTTATGAATACCAGGTGTATCAATAAATACAATTTGTGAATCAGAATCTGTGTAAACACCATTTATTATGTTTCTAGTTGTTTGTGGTTTATCAGACATAATTGCAATCTTTTGCTTAAGAATGTTATTTAATAGTGTTGATTTACCAGCATTTGGACGCCCAATAATAGTAACAAAACCTGTTTTTATTTGTTCATCAAACATAATTATCTCCTTAATCCAAATTCTTCTAGAATTTTATCTTGCTTTTCAAACATTTCTTTCTCATCCTCTGGTGTCATATGGTCATAACCTAATAGATGTAGGAAGCCATGAACTGCTAAAAATCCAATTTCTCTATCAAAACTATGATTATACTCTTCAGCTTGTTCTTTAGCTATATTCACACAGATTATAACATCACCAATTGAATTAATTTCATCTTCTAAACCGATAATATTAATTTCAGATTCAACTTCATCATTAAGAGCAAATGAAATTACATCGGTAGGCATATCTTTACCACGATAATTTTTATTTATTTCTTGAATTTCTTCTTTATTCACGAATGATAAAGACATTTCTGTAATATCAGTATTTACATTTTCATGCTTTGCTGCAGATTCTAACAGCTTTAATAACATATCTTTAGTACTATCTTGTACTAAATTATCATCGTCAATAATATCTACAAAAGTCATAACTTTCTCCTTTTAAAATTTTAATATTGCTAAGGGATTGTTTAAAGTAAAATATAATTTGCAAACTATCCCTATCTATTAATGTAAAGAACTAAAATTTTGTTGTCTTAATGCTTCATATATTATCAATGCAGCAGTATTAGAAAGATTCAATGAACGTACTTTATCTGACATTGGTATTCTTAAACACTGATTACTGTATTTCTCTCTGAATTCTTTAGGTAATCCTTTAGTTTCACGTCCAAAAATAAAATAAATATCTTCATTACTCTTATTTGAAAAATCAAAATCTGAATAGTTTTTTTTACCAAATTTTGTAATTAAGTAATAGTGTTTATCTTCAGTATGCTCTAAAAACTCTTCAAAACTATCCCAAACAACTAAATCAAGATCTTTCCAATAGTCTAGCCCGGCTCTTTTAACTTGTTTGTCATCAATAGAAAAACCTAGTGGTCTTATAAGATGTAATCTTGTGTTTGTTCCAACACATGTTCGAGCAATATTTCCGGTATTTGCAGGAATTTCAGGTTGATATAATACTATATTATTCATATTAATTAGAAAGGAAGTTTGCCACCAAACATTCTTCCAAGTCCCTTTCTCTTAGATTTATCATTCATTAAACCACCAAACTGTTTCATCATTTTACGCATTTCCTCAAATTGTTTAATTAGTTTATGAACTTCACTTATTGGACGTCCACTACCTTGGGCAATACGTTTACGACGCGGTACATTAATGATATCAGGATTTTGTCTCTCTTCTATCGTCATTGATTTTATAATAGCTTCGATATATACAAATTGTTTTTCATCAACTGCATCAAGATTCATATTTTTCATTTTACCCATACCAGGAATCATACCAAGGATGTCTTTGATACTACCTAATTTTTTGACTTGCTCTAATTGTGACAAGAAGTCTTCAAAAGTAAAACTTTGTGTTAAAATTTTCTCTTGCATTTTTTTTGCTTCATCTTTGTCAATTGATGCTTGGGCTTTTTCTATTAGTGTTAGTACGTCACCCATTCCAAGAATTCTAGATGCCATACGTTCTGGGTGGAATAATTCTAAATCATTCATTTTTTCACCCATACCTACTAATTTAATTGGTTTTCCAGTTATAGATTTGATTGATAGTGCAGCCCCACCTCGTGTATCACCGTCTAATTTAGTTAATACTAATCCAGTAATGTCTAATTGCTCATCAAAAGATGTCGCTATATTCACTGCTTCTTGTCCTATCATTGAATCGACTACAAGTAAAATCTCGTCAGGATTTGATACTGATTTTATGTCTTTAAGTTCATCCATAAGCAATTCATCAATATGTAAACGACCTGCTGTATCAATAATTACATAATTATAATAATTATCTTTAGCAAATTCTAAACCTTCTTTTACGATATCTGCAGGATCTTTATCGACAAAGAAGACTTCAATGTCTAATTGTTTACCTAAAGTTTTTAATTGTTGAACTGCTGCTGGACGGTACACGTCTGCTGCAATAAGAAGCGGCTTTTTCTTCATTGTTTTTTTAGCTTTTAAAGCAAGTTTACCTGCTGTAGTAGTTTTACCAGCACCTTGTAAACCAACCATCATTACTGTTGTAATTTTTCCACCTTGATTCAATTCGACATTAGAACCACCTAATAAATCAACTAATTCTTCATTAACAATTTTTACAATTTGTTGTGCAGGAGTAAGAGATTTCATTACCTCTGTTCCCACAGCACGTTCACTAATTTTTTTTACAAATTCTTTAACTACTTTAAAGTTAACATCGGCCTCTAATAGTGCTAGACGAACTTCTCTCATCATTTCTTTTACATCAGATTCAGATACTTTACCTTTACCTGTTAGTTTTGCAATTGTATTTTGTAATCTCTCTGATAAATTTTCAAATGCCATACAACACACTCCTAATTTTCTAGTTTTATTAATTGATCGACGTAAGAAAGTATTCCTTCGTCACTAGTACTTTTTCTTAACTCATTTAATAAGAATAATCTCTCATTATTTAATTTTATTAAGTTTAATTTCTCTTCATACTGCTCTAATTCAGTAATTGTTCTCTTTATATTATTAGATACAGCTTGTTTTGAAATGTCATAATTCTCTGAAATTTCGGTTAGTGAAAAATCATTAAAAAAATAATCATTAAGATACTGTTTTTGTTTTTCACTTAATAGTTCAGAATAAAAATCATAGAGTTGTGAAATTTTAATAACTTGTTCTATTTCCACAATTTTCCTCCAATTTTAAATATAAATCTACATCCTTATATTATACGATAAAACCTTACTTTTTTCAATCTTTTGCCCCTTAATACGTGCGGTTTAATAGCATTACAAAAGTAATTAACAAATAAAAAAAAGATAAATTAATTGTTAATTATAATTTTGATATGTACCCCTTTTACTGGACAAACCGGTGAAAGGGGTATTATTATGCATT
>USNF01000026.1 GCA_900555985.1 uncultured Gemella sp.
TGAGATTTTTCAGCTTCGATATAAAGAATATCTTTACCATAGTCTAAGTAGAATGAAGATAATTCTACGTTGAAGAAGTTGATTAGCTCTGTAGTGATACTGTTAAACTGATAGTTTTCATAGTAATCTAATACTTTAGCTACAACTTTTTCAAATTTAAGAACCATGTATTTGTCTAATTCTTCTAATTCATCATATGATAATAAGTCTGTTCTATTATCAAAGTTTCCGTTGAATAAGTTACCTAGTAAGAAACGGAATGTATTTCTAATTTTTCTATAAGTTTCAGATACTTGTTTTAGGATATCGTTAGAAATACGCACGTCTTGAGTATAGTCAACACTTGCTGACCATAAACGGATAATCTCAGCACCTAATTGTTTACCTACATCATTTGGAGAGATAACATTACCTAGAGATTTACTCATTTTGTTACCATTACCGTCCATAACGAAACCTGCAGATACAAGCTCTTTATATGGAGCTTCTCCAGAGATAGCTACAGAAGTAATTAATGAAGAGTTAAACCAACCACGATATTGGTCACTACCTTCTAAGTATAAATCAGCTGGGTATGTTAAATCATCACGAAGTGCACAGCATCCTTGGTGAGAAGTTCCTGAATCGAACCAAACGTCCATAATATCCATTTCTTTAGTGAATTCACCATTTGGGCTACCTGGGTGAGTATAACCTTCTGGTAATAACTCTTTAGCATCTTTATAGAACCATACATTTGATCCTTCTTCTTCAAAGATTTTAGCTACATGTTCAATTAGAGTATTATCTAAAATTGCTTCTCCGTTTTCTGCATAGAATACAGGAATTGGTACTCCCCAAACACGTTGTCTACTAATTACCCAGTCACCACGGTCACGAATCATATTATATAATCTTGGTTTACCCCATTCACTGTAGAATTTAGTTCTATCTACAGCATCTAATAATTCTGAACGGAACGCATCAATAGAACAGAACCATTGTGGTGTTGATCTAAAGATAATAGGTTTTTTACTTCTCCAGTCATGTGGATATGAGTGAGTAATATTTTCTTGTTTTAATAATGCACCTATTTCATCTAAGTGTGCAATAATATTTTTATTCGCATCGAATACGAATTGTCCTGCGAATTGTCCTGCTTCTTCAGTTAAGTTACCTTGGTTATCAACTGGTGATAATACTCCAAGTTTATATTTACCTTGACCAACGATAAAGTCATCAACCCCGTGTCCAGGAGCTGTATGAACTAATCCAGTCCCTGAATCAAGTGTTACATAATCAGCTAAGATTAATGTAGACGTTCTATCTAAGAATGGGTGTTGACATAGTAAATATTCTAATTCTTTACCAAGTACTGTTTTTCCTAGTTCAAAGTTTTCCCAACCGAATTGTTCAGCTAAGAAGTTAACTCTTTCTTTAGCTAATAGGTAGTTTTCACCATTTACTTTAACTTCTTGATATTCAAAATCAGGATGAACTGCGATACCTAAGTTAGCAGGTAATGTCCATGGAGTTGTTGTCCAGATAACGAATTTAGTTCCTTTTTCCACTACTCCATCTTCACTTACTAATTCGAATCCAACATAGATAGAAGGTGAAGTATGGTCACGATATTCAATTTCAGCTTCCGCTAAAGCAGATTCTGATGATGGAGACCAATAAATTGGTTTTAATCCTTTATAGATATATCCTTTATCAACCATTTTACCGAATACACGGATTTGTTCAGCTTCAAATTTTGGATCTAGTGTTAAATATGGGTTTTCCCAATCACCGATTACACCAAGTTTTTTGAAGTCTGCACGTTGTTTATCTACTTGTTTTAAAGCATAATCTTTACATTTATTTCTGAATTTTGTAGCTGGCATAGATTTTCTATCAACACCATTGTTTACTAATACTTGTTCGATTGGTAAACCGTGAGTATCCCAACCAGGAACGTAATTAGAAACAAAACCATTCATGTTTTTGTACTTAACGATAAAGTCTTTTAAGATTTTGTTAAGTGCGTGTCCAATGTGGATATTACCATTTGCGTATGGAGGTCCATCATGTAGTACGTATGAAGGTTTCCCTGCATTTTTTTCTAAAACTTTTCTATATAAATCCATTTCATCCCAACGTTTTAAAAATTCTGGTTCTTTATTAGGAAGATTACCACGCATAGGGAATTTAGTTTTTGGCATTAATAATGTATCTTTTAATTCTACCATTTTTTCTCCTTTCAAAATAAAAAGCTCGTAGTAAAAGTTATTGAGGGCGGAATATATCCACGGTACCACCTCATTTAACTCCCACTAAGAGCACTCATTGTCCTATATAATTAATTTCTAATAAAGTGATAACTACTTTATGTCTTTATAAAACTTTTCACCAACCAGTTTCTCTCTAACAATAAATACATAGTAGTCCTGTCTTTATTCAATAAACATATTATATTACATCAACAATAAAGTTTCAAGTGTTTTTTGCGAATTTATTATTAAATTTTCTGAAAATAAGCCGTTTTATTTCCATTTAGATAATAAAAAAAGTCTATACCATATTAAATATAGACTTCTGTTTTATTTTTAAGCTCCTAAGTAACCTTTTAATGCTTGTGAGCCATATTGTAATAACTGTTCTTTAGTTAAAGAAGCTGATACATTTATCATACCATTTGATACTTCTATACCTTCTAATTTTACAGGTAGTTCTACTTTATTAATAGTTATTACATTACTATTAACACTTACACCTGTTCCAGTTAAATACTCTTTTAAATATTTTTCTAAAGCAAAATCAGGTATAGGTACTTTACCTATTTTAGCATCTTCTAATGTTAGTTCAATTTTATTATTTGAACCAGATAGTTTTATATTAGAAGAAATCTCACTATTTATAAAAGATAACTGAACTGGTAGCTTAGCTGCTACTCTATTACCAACTAATTTATAGCTACCTTCTTGAATTTCAGCACTATCTTTAGTCGCATGATTTAATATTGATAAGAACATTTCGTTATCAATTTTAAGACTAGTAGATAATTTTGCATTACTATAACTTACATTGCTTATAAACTCTTTATTTAAAGATGCTAAATCCATAGACGAATTTACACTTGATAACTTTTCAGAAGGTTTAATATCTTCGCTAGGTTGCAGTGCGTATACTGCTCCCCCACCAAGAAGTGCTATAACTACTAGAAAAGCTAATAATTTTCTTAATACTTTCACTTGAGTCAAACTCCTTTTTTATTATAATTTACATTATACAACAATATAGTAAACTATACAAACTAAACTTTAAACATACTTAATGTCTCTTTTTTAAAAATAATTTTTTTGAAAATATTTATGGTTATTCATAAGCCAATTAAAGCCCTTTACATAAAAAATATTAAAAAAATTGACTTGCATTATAGTTTTATATGTGTTAGTATACTCTAATACTTTGAAAGGAGAAATATAATATGAATAAAAAGTTTTTCAAAATACTTAGTTGGGTAGCTACTTGTACTGCCATGCTTATGTATATATCTTATATACCTCAAATTTCAGGTAATATAAATGGACATAAAGGTGACTTTTTACAACCTTTTGTTGCAGGAATTAACTGTACACTTTGGGTTCTTTATGGATTTTTAGGAGAGAAACGAGATTGGCCAATCATTATAGCCAACTCACCAGGAATAATTTTTGGATTCACAGCTGCATTCACAGCATTATAGAAATGGACTGGCTTATAATTTAATTGTAGGTCAGTTTTTATATTTTACTTTCCTGAAATCAATGTACAAAATATAATTTTTAAGCTATAATTATTAGTAACCTTTTTAGGTTATAAATACACGAAAGGAAGCATTCACTATGGAAGAAAAAATTACATTTAAAAAATTTACTATGAATGTACTTAACGGTGTTGCACTAGGGACTGTCCTATGTTTAGTACCCGGTGCATTATTAGGAGAACTTTTGAAATATATCGCAAAAGTATATCCATCTTTAGCGTTTTTATCATTTTCGGTTACAATTTCTAATGCCCTTATTGGACTTGCTTCAGGTATGATAATAGGAATGATGTTTAAATTAACACCTATTCAAAGCACTTCTATTGGTTTAGCAACACTATATGCCAGTGGTTCAATAGTTCAAACAGCTGATAAAACAGGCTTAATGTTAAAAGGTGCAGGAGATATTGTTACTATTATCTTTACTGCAGCATTAGCAACTGCATTTATTTTACTTATTGGAAATAAAACACAAGGTTACGCAGTATTAGTATTACCTACTCTAATCCTTGTTATAATAGGTGGTATCGGAAGATATTTACTTCCATTTTTCGCGGGACTTACTAAAGTACTAGGAGACGGAATTAAACATTTATTAACTCTTCAACCTATTATACTAACAATATTAATAGCTATTATTTTTGCTTGTCTAATTGTTACGCCGATAACATCAGTTGGTATTGCACTTGCGATCAATATTGATGGTATTGCATCTGGAGCTGCAAACCTTGGTATATGTGCATGTGGATTTACACTTGCTATTGCTGGTTGGGCAGTTAACTCAAAAGGTATCTCTCTTGCTCACTTTATAGGATCACCAAAGATTTCTATGGCAAATGTTTTTGCAAAACCAAAAATCATGTTACCAGTAATATGTAGTGCAGCTTGCACAGGAGTACTAGCCGCTATCTTTAATATTAAAGGTACAGCAATGAGTGCTGGTTTTGGATTTAGTGGTTTAGTTGGCCCATTAGCTCACCTAGCGACTACTAACGGTGGTGCTTACGAAATAATTAAAGCCGTGATAATCTTTGCGTTAGTTCCTATTATAACTGGATACCTATTTGTAAAACTATTTACAAAAGTAATTCCAATTATAAAACCAGAAGACTACAAAATTAATATGTAATACATTAAACCTTATTACTTTTAAAGAGTAATAAGGTTTTTTATATATGAAACTATATTCTATAAAATTAATCTTTTTTAAGCTATAATATATTTATAATTCTATCTTACTTTTAAGGAGTAACTATGCTTGAACTTATTAAAAATAAAAAAGTTAATATCTACACTAACTTACATGGGAATAATCCACTTATTCCTATAGCGACTGATGAACTATTTCTTCGTCAAGTACTAACTAATAATGAGTGTATACTACATATTCATTCTTTAGAAAATTCCGCTATTTTAGGAACGCCTGATACACGTGTCCCATTTTTTAAAGATGCTCTAGATTCATTTTATAACAATAATCTAGTTCCTGCGGTAAGAAATATCGGTGGTTTAGGTATTATAGCTGATACAGGTGTTGTCAGTTTTTCTATAATTATGAATATAAATCCAAGTACATTTTCTTTAAACGCAGGTTATAACCTTATGACTGAATTTATTAAGGAGATATTCCCAGAAGCATCAAGTAAGATACAAGCGGTAGAAATTAGTAACTCATATTGTCCAGGTGATTTTGACTTAAGCATAGATGGTAAAAAGTTTGCCGGTATTGCCCAAAGAAAAGTAAAAGAAAATGTCGTCGTTTCTATTTATCTTAGTTTATTTGGCAATCAACAAAATCGTACTAGTATAATGAAAGAATATTATGAAGCCGGAATAAAAAATCAAGAGCTAAAATACAAATATCCAAAAATAGATATTAACTGTATGGATACGCTAGAGAACTTACTTAATAAAACTCTAACTACAAAAGATCTATTAGAAAGAATGCTTAAAGTACTTCAATCTTTAAACTGTGAAATAGGAAAAGGTAATTATTCTAATAAAATGATAGAAGATTATAAGGAAATATATAAACAGACTAAACAAAGAAACGATAAATTACTACATGGTGAATAAAACAAAAAATCTAGTATAGAATTAAAATCTATACTAGTTTCTTTTAATTAAATATCGGTATAAATGCGAATATTACCGCTAGTATAATAGCTGGTAACATATTAGCAACCCTAAGCTTCAAGTTCCAGATTAAGTTTGCTCCGACGCAAAAAATTAGTACTGAACCTACCATTGATAGATTAGTTAATGCACCTTGTGTCATAATCGGTTCAATAAATTTCGCAAGAATAGTTATTCCTCCTTGGAATATAATAAGAGGAACAACTGAAAAAACACTACCTCGACCATATGCCGCAGTAAATATTAATATTGTCACAAAATCGAGTACAGCTTTTGCAGTTAAAATAGAATAATCATGAAATAAAGCATCTTGAATGGCTCCTAAGATAGACATAGCCCCAATACAAATAGTTAAAGACGCCAGAATAAATGAATCAACAAATCTGTTGTCACCACTACTTTTAGTTACTCTTTTTAGGTAAATACCTAAATCTTCAAATAGTTTTTCTATATTTAAGATTTCCCCTATTAAAGTACCTAATGTCATACTAACTACAAGTACCATGGCTCCACTAGACACTATTTTTCCATTATTTATTTTTAAAGCATGTTCGCACGCGCCAATTATTCCTAGAAACGCTACTGATATTCCAGCAACTTTCATTATAGCTTGTTGTATATTATTAGATATTTTATGACCTATTAATATACCAAGAGCTCCACCTAGTAGAACCCCTACTGCATTTATTAATGTACCTATTCCCATTTTTATCCTTTCAATCTTACAATAAATGTAATATTATATTAACCCAAAACCAACTAAATGGCATAACTAAAATCATTGCTGGTATCATATCCACCACAGGAAACATTTTTAACTTTAGAATTCTAAATCCTGCCGCTACCATTAAGAAACCACCACAAGCTTTAAAATCAGCAATCATATCCGGTGTCGTTAACGGAACGATAAAACTTGCCGATAAGAATAATGTCGTAAAGATAACAAACTGTGGAACAGCAATTAGTGAAACGATATACCCTAAGTTACACGCAAATATCGCTGCAGTAAAGAAATCCAGAATAGATTTAGTTATAAGCAAACTAGAATCACCAGTCATACCTTCACTTAGACTTCCATATATTCCCATACCACTAGAACAAAATAGCACTATTACTGTAATTAAAGTAGCTAGAAATTCTGTTTCTGACATATTTGTTTCTTTTTTTGGTATGATACGAATCATTACTTTTTGAAGTTTTGAACAAAGTTCATATACTTTATCCCCTAGGTTAAATATTAATCCTACTATAGTTCCTATAATAAGAGCAAAAACAACCGTAGGCATATATTTCATTAAAACTATCGACGAAATACCCATTCCCATAGAACAAAGACCAAATATAAGATTTAGCTGTTCTTTATACTTCTCTGGCAACTTATTTCCTAAAAGAGCTCCAGCTATACCACCTAGAAATATTGCGACGGTATTAATTATAACCCCAATCGGCATAATATCTCTCCTTTACTCAAAAAAATACGTAAACTTATTCTAACATGTAGTTTATTTTCTTACAATACTTTTTCAGTTATAGATAAATAATTTTATCTATAGTATAATTAGTATAATTATTTTGTGAGGTGGATTTATGGATATACTAACTATTGGACTTGGAACTATTGGAACTACATATAGCTATTTATTTAATAAAGCTAGTCATAATGTAGAACATTATATTAGAAAAAGCAGTAAAAAAATTAATATAACAGAATTAAATGTTGATATGCTAGATGGTAGAAATAATAAAATAGGTGATCACTATACTGATACTTATAAAGTAAATACTCATACAAAAAATAACTATGATTTTATTTTTATTAGTATGCCAGCAGGAAATATCGAAAGTGTTATTGAAACTTTAAACTCTAACAATATCAAAGGAACTATTATACTATGCTGTGGCATTTGGGAAGATAAGAAATATCTTGAAAAAGTAATGCAAGGTAGAGAATATATTCTTGGTTATCCTGTAGCTGGTGGTAATATTGTAGATACCACTCTTACATGTTGTGTTTTTGATCATTTTATACTAGAGAAAAAAGAAAATTCTAAAATAGATAATTATGATAAACTAGTAGAATTATTTGAAAGTTGTAACATTAAGTTAGAAACACCATATGATATGCTTGAGTGGATTTGGTTACATATGGCTATTAATGCTGGTGTAGTATCTATCGCAGCAAAATATGCTGATATGGATAATCCTACTGAGGCTGCCGAGAATCTTATGTCTTCATCTAAACTATTAGCTGAAGCGGTTTGTGCAATACGAGAAACTTCTAAGATTATAAAAGCACGTGGTGTAAACTTAAAACACTATAAAAATGAACTTTGGGGATATAAACTTCCTATATTTATTTCTGCACCAATAATGAAACGAATGTTTGCGACTAATATTCTTACTAGAAAAATTATGACACTACATAACAATACAGAAGATTTATTATTTGTCTGTAAATGCCTATACGATACTGGGAAACAATACAATATAAATGCACCTATCTTTTATAATGCATATGAAAAAGCAGAAAGTAAATTTTAATATTAAAAGAGGACAAAAATTTATCGTCCTCTTTAATTTTATATTATTGTTTTTATATTAATATGTAATATATAATCTATGCTTTTGAATTTTGTTCTTTTCCCTCTTTAAAAACATCATCAAAAAGTTTAGTTATCTTTCTCTTGTTCTTTTTGTTTTTTTCTTTCCTTCCCTAGTGCTACTAAGTGATTAAATTCTTCTTCTGAAAATAGTTCTTTATTTAATTCAGGGTTTTTAAGAATGAATTCAGGATATTCCCTAAGGAATTCTCTATCTACCTCGTCTTGATCTTTTAAGGGCCATCGTCCTGTTTCTGCATATATTACGACTTCGTATCCATCTCTAGATGATTTAAGTGCTTTCTCTTTGAGTTCTTTAGTTATAGGATAGCACACTGGTCTTATAGCTGCTCCTCCACAGTCTTTTTGTATCTCTATTTCGTATTTCTCATTTTCTTCATAAATTAAAAATCCATCTCCTACATATGTCTTAACATCTGTTTTATTATAGTTTTCTAATTCTCCTTCTTTTGGCCATCTTTTATTCTCTAAATAAAACATTACTTCTAATGCATCTTTATCCGATTTTCTTGATTTTTCCGCCAACTCTTTGGTTACTTCATAATCAAACATTTCTTTACCCCTAAACCAAAATATACTATATTCATTATCATCTATCATTATACCATGGTTTTTATAGTTTTCCATTTTTATCATTTTTTTTACACTCCTTTAAACACTCTTTCAACTGAATATTCTCCTAAAGCAAACTGATTAACTACTACTTCAGGTATTCCTCCTGATGTATAACCTCCAGGCTTCCAATAATCATTTGCCCCCTTTTCATTTCCACTAGGAAACTCTAAAAATTTTATTTTCTTAGGTTTTATAATTACTGGATTCTCTCCCAACGATCCTTCATCCAAGGCTAATAACTTCTCTAGTTTTCTTGGATCCCCATCAGATGCTTTTATTGCTTTCTCAATAATTACCTCTGATGTTGCATATTGACCACTTTCTGGACCTATAGCTCCTCTATAATTTTTTTCTGCATATTTAAGTTGTTCCTTACTAATAATTTTCGCTACTCCTTCTTCCTCAAAAATCCTAATATGTCTTCTTATTTCCTCATCAGAAATATAGTCACTTGGATCAAGCCTTGTTTCTTTCTCCATGTTAATTAGCATTTGCCTTGTTTCATCATCTATATTTACTCTTGGATATTTATCCATTTCTTCAAGAAATTCCTTTTTTCCATAAACTATTTGGGTATTTACTTTCTCTTTTTCGATATGATTAAGTAGCCTTGATTGTTCATTTGTAGTTTTTTGGATCAAATTGTTTCTTAGTTTTTCATTTCTCGGTAAAGTTATTATTTTATTATTTGTATTGTTTAATATCATATCACGTGGATATTTTTTTAATTCTCTTGGAAATTCTTTAGCATTGTAAAGTATTGTTGGTTTCAATTTTCCATCAATTCCATTTTCAGCTATCTTAACTTGATTTATCGAACTTCTTTGAAATAAATTGTTTTTTGATTTTAAACTTTCATTCTTAACATTTTTTAGTAATTTATCTTCAGCATTTTTACCTGATTTAAATAAATTTTTTACTTTAGTTCCCTTACCTAATAAATTAAAACCTAGGTGACTAACGAAAGCAAAACCACTTCCAAATGCCATTTTTTTAATAACATCTGATGGTTTATCTTTAGAAACCAATCCGTCTATTAGTCCTACAGTTCCCCCCGATAACATTGTTAGTCTTAATGAACCACCCGGCATAATCCAAGGTAATATTGCTAGTACTAAGTCTTTCTTCTCTTCAGAACTTGCGTTATGTATTACACTTGCACCTATAATTGGTTTACCATGTAATCCTGAATAGAAAGCTACATTCCTATCATATTCTTCTGCGTTAATTTGACTATTTATCATTCTTTTTGAAGCTTTAATGTTATTTGTTTTATTATTTTTTTCCCATATTTCCTTGATAGTACCTACCCATCCCATTTCATTTTTGCCAGGTAGCATAAATGTTTTTAGTGTTGGACTCCAACTTCTTTGCGCTAATGCAATCCCTTGAGCAACAGAGTTACTTAAAACATCTACTTCTTGAAATATACTAATGGAATTTGCATCAAACGCCAGTAGCTTACTTAACTTTTCTTCCAAGTCTCGTTGAATTTTTCTATAACTATCTATCTTTTCTTGCAAGTTACTTACTTCACTTAAATCCACTGGGTCTTGTTCAAATTGCTCATTCAATAGATTTTCATTCAAAGCAATTTGGCTTTTTGTTTCATCAATTAACCTCTCTAAATCACTCTGCTTTAGGGAGTCTCCATATACTTCACTCGTATATTTATTTATATATTCCTCGTTTGCTTTTTCAATAGCTTTATTTAATAATATACATCCATCAATTAGTGGAGATAAAACACTTCCACAATAAGCTTTGGCACTATCATATGCTGCACCTTGCAAGCTATTTGTTTGAAACATAAAGTTTGATAAGGCTTGTTGTATTTGTTGATAACTTCCTATTTGGCTTGTCGTGAGGTTTTTTATACTATTAGTTTGGCTTTGAGCAGAGCCTAATATCATATTTATACTCATACATTCTCCTAATATCTCATAATTATTTTTTTAATTTGTTGTACTTAATTTTTAATTCAGCTTCCTCACCAAGAAGTGTATTTTTTCTTTTTGTCAGATTTTTTCTACTTAGCTCCTCACAATAACTTATATTATCCATATGTCTGTTATATTCTCTTCCAAATATATGATATAACTGTTCTTTTAATCTATGACTTCGATATTGTCCTTTATTGCTTAGTTCCTCTAATCTTTCGAGTTTTTTTAACTTCTTTTTATTATCATCTAGCTGTTCTTCTAACATTCTCCTTTTAATATACTCTTCTTTATTATCCATTAATTAATCCTCACAGTATTTAATAACTAGGGTAAATATTTAGGCTGTAATTCCTTACTCAAGGCATTATCCATAGCTTCGAATTCTGCGGCAAGGCTGTGTATATTATTACACATACTTTGAATTACTTGGTGAAGCTCTTGCCCAGTAGCTAGTGCTAAATCAGCACTACTTTGAGCTTTAGTATTTCCGGCTACTGTAGTTTCTGAATCTTTTGTAACAGATCTAACATTACTCAAACCACTGCTAGCACCTATTAGTTGAGTTGCCGCTCCTGAAGCTTGTTCTTTACTACTTTGTAACATAGTTATATTAGCTCCTTTATTTTATTGCTTTTATTTATTATACTATATATTATAATATTTATCAAAATTTAATTATATTTTTTTACAACTAGTATTTAATATATTTTTTATCATCTATCCGATATATATATACAAAATAACGACCACCCCTAAAAAGGGGTGGTTTTCTCTTTGGGTATAACCCTTT
>USNF01000027.1 GCA_900555985.1 uncultured Gemella sp.
TTTTAGAATATTTAAAGGTAGAATTGTATATTTTAGAAATTAGATAAGGATATAACCTAAAACTTCTTTACTAGAATAAAGAAAGTAGGTAAATAAATTATGAGAAAACAAATTTTAGCCGTTATGGTAGGCCTATCTGTAGCATTAGCAGGATGTAGCACACAGAGTACAGAAAGTATGTTACAAGAAGTAAAGAAGGATGCTAAAGAAGTAAAATCAGGAAAAGCAACAATGATGTTATCAATGAAAAATGAAAAAAATAGTTCTGCAGGTAGCTCTGGTTATGAGGTAAGTGGTGATGAAAAGTTTGATCCACTAGAGCTTAAGATGAATGGTAAGTTTTTCCAGGGAGATAAAAGTCGTGATATTGAAGATTACATTAAAGATGGGGTATATTATATTAAAGGTAATATAGGGTCTAAAACAGTTTGGTACAAAGAAAAAGTCCCTACGGATAATAAACATGCTTTAAACTTTAAGGATCAATCGATAAGTATGCAAGAGGGTATTTTGAATTTATTAGATAATAAGGATAACTGGGATGTAACAAAAGATGGTGATAAAGTAACATTCAAGTTAAAGAAAACTGATGAGTTGAAAAATAAGGTGATTGAGGAGCGTGTTAAGAAAATTTCGAAACAAGTTAAGTTTTCTGAGTTCGACTATACGATTGAATATGTATATAATACAAAAACTAAGGATATAGAAAAGATTGTATCAGAGTTAAACTTTAAAACTGAGGGTTCAACTACAAAAGGAACTATTAAAGGTTCATTAGAAGAAATTAATAAAGAAGTAAAAATTGAAGTTCCAGAAGAAAGTAAAAGTGCAGTTGAATTAAAGAAATAAAAAGAATAGATTTTAGTAAAAACTGAAAATCACAGTTTTTATTTAAATAGAAAGTAGGTAGATAAGATATGAAAAAACAAATTTTAGCTGCTATGGTAGGTCTATCTGTAGCACTAAGTGGATGCAGCATGCAAAGTACAGAAAGTATGTTGCAAGAAGTAAAGAAGGATACTAAGGAAATTAAATCTGGGAAAGTAACATTGTCATTATCGTTTAATGATGATAAAGGAGAATTAAAAGGTGATACTGGTTATGAGATGAGTGGTGATGAAAAGTTTGATCCACTAGAACTTAAAATGAATGGTAAGTTTTCCGGCTTAGGAAAAAATCTTGAAGTAGAAGATTATATTAAAGATGGTTTTTATTATACTAAGAATGCTGTAGGAAACAAAGCTATTTGGTTTAAGAAAAAAGTATCAACAGATAACAATCATGCTTTAAATTTTAAAACAGAATCATTAAATATGAATGATGATATTATAAATTTATTAGATAATAAAGATAATTGGGATGTAACAAAAGATGGAGATAAAGTAACATTCAAGTTAAAGAAAACTGATGAATTGAAGAATAAGGTCAAGGAAATACATAATAAGGAATTAAAAAAAGACCTAAAATTTTCTGAGTTTGATTATAATATAGAATATGTATATAATAAGAAAACTAAAGATGTTGAAAAGTTATCATATGAGTTAAATACTAAGACTGAAGGTACAACGTCTAAAGCAACATCTAAAGGTTCTTTAGAAGAAATCAATAAAGAAGTTAAGATTGAATTACCTGAAGAAAGTAAAAAAGCACTAGAAATGAAGGCTTAAAAACAGTATAATTCAAGTGAAGACTGAAAAAAAGTAATTATATAAATTGAAAGTAGGTAAAAATATTATGAGAAAGCAAATCTTGGCTGTTATGGTAGGTTTAACGGTTATTTTAGGTGGTTGTAGTAAGCAAAGTGCCCAAAATACAGAAAGTAAACAAAGTATAGAAAATATTGAAAGTATTTTACAAGAAGTAAAGAAAGAGACTAAAGAATTAAAATCAGGTAAAGCAAACATGGTACATTTTTTAAAATATGATAAAATAGCTACAAGTAATGCTTTAGGATATGATGTAAGTGGTGATGAAAAGTTTGAGCCATTAGAATACGCATTGAAAGGTAAATATATGAGCAATGTTTACGGAGAAAAGAAATATGAATCTTATCTAAAAGACGGTGTTTATTATATTAAAATGGATGATTTTTGGTATAAAAAGAAACGTCCTACTGATAAGAGTGATGCATATAACTTTAAGGATCAATCAATAAATATGCGAGATGATATTTTAAATTTATTAGATAATAAAGATAACTGGGATATATCAAAAGATGGAGATAAAGTAACTTTTAAATTAAAGAAAACTGAAGAATTTAAGAATTTAGTTATAAAAGAGCATCTTAAGAAGTTTCTTAAGGAAGAAAAATTTTCTGAATTTGAATATACTGTAGAATATGTTTATAACACAAAAAATAAAAAGTTAGATAAATTATTCTATGAGATAGTTACTGTAACTGATTCTCCTTCAGTAAGAGCAACAACTAGAGGTACTTTAGAAGAAATTAATAAAGAAGTTAACATTGAAATTCCAGAAGAAGCTAAAAAAGCACTAGAAAAGAAAGCTTAAAAACTGTATAATTTAAGTGAGGACTGAAATAAATACAGTAATTATTTAAATTGAAAGAAGGTAATTAAGTTATGAAAAAGCAAATTTTAGCTATTATGTTAGGTTTATCTATAGTTTTAAGTGGATGTAGTAAGCAAAGTACGGAAAGTATGCTTCAAGAAGTAAAGAAAGAGACTAAAGAATTAAAATCAGGTAAAGCAACCATGGTATATTTAGTAAAAAATGATAAAATAGCTACAAATAATACTAGAGGATATGATGTAACTGGTGATGAAAAGTTTGAACCATTAGAATTCGCATTGAAAGGTAAATATATAAGCAATATTCATGGAGAAACGAAAGATGAATCTTATCTAAAGGACGGTGTTTATTATTTAAAAACGGACGATTATTGGTTTAAAAAGAAAGGCCCTACAGATAACAGACACGCATTTAACTTTAAGAGCCAATCAATAAATATGCGAGATGATATTTTAAATTTATTAGATAATAAAGATAACTGGGATATATCAAAAGATGGAGATAAAGTAACTTTTAAATTAAAGAAGACTGAAGAAATTAAGAATTTAGTTATAAAAGAGCATCTTAAGGAGCTTCGTAAGGAAGTAAAATTTTCTGAATTTGAATATACTGTAGAATATGTTTATAATACAAAAAATAAAAAATTAGATAAATTATTTTATGAGATAGTTGCTGCAACTGGTTCTTCTTCAGTGAGAGTAACAACTAGAGGTACTTTAGAAGAACCTAACAAAGAGATAAAAATAGAGTTGCCTGAAGAAAGTAAAGGAGCAAAAGAACTGAAAGAAAAAAAAGAATAGAAGATTAAAAAAGGTTTCACACATGTGAAGCCTTTTTTGTATTTTGCTTTATAATAAATCATTTTTTAAAAATATGTTTTGTTAAATTAATAAGTTTTCTTTTTTATTAAGAAAAGATTCAAATTAATTAAAGATAATAAAAATATATCTATAAATATAATAATAAATATGATACAATATAGAAGTATAAAAACGATTACAAAAAAATATTATTAAATTAAGGAGAATATATATATGGAGAATAAAGTTTGGTATCTAGGGTTAGATATTGGTACTGCAAGTGTTGGTTGGGCTGCAACAGATACAGAATATAAGATTATTAGAAAGAATAAAAAAAGATTATGGGGAGTAAGACTGTTTGAAGAAGCAACTACAGCTCAAGAAAGAAGAACATTTCGTTCTAATAGAAGAAGACTAGCTAGAAGAAAATGGAGACTTAACTTATTAGAAGAACTATTTAATGAAGAAATAGCAACAGTAGATCCTAATTTCTTTTTAAAACTTAAAGAAAGTAAGTATCATTATGAGGATAAAACTCATAAACTACCTTTTACTATCTTCAATGATAAAGATTATACAGATAAAGATTACTACAAAGAATATCCAACTATTTATCATTTAAGATCTAGTTTAATGACAGAAAAAGAACCAGATATTAGAAAGGTATTTTTAGCTGTTCACCATATATTAAAAAATAGAGGACACTTTTTATTACAAGGTCAAAACTTTAAAGATGGAAATATTAATAACTTAATAAAAGAATTATTAGAGTTAGACATACTGCATCATGATTTAGAAGTAAATGATGAAATCGTAGAAAATATTAAAAATATATCTGTAGAGAAAAAGAATTTAACTGAAAAAGTAAATGGTTTAAAAAAACTATTTCCAAAAGAAAAACAATTACTAGAAGTATTTAGGGTTATTCTAGGAGGAAAAAGTACTTTAGATAAAATATTTGCTATTGAAGAATATAAAGAATTAGATGCTAGTGTAAAATCTATATCTTTCAAAGAAAAAGTATATGAAGAAGTACGTCATGATTATGAACAAATATTATCAAATTATATTGAATTACTAGACTTAGCAAAATTAGTATATGACAGCATTATTCTTTCAGATGTTAAAAAAGAAGGTAAAACTCTATCTGAATCAAAAGTAGAATTGTTTGAAAAGCATAAAGCTGACCTTGCTAAATTAAAAGCACTAGTAAAAAATGATTCTAAGCTTTCAGAAGAAAAAAAAGATGAGCTTTATAGAATAATCTTCAAAGAAGATAATGATAAAGGTACTAACTATGTTAATTATATTAAGGATAGTAAAGAAGGGAAAGGATGTTCATATGAGGATTTTAAGAAGTTTTTAGTAAAAGAGTTAGCAAAACTTGAAGATAGTGAAGAAAAAAATAATATTCTTGCTGATATAGAATTAGAAACTTTCTTACCGTTGCAGCGTACAAAATATAATTCAGTAGTACCATATCAAATTCATAGAGAAGAACTAATTAAAATATTAGAAAATGCAGAAAAATACCATAGCTTTTTAAAAGAAAAAGACGAAAGTGGATATACTGTAAAAGAAAAAATTATTCAGTTACTTGAATTTAGAATACCATATTATATAGGTCCACTAAATTCACATAAAAAAGCTAATGAAGGTGGATATGCTTGGTCTGTGCGAAAAAAAGGTGAGGAAAATACACCAGTAACACCTTGGAACTATTCTAAAGTAATTGATGAAAGTGCAAGTGCAGAGAAATTTATTACTAACTTAACTAATAAATGTACGTACTTAAAAGGAGAAGAAGTTTTACCTAAATACTCATTACTATACTCAGAATTTGCATTATTAAATGAACTTAATGCACTTAGATATGATGGTAATAGAATTAGTGTTGAAGCACGTAATACTATAATAGAAAAATTATTTAAGGAACAAGGAAAAAAAGTTACTAAAAAAAGTATTAAGGAGCTATTAAAAGCTGAAGGATTTATAAATGGAAAAGGTGAAATATCAGGTATAGATATAACAGTAAAAAATGATCTTAAATCATATAGAGACTTTAAAAAGATATTAGGAGATAAATTCAATATTGAACATGTAGAAAATATTATTTTATGGATTACATTATATGGTGAATCTAGAAAGTTAATAAAATCTAAAATAGAAGCGGTATATGGAGATAAATATACAAAAGAAGAAATAGCAAAAATGTCTAGATTAAGCTATAAAGATTGGGGAAGATTTAGTAGAAAATTACTGACTGAAATAGTAAGTGAAAAACTATTCAATGAAGAAACTGGAGAATGTCTAAATATTATCAATGCTATGCGTAATAATAATATTTTATTTATGGAACTTCTTGCGGATAGATTTGATTATATGAGTCAAATAGAAGAATATAATAAAGCTTTACAAAAAGAAGTTACAGAAATTACACCAGATATACTAGAAGACTTATATGTAAGTCCTGCGGTAAAACGTTCAATATGGCAAACTATTAGAATAGTTGAAGAATTGAAGAAAATAATAGGAAGTACTCCAGCGAAAATATTTGTCGAAACAACTAGAAGTAATACTGCTGATAAAAAGCCAACTGATTCCAGAAAAAAACAATTAGAAGCAGTTTATAAAAATATAAAAGACAAAGAAATACAAGAATTAGAAAAAGAAATAAATAGTACACTTGATTTTTCAATTAAAAAAGATAGACTAAGTACAGTAGAACCATCAAAACTAAAAGCTAAAAAACTATATCTATACTATACTCAATTAGGACGTTGTATGTACAGTGGTGAAAGTATTGATATTAATGAATTATTTGATAATAATAAATATGATATAGATCACATTTACCCTCAAAGTAAAGTTAAAGACGATAGTTTTACTAATACTGTGTTAGTTAAAAAAGTAAGTAATGCAGAAAAAACTGATAAATACCCATTAGGTCAAGATATTCAAACTAAAGAAAATAAGAGATTTTGGAAATTCTTAAAAGAGAAAAAATTAATTACAGAAGAAAAATATAATAGATTAGTAAGAACTGAAGAATTCTCTGATGAAGAATTAAGTGGATTTATTGCTAGACAATTAGTAGAGACATCACAATCAGTAAAAGCTGTAGCTAGTGTACTAGGTGAATTAAATCCTGAAACAGCAATATGCTATTCAAAAGCAGAAAATGTCTCTACATTTAGACAAAACTTTGGAAAAATAAAAGATGGAAATAGAAAATCAAAAAATACTGAACAATTAATAAAAGTACGTGAAATCAATGATTATCACCATGCAAAAGATGCCTATTTAAATGTAGTTGTAGGTAATGTTTTTGATGTTAGATTTACTAGAAATGCTTATAATTTCATTAAAGGAAAAAAAGATGGTAGAAAATATTCATTAAATAATATGTTCTATACTGATGTTAGAAACTCTAATACAATAGCTTGGGAAATGGATAAAACTGTTCATCAAGTAGATAAAGTTATAAATAATAACAATATCTTAGTAACTAGAAGAACATCTGAACAAAAAGGTGCATTATACGATGCAACTATATATAAGAAAACAAAAGCTAAAGAAGGCGCATATTATCCAATAAAAACTTCTGATAATATAATGAAAGATGTAACAAAATATGGTGGTTTTACTAAGATTAAGATAGCTTACTATTCTATATTTGAATATATTTTAGAAAGTAATAAAGGCGAAGAAAAAATAACTAGAATAATACCTATCCCAGTTCATATTTCTCAAAATATAAGAGAAGATAGTACTTTAGTAGAGTATGCAAAAGTACAATTAACATTAAAACCTGGAGAAGTAATAAAAGATTTAAGATTAAAGTATAGAAAATTGTGCATCGGAGATTTAATAAAAATAAATAATTTTTATAATTATATAGGAGGAAAGACAAACGATAGTTTTGTGTATGATAGTGCGGTTCAAGTAGTATTGGACAAAAAAAGTGAACTATATATTAAAGAGTTATCTAAATATCAAAATTGGAAAAAAGAAAATAAAGATGGTCTATTATGGGAATCGATAACTGCCGAAAAAAATATCGAGTTATATAATACTTTAGTTGAAAAAATGAATACTGGTATTTTTATTAATAAAAAGCCTAATAAATTTAATGAACTAGATAGTGAAGAAATTAGAAGTAATTTTATTAGTATTTCTGAGGAAGAACAAGCAAAAGTGTTATTAGAAATATTAAATCTAATTACAAATAAAAAATCAACATTTGATTTAAAAATAATAAAAATGACTGCTGCAAGAGGAATAGCGAGTTTCAATTTAAGAATTCAAAATCAATTTTCTATAATTGAACAATCAGTAACAGGATTTTATGAAAAGGAAATAACAATAATAGGGGAGTAAGTGAATGACGTGGAGAACAATAATAGTTAGGGAAAGAGCTAAACTAGATTACAGTCTAAATTTTATGACTGTAAGAAAAGAAGCGGAAATGAGAAAAATAAGTTTAAGTGAAATATATATGGTTATAGTAGAAAGTACAGCGGTATCTCTTACCGCTGTACTTCTCAATGAATTGGTAAAAAATAAAATTAAAGTAGTATTCTGTGATGAAAAGAGAACACCAAGTTCAGAGTTATTACCATATTATGGAAGTCATGATACTAGTTTAAAGTATAAGTATCAATTAGATTGGACAGAAGAATGTAAGCAACGAGTCTGGACTAGAATAGTATATGAAAAAATATATAATCAAATGTTATTATTAAAAAAACTAAATAAAGATGAATATAAACTTCTAGAACAATATTTAAATGAAATTGAGTGGAATGATAATAGTAATAGAGAAGGTCATGCTGCAAAAGTATACTTTAATGCTTTGTTTGGCTTAGATTTTAGTAGAAATAAGGAGTGCTTTGTTAATGCTGCATTAAACTATGGATATTCAATAATATTATCTGCATTTAATAGGGAGATAGTATCTTGTGGGTACTTTACCCAACTTGGTCTTTGTCATAAAAATCCTTTCAATAAATTTAATCTCGCTAGTGATTTTATGGAACCTTTCAGAATACTAGTAGATGAAGAAGTATATAACCTAGAACAATCTGAATTTTCAAAAGAACATAAAAATATCTTAATAAATATTCTAAATAAGACTGTAGCTATTGATAATAAGCAACAAACAGTTGCTAATGCAATAAAAATATATTGCCGTAGTTTGCTTACAGGATTAAAAGAAGAAGATTTAGAATATATAAAAATGTATAAGTATGAGTTATAGATTTATGAGAGTATTAGTTATGTTTGATTTACCAACAGAAACCTCTATTCAAAGAAGGAACTATAGAAAATTTAGAAAATCATTAATAAAAAATGGATTTATTATGATGCAAGAATCTGTTTATGTAAAACTAGCTATGAATCAAGGAAGTGCAGATTTAATAGTCAAGAGTATTAGAAAACTTTGTCCAGAAGAGGGAATAGTACAAGTATTACAAATTACAGAGAAGCAATTTTCTAAAATGGAATTTTTGGTAGGTGAAAGTCAAACAGAGTATGTGGATTCAGATGAAAGGTTTATAGAAATATGAAGATAATAAATAATAATTGGCAAAGACAAATAGTATTAGAAGATAATTTAATACATACAATAGTTTTTGAAAATAAAAAGTACTTTAGAGAGAATATACTAGAATTAATTAGACAGCACAAAGGATATGAAGGTAGCTTTATCTTATCAAATAATAATAAAGAAGTATCATTTGATAAGAACAGTTATTTCATAAGTGATTTATTTAATATTGATATTAATAATAAGAAAATCATAACTAAAGTATACGGAGAATTATTAAAAATCGTTACTGATAATATTGCAGAATACAATAAGATAACGTCACATATAAGGGAATATTTTGAAACCTTAGTATTTAATAATAACTCAGATTTAGAATATAATGATGAAATTGAAGCAAATTCACTTTTAAAATTAGGTGACTTTAAAATACAATTTGAAGAGAGTAATTATTTAGAGAAGTTAATAAAATTTTTAAAAGTATTAGTAGGATTATGTAATATTAAAGTAATATTTATAGTAGGGCTTTATAGAGTATTTTCAGTTGAAGAAGTAGAAAAAATATATAAAGAAGTATGTTTAAATAAAATAAATATTATAAATATTGAAAGCGAATATCAAAATATAAAGAAAAGTGATTGTTATAACGAAATAGTATATGTATTTGACCAAGATAATTGTGAAATTTAGTATTGATTTTTTATAAAAATACTTGTATAATATAGGTAGATTCAAAATTTACATTCAAGTTCAAATAAAGATTTTATCTACATTGCCTTCGGGCTCGGATCGGTGTCGATCCATTTTTTTATACCTAAATTCAGAATTTATACTCTTAAACATTATTTTGAGGTTTGAGAGATATGTAAATTTTGAATTCTACAAAACGATGTTGAACTTATGAAAGACAAGCGTATTGTTTGAGAGATATGTAAATTTTGAATTCTACAAAACTAAATTTAGCCCAATCTGTACCATTTTCCGTTTGAGAGATATGTAAATTTTGAATTCTACAAAACTATTATATATCTAATGCAAGTGCTAACATAGTTTGAGAGATATGTAAATTTTGAATTCTACAAAACCTTTCATCTGTCCAAGTCGCAGATTTTACGTTTGAGAGATATGTAAATTTTGAATTCTACAAAACTATTGTAACGTTTGTTAGATTGGCTTTTTGTTTGAGAGATATGTAAATTTTGAATTCTACAAAACGCTGCCATTTATTATTCCTCCTAAGTATCTGTTTGAGAGATATGTAAATTTTGAATTCTACAAAACCTATTTAAAAGCGTTTAGAATATTTATATGTTTGAGAGATATGTAAATTTTGAATTCTACAAAACGCTAAAGCATCTAAATGATTATGGTGTTAGTTTGAGAGATATGTAAATTTTGAATTCTACAAAACTGCTTATTCCAAAAGATAAACTTTTACAGGTTTGAGAGATATGTAAATTTTGAATTCTACAAAACAGTGTGTTACGTCCGTTATAATCACTTGGGTTTGAGAGATATGTAAATTTTGAATTCTACAAAACGTCCAGCTGCGTTTACAATACCTGATTTAAGTTTGAGAGATATGTAAATTTTGAATTCTACAAAACAAAATTCAATCCAATTAGTATCATATTCCGTTTGAGAGATATGTAAATTTTGAATTCTACAAAACCAGTATAAGGTTGAAAGAACAGATGTGAATGTTTGAGAGATATGTAAATTTTGAATTCTACAAAACCCTATTTCATAGTTATCAAATGCGTTTATGTTTGAGAGATATGTAAATTTTGAATTCTACAAAACGAATTGTGATAAATATGAGTGAATAGTCCAGTTTGAGAGATATGTAAATTTTGAATTCTACAAAACCCATATATGAATAAAAATAAAATACAAGTTGTTTGAGAGATATGTAAATTTTGAATTCTACAAAACTAGCGACATATCAGAAAGACTATTCAGAGAGTTTGAGAGATATGTAAATTTTGAATTCTACAAAACGCTTTCCTCGTAAATCCACGTTTGCGTTTGTTTGAGAGATATGTAAATTTTGAATTCTACAAAACCTTGTTTCCATCCTTTAACAGAGTTACCTGTTTGAGAGATATGTAAATTTTGAATTCTACAAAACAGCATTTGCAGTAAAAACTAATGCAACTCCGTTTGAGAGATATGTAAATTTTGAATTCTACAAAACCTTAGACAATTTACAGAAGTTGCTACAAGAGTTTGAGAGATATGTAAATTTTGAATTCTACAAAACATTATTAAAATAAATGAAGTTGAAACAATAGTTTGAGAGATATGTAAATTTTGAATTCTACAAAACTAGAGTATACTAATATAGTATATAGTATAGTTTGAGAGATATGTAAATTTTGAATTCTACAAAACCAGTATTAGGTAGAATGACTACCGGTATTGTTTGAGAGATATGTAAATTTTGAATTCTACAAAACATAATGTTTTTCCGAAGAAATAAGAGCTTAGTTTGAGAGATATGTAAATTTTGAATTCTACAAAACACGACTAAATGATTTCCTAATCTATCTGTAGTTTGAGAGATATGTAAATTTTGAATTCTACAAAACTACTAATAGTAGTAACTTCTACTCTTTTCCGTTTGAGAGATATGTAAATTTTGAATTCTACAAAACTTAAATAGTTCAGTATCAAGGTTATATCCGGTTTGAGAGATATGTAAATTTTGAATTCTACAAAACTTATGGAATAAATAATGATGAAGATAACAGTTTGAGAGATATGTAAATTT
>USNF01000028.1 GCA_900555985.1 uncultured Gemella sp.
GCAGTCATTACAACTACTACGCTATCCTAAGTCTAACTTTTTGGGGTCAGATCATATTACTGATTAATATTTTATTTATTGCATCATACCAGCTTGTAATTGGTACATTTTATAATATGTACCTTTACGTTCTAATAGCTGTTCATGTGTACCTGATTCAATTATCTCACCTTTATCAAGAACATAAATACAATTTGCATCTTGTATTGTTGATAAACGGTGTGCTATTGCGATTGTTGTTCTACCTTTACGCATCTTCTCTAATGAACGTTGGATAGTCTCTTCTGTCTCTGAGTCGATGTTTGCTGTTGCTTCATCTAAAATTAATATCTTAGGCTCTGCAGCTATAGTTCTCGCAAATGTAATAAGCTGTCTTTGACCGCTAGAGAAAGTAGAACCACGTTCAGTTACTTTACTTTGATATTTTTCTGGAAGCTCTTGGATAAAATTATCCGCATCAACAAATCTTGCCGCTTCTTCTATGTCATTTTCAGTCAAGTTATCTTTAAACATCCTAATATTAGACTCTACTGTCCCATGATATAAAAATGGATCTTGTAGAACTAACCCGATCTTGTCTCTAAGTTCTTTAGTACTATAATCTTTTATATCAATACCATCAATAAATATCTTACCACGCTCAAATTCATAAAATCTTAAGAAAAGATTTATAATTGAGGACTTACCTGAACCAGTAGAACCAACAAATGCTATTGTCTCCCCTTTATTTACATTAAACGAGATATTTTTAAGAACATCTTGCTTACCATCATATGAAAAACTTACATTTTTAAACTCAATATTACCTTTTTCAATTTTATAATCACTATTACTTTGTTTCGGATCATATTCAGTATTATCTATTAATTCAAATACCCTTCCAGCAGAAATCATAGATGTTTGAAGTACACTAAAGTTTTGCATAAGTTCTATTAATGGATTAAACAGTTGGTTAGTATATTGGATAAATGCATATATTAATCCAGCTGTAAACCCAGCAGTTTGCCAACTAAGACCAAAGTAAGCTAATATAACTCCATAAGCTAATATTTTAAATAATGCCATTGCTGGTCTAAGTAATAAACTATCTACTGCTAAAGACTTACTTATATAATGTAGGTGCTCTTTATTAACACCTTCAAACTCATCTAAAAGTCTCTTCTCTTGATTAAAAGCTTGTACTATTCTCATACCCTCTATAGACTCAGATAACTTCGTATTTAAATCACTCAACTTAGCTCGTGTTATCTCTACTAATCTACTAGAAAGTTTTTGATATAAAAATACAGAACCTAACATAATCGGTATAAATAAAATCATTAGTATAGTTAACTGCCAACTTAAAGATACCATAGCTGTTAGTGTTACTACAAACATTAATACCGAATTTAAGAAACTTGAGAATATTGTCCCAAACATATCTGCTACTGCTTGAGTATCATTAGTCAATCTAGATACTATTGAACCTACTGGTGTTTTGTCAAAGTACGACATACCTAATTTTTGTAAGTTAGAAAAACTTTCTTCTCGTAGGTCTCTTACTATACTATGTGCTACCTTAGAAAAATAATATTCACCTATAAAGGTAAAAACTACTCTTAGTATAAATAATCCATAGTAACAAGCTAATATATAAAGTCCTGCTGTTGCTATATTTTTTGTTATGTAGTTATCTATATAGTACTGTGCTAAAAGAGGAATTGCTGTCGCTACTAATGTAGTAAGTAGGATAAAAGATAAAGCTATAATAGTTAATCCTTTATACTTAAACATATAGCGCAATAATCTGAAAAATGTATTATTCTTCTTCAAACTAATTTCCTCCTTTCATCTTCTCTTCTAATTGCTGAGTATTATATGTTTCTTTATACCAACCATTTTGAGCAATTAGTTGATCATGTGTACCACGTTCTATTATCTTCCCATTGTCCATTACAATTATTAAATCTGCATGAACAATAGCTGATAATCTATGTGCTGTAATAATAGTAGTCTTACCGCTTCTTTCTTCTTTTAAGTTTTCTAAAATTAAATGCTCTGTTTTAGCATCAACTGCTGATAATGAATCATCTAAAATTAATATTTCTGGATTCATAATTAATGCACGACTCATAGCCATACGTTGTTTTTGTCCACCTGATAATGATACTCCGCGTTCTCCTATAATAGTATCAAAACCATCAGTCATATTTACTATATCATCATATATTCCACAAACTTTAGTAATATCCTCTACCTGCTTATCTGTATACTTAGTATCAGCAAATCTTATATTTTCTTTTATAGACATTGCGAATAATACTTGATCTTGTGGAACATATCCAATTAAACTTCGAAGATCTTTTAACTTATAATCTTTTATATTATGATTATTTAAATTAATACTTCCATCTTCTACATCATATTCTCTAAGTAATAATTTTAATAAGGTAGTTTTACCTGAACCAGTTACCCCTACTATTCCTAGTGTTTGTCCTTTATCAATAGCGAACTTGATATCAGATAATGTTTCCTCTCCTACGTAAGAAAAACTATTAATGTCATATTCTAATCTACCATTATGAGCAGGGATAGTATTTTCTTTTTCTACTACATCATTTTCTTCAGCTAGTAATTTTTCTATACGTGTATAAGATACATCCCCACGTTGACCTATATTAAATAACCAGCCAATTGCTTGAAGAGGCCAAACTAACATATCAAGATATGTAACAAAAGTTACTAAGTTACCCACACTTATTTCTCCTCTTGATATAAATATTCCACCAAAGATAAGTGTTAGTGTATAAGATAACCCTACAAATACAAGTACCATTGGATCAAACAGTGCATTGTATTTAGAAGCTATAATATTTTTACTAAATACCTTTTTATTAGTCTCTTTAAAGCTATTAATCTCATCATTACCATAACCAAATGATTTAGTTACTCTAATACCTGATACACTCTCCTGTACTTTATTATTAAGGTCAGAAAATGATTCTTGTGCTTCTTTAAAACTTTGGTGATTCTTCTCACCTAGTTTATTAGTAGCATACGCTAAAAATGGTAAAGGAATAACAGCAATTAATGTTAGCTTAGCACTTATTAAAAATATCATAGTAAATAAAGTTACTAATGCTGTTATACTAGCATCTACCGCTGACATTACTCCTCCACCTGCAACCATAACAACAGCATTTACGTCATTAGTTGCGTGAGCCATTAAATCTCCTGTACGATATTTTTGATAAAATGATGGAGACATTTTAGTAAAGTGTTGGAATAATCTAAAACGTAAAATACGACCTAAATTATACGCTGCACCAAAAATATAAACACGCCATACATATCTTAATCCATACATTATAAAAGCAGCTAATACTAAATAAATAATATTAATAAACAACTGACTATTAGTTAAATTACCTGCTTCTATTTTATCAACTATATTACCTATTACTTTAGGTGGTATTAAGTTAAAGACACTTACTAAAGATAGAGCTATTATACCTATAATATATCTTCTCTTCTCTAATTTTAAAAACCAAGCTAGTTTTCTAATTAAATTCATTGTATTTCCTTTCTATATATTTTATTTTCCACTTAATTGTTCATCAAGTTCTTTACATACTTTTCCTATACTATCATTAATGACTAAGTCAGCCATATTATCTTGAGGAGTAGGTGTTTTATTTATTACTACTAAATATTTTCCTCTAAAATATTGAATAAGGTTAGCTGCTGGATATACACTAAGTGAAGTACCACCAATTATTAATACTTCCGATTCTTGAATATATCTAATCGCAGAATTAAATGTAGTCATATCTAACTCTTCTTCATATAAAGTTACATATGGTTTAATAACACCTGAACATTTATCACAACGTGGAATTTCTTCTTTTTTATTTAAGAATTGTTCTAAATTATAATATGCTTCACATTTAGTACAATAGTTTGCATCTACAGTACCATGTAATTTCAATACATTCTTACTACCAGCTTGTTCATGTAGCGTATCAATATTTTGTGTTATTACTGCTTTTAGTTTACCCATTCTTTCTAATTTAGCTAAATAATAATGAGCTGCATTTGGTTTAGCATCTGGATATATTAAGTTCTTTTTATAAAAATCAAAGAAATCCTCTGGATATCTCTCAAACATTGTTCTAGACACTAATTGTTCAGGCGTAAAGCTTCTATTTAGCTTTATACTAAATATTCCATTAGCACTTCTAAAATCTGGTATATTAGATTCTGTAGAAACACCAGCTCCACCGAAAAACACTATATTATTACTTTTATTTATATCACTAATTTTCATAATAAATCCCCTCCTAATTTAGGAAATAATAAGTAAACTTAGATTTTATAGTTTACTATTTATTTTCTATAATTTCAATATTATATTTTTCATTTAAGTATGATGACAACTCTTCCCAATCTTCTGTTTTAAACTTACAAAGATTAACATATAGTAACGCTCTAAAAATACTAGGGTCTATTATAATATTACTCTTTGAAATTTTGTTTAATCTAGTTGTTTCTTTTAATTTAAATTCAATAAAGTAGCTTTTACTATTTGTATGATCTGGATCACTCACATCAACTACCTTATATTCTGCAGTTAGTAAATCTTCTTTTGGTATAAATATCTCCTTTTGAATTATTATTCCTGAATATGCATAAATACCTTCATCAGTAAATTCAAAAGACACATTATTACCAAATAATCTTCTCACTGCTCCTATTGCAGCATAAACCCCAGCAAGTAACATCATAATATCTATTACTAGTATCAAGTTTACTTGATCTAGGCTGATAACTCCATTAGCACTAAGTATTAAGAAATTAATTACCATTACAATGGTAAACATTAAATATCCATAGCCTACAATTTTTGCATAATATATTTTCATTAAATTCTTACCTTTCTTAACAAGACTTAAAACTCATGTTTTATTCTTATTTATTAATCGACATCAATGTTATAATTTTTCATTAAATATGCTGATATCTCTTTCCACTCTTTTAAACTAAAATTACATTTATTTAAATGTAATTTCATTACTAGACTTTCAGTATCAATAGTTATATTAGAGTTTGAAATTTTATTTACTTTTGAATTATCATTCAACTTCAACTCTATAAAGCGATCTATATCATAATCTAGATTAGGATCACTTTCTTTTACTTCTTTATATGTAGCTGAAACTAAGTTATCTTTTGGTATAAATGTTTCTTTTTCTATAATTAAACCACTATAAATATATATGCCTTCAGTTGTAACTTCAAAAAATTTTCTTCCTAATAGTTGCTTTATTATAACAAATAAAGAATATAGTCCTAAAACTACTTGAATTATAAGTGCTATATTTATATTAGCTATATTTAGTTTAGAATCATACGCAAACGTACTTAGAAATAAAAGTAATACAAAAAATATATACTTTATTCCAGCAAATCTACTATAATATATTTTCACAGTATCATACCTTTCATTACTAATTTATACTTCAACAACAATCCCATAATGCCCTTTTATATACTCTACTAACTTAAGTAGATCTTTTCTCTTAAGAATACATTGGTTAGTTGCTAAATCTATTGATTTATTTCTTTTATAATATCTTAAAAAATTTTTCTTTAATTCATCTTGATTTCTATTAATAAAAACTGATAATTCATAATTCATTTTTTTATTTAAATAAACACTTATATTATTTATATTCTCTTTCCTAATTAAATACGTATCATATTTAATTTTACCAGTTGAAATAACTATACCCTCTACAGTAAATTCAAACGCAACAGGATTAATAAACAATCTATTTATTCCTTCAAATATAAATCTACAAGTAAAAACTAATATCGGTAAAGGAAATACGATAAATATAAATAATCTTACTGATATCGTAAAATCACTATCAACATAAAGAGTTTTTAAAATAGGAAAAAGAGCTAAAAACATTATAATACCTATTAGTACTAAGAGTATTGATAAATATTTCTTAAAATAAATTTTCATAGTAATAATTTTCCTTTTAATCTCTTATAAATTTAAAGTCATATGTATTTGAACAATAATATTCAAGTTTGTCTATAATACGTGGATTTATTTTGCAATCTGATAGATGCATTCTTAAAGTTTTAAATTCCATATTTTTATCAAAATTTGTAAAACTACCTATTTTTCGTAAAATATTATCATCTTTAAAAGTGAATCTAAAATATTCCTTCTACAGGCATAGTTGCTTCATTAGTACTCTTAGTTTCATGTTCAACTTTTATAATCTCTTCTTCAGTTATATATAATTTTTTTAAGTTAAATGCACCGTAGTAAATAGTTATACCAGAATCTGTAAATTCTACAGCTGTTCTTACTATAAATAGCCTTCTTATTGTCATAACAGTAAATCCTACACTAGAAATAAAAGCAAATAATATTAATAAACTAAGTAAAATTTTTGGTAGAATCTCTATATTAGGAATCTTAAACATTAGTACATACAATGCAGCAGATAGTGCTATTAGCATAATAATACTACAAACTAGCATTATCGTGTAAGCAAACTTACTATAATAAATTTTCATATACTACCGTTCCTTTACTATCTTTCAAATTTTATTTTATAAACTGTTTTAAAATAGTACTCAACACTATCAAGGATATTCCAAGGAACAATACAATCATTTAATCTTATACCTAATGTTTTAAAATTCATATTTATAGTAAAATTTGTAAATTTACCTAAGCTTTTTAAAATATCATCATTTTTTAAATAAAAAACAAAAGATCCTTTATCCCATCTAACTTTATTATCATTATAAATATATGGATTATAACGTTCAAGTTTTATAATTTCTTCTTTAGGTATAAATAACTTATTAAATTTAAATGCTCCGTAGTTGATGTATACACCCTCTTCACAAAGCTCTAATACAGCCCTATTAATAAATAGTCTCCTTACTGCCATCATTGTAAATCCTATACCAGAAATAAGGATAAATACAAAGAACATATCACAAAAAATCATAGTCCAAATATCTACATCTATTTTAAACATAAGAAAAATAAGAACTGGGGAACATATTGTCATAACAATACCAGCTATAAGTACAACCGTATAAGCAAACCAACTATAATAAACTTTCATTTATTAATCTCCTTTATTTTGTTTTTAATATATCAAAGAGGAAACTTATATAAGTCTCCTCTTCATAATATATTCTTTCTCTACCAAATTATTTGTTAGCTTCGCGTTCTTTTTGAGCTTTTAACTCTTTAATTCTTTGTTTACGCTCTTCCATACGAGCTTTCTTCGCTTCACGAGCCGAACTTCTTATTGGACCACGAGCTACGTGTTCTTTACTATCATTTGTAGTTAATTTAGTATTTTCTTCTTTAATTTCTATATCTTCATGACGTTCTACTCTAATACGTAATAAGTTAGAAACTACTTCTACTTGAATATCATCAATCATATATTCGAACATTTCATGACCTTCATTTTTGTACTCACGAAGTGGATCGATTTGACCATAAGAACGTAAGAAGATACCTTTTCTTAATTGGTCCATTTGGTCAATATGATCAGTCCATCTATCATCTATTGCGTTAAGAAGAATATATTTTTCAAATGAATTCATAGTTTCATCGCCAAGTAAATCACGTTTTTCTTGTAATTCTGCTTTAATTTTAGCAACAGTAAGTTCCTTAATCTCTTCATCAGACATTACATCACCGTACTCTAATTCAGTGATAGGGTTTTGGCTTAAGAATTTCTCATTAATAGATTTGATAATCTCTTCTGTTTCTTCTCTTTCACTATGTACTTCTCCCATAGTTTGACTTGCGTATTGAATAGTTTTTTCAACTGCTTCATCGATCATATCATAAACGATATCAGTAACTACTTCGTTTTCTAATACTTCATTTCTTTCAGCATACATGATTTCACGTTGTTTACGTAATACATCATCGTATTGAAGTACTTGTTTACGTGCATCATAGTTATTACCTTCAACACGTTTTTGAGCACTTTCTACTGAACGGCTGACCATTCTACTTTCGATTGGAGCATCTTCAGTTGCACCCATAATTTTTTGTAATCTATCAGCACCAAAACGAACCATTAGTTCATCTTCTAATGATAGGTAGAATCTACTGTAACCTGGGTCTCCTTGACGACCAGAACGTCCACGTAACTGGTTATCAATACGACGTGATTCGTGACGTTCAGTACCAATAACAGCTAAACCACCAAGTTCACGAACACCTTCACCAAGTTTAATATCCGTACCACGACCAGCCATGTTTGTCGCGATAGTTACAGAACCTTTTTGTCCTGCTTGTTTAATTATTTCTGCTTCACTTTCATTTTGTTTAGCATTAAGTACTTTATGAGGTACTCCATATTTATATAGAAGTTGTGAAACTAATTCACTCGTTTCAATAGAAACAGTACCTAATAAAATTGGTTGTCCTTTTTCATGACGTTGTTTTACTTCACGAGCAACTGCGTTAAACTTAGCTGTCATATTTGAGTATATAAAGTCAGGAGCATCTTCCCTTAAAATTGGTTTGTTTGTAGGAATTGTAGTAACAAACATGTTATAAATATTTCTAAATTCCTCTTCTTCTGTTTTACCAGTACCTGTCATACCACTAAGTTTTTTATACATTCTAAAGTAGTTTTGGAATGTAATTGTCGCCATAGTTTTACTTTCATTTTGAATAGGTACGCCTTCTTTTGCTTCGATAGCTTGGTGTAATCCTTCAGAAAAACGACGACCAGGCATTGTACGACCAGTAAATTGGTCAACGATTAAAATCTCACCATCTTCAGCAACTACATAGTCAACATCTAAAAACATTGTATAGTTAGCTTTTAGAGCTTGGTTAATATGGTGTGTTAAATCAACATTTTTTAAATCATATAGATTTTTTAATCCGAAGTAACTTTCAGCTTTATCTATACCAATTTCTGATAATTGGATTGCTTTAGTTTTAATATCAAGAGTATAATCTCCATCACTACCATCTTCTTCAGTAGCTTTTTTAAGTGTTTTAACAAAAGCATTCGCTACTTGATATAATGAGGTCGATGCTTGTCCTTCTCCAGAAATAATAAGAGGTGTACGAGCTTCGTCGATCAGTACTGAGTCGACCTCATCGATTACGGCATAGTTTAACGGACGTTGAACACGAGCTTCAACAGTTTTAACCATGTTGTCTCTTAAATAGTCAAACCCTAATTCATTATTTGTAGAGTATGTAATATCCGCATTATATGCTTCTCTTTTTTCTTCTGGATTTAATGAGTTTAAGTTAAGACCTACAGTAAGTCCTAAATAGTTATATAATACTCCCATCTCTTGAGCGTCACGTTGAGATAAGTATTCGTTAACTGTTACTACGTGCACTCCTTCTCCACTTAAAGCATTTAGATAAACAGGCATTGTAGCAGTAAGAGTTTTACCTTCCCCTGTTTTCATCTCAGCGATATCACCACGGTGAAGTGCGATACCACCCATAATTTGAACTTTATATGGTTTCATTCCTAATGCACGGTATGCCCCTTCACGAGCAGTCGCAAATGCATCTACTAAAATTTTATCTAATATGTCCGCTGTAGATTTTCCTTTTTCTTTTTGTTCAGCAACATATTGTTTAAATTCTTCAGTTTTATTTTTTAATTGTTCATCACTAAGACTAGAGTATTCTTCATCTTTAGCTAATACTTTATCAGCTAATTTTGATAAGCTTTTAACTTCTCTTCTGTTAGCGTCAAATAATTTTCCTAAAATTGCCATTAACATTTTCCTTCCAAAAAATTTTTTGAAAATAATTAAACTTAATATTTAATTATTTCACATAATTAATATTGAACATTCAACTCTTTGAACTTTCAATAAAATATCTTTTCCAAATTTAGTAATTATTTAAAAGAAATACACAATAACTTTAAAGTTAGCATTTCTTTACATCATATTATTATAACACTCATTGCCCTTTAAAGCAACAACAATAACACGAATTGTAAACTTATTAAACAGAGAGAAAAGCTGTATTTTTCTATATTGCAACCTATACAAAAAGAACTTGGATTCAATCAAAATCCAAGTTCCTTTATTAAGTTACTATTTGTTTAAAATACTAGTACAACGTGGACATAAACCTTCTTCGTTTACTTCCTCAACGATGTTCCAGCAACGTTCACAACGGTGTCCTTCAGCTTTTGTAACTTTAACAGTTGCTAAATCATAAGCAACACCATCATTTTCTTTAACTTCAACACTACTTACGATAAATAGTTGGTGTAAGTTATCTACTGAATTTAATAATTCTACTACTTCACTATCGTTACTGTAGATTTCAACAGCAGCTTCTAGAGATTTACCGATAACTTTTTCATTACGGCTTTCTTCTAAAGCTTTGTTTACATCGTCACGTACTTCAAGAAGTTTATCCCATTTAGCTTCTAATGCTGCATCATCGATTAAGTTCTTAGCTGGGAAGTCAGTTAAGTGAACAGATTCAGCATCTTCATATGGCATATTGTCATACACTTCTTCTGCAGTAAATGATAAGATTGGAGCTAATAATCTAACTGATTTACTTAAAACAGTATAAAGTACTGTTAACATACTTAAACGTTTGTGAGATTTTTCAGCTTCGATATAAAGAATA
>USNF01000029.1 GCA_900555985.1 uncultured Gemella sp.
AAAATGGATGCCTCCTGTAAATTACAGGATAACATCCATAAGTTTAAACTAAATATATATGTGTCCAGAATTTTGGGTACACATCATTTGTATATCTCATCTTTTATTATATTTACTATTTCTCCAATTTCTTCATTTACATGTTTATCAAATTCTTCTTTAGTTATTAATTCATCTGAATGAGCTTCTGAATATCCCATAATAACTGATAATGAATTTTTTACTTTATGAAGCATTATTTTTTTCTTTTGTTCATTTTTATCAAGAGCAGTACTTTTTAAATATATAAGAAAAATATTTACTGGCAATAAGATAAATAATGGTATAAGTGAAATTTTATACCATAGTGAAAGAATTAAAAATATTATAATAAGTGCATTTACAATAAATAAACTAGTCATACTTTTCATGATATAAACTATAAACCTCTTTTTTATTTATTCCAAATTCTTTTGCAGTATTTTTTATTGCTTCAGATTTTTTTTCACCATTTTGCACTTTATTATAAATAATTTCGACTATATCTTCTAAATTTATTTCTTTATTTTCTTCTACTTTATTAGGCGATATTATAACTACAAATTCACCTTTTTCTTTAATATCTTCACCTAATCTAGCTAATATATTTTCTGCTGATTGTGTTTCTATTTGCTCAAACATTTTTGTTATTTCTCTAGCTACAGAAATTTCACGTGTTGGCTCAATTTTAGCTATTTCTGTTACTAGATTTTTAACTCTATGAGGTGATTCATAAATAATACCTGTAGTTTTTTCTTTTAAAATAAATTCTAGTTTTTGTTTTAAATCTTTTGATTTTCTTGGTAAGAATCCATAAAAAGTATAGTTATATGACTCTATACCACTTGAAACTAATGCTGTTAATCCTGCATTTGCTCCTGGTAAAGTTGTTACTGATAATCCTTGTTCTTTTATCTTTCTTACTAGTGTATATCCAGGATCAGAAATACAAGGCATTCCTGCATCGGTAACAAGTGCTACTTCTAGATTATCATGTAGATATTCAATTATTTTATTACTCATTTTATCTTCATTATGTTCATGATAACTTATTAATTTTTTCCCAGTTATTTCATAATGATTTAATAACTTTTGTGTATTTCTAGTATCTTCACAAGCTATTATATCAGCATTTTTCAATACTTTTAATGCTCTTAATGTAATATCCTCTAAGTTCCCTATAGGAGTAGCTACTAAATATAACATTACTTTTTCTCCTTAATTTTTTTATTTAATTCTTTTATTTTTTTAATTTTATCATCTTGTAATTTTTCTTTTATATATTGCTCTTTTTGCTTGCGAGTGAACTTTTTAAATGCACTCTCTGCTTTTGTCGCATCACTTTTTGATGTGAATTCTTCATAATATACTAACGTTACTGGCACTCGTACTCGAGTATATTTTGCACCCTTTTTATTATTATGTGCTTTTATTCTTCTTACTAAATCTGTTGTATAACCTGTATAAAGTGTATTATCAATACATTTTACAACATACATATAACTATTAGTCAATTCCATATACCCTTTCCATCTCTTTAGTATAACTTCCATCTTCATTATAAATATAAAACGGCTGTTCTACCTTTATATCGCTTACTTTAGAAATACTTCCTTCTACTAAAACTATCTTACTATTTTCACTACTTTTATTACTATATACAAATCGTATTCTTTTAATAGCCAGACCATTTTTTTCACATTCCGATATTATATCAGATATACGATAGGTTCTGTGAACTAAAGAAAATTTTCCATTCTGTTTTAATAAATACTTAATAGATTTGATAATATCACTAAGATTGCATAATATTTCATGTCGCGAAATATTATGGTTATTTTTTTCGCGTTGATTTGGCATATTTTCAACTGGAAAATATGGTGGATTGCAAATTACATAATCATATGATGAAGGCATATAATAATTTTTCACTTCTTTTATATCACCACATCTAACATCAATATTATTAGTAAGATCATTTAATTCTAAGCTTTTTTTAGTTAGTTCAACCAAGTCTTCTTGTATCTCTAACATACTTATTCGTGCCCTACTTCTTTCACGTAAGATAATAGATATACCACCATTACCACTGCATAATTCTATAATATTTTTTTTAGGATTAAGTGGTACATTAGCAAAATATGGCAATAAAAAAGAATCTGTCGACATGCTATAATGATCTTTTTTTTGAAATATTTTATAATTTTTTGATACCGTATCTATTCTTAAATCTTCATTCATATTAAGCCTCATTTAAAAATTCTAAACTATTATTATCTAATATAATAGAAAAGAGAAATTTTTCCAATACTAGAACTGCAGAAACATTATTCTTAATATCATTTATCCCAAGCAAGACTTTTTCTTGTACTGAACTAATATTATTCACATCTTTATTATTATCTATAGATAAATAAGCTAGAGTAATCTTTTTATTTAATAATGTGAAATACGATAATATATCTTCTTTATTTTTTAGTTTTTCTAATAAGTATATATTTGCAATATGAGGTTTTCTAGAAAATCTCTTTAAAAATTCATAATGATATTCTAATAAATTTTCATCAATTTCCTCGGTAATTTCTTCCCTACTCCCAATTAGCTTAACTTGTTGACAACGTGAAATTATTGTTGGAAGTACAGCACTAATATTTTTACAACTTAATATAGCTATAATATCATCTTCTGGTTCTTCTAAAAATTTTAACAAACTATTTGAAGCTTGTTCTGTCATTTTTTCAATTTCTTTTATCCAATAAATTTTCTTACCATAGAAAGATTTTACACTAAGTTCTGATTTTAAGTTTTGAATATCTTCTTTTTTTATAGAAGTATCACTTTCGATAATATAAAAGTCAACATAGTTATTGTGCTCTATACTTTGACAACTTTTACATTTTCCGCAATTATAAAATTCTTTATCTTTATTTTCTAAACAAAAAATAGATTTAACAAATTGCAAAATGAATTCATCACAATATAAACTATCCTCGCCTACCATTAGGTAAGCATGGGATAGTTTATTTGTTTTTAATGCATTTGTTAAAGATTTTATTGCAATACTATCTTTACTAAAGTTCATTTTTTAAAAATCCTTCCACTATTTCAAGTGCATCTTTTTCTACATTTTCATAAGTTTGATTAGCATCAACTACTTTTATACGATTGCTATATTCTTCAGAAAGTTCATCATAACCATGTTTCACACTTTTATAGAAACTTAAATCTTCTTGGTCCATTCTATTATTTTCGTCTCTACCTTTTGTTCGACTTAAGCCAACTTCGACATCAACTTTAAAATATAGTGTTAAATCTGGTTCAAGTCCATCTGTTGCATATTTATTAATATCAATTATATCTTGTTTATCAAGTCCTCTTCCGTAAGATTGATATGCAATTGAACTGTCAACAAAACGATCACAAATTACAATATATCCATCTTCAACATAAGGAATAATTTTCTTTACAATATGATCTCTTCGACTCGCACAAAATAATAAACTTTCAGTTTTAGCATCTATTTCATAAGTTTTATCAAAAAGTAATTCTCTTACTTTTTCACTAAATTCTGTTCCTCCTGGTTCACGAGTAGTTATAACTTTATATCCTTTATCTTTTAAATACTGTGTTAAAAAGTTTATAAAAGTAGTTTTCCCAGAACCATCAGAACCCTCTACAGTTATGAATTTCCCTCTCATAAAATAACCTTTCTATTTTTTTATAAACTGTGAAATTCTTTCTACAGCTTCTTTTATATTTTCCATGCTTGTTGCATAACTAATTCTAAAATAATTATCATAAGCTTTACCAAAAGCAGTACCAGGAATTACTCCTACACGTGCTTCTTTAGCTAATAATTTACAAAATTCCATAGCTCCTAGATGTTGATATTTTGCTGGAATTTTAGCAAAGATATAGAAAGCTCCATCAATTTCAGGTATTTCGAATCCTAATCCTCGTAATCTAGGGACCATATAGTCTTTTCTTTCTCTATATGTTTCAATCATATTTTTATTGTATTTATCTACATTTTCATCTGATAGTGCTTTTACTGCAGCATCTTGAATAAATGTAGCAGCTCCTGAAACTGTAAATAAGTGGAATACTCCAATTTTTCTAATCATAGCTAATGGAGCAGCGATAAACCCAACTCTCCAACCAGTCATCGCATGTGATTTTGATAATCCACTAATTAGAATAGTTTGCTCAGGAATAAATTCAGCTAATGAAGTATGTTTATAATTATATGTAATATCACCGTATATTTCATCACTAATTACAAAAATATCATATTTAGCTAATACATCAGCTATTGCTTTTACTTCATCTCTAGTGTATGATACACCACTTGGATTATTTGGATAATTTATTAATATAGCTTTCGTGTCTTTATTTTCTTCTAAAGCTTTTTCTAGAACATCAGGTTGTAATTTAAATTCACTGTCTACTGTGTCAATAAATTCAATATTACATTTATTTAAAATTCCTACCCCTTCATATGCAGAAAAGTATGGAGTAACTATTAAAATTTTATCACCTTCATTTGTTACTGCAGATATAGAGTGTTCAATTGCTGCTGATGCACCAATAGTAACAATTATTTCATCTGCTGAATAATCTAAATTATATCTATCTTTTAAGTTTTTTGTCCATGCACTACGTAATGGTTCTATACCATTATTTACAGAATAATGTGTTCTATTATTATCTAATGCAAGTTTTGCAGCTTCTTTTATTTCCTCAGCAGTATCAAAATCTGGTTCCCCCAATGTAAGTTTGATAATACCATCTATACTAGAAGCATATCTATCAAATTCACGAATTGGTGAACCTGTTAAATTAGCTAAAGATGTATTAAATTTATTTTCTAGTGATTTCTTAATTTCCATACTTAATGCCTTCTTCCTATATAAATTTTCTTTTTATAATTGTAACATATTTTATATTAAATTTAAAATACTATTTGATTCAACTTTATTCAAATACTATTTAATTATGTTATTTCAGAACATTTTTGAGTAAAGTATTCCGATTTTTGATATAAAATTTCAGAAAATTTGCCTAAAAGTATTGAAAAAAACTTTTATTAATATTATAATGTACTGTATAGTAAAAAATATAAACTATTAGATTATTCGAAGGAGATTTTAAAATGAGTAAATTAACAGTTAATGATATCAGAGTTGAACTTACAAAAACACCAAAAGAAAAAACACCAGACGATAAATTAGGTTTTGGTACAGTATTTACAGACCATATGTTTGTTATGGATTGGACTAGCGAAAAAGGTTGGTATGATCCTCGTATTGTTCCTTATGGTCCTATTGAAGTAGCACCTTCACTTAATGTATTCCACTATGCACAAAGTATTTTTGAAGGTATGAAAGCATACAACGCTAATGGAGAAGCAGTTTTATTTAGACCAGAACAAAACTTCAAACGTTTAAATAAATCAGCTGATCGTATTGCTTTACCTGAATTAGATGAAGAGTTTGCACTTGCTGCACTTAAAAAACTAATTTCTATCGATAAAGACTGGATTCCTAAATCAGAAGGTACTTCATTATACGTAAGACCATTTTTATATGGAGCTGAAGAAGCATTAGGAGTTCACCCAAATAACGTTGTTAAATTCTTTATTATTCTATCTCCTTCTGGAAGTTACTTTAAAGCTGGATTACAACCAAATAAAATCTATGTAGAGCATGAATATGTTCGTGCTGTTCGTGGTGGATTTGGTTTTGCTAAAACTGCTGGTAACTATGCGGGATCTCTTAAAGGTCAGAAAAAAGCTCAAGAGCTTGGTTATTCTCAATCTCTATGGTTAGACGGAGTTGAGCAAAAATATATCGAAGAAGGTGGAGCAATGAATATCTTCTTCAAAATTGATGGAACATTCGTTACTCCAGAACTAAATGGTTCTATCCTTCCAGGTATTACACGTGCTTCAGTAATTGAATTACTTAAATCACTAGGTGAAAAAGTAGAAGAAAGAAAACTTCCATTAGAAGAAGTATACGAAGCTTATGATAATGGAAAACTTGAAGAAGTATTCTTATGCGGTACTGCAGCTGTAATCGCACCTGTAGGAGAATTATTCGATGGTACTAAAAAATTAGAAATCATTAAAGATGATAAACCAGGAGAATGGACTCAAAAACTTTATAACTTATTAACTGGTATCCAACTTGGTAAAGTTGAAGATAAATTTGGTTGGGTTGTAAAAGTAGAAGACTAATAAATACTAAAGAGAAAAGCTTGAAGTAAAAATACTTCAAGCTTTTCTAATTAATCTTTCTTTTTATAAGCAAGTGTGTAAAGACCTGCAACTAAAGTTACTGCACCAATAAAATTACCTAAGAATACAATTCCCATATTCTCAATAAATTGTAATACTGATATATTAGCACCTTCTAGCATAGCAGCTGGTATTGCAAACATATTCGCAACTAAGTGTTGGAATCCAATAGCAACGAATGTCATAATTGGGAACCATACACCAAACATTTTACCACCTACATCTTTTGCACAGAAGTTTAGCCATAATGCCATTCCTACTAGCCAGTTACAACCTACCGCAGAAAATAATACTTGCCAAAATGATAAGTATATTTTTGATTCTCCTGCAGCTATTGTTTTCGCAGCAATAGCTCCTCCTGTTAAACCTGTTAGATGACCTAAGAAATAAGCTGCGAACAATGAACCAACTAAGTTTGCTAAAGTTATTATAAATAAGTTTTTAGCTAATAATTTCAAACTAACTTTTTTATTTAAATATGCGACCGTTACAGCCATCATATTACCTGTAACTAGTTCTCCTCCACCTACTAAAATACAAATAAGACCAATTGGGAAAACAGATGCTCCAAGTAATGATGCAATACCACCAAATTCTTTAGGTATAGATCCAGAAACACGAAGTAATGCTAAAAATCCTACTCCTATAAATGCTCCTCCTAAGAAGCCTAAACTTAGCATATATTTAAGATTTGCTTTAGCTTTTGCCTCACCTTTTTTACAAGCTAATTCATATATTTCAGGTGGCTCTAAATATGCTTTAGATTCTACAGTGTTTGACATAGATAATTCTCCTTAATTTTTATTAAATTATTACTAGAAAAAATTATACTATAACAACTTCTTTTTTTCAATAATAAATCTAATTTTGATTTATTATTATCATTGATTCTTCTTATTTTTCTCAAAAATTTATAACTTTAAATAAATTTATTATTTTTTTATTATTATTAATTTCAACAATAAAAATAATCGTAAGTACTAGTCTAATACTCACGATTATTTATTATATCATTTATTAATCTTTCTTTTTATAAGCAAGTGTATATAGTCCTGCTACTAGTAGAGCTCCTCCTAGATAATTCCCTAAAAATACTCCTACCATATTATTTAAAAATTGAGCAAATGTAATGTTAGCTCCTCCAAACATTGCTGCAGGTATCACAAACATATTTGCTACAACGTGTTGGAATCCGATAGCAACGAATGTCATAATTGGGAACCAAGTACCTAGTATTTTTCCACCTACATCTTTTGCACAAAATGCTAGCCATGCTCCCATTCCTACTAACCAGTTACACCCTATACCTGAAAAAATCATTTCAGAAAAACTAGCATTAATTTTAGCTTCAGCAGTGTGAACAGTTTTTTCAAAAACTACACCTTCAGTAAGACCTGTTAAATGTCCTAAACAGTATGCAACGAATAGTGCTCCTACTAAGTTAGCTAATGTAATAATAACTAAGTTTTTTAATAATAACGCTGGTTTTAACTTCTTATCGAAGACTGCTACTGTAACTGCCATCATATTACTAGTAATAAGTTCACCGCCTCCTACTAAAATACAGATAAGTCCTATTGGGAAAACTGCCGCTCCTAACAATGTTCCAAGTCCTCCCCATTCATGAGGTATTGTACCTGCCACTCTAATATAGGCAAGATATCCTACTGAAATAAAGGCCCCTCCCAAAAAACCTAAACTTAGCATATACCTTAAATTAGCCGTAGCTTTTGCTACTCCTTTTTTACTAGTATATTCATAAAGTTCTTGTGGCTCAAGATATGCTTTTGTCATATTTGCCATAATATTTTCTCTCCTTATAGTTATATTACTGATATTATACACTATTAAAGCGCTTTTTTCAATCTGTTTTATAATAAGATTTTTTAACATACTATAAAATATTGTAGGTATAGTAATTCTTAAACATAAAAACTTATAAAAGCAATTTTTTTTATTTGTTTTATATTATAATATTTATTATAGAAAAAGAGTGATTAACAATTGTTAATCACTCTTTTATCTTATCTTGCGAACTTAACTGCTCTTACCTCACGAATAACATTGACTTTAATGTTACCAGGGTATTGCATCGTTTCTTCGATTTTATTTTTAACTTCTTTGGCAATTTTATAAGTTTTTGTATCATCTACTTCTTCAGGATTTACAATTACCCTAATTTCACGACCAGCTTGAATAGCAAATGTTTTTTCAACACCTTTGTGTTCATTTGCAATTTCTTCTAGTTTTTGTAGACGTTTAATGTAATTTTCCAATGATTCTCTTCTTGCACCAGGACGTGATGCAGAAAGAGCGTCTGCTGTGGCAACAATAACAGAAATAGGGTTAGTAGGTTCAGTATCACCATGGTGGGAAGCTATTGCATTAACTACTGTAGCATTTTCTTTATATTTAAGAGCTAGTGCTACACCAATCTCAACATGTGATCCTTCTACCTCATGGTCTAGTGCTTTACCTATATCATGTAAAAGACCTGCTCTACGAGCAAGAGCTACATCAAGGTCTAATTCAGCAGCTATAAGCCCTGAAATATAAGCAACTTCCATAGAATGTTGTAGTCCATTTTGACCATAACTTGTTCTATATTTTAATTTACCTACTATTTTCACTAAATCAGGATGCATATTATGAATACCTAAATCAAATGTGGCTTGTTCACCAGCATCTCTTATAACCTGATCTATATTTCTACGTGCTTTATCAACAGCTTCTTCAATTTTCGATGGATGAATACGTCCATCATCAATAAGTGATTTAATAGCAGTTTTTGCTATTTCTCTTCTTATTGGATCATATCCTGAAAGAATAACTGCTTCTGGTGTATCATCAATAATTAAGTCAACACCTGTTAAAGTTTCTAGTGTACGAATATTTCTTCCTTCACGCCCAATGATACGTCCTTTCATATCATCACTAGGAAGATCTACAACAGAAACTGTAGTTTCACTTACTACATCTGTTGCAAAACGTTGTAATGATTGAACAATAAGTTCTTTTGCTCTTTTATCAGCAACGTTTTTCGCTTCTAATTCTTTATTTCTTATATATATTGCCATATCTTTAGCCATATCAGTTTCCACTGAGGCCATAATCTCTTCACGAGCTTGTTGTTCGGTTAAGTTTGCAATTCTTTGCAACTCCGTTTCTTGTTGAATTTTTAGCTGATTCACCTCATTACTTTTTTCATCTAGTAATTGTGATTTTTCTTCTAATTTCATCTCTCTAGAACTTAATAACTCATCTTTTTTATTTAAAAGTTCAGTTTGACGTTCTAATGAAGATTCTTTTTGAAGAATTCTATCTTCTTGTCTTTGAATATCTTGCTTTTTAAATTCTGCTTCTTTATTTGCAATATTAATTATTTCCTCAGCCTCTTTTTTAGCGATACTAGTTTCTTTATCAACTATAAATCTCGCTTCTTTTCTTGCTTCCCCAATAATATGATCTGCATCTTGTTTAGATAGCTCTAATTTTTTCTGAATTGAATTTTTTGAAATAATATATCCAAATAAAAGTCCAACAAGCAAAGCTGCAACACTGATTATTCCATAAATCATCTTGCAACCTCTTTCTATATTAAGTAATTTCTTTATGATATGTCATATAAAACTAATATAAATATCAGTAAAATAAGCACTATATCATAAATATAATTCTACACCACTACTAGTAAAAAGTCAATAGTAGTCTTGCCCTAACGAAACTTTAATTTTATTTTTTTTATAAAAAAATTTAGACTATTTTATCTTTGTAAATCTTTCATAATTCATACTCTTATTTCATAATAATTGACATTAGTTTTATATAAGTATATTATAAGCAAATACATATCAATAATTTTTTTGAATTTATTTATTAAAATACTTGCATTCTAGTTATTGGTATGGTATCATAATCAAGTATGTAAAAATACAAAACATGTTTGAGTGGGAGAGCAAAAATTTTAAAATGCTCAAATGACCACATCACGAAAAATAAATAGGAGGTTTTATCGTGGCTAAAAAAATAATAAAAGTTGTTAAATTACAAGTACCAGCAGGTAAAGCTAACCCAGCTCCACCAG
>USNF01000030.1 GCA_900555985.1 uncultured Gemella sp.
TCGAATGTCGGAACCACAATCCGATGCGTTAACCACTTCGCCACAACCGCCATAATTTACAACAATAATAATTATACATTTTTATCTATATGATGTCAAGTTATTTTTTATAATTTTCTCACTACTACTTAGATAATATAATTTATCTCTTATTAAATTCTTATTTATAACACTCTATCTATATGTTTTATTTATTTTCTCTCATTATACTACTTGACATATAATACTATGTGATATATAGTATAAGTGAAAGGAGTAAAAACACTATGGAAGCACAACTTAAAAGAGGTTTACTAGACATATGTGTACTTGCCACTTTAAGAAATTCTGAATCATACGGATACAAAATAGTCAAAGATGTTTCCGAGATAATTCCTATTTCTGAATCTACACTCTACCCTATTCTTAAACGATTAGAAAGTAATAATTGTGTAACAACCTATTCAGTAGAATATAATGGGAGATTAAGAAAATACTATAAAATTACTGATATCGGTTTAACAAAAATACAAGAATTTCTAAAAGATTGGCAAATTATCAGTAACGCTCATAAATATATATTAGGAGATGAAAATTATGAACAAAAATAGTTTTAACAATATTTTATATGAAAATTTAAAAAATTATTTACCATACGAAGATATACAGAGAACCATAAACTTCTTTAATGAAATTATAAATGATAAAATTGAAGAAGGAATACCTGAAGAAGAAGCTGTTAGACAATTAGGTAGTATCTCATCTATTGTAGATCAAATTTTGGAAGAAAATAATATAAATAAACGAAAAACAAAGTTAGTATGGCGTTTTAAACCTAATGGAGTTATTCCAATCATAATACTAGTAATTACTTTCCCATTTTGGATTGCTTTTCCAATTATTATATTTTCATTAATAGTAGCTTTAGTATCGGTTACTTTGGCCTTAACTATTGTTACCCCTATTTCATTATTTTATTGGGCAGTAAAAGTTATCTGTCTCAACTTATTTAATACATACAATCTTACCACGGCTGAGTTTATATTTTCTATAGGTGGTGCTTTCGTAAGTTTAGGTTTATCAATAATAATGATAATATTATTATTAAAATTTGTTAGCTATTGTTTTAATAATAAATGGAAAATTAAAGCTAATTTAACAAAATTATTCAAAAAAGAGGTGTTAGTATATGAATAAACTAATTAAACTCTCAAGAAACTTTATAATACTGGGAATAGCTTTAATGATTGTTGCAGTTATAATGAACCATGGAAAGATACCTTTGTTTGCTAATCATTACGAAGAAAAACATTATGTTAAATTAGCTGATAATATCAAATCTATTAATATTGATACAGTTAATGTTGATGTTGTTGTAGAATCAAGTAATTCTAATAATATTGAAGTAAGTTACTTTGATAGTAATATTTCACAATATAAAATTACTGATAATGATGGTACTCTAGTTATTAAAGAACAAGATGACAATATTCTAAAACTTAATTTCAACTTTATAACTAAGAAAAAAGATTTAATAATTAAAGTACCCAAAAAATTAGTCCCTGAACTTGAATTAAGTAATAATGTTGGTAACGTGAAATTATCTAATTTAAATTTAACTAATGCTACAATCACATCTAATGTTGGTAATATTAAATTAGAAAAACTTAATATTACTAACTTATCTGTTGATAACTCTGCTGGTAATACAGTTATATCAGATATAAATTCTGAAAATGGAGAATTTAATATAAATAGCCAATCTGGTAATATAAACTTAACTAATTTAAATAACTTTAATATAGCTAACATAAAAACGTCATTCGGAAGTACTTCATTAAATGACTCTTCATCTAATAAATTTAATATTGAAAGTTCTACAGGGAATATTAATATTAATGACTTAAATAATAGTTCCGTTGAGTCAATTACTTGTAAAATAAGTACTGGTAATATTGATGCTAAAAATATAAACGCTAGTAAATTAATATCACTCGAAGTACAATTTGGAAATGTTTATGCAGATATTTCAGATAAAAAAGATAACTACTCTAGTTCTGGCAATACATTCTATTCTAAATCTGGATCTAAATTAATATTAATAAAAACAGAACACGGTGATAGTCGAACAAACTTTATAAATTAAAAAATTATAAAACCAAGCATATAAATGTTTGGTTTTTTATTTAAGTAAAATTTAACTATCTATACCTATATTTAGACTATTTTTTAACAAAACAATACGCTTAATTGACATTTTCACATAAATAAATTATTATATTTATGTATAAAACATTATGTATTATATAAATTTAAAATTTATGGAGGATTCTAATGAAGAAATCTTTAAGAAAAATTCTTTTAATAATTTCTACTGTTGTATTATCAGTTGTTTTAGCAGCATGTGGATCTAAAGGAGGATCTAATAATTCTAATAGTAACTCTAATAGTGAAAGCACTGCGTCTAAACCTCTTACATCACAAGAAATTATTAATAAATATGCAGATGTAACAAAAAATATTAAAAGTACAAAATTTAATCTTAAAGTTAATATGGATGTTAAATCTGGTGATGAAAGCATGAAAATTGGTTTAGCTATGGATGGTGCTGTATCAACTGATCCAGTAACTATGCTTATGAACTATAAAGAAACAGCAGATGATGAATCTCGTGAAATGTCTTTATATGTTAAAGACCAAAATACTTTCTACGCTAAAAATGGTTCATCAGGTAAATGGCAAAAACAACAAACTTCTGATTCAATGAAAAAACAACTTGAATCTATGAAACAAATTGCCGCTACTGATAAATCTGTAGATTTTTACAAAAATAATGCTTCAGACTTTAAAGTTGAAGATCAAGGTGATAAATATTTATTAACATATACAGGTAATGATTCAAAATTCATCGATTTAATAAAACAAAATAGTGGTACTGCTGAAAATGCAAAAGGTTTTGATGATGTTGAATTCACTAATATTTCTGTTAAGTTTTCAGTTAAGAAATCAAACTTTGAACCAGTTGATCTTAATATAACTGCTGATTTCCATCAAAAAGGTAATACTTCTAATACAGCAAAAATGGAAATGACAAATACATATTCTGAGATTAACTCAGTGAAAATCACTGCTCCACAAGGAATTGAATAAAAATTTTAGCTCCAAGTAAATTCTTACTTGGAGTTTTTTGTTCTTAACTATATTATTACCATAACTAAATACCAAGAATATATTTATCATTTTATCAAAAATTAATATCAGTTTCTTGATATAATTCTTGACCTATATTAACTAGCTATGCTAAAATATTGACTATGAGAGGATATCGTAGGACGACTGGTAACAGAGCGTTCAAAGGTACCAACTATTGGTACGGGTGCGGTGCTACCTTCAGCATTATGCTGTAAAGAACCCTTACTGAAATTGGTCCTCTTTTTTTTCGTACTTCTTACTATTAAGGTAAGAAGTTTTTTTATAACATACTCTAATTATTTATCTCTCTATATTAGTTTATAAATATTTAAACATAACTATATTAGTTATAATTCAATTTGTATAGATAACTAATAATTTTAATTTTCTTGACCAAACCTTAACTAACATGCTAATATATTAAGTGAGAGGATACCGTAGGACGACTGGTAACAAGCGTTCAAAGGGAGTCAATTAGCTGACTTCAGGTGAGGGACTGCCTTCAGTTTTAAACTGTAAAAACCCCATGTAACAAGAAGTCCTCTCTTTTTTTTATGTTTTTTTTTATATCTAAGGTTATAAGTTTTTTAATAACTATAAATTATTAATATTTATAATCTTCTTGACCTAAACCAATCTACTATGCTAATATAATAAATGAGAGGATACGGTAGGACGACTGGTAACAAGCGTTCAAAGGGAGTCACTTTGGTGGCTTCAGGTGCGGGACTGCCTTCTGTTTTAGACTGTAAAGACCCCATGTAACAAGAAATCCTCTCTTTTTTTTATTTACTTCTGCTTACACTCAGGAGTTTTTTTTTATTTCTCCCTACTCTATATTTTAAAAATTTTAGTAATTCCTATTTATGAAAATTATAGCTATTTATCTACTCTTAACTAGAATAATATGTACTATTATAAATTTATCTTGTAAAAGTTTTCTTTCTTGCGATATAATATTTCAGATGTTGTATTCCTTCTTTATATATATTATAATATTTATATAAATATTAATATGGAGGTTTTATTATGTATAAATCGCTTAGAAAAATTTTGTTAATAATATCTACAGTTATACTATCAGTAGTACTAGCTGCATGTGGAACAAAATTGCAAACTGAGTCTAAACAAGAGTCTCAACCCAAACCTTTAACATCTCAAGAAGTTGTTGAAAAATACTCTGAAGCTGTTAAGAATGTAAATAGTTTTAAATATACTTCAGATTTCACTTCAAAAACTGCTTCAAAAAATTCAGAATCATCACCACTAGGTCCTATTAACTTAGAATCTGGAATTAGTAAAGATGGTGTATTGTCTTCAGAACCTTTCTCAATTCTGACTAGCCAAACAATGACACTTTCAGGTACGAGTCTTAAAATATCTAATTATATAAACGAATCAAATGAATTGTATACAAGAGCAGGTAATGAACCTTGGAAAAAAACTGATTCTAAAAAAACTCAAAGCGAAAAAGCTGATGTAGTAAAAAAAGAAATATATAATGATAAGTTTTTAGAAGCTTTAAAAAATGTTGCTGGTGATTTAAAACTAGAAGAACAAGGTGAAAACTATGTTCTAAGTTATTCAGGAACTGATGCAAAATTTATGGAAGTACTTCTTCAATTTGATAGAGGTGCAGGATCAGTTGTTAATAAACTTGCTGATACTGATATACTAAGCCTAAATTTCAAATTAACTCTTAAAAAATCTAGTTTTGAACCAATCGAAATTCAATTTGATTGTGAAACAGCTAGAAAAAATGGAGGTTCACTTACTACTAAATTTACTGGTAAACGTACATTCTCTGAAATAAACACTGCAAAAGTAACAAAACCAGAAGGTATTAAATAATATTATAAACTCCAAGTACATAACTACTTGGAGTTTTTGTTATAACATTTGTTTTTAATATTTATTCTTGAAATTCTTATTTTAAATCTTGATTATTAATTATTTTCTCAATTACATAAGCAACGCCATCTTCATTATTAGATTTCGTAATAAAATCTGCATGTTCTTTTACTTTATCAGATGCGTTCACCATAACAATTGAATACCCTGCACTTTTTAGCATAGAAATATCATTTTCGCCATCACCGAAAGCAACCGTACTATCTTTATCTATATTTGTTAGTTGCATAACATATTCGATTCCTAACGATTTTTTAGCATTCGAATGCGTAATTTCCAAATAACCACTTAATGATTTTTGTATGCTTATTACTTCATATCCATAATTTATTTCTACATAATTAACCAGTTTTTTAAACACTTCAATATCATCTTCTATAAACGAAACTTTATAGATTTCTTTTAAGTTTTCATTAAAATATTGATTAAAATCTTTTAAATTATAGTTTACCTTAACAATTTTTTTCTCACGTTCTATAACCTTATTTACTATATCTACATTCCAGTTATCTGTATCATACAAACTTATACCTACTTTGGGAAATTTACTTCTGATATCTAATACTAATTTTTGTGCAAATTCTCTATCTAATATTTCCTTATTCAAAATTGTAAATTTATTATTTTCTTTTTTAAATACCATAGCTCCATTAAAAGCAATGTGAATCCCACCTACTCCTAATTCATTTAATATACTTTCCATTTTTTGAGGAGATCTCGCAGAAACTAAAGTTAACGGTATATTGCATTCTCTAATTATTTTTTTCGTGTAGTCGCTTGGTTCTCCATTATTATTTAATAATGTTCCATCAAGATCTGAAAATAAATGTTTAATCATAAAGTCACCTTTTATATTATTGTTTTCATTATCATTCTATCACATAGATCTACATGTTTCTATATAATTACCATATTAATAAGTATTTTTTATAAATCATAGTAATAATAAATATTTAAACTTTATTACTTATTAATATAATTAGGAATTTTGTGAAATTGAAACCGTTTATTGACAATTATAGTAATATATATTATGATTAATATGTATATAACATTTTGTTATCACATAAAATAATTAAATATGGAGGTTTTTTATGACTAAATCTATAAAAAAAGTTCTTTTAATGCTTACTACTGTAGTATTAACAGTTGTATTAGCTGCTTGTGGTTCAGGTGGATCTAGTAACTCTAACGGAGGAAGTAGTGCACCAAAAACACCAACATCTAAAGAAGTATTTGAAAAATATACAGAAGTTGCAAAAAATATTAAAAGTGCTAAATTCATCGCAGATATTCAAATGTCAGATTCAAAAGGTCAATTAAACATGAAAATGAATGGTACTTTTACAGCAGAACCACTTACAATGTTAGTTGATTATGATATTTCAAATGGTAAACAAACTCAAAAAATGTCAATGTATCTAAAAGATTCTAGCAATATTTACATTAACACTGGTAGTTCAGGATGGAAAAAAATGCCAATTGATGAAGCTACTAAAAAACAACTTGATTCAATAAAAGATGTAGCTGGTAATGATAAAGCTCTAAACTTCTACAAAAACAATGCAGATAGCTTCAAAGTTGAAGAACAAGGAGATAACTACGTTTTAACTTATACAGGTAATGACGAAAAATTCAAAGAATTACTTAAAGAACTAGGTTCTTCATCTGGTACATCTAGTAACTATGATAATTTTAATTTCAAAAACGCTACTGTTAAATTAACAATTAAAAAATCAAATTACGAACCAGTTGCTTCTGAAGTATCTACTGAACTAGAAAGTAAAAAAGATTCTCAAAATACTACAAAATTAGTAACTAAACAAACTTTCTCTGAAATCAACTCAGCTAAAGTAACAGCTCCAGAAGGAGTTAAATAATATATTTTCTCTAAGCGAAATAATCGCTTAGAGATTTTTTTTATTTCTTTATTTTTTATTATTTTTAACTAATTAATCATCAATTGACTTTTTATCGTAAATAAATTATCATATTTATATAGTAAAAAATACTGAAAGGAGTGACTATATGAAAAATACTATAAAAAAAATAGTCTTTATTATTTCTACAGTTATTTTATCTATTGCTTTAACTGGGTGTTCGACTAAAACTCCTAGTTCTCAAGAAGCTATTGATAAATACACAGAAGCTTTAAAAAGTATAAAAAGTGAAACTTACAATTCCGATGTCACTGTTAAAGATACATTACGAAACAAAGAGAATACTTACAAATTTAATATTAATGGGACTGTTGTAGATAATCCTTTAGCAATGAATGTTAATATTAAAATAGATGAAAGAACATTATCTCTATATATGAAAGATTCAAATTCGTTGTATGTAAAACAGAATTCTTTAAATTGGAGAAAATTTAAATCATCTAGTGATACATTAGAACGTTTTGATTCAGCAAATAAAATTAGTCGAGATAAAGAGAATATTGATTTTCTAAAAAGTAATGCAAATGATTTTAAAGTTGAACAACAAGGCGATAACTATGTACTTACCTACTCAGGAAGTGATGCAAAATACAAAGACTTTTTAATTTCATCTTTTATTGGATTTGGCGAAATGAGTGAATTTAAGAGATATGATTTAAAAAATATTACTATAAAGCAAACTGTAAAAAAATCTAGCTTTGAACCCGTCGAATTAAATATTACATCTGAACTTACTTATAAGTATGATTCATCAGTTAAATCTTATATCGAAATTAAAACTACAACATCTAATGTAAATCTAACTAAGATTATACAACCAGAAGACTTAAAAGTAACAAACAATCTCTAAGTGATAAAATCGCTTAGGGATTTTTTTATTATCCCCCTACTTTATATATTATTTTATAAAATATTTATTAATCTTAAACAATTTGTTATAATAAAGTTATATTATGAATATGGAGTAAAACATTATGATTATACTAAATAAAGAAGAAATTCAAAAATGTCTTCCTATGAAGGAAGCTATCGAAGTTTGTAAAGAGTCTTTAAAAGACTATTCAGAAAATAAAACTAATATACCTCTTAGAATTAACTTACCCGTTGAAAAATATAATGGACAAGCACTATTTATGCCGGGAAGTATTAGTTCGAATGAAGAAAAAGTCGGTATAAAAATAGTTTCTGTGTATCCAAACAATGCACAGTATAATTTACCTTCAGTTCCCTCAACAGTTCTTATGATAGATTCTAAAACAGGGATAGTAAATGGTTTATTAGATGGTACATACCTTACTGCACTTCGTACCGCAGCTTTACAAGGTGCAGCAACTGATTTATTAGCTAGAAAGGATAGTAAAATAGCAACACTTATAGGTACAGGTGGTCAAGCATTTGAACAAGCACGCGCACTTCTAACTGTCAGAAATCTTGAAGAACTTCGTGTAGTTGGTAGAAACTTTGAAAAAACTAAAAAGTTTGTTGAAAAACTAAAATATGAATTAAGTGAATTTTCAACTAACATTTTAGCATATGAACACGCTAATGATGCTGTTATTAATTCTGATATTATTACAACAGTAACTACTTCTACAATACCTACATTTGATGCTAAATACGTAAAAGATGGAACTCATATTAATGGTATTGGTTCTTTTACACCTGATATGATAGAACTACCTACAGAATTAATTAACAAAAATAATAAAATTTATTTTGATACTAATGATGGTGTTCTTAGTGAGGCTGGAGATATATTACTTCCTCTTGATAAAGGATTAATAACTAAAATTGATTTTAAAGGTGAACTTGGAGACTTAGTTCTAAACCCAGCTATTGGAAGAGAAAATAATAATGAAATAACTATATTTAAGTCTGTTGGAACTGCTGTATTAGATATAGCATGTGGATTTGAAATTATTTCAAAAGCACAAGAGTTAAATCTTGGTACAAAAGTAGATATGTAAAAATTTAGACTAGAAACCTAAAATTAAGTTTCTAGTCTTTTTTTATTCATGTATTTCTAGTGGTAATCCATCAGGATCAAAGAAAAAAGCCATCTTTTTACCATCAAAATCATCATACCTTAAACCTTCATGAACAATATTTAATTTGTCAAACTCCTCAAGAACATCTTCTACACTATCTACTTTAAAAGCAAGATGTCGAAGTCCTGTATATTCTGGAGAAGGCATAGGTGGTCTTAAAGGGGCATCTTCTTTTATAAAAATTTCAAGAACTATATCCCCTTTTTTTACATTTAATAAAATATCTTTTTTTTCTGGTCTATTATACTCACTTATCTTTTCAAATTTCAATTTATTAATATAAAAATCAGTAGTTTTATTGTAATCAGTTCCTATTATTGCTATATGATGTATTTTAGATAGTTTCATCATTTTCCTCTAGATTATTCTCTATTTTTTCTAATTCATAATTTTTTACTATAGCCACCACTTTATTTAATTCAAGTGGATCTACTTGTTCATAGTCACCTTGTTCAGTATATGCAAATGATACTTCTTCTCCACGTGTTGTAGGATCATTTTCGTATTCTTTAAATGTTCCATGAATTTGATTCACACTCGTTTTATCTAATAACCTTACTACATTTTTAGAATCAATACCAGCTCCTGCAAGAATATCTATATGATTACCATATTTTTCTTGGAATATTTTTAATAATTTACTACCACGAATTGCATTTTCACCCAATCCACTTGTTAGTATTCTTGTACAACCAAGACCTATTAATCGTTGTATATTATAATCAGGCTCTTTAGAACAATCAAATGCTCTATGGAACACACTCTCTGCTCCAAATTTATCACATAATTCTATCATCTTCTCTGTAGCTTGCCAGTCTATTTTTCCATCTTCTGTTAAGAATCCAAAGACAATTCCGTTAGCACCATGTTTTAAAAGATCACGTGCTTCTCTAAACATTTGATTCTTTTCTATCTCACTATAGCAAAATCCTCCCCCACGAGGACGTACCATTGCCATAATTGGTACTACTACCCCACTTTCTAGCACCATATCTAATAATGTAGTTGTAGGTGTCAAACCTCCCAAATAACTTGCACTAACTAACTCAATTCTACTTGCACCCTCACTTTGAGCTATTAAGCAATCTTTTACACTACTTGCACATACTTCTACTTGTATCATTTACCATTTCTCCTTTGTTTAACTATAAATTTATTATATCACAAAATTATATCTTTTATATAAAAAAATCAGTAATACCTGTGTGATATTGTACCGACCCCAAAAAGTTAGACCAAAAAATCTAACTTTTTGGAGGTCGGTA
>USNF01000031.1 GCA_900555985.1 uncultured Gemella sp.
CAAAACGTTTAGGTGCTAAAAGAGCTGACGGTCAGTACGTAACTGCAGGTTCTATACTTTACAGACAACGTGGGACTAAAATTTGGCCAGGAACAAACGTAGGAAAAGGTGGAGATGATACACTATTTTCACTAGTTGATGGTGTTGTACGTTTCGAAAGATACGGACGTAGCCGTAAAAAAGTTTCTGTATATCCACAAGCATAGTAATGTAAAAAATATCTATAGTAAGTTATTACTATAGATATTTTTTTATTTTACTATTATATATTACATTGTAACAGTATTTTAATATAAATAATAGTTGTATTTTTTATTTATATATGTTAAACTCAATCTGTGCATTTGACATTGCACATATACATTTTTAGGAGGAAAAAAATGTCAGCGTTAGGACAAGAAATTTTATTTTCTTTTTTAGGTGGACTTGGTCTTTTCTTATTTAGTATTAAATATATGGGAGATGGTCTACAATTAATAGCGGGGGATAAAATGCGTTATGTCTTAGATAAATACACTTCTAAGCCTTTAATGGCATTACTCGCAGGGATTATAGTAACAATACTGATTCAATCAAGTACAGGAACTATCGTTATTACAGTAAGTTTGGTTGGAGCAGGATTATTAAAAACTAAACAGGCTATAGCGATTGTTATGGGATCAAATATAGGTACAACTCTTACATCATTTATTATAGGGTTTAACGTATCTCAATATTCACTACCACTTATATTTTTAGGAGCAGCGTTTTTATTCTTTACAAGAGCAAAACTAATTAATAATATTGGTCGTGTTATTTTTGGATTTGGTGGAATATTTTATTCATTAAAAATGATGTCTACTGCAATGGGTCCTTTAAAATCAATGGAATGGTTCCAAACAATCTTAACTCATATAGACGACAGTGCATGGGTTGGTGTAGGAGTAGGTACATTATTAACTGTTTTAATCCAATCTTCTGCAGCAACAATTGCTATTGTACAGAACTTATATGCAGAACATGCGCTTAATTTACATGGAGCAATACCAGTAATTTTTGGTGATAATATTGGTACAGCTATTACAACAGCAGCACTTGCTATTGTAGGAACTAATATAGCAGCAAAACGTGTTGCTATTTCTCACGTAATGTTTAATATAATAGGTACGGTAATTTGTTTAATCTTATTACAACCATATATTTCATTTGTTGCATTTATGGAAGCTAAGCTTAGTTTAGAACCTAAAATGGCAATAGCACTTGGACATGGTACATTTAATATTTTTAATACTATTCTACAGTTTCCATTTATTTGGTTGCTTGTTAAAATTATTACTAAGATTATTCCAGGTGAAGATGAGCAAATTAAATACTCTACACAATATCTTGATAAATCATTAATCGCTAGTGCGCCTGCGGTTGCACTAGGGCAAGTAGAAAAAGAGTATGTTGAAATGTTAACATTATCTAAAAAAAGTTTGAAAAACTCTGTTGATTACTTTATGACTCGAGAAGAGCGTTTTAATGAAAAAGCTGAAGTACTAGAGGATGCGATAAATACATTCGATGAAGAAATGACTAATTATCTAACTCTATTATTTAGAGAAAAATTAAGCCCAAAAGAAGGGTTAGCAGCCTCAGTATTATTAGATGGTACACGTGATATTGAACGTATAGGAGATCACGCTCGTGATATAGTAGGATCAGTTAACTATCAAATTAAAAAGAAAGTTAAGTTCTCTGATGATGCAAAAGCTGAAGTACAGGAATTATATGATCTTTCTAATAGCATAATTGAGAAAACTATACAATCATTAGAAGAAAATAATATTGCAATTGCTGGGGCAGCATTAGCAGCTTGTGAAAATATTTATGAACTTGAGAAAAAAGCTCGTAAAAAACATACTCAACGTATGAAAGATGGGGAATGTGAAATCTCTGCTGGTGTTGTATATATGGATCTAATCCAGCACTTCACACGTATCTGTGAACACGCAAGAAATATTTTGGAAAAAGAAATCCAAGGTAACTTATAATTATGACAAATAAGCAAAAAATATATTTTATAATACTTATTATTCTATTACTTATGTTTTTAGTAATATATAAATTATTTAAAATACAATTAGCATAAATTTAAGAGGTAAACATCAAATGTTAAAATTATGATGTTTATCTCTTTTTTCCTTTGTAAATAAGGGTATTCGTGATATAATAAAATAGTCGATTTATATAAAGAATTAGAAAAAAAATTGAAAGGAAATTAAGATGTTTCAAGAAAAGAAAGTATACACAACTAAGTGGGCAGGCAAAGAATTAACTGTTGAAATAGGAGAATTGGCAAGACAAGCGAATGCTGCAGTAGTAGTTAAGTATGGAGATACAGTTGTTTTAACTACAGCGGTGGCATCTAAGGAAGCAAAAGATGTGGATTTCTTCCCATTAACAGTTAATTATGAAGAAAAAATGTATGCTGTAGGAAAAATACCAGGTGGATTTTTAAGAAGAGAAGGAAGACCTGGAACAGAAGCAACATTAGCTGCTCGTCTTATAGATAGACCTATTCGTCCTTTATTCGAAGATGGATTTAGAAATGAAGTACAAGTTATATCTACAGTATTATCTGTAGAATATGATTGTGATCCTGTAATGGCAGCAATGTTAGGAAGTTCATTATCATTATCAGTATCTAACATTCCTTTTAAAGGACCGATTGCAGGTGTAACAGTAGGTTATATTGATGGGAAATATATTATTAATCCTAATACTGAGCAATTAGAAAAATCTGAAATTGACCTTAAAGTTGCGGGGACAAGTGAAGCAATTAATATGGTAGAAGCAGGTGCAAAAGAAGTATCTGAAGAGGTTATGTTAAATGCAATTATGTTTGGCCATGAAGAAATCAAACGATTAATAGCATTCCAACAACAAATAGTTGATGAAATTGGTCAAGAAAAAATGGAAGTAGAACTTAAAGTTATAGATGAAAATATTTATAATGAAGTTTTAGAATTATCATTATCAGAAATGAAAGCTGCTATTTCTATAAAAGATAAACAAGAAAGAGATGAAGCTATCTCTACTGTTAAGGAAAAAATAGTTTCTATATTTGAAGAGAGAGCTAGCGACGAAGATGAACTAGATATAGTAAAAGAAGCTAAATTATCTTTAGATAAGATTGTTAAGGATGAAGTTCGTCGTGAAATTACTGAAGATAAAGTTAGACCAGATGGACGTGCTCTAACAGAAATTAGACCACTAGCATCAAGAATTGATGTATTACCAAGAACACATGGTTCAGCATTGTTTACTCGTGGTCAAACTCAATCATTAGGGGTTGTTACTTTAGGTAATTTATCAGATGAGCAAATTATTGATGACTTAACACAAGAGGAAAATAAACGCTTTATGCTACATTATAATTTCCCAGCATTCTCTGTTGGTGAAGTAGGATTTAGTCGTGCTCCTGGTCGTCGTGAAATTGGACATGGTGCATTAGGTGAAAGAGCTCTTGCACAAGTAATTCCATCAAAAGAAGATTTCCCATATACAATCCGTATCGTATCAGAAATCTTAGAATCTAATGGTTCAAGTTCACAAGCAACTATATGTTCAGGATCTATGGCATTAATGGCAGCTGGTGTACCTATTAAGGCACAAGTTGCAGGTATAGCAATGGGATTAGTGAAAAAAGATGAACATTATACTATTTTAACTGATATTCAAGGTATGGAAGACCATTTAGGAGATATGGACTTTAAAGTAGCAGGTACGACTGAAGGTATTACAGCTTTACAAATGGATATAAAAATAGATGGTTTAAGCGAACAAATATTAAAAGAATCACTTGAACAAGCACGTATTGGAAGACTGCAAATTCTAGATCATATGAATGAAACAATTAGTGCACCACGTGAAGAAGTTTCAACTTATGCACCTAAGATTAAAATCATTAAAATCAAACCAGAAAAAATTAAAGATGTTATTGGATCTGGTGGTAAAGTTATTAATGAAATTATCGAAAAAACTGGTGTTAAAATTGACATTGAGCAAACAGGTGAAGTATTTATTTCTTCACCAGAAATCGATGGAATTAATAAAGCAATCGAGATTATTGAAAATATAACTCGTGAGGCTGAAGTGGGAGAAATTTATTTAGCAGAAGTTAAACGAATTGAGAAATTTGGTGCATTTGTTGAATTATTCCCAGGAGTTGATGCTCTTGTTCATATTTCTAAATTAGCTGCTGAGCGTGTAAATAAAGTTGAAGATGTTGTTAAAGTAGGAGATACTCTAAAAGTTAAAGTAATCAAAATTGATGAAAAAGGTCGAGTAGACGCAACAGCTCACTTCTAGGAGATTTATATGGAGTTATTTGAAAAAGAACGTCGTGGAATATATGTATATTTCAAAAGTTTTAAAGATTTAAGTAAACTTGAAAAATATGGAAATTTTATTTCATATTCTAAAAAAGGAAGGTATGCATGTATCTATGTTGATGAAAATAGAATAGATAGTATAGTAGCAGACCTTAAAAAAAAGAAATTTGTTAAAAAGATAGAAATTTCAGAGATGTCTAATTTACATCTTAGTTTTGAAAACTTTGATAAAAAATTAGATACTACTAGATAATTTAAAATTTTTAAGGGAGGAGAAATCCTCCTTTAATTGTATCTAAACTACATTTTTATGTGAGGATTAAATGAGAGTTATAGCTGGGAAGTATAAATCAATAAAATTAAATGCAGTTGATGGTATGAATACAAGACCTACAACTGATAAAATAAAAGAAAACTTATTTAATATGTTAGACTGTAAAGGTAGAGTATTAGATCTATTCGGTGGTACTGGCGGTCTAGGGATAGAAAGTTTAAGTAGGGGAGCAGATTATGTAACTTTTATAGATGGTAGTAATAATGCTATAAAAGTCATTCGTTCAAATATAGAAAAGTGTAAAATACCAAAATCTGATTATGATATATATCGTAATGACTATAAACGTGCATTAAAGATATTAGGTAAAAAAGGAGAGAAATTTGATTTAATATTTTTAGATCCGCCTTATGATAAGGGGTTAATTAATCAAGCTATTAGCTCTATACTAGAAAATGATATCTGCAATGATGGTTGTTTAATAGTATGTGAAAAAAGTGTGGATGAAGATGTTGAATCGAAGTTTGAAAAATTAGAACTAGTTAAAGAAAAAAATTATGGAATAACAAATATAATTATCTTTGAGTATATGGAGAATTAATTAGATGAAAAGAAAAATTGCAATAGTACCTGGGAGTTTTGATCCTATAACATATGGTCATATTGATATAATAAAAAGAAGCGCACAGCTATTTGATGAGGTTATAGTTGCTATTTTAGTAAATCCGGATAAAAAATATTTATTTACTTTAGAAGAACGTGAAGAAATGATTAATGAATCTATAAAAGATTTTAAGAATGTTAAGGTAGATTCATTTTCAGGATTACTAGTTAATTATGCTAAGAAAGTTAACTCTACTGTTATAGTCAGAGGACTAAGAGCAGTCTCAGACTTTGAGTATGAAATGCAGCTTACCTTTATGAATAAAGCATTAGATGACAATATAGAAACATTCTATATGATGGCTAACAAACAATATTCATTTATAAGTTCAAGTATAGTTAAGGGTGTTTCTGGATTTGGGGCAGATTTATCAAAATTTGTTCCTAAACATGTTGAAGAAAAACTAGAGAAAAAGGTGAAGGAGAGAGAATAATAGTGAATAAAATTCTTTTTACTGGTGGTGGCTCTGCGGGACATGTCTCGGTCAACGTAGCGCTTATTCCGGAATTTAAAAAACACGGTTATCAAATTTCATATATTGGTAGCAAAAAAGGAATAGAAAAGGATATGATTGAAAATATAAATGATGTAAAATATCATGAAATAAGTTCAGGGAAGCTGAGAAGATATTTTTCTTGGGAAAACTTTATAGATCCTTTTAAAGTGTTAAAAGGTATTTTAGATTCTATATTTATTATAAAAAAAGAGAAACCAGATTTTATTTTTTCAAAAGGTGGTTTTGTAAGTGTTCCTGTATGTGTAGCTGCACGTTTATTAAAAGTTCCTGTTGTTCTTCATGAGTCTGATTTAACACCAGGATTAGCAAATAAAATAAATATAAAATTTAGTAATCATATTTTTACTACTTTTGAAGATACATTAAATTATTTACCTAAAGGTAAAGCGAGTCTTATAGGTGCTATCGTTCGTGATGCTATATACGGTGGTAGTAAAGAACGCGCTTATCAATTTACTGAATTTAATGAAGATAAGCCTGTTATTTTAGTTATGGGTGGATCTTTAGGCTCAAAAATATTGAATGATTATATTTGGGATAACATTGAAGAGTTAACTAAAAAATATCAAATAATTCATTTAGTTGGAAAAGGATTATTAAATAATAATATAAATGTTGAAGGTTACAATCAATATGAATTTTTATCTGAAGAGCTATTCGATATTTTTAAGATTGTAGACTTTACTATTTCTCGAGCTGGAGCAAATGCTTTATATGAATTTTTAGCCTTAGATATTCCTGCTATATTAGTACCATTAGGAACTAATCAAAGTAGAGGAGATCAAATAGAGAATGCTAAGTTTTTTGAGAAAAATGGTTTTGCTCTTGTTATTCAGGAAGATAATTTTAAGGATTTAGAATTATCAAAAATTGATGATTTTTATAATAATTTAAGTAATTATAAACATGCAATGCTAGAATATAAAGAAGAGAAAAAAGTAATTAACAATGTGGAAGATTTTTATAATAAAATATTAAAAGAAGTAGGAGGTAACTAAAAATGAAAAAGTTAAAATTTTATACCTATTTAAAAATAATAGCTTTTCTTCTATTAATGTTTGTAGCAATAGCTTATCCTAAGAATGTTTTTGATGTGATAATCGCTGATTTGATTGAAATAAAAGTATTAGCAACAACAGCTAAGATTATTTCTTTAGTGTTTAATGATAAATTGTTATTATTAATAATGATTTTATTATCAGCATTTTTAGTGTGGATTAAAGAAGTTAAAAAAGCAGTATTTATATTCTTTAGTGCTGGTATCGGTGGCTTCTTATTATTTGCAATTAAGTATTCGGTTCAACGTGTAAGACCACTACCAGAAGTACATGATGGGTTTAGTTTTCCAAGTGGACATTCTACATTTGTAGCATTATTCTTCTTGGCACTACTGTTTATAATTAATAAAAAAGAAATTTTATCTGCTATAGCAACATTTGCAATTATTGCGGTACCAATTTCTCGAATGGTACTAGGTGCACACTTTTTAACTGATGTAATTGCAGGAGTATTACTTGGAAGTATAGTTGTAGATATCATGAAAGTATACTATATAAATATATATAATATAATTGTAAGGAAATTAGGGGAAAATAAATGGATAAATTAAGATCAAAAGAGGGACTAGTTGCCATATTTTTAGCAGTAATTCACTTTGCTTTATGGTACTATTTTGCTTATATAAAATATGCTGGAGTAGATGTCAAAGATTATAAATATATACTTGGGTTGCCAGAATGGTTCTTTTATAGCTCAGTTGTAGTAAGTGTATTTATTATTATTATGGTTATTATCTTTACTAACTTCTTATTCAATAAAGATATAGAAAAGGAGGATAATAATGAAATATAATGTAGATTTTAAAATTCTTCTTTTATTTTCGTTTATATTTTTAGGTATTATTCTCTTACCACTAATATTAAATAAAACAACAAAAAATCATCATGGTTTTTTTGAAAAATATTATTTGGCTGATAGAAAAGTAAGTGGAATAGTTTTAGCTATAACATTAATGTCAACATATGGATCAGCTTCAACATTTTTAGGTGGACCTGGAGTAGCTTATAAATTAGGATATGGTTGGGTACTACTAGCTGTTATTCAGGTAGTTACAGGCTACTTCGTATTATTAGTTCTTGCTAGAAAATTTAAGAAGGAAGCAAAACGTATAAATGCCATAACTATAAGTGACTATCTAAAAAATAGATATAAATCAAATGTTGTCGCTTATCTATCGACATTTGCAATGATTATTTTCTTAATTGCTGCAATGTCAGCTCAATGGGTTGGAGGAGCTAAACTGTTAGTAGCTTTTACAGGTATTAGCTATAAGACAGGTGTCGTATTGATATCTGTAATTATAGTATTCTGTGTAGTATTTGGTGGATTAAAAAATATTTTAATTACCGATATGATTCAGGGGCTAATAATGATTTTCTCAACCTTAATATTACTATATTCAGTAATATCATTTGGTGGAGGAATTGAAAATATAAAAAATAATTTGGTTTCGATTAATGAAAAAATAATATCTCCTTTTGGAGCAGATGGTAGCTTAACAGCAAAATATGTATCATCATTTTGGGTTTTAGTTGGGGTTGGAGTAATTGGTATTCCACAGATTGCAATTAACTCAATGTTGTATAAAAATACAAGAAGTTTGAAACAATCAATAATAATTGGAACAATAGTTATTTTTATTGTAATGTTTGGTGTACATTTAATTGGTGTCATGGCTAGGGGTGTTTTTCCAGATATTAAAGATTATGACTCTGTAATACCAATAATTACATTAAGAGTACTTCCTTGGTACCTAGCAGCAATTGTCCTTGCGGCTCCAATGGCTGCAATTATAACGACAGTAAATGCTCAGTTTTTATTAATATCATCAGCTTTAATTAAAGATTTGTTATTTAATATAAAATATGTGAAAAATACTGTTACTGGAAAAAAAGTTCCAGCTTTTGTATACACGATAAATGTTATCGTTATTTTAATAATAATGTTTATTAGTATGAGGCCACCTAGTTTAATAGTTAATGTTAACCTATTTGCCTTTGGAGGTTTGGAATCAACATTTTTATGGCCTATCCTTTTAGGTTTGTATTGGAAATATGCTGAAAAGGTGGGGGCTATAGCATCAATATTAGTAGGATTAGTAAGTTATATTATATTTAAAAATATTTATGTTATAAAATCAATTGAACCAGTAGTAATTTCATTAACATTATCATTTATTGTATTTGTTATTATATCAATGGTTATAAATAAAAAAAATTGCAAAAATAGTAATATTATAATAAAATAAAAGAGTATAAAAAAGGAGGAGATACAATGGCTAAAAAAGTTATAGTAAAACACACTGATGCAGAGAAATTTAAAGTAAGTGACATGTTAACAATTGGAAAAGTTTATGAAGTTGTAAATGAAACTGAAGAATACATTTTTATAAAAGACAACAGTGGTAAAATTGGTGGATATTACCATGACTATTTTGAAGAAGTTTCTGAATAGATGGTAGGACTCTTATATGGATAAAAAAAGTATAAAGAATTCTGTACTAGTTGTGATATTTGTTGTATTAGCTCCACTTATTCTTGTAGGTTTTACTGCATTAGGTAACACAATTGGTGTTAAAGGTAATCCTTCTACAAATGCAACACAAACTACAGAAAAGGCAGCAAAAGTGCCAGAAAAAACAAAATCAACAACAAATAATGATATACCTAAAGCAGATGATAAAAAAATTACTAATAATTCATCATCAAATAATAAAGATAAAAATCAAAACTCAGGAACAGTTAGTTCAACACCTATAGCAGGACAGAGTTATATAGTAAAAACAGGAGATACATTATTTACAATTGCTTCAAGTGCATACGGTGAAGGAAACGCACAAAGTGGAATAGATAAGATAAAACAAGCTAATAACATGAATAATAATAATTTAACTGTTGGACAAAAAATTCAAATTCCAAAATCATAATAACGACCACCCCTAAAAAGGGGTGGTTTTCTCTTTGGGTATAACCCTTTGTT
>USNF01000032.1 GCA_900555985.1 uncultured Gemella sp.
TTTCTTTTTCGGCTTTCTCTTTAGCTAATCTTTCAGCTTCAGCTTTTTCTTTTTCAGCTTTTTCTTTAGCAAGTCTTTCAGCTTCAGCTTTTTCTTTTTCTTTTTCGGCTTTCTCTTTAGCAAGTTTTACCGCTTCAGCTTTTGCAGTTTCATCTGCATGTAATTTATTCACTTCTTCTTCAGTTAAGCTAGTAGCTTTATCCCAGTTAAATGAAATACGAGCTGGTGTATTTTTATGGAATGGTTTGCCTCCAACTAATACATCTATTGTTACTGGTGTAACTGTTAATTTATCAGAACTAGTAAAGTGATATTGTTTTTCGTTTAATTCACCACCTAGAACTTTAGCATCTGCAGCTTGTCCATTTACTTTAAGATTATCAACTGAACCAGTTAATCCAGCAAATTGTAAATCTTTAAAAGTAACGTAGTAGTGGTATGTATCACCAATTTTCTCTACACGAGTTTTATCACCTAATAATGCGCCATTACCCATAGATGGTTTTTCTATAGTTGCATCTAGAAGAGTAGCAGGAACAGTGTTATAAGGTTTTTCAACATTTTTTTCTACCGCAGTAAAATTAAGTTCTAATGTTGTATCAATTTCATTACCTTGTTTATCTTGTTTAGTAACAACTGTAGTTTTAAGTTGTAGTTTATCAAATAATTTATCAGCCAATAATGAAACTTGCTTAGTTGTACCTTCTAGAGGAGTTAGTGTAGCTTCAGTACCATTGTGAGTGATTTTTGAAAATTGATAGTTTGTACGTTTAGTAACAAAAGTATTTCCTTTAGCTTCTTTAACTTTAAATGTATATTTATATTTATCTCCAACTTTTTCAATAGTTACATCTTTTTCAAATAAATTAGCATAAGTTGAAAGTTGAGTGTTATCTTTTTGATATTTTAATTCACCTTTAACACTTGTAGGGAAAGTACTAGGTACTTTATCAGCATCTACTTCATGGTCAGGTACAGTTGATACTACTGGTTTTGGTTTTTCTTCGATAGGTTTTGTAGGTGTTGGTTTAGGAGATGGTTTTGGAGTTTCCACATCTTCTAAAACAGCTGGTCTATCTTTCCAAGCATTGGCAGTATCATAGTAAAGTTGTAAAGTAACAAAGTGAGACATTAAAGCTCCATTTGGATATGGTGCAGTTCCATCTAGTTGAATTTTTTCAAGTAATTTATCAGAAACAATAGAACCTTCCTTGATAGAACCTTTTTTAGATGAAGCTAATGTAGTAAGAGGTATTTCTTTGTCTTGATAAGAAATTTTTGCTATTTCAAATGGGTAGAATTCTCCACCAACATTAGCTAAACCTGGTTTAAGTCTAAATGTATATTTATATTTATCACCAGTTTTTTCAACTTTTACATTGCTATCTAGTGCAGGACCATATAATGACTCTTCATCATTATTATTAGCATTTCTTAAGTGACCTTGTACATTAAGAGGGAATTCTTTTTTTAGAGGAGTTCCAGTGTACTCTTTATCTTTGTTTGGATTTTTGTATGTTGCTGCTTCATAGTTATCAGCTGTAACTTTTTCTTTAATAGTGTTGAAGTCAAAAGTTAGAGTTAATTTTTGGTTTCCTAAACCAAATCCAGGCATTAGAGAATCCATAACAGGAACATAGACTTCATTGTATGTTTCTAATTTATTATTAGAATCAATTTTATTTTTGTCTATAGAATATGACATTACTTTTGGATAAGCTTTTCGTTCAGGATATTTAGCTTTATATGTGTCAAAGTAATCATCTTTTTCTGTTTCTTTATAACTTTCAACTATAGTCGCTTCTTTAGGAGTAGAACTATTTACATTTTGTTTTTCTACATTACTGTCATAGTATTTTAAATCTCCTAAATAACCTTTGAATTGTTTTCCGTTCATATCTCTACTAATAGGTTGGAATGTTATATCAACAGAATATTTTCCATCTTTAACTGTTAGTTTAGTTTCATCTGCTTTTATAGCAGCGGCAGCCATAGAAGGGCCACCTGTTGCAAAGTTAGTCGCCTTTACATCAATTGAATACTCACCATTTTTAAGATTTTTTACATCTTGTTTAGCCGCTGGTTTAGCGTCGGAGTTAGCAACTGCAGGAGTATTACTAGTTACTGCATTGTTAGTAGTAGGTTTATTAGTTGTAGCAGGACTGTTTGTTGTAGCTACAACTGGATTTTCATCTGCAGCAAATGCAAAATCATCATGATCGTATGCTTCAATTGCAGCTAAAGCGGAGAATATAGCTGTAGCTGAAAGCACCTTTAATAAAGTATTATTTTTCATTATAAATATAGCTCCTTTATTGGATTCGTTTTAATCGATTAAGATAATCGTTACCATCATTATAATATAAATCATTGTAGAAATAAAGAAGCAAATGATAATCGTTATTAATTTTAACTGAAAAACGTTGATTTACACACAAAAAGATACAAAAAAATTCACAATTTGTACACATTTTAAAATAGTTATGTTTACTTAAAATTTTATAAATTATGTCAACAAAAATAAATAAAACGGTTGCTGATTTTTTGACAATGAAAAATAAATCTGTTAGGATAGAAATAGATAATTAAATAAACATGCACTGGGGGGGCCTGTGGCTGAGATAACTTTGTTAGACCCTTTGACCTGAACTAGATAATGCTAGCGTAGGAAATGTGAATAATATTTTTCTATATAAATTAGAATAATAATACTTGCACTTCCCACGAATAGTAGGAAGTTTTTTTATATTTAATTTTGTATGTATTATTTATTTTGAATTTAAGAATAAAAATTAATAAGGGAGGCTAATTTATGAGTAAATTAGATATCGCGTTAACTATTGCAGGAACTGATCCTACAGGAGGAGCAGGAATAATGGCTGATTTAAAAAGTTTTCAAGCCAGAGGTGTTTACGGAATGGCTGTTGTAACTAGCGTTGTTGCACAAAATACGCTAGGAGTACAAAAAATACATAATGTTCCTTTGGATATTTTGGATGCACAGCTTAATAGTGTATTTTCAGATATTACACCAAATGCTATAAAAACTGGGATGTTAGCAAATGTAGAAATAATGGAAGTTGTTAAAAAATATTTGTCTAAAGATATTGCCTATGTAGTTGATCCAGTTATGGTAGCTACAAGTGGTGATAAACTGATTGATAGTAATGCCAGAAATCATTTAAAAAATGAAATATTACCTTTAGCAACTATAATAACACCAAATATTCCTGAAGCTGAAGAAATAGTAGGTTTTAAAATAGTAACAGAAGATGATGTTAACAAGGCAGGAAAATTTATTTTAACTGAAGTTGGATGTAAATCGGTAATTATAAAAGGTGGGCATTTAGAAGGTAAAGCTAAAGACTATTTATTTACTAAAAATGATTCACCTCATGTATGGGAAAGTGAAAGAATAAATACAAAACATACACATGGAACAGGATGTACTTTTTCTGCGGTAATTACTGCGGAATTAGCAAAAGGTAATAACTTAGTTAATTCAGTAGATATTGCTAAAAAATTTATAACAGCAGCAATAAAAAATTCACCAGAAATAGGTCATGGAAGTGGTCCAGTTAATCATATAGCATATAAGGAGTAAAAAATATGAGCAGTTTAAAACTATTAAAAGAAAAAGCACCATTAGTTATTTGTATAACTAATGATGTTGTAAAAAATTTTACAGCTAATGGCTTAGTCGCCTTAGGTGCCTCACCAGCAATGAGTGAGTTTAAAGATGACTTAGAAGATTTATTAAAATACGCAGGTGGACTATTAATTAATATTGGAACACTGACAGATGATAATCGGCAATTATATCGTGATGCGTTAATTATTGCAGAAAAATACAATGTACCTGCGGTACTAGACCCAGTAGCATGTGGAGCTAGTGCATATAGAAAACGAGTAGTAGATGATTTATTAGAAAATTATAAAATTTCAGCAATACGTGGTAATGCAGGTGAAATAGGTTCATTGGTGGGTATGGATATAGCTTCTAAAGGTGTAGATAGCGCTAATGTTGATAATATTGGTGAATTAGCCTTATTAGCAAATAAGAAATATAATATACCTATTGTAGTAACTGGAGAGGTTGATGCCATCGCAGTAGATGGTGAAGTAATTACTATTCATAATGGTAGTGCTATGATGCCAAAAGTAATTGGAACAGGATGTCTATTAGGAGCTGTTGTGGCAAGTTTCATCGGGCTTGATAAAGATAATGTCTTTAAGTCATTAGAAACATCATTACTAGCTTATAATATAGCAGGTGAGTTTGCTGAAAAAAGACCTAATGGCCACCTACCAGGTACGTATAAAGTTGAATTTATTAATTCATTATATGAAGTTACAGATGGAGATATTTCATTACACAAGAAGGTGAAAAGATATGTTTAATCCAGAGAGCTTAAAGCTATATTTTATTTGTGGAACAACAACTTGCAATGGAAAGAATTTATTAGAGGTAGTTGAAAAAGCTTTGGCAGGTGGAATAACGCTATTCCAATTTAGAGAAAAAGGTAAGGGTGCATTAGAAGGTAAAGAAAAAGAAGACCTTGCTCGTGAAGTTCAGAAGTTATGTAAAAGTTATAACGTTCCTTTTATTGTAAATGATGATGTAGAACTTGCTTTAAAACTAAATGCTGATGGTGTTCATGTAGGACAAGAAGATAGTGATGTTGAATTAATAAGAGAAAAAATGCCAGATGCCATATTAGGATTATCAATTGGAGATGAAATAGAGTATAAATCTTCTAATTTAAGTGTAGTAGATTACATTGGCGTGGGACCAATATTCTCTACTATTTCAAAAGATGATGCAGGAAAAGCTATAGGTTATACTGGCTTAAAACAAATTAGAGAATTAGATGAAAGTTTACCTATAGTGGCAATAGGTGGAATAAGTAGAGATAAAATAAAACCTATTATGGATACAGGAGTAGATGGAGTTTCTATTATTTCGGCAATTTCATATGCCGATGATATTGAAAAAGAAGTATCCTTAATGTTAAAACAATTTAATTAAGCCTCCAAAATCAAAAAAAGGATATACGTTAAGTATATTCTTTTTTTGTTAAACATATAAATTTTTTTAATTTAGTGCAATTTAGAGTATAATAAATATATAACTTATAAAGTTGGAGGTAAGTAAATGAAAGATATAGTATTAGTTCATGGAACATGGTGTGATGGAAGTGTATGGGGAGAGTTTGCTACAGAATTAGAGAAATTAGGTTTAAGAGTGCATACTCCTAGCTTGCGTCATCACGATTTACCTTATAAAGAAGTAGAAGAAAAAGTAGCCAAAGTTAGTTTAAATGATTATGTTGAAGACATAGTTGAGTTAGTTGAAAGTTTAGATGAACCGCCTATCGTACTAGGGCATTCATTAGGAGGATTGATTGCTCAGCTAGTTGGTGTGAAAACAAAAGTAGAAGGTCTTATTTTAATGGGAACTGCTCCAGCTGCAGGTATTTTCGCATTTTATCCTAGTATGATTGTATGTTTCTACAAACACTTCTTAAGATGGGGATTCTGGAAAAAATCAATGCCACCATATAAACATGCATTTTGTAATTATTGTATGAATAATCAAGATCCAGAAGATAAAGAAAGAGAATTTGCTAAACTTGTACCTGAATCAGGATTTACATATTTCCAAATGGCGCTACCATTTTTAGATAAACAAAAAGGTGCTTATGTTGATTTTGATAAAATTAAAGAACCAGTGCTAGTTATAACAGGAACAGATGATAAAATGGTAAATCCAAATATCGCTAAAGCAACTGCTAAAAAATATAAAAATTCTAAATTAGAAATAATACAAGGATCAGATCATATGTATGAAGCACCAAAATTTAGAGATGTTACAGTAAGTGTAATTAACAAGTGGTTAAAGGAAAATAATCTAAAATAATAAATAGTTATCGTAAATATTAAGAAATAATAAAAAATAGAATATTTTCAAAAAAATATTTTGTAGCTATAAAACAAACAACTGTATATAAGAAATCGTTTTCTCGTTTTCTTAACGGGAAAATTTTTCAAAAAAAGTATTGACACAATAAAAGATAAATGATATCATTTACTCAAGTTAATAGTTACCAAAATTTGAATAAGTAACATATAAAAACTTTTACAGAGAGTGTGAATAGGTGAAAGCACACATTGCAGATTATATGTGAAAATGGTTTGAATGGTAAAAAGAGTGAGTTTTAATTTAATCCGAGCTTTTTTCGTAAGCGTTACGTTACAAACGCACATTATTTTAAGATATATTCTAGACCCGTATCTTTAAAGTAGTGATTGAGTTCGTATATTTACGAAAAGTAAGGTGGTACCGTGAAATTGATTTCGCCCTTATTCTCTTAGGAGAGTAGGGGTGTTTTTTTATTTCCAAAACTTACTAAATATAACAAAAAAATAAAATAATTTAAAAGGAGAAAACTCAAATGAAAAAACTACTACTATTAGTAACAAGTTTCGTACTTGGATTTGTTTTAATTGGATGTTCATCATCATCTAAAGAAGAAAAGAAAGGGATTGACGCAGAAAAATTAGATCCAAACAATCCTGTAACAGTAAAAATTGGTGCAACTAACGTACCTCACGCAGTATTATTAGAGCACGTAGCACCACAACTTGAAAAAGAAGGTATTAAATTAGATATCGTTACTTATCAAGATTACTACATTCCTAACAAAACGTTAAATGAAAAAGAAATCGACATCAACTACTTCCAACACGTACCATTCCTAAAAAATGCAATTAAAGAAAATGGATACAAAATTGAAGACGCTGGTGCTGTTCACTTAGAACCAATCGGTCTATACTCTAAACGTGTTAAAGATGTAGCTGACCTTAAAGACGGAGCTAAAGTTTACGTAAGTAACAACAAAGCTGAATGGGGACGTGTAATCAAATTATTAGCATCTAAAGGTTTAGTAAAAGTTAAAGATGGTGTTGATCCAGTAACTGCTACTTTTGATGATATCGCTGAAAACCCTAAACACTTACAATTCAGCTATGAAAATGATCCAGCTTTAATGACTAAATACTATGAAAATGACGAAGCTGATTTAATTTCTATCAATGCTAACTTCGCTGTTGATAACGGATTAAACGCTGCTAAAGATCCAATTTTAGTAGAAGCTGCAACTGCAGATAATCCATATGGAAACATCCTTGCTGTTCGTGAAGGTGACAAAGATAAACTTGTTGTTAAGAAAATTCTAGAAGCACTAAGATCAGAAGATACTAAGAAATTCATGCAAGAAAAATGGAATGGAGCAGTATTACCTGTTAAATAGTCTAATCACAACTTAAAATTTTAAAAAAGACAACTCAAATATTAATTATTTGGGTTGTTTTTTTATATGAAAAAATATGGTAAAATAATATAAGGGAAATTAATTAGGGAGAATTATTATGGAAAGTTATATTTTTAAACCTTTTATACTTATAGTAAGTTTAATTTTATCAAGTTCAATTAAGTGTTTAGTTGATACTGAAAATAAACTTGACTATTTATCTAAACGTAGTAGCTGTGCGAGTTGTAAAAGACAGCTTAAACCTTTTGATTTAATACCTATTTTTAGTTTTTTATTTAAACGAGGACACTGCAGCTATTGCGGTTCTAGAATTCCATTTGATATATTTTTATACGAATTTTTTACAGCTAGTATAATTATTTTATATTTTGTTTTTGAAGATAATTTGGTCTTTGTAACATTACTTCATGCTTATATTTTAATTTTATTAATTTATATTTCTATAGAAGATATAAAATATTTACAAATACTAGATGAACTATTTTTTCTTCTATTATTAATGAATATTATTCTCCTAATTAACAACTTTTACTTTTTTGATATTTTTAATTTTTTATTTCTTATTTTACTTTTTCATATACTATATTATCTATCAAAAGGTGGTTTAGGTTATGGTGATATAAAAGTATATTGTGTTTTAGCCATAAACTTAAATATTTTTGAAGGAATATATTTATTAGCATTTACATTTGTTTATGCTGGATTTTTTGCACTTTCATTATTGATTTTAAAAAAAGTTAAAAAGGGAACTAAAATACCGTTAGTGCCATTTATTACACTTAGTTATTTAACAATTATATTAATAAGGGAGGGATTGTTATGGTAAGTGGTTATACAATAAAGGAGTTTTGTGAAGATGATCGTCCTCGAGAAAAATTTAGAAAATTCGGGGCGACAGCACTTAGTGATAAAGAAATTTTAGCTATTTTGCTTAGAACGGGAATTAAGAATCAAAATGTAATTGAATTGGCAGATAGTATTTTAAAAGATGTAGGAGGAATAACCAAACTTAGAGATGTAACTTTTGATGAGCTAACTAAACACAAAGGAATAGGAACGGAAAAAGCAATTCATATACTAGCGAATATTGAATTTGCGCGAAGAATATATGCTACAAATGTGTTAGATGTAAAATGTTCTAGTCCAGAATCAATCGCTAGATATTTAAAATCATCGGTGGAAAACCTAACACAAGAAGTATTTATAGTTTTGGATATAAATACAAAAGGTAAAATTATTCAACAGCGTGAGGTATTTAAAGGTAGTTTGTCTACATCTATTGTTCATTCACGAGAAGTATTTAAAATGGCTATAAAAAATAGTGCAGCAAGTATAGTATGTATCCATAATCATCCTAGTGGAGATGCAACACCTTCAGTTGAAGATATAAGAACAACGATTAATTTAATGGAAGTAGGAGATATAATAGGGATTGAGATGCTAGATCATATAATTATAGCTAAAGAGGGATATGTTAGTATTAGACGCTTTTTAAACTATTTAGCTAGTGAAAATATTGACTATAGAAATGAAGAAATCACAAGTGAACAGCTTCGTTATATACTGAAAAAGTATAAGGTAAAAAATAGTTTTTAAAATACTAAAAATGTAAATTAGAGAGTTCAAAAATAGCTTGGTGATAACAATAATGACTATTGTAGCTTTCTGGTATCATTGGAATAATAGCAAGAAGATATGATATAATATAGTAAAGAAGAAGCGTATAGGGACAGTGTTTTAAATATAATATGAAAAGGTAGGGATAAAGATATGAGTAGAAAAAATTTTCTAATATTAACGGCAATAGAAACTTTATTAGTTACAGTGACAGTTATTCTAGAATCAGTATTTAATAATAAACTATGGCATATTGCGGGTATAATTATAATGATTTTTATATTTCTTCATATTTCTTATCTATTGATAGTTAAAAAGAGTATAAATCTTTTAGCTGGAATGACAGAGGAAGAAGCAATAGAAATAAGAAAAGATCCAGAACGATTGAAAAAACATGAAAAAGTTGCCCAGGCAATAGGGATTGTAATCTTTTCAAGTATTTTTTTCTTAATATATCTAATTTATGAGATACTGGGATAATTATATTAAGTATGTATTAAACTAACTTAAAGATTCTATATATAATAGAATGCTTTGGGTTAGTTTTTTATTTAAAATAACAATTAATAAAAAAATCTGAATAATATTCAGAAAATATTGACTTTTTAAGAAGTGTAAGATAATATAGTCTATATACTTTAAAAAAGTAGAATTTATTTTATTATAGTATAAAAAATAAATGAAATTTATTTGGGGGTGAACGCTATAGAATTTAATATCAAATTAGCAAGAAGTTTATATCTATGTTTGAATCTAATATTGAGCGTTCTATATTCCTATATAACAGTAAAATTTATATCTGTGTATAAGTTTCCCATATACATTATTTT
>USNF01000033.1 GCA_900555985.1 uncultured Gemella sp.
ACTATCCAGGTCATCCACAAATACATGGTTCCTAAATATCCAACAATACCACCTACTATTATTCCTACTATTGTGAAACTAAGAGAACCATATGTTCTAGCCTTACCATAATCTACATTTTCTTCTTTTAAAAATAATGATGCTAAACTTTCAATAAAAGGTGCTACAGTATAGTATAGCAATCCAAACATAAAAGTTATAATAGTTAATAGAAATTTATCATTAGTAAATCCATAACTTGTGGCTAATATAACACCACTAATTACTGAAATTTTTAATGATAAGTTCATGCTAAATCTTTTTAATAAATATGGACTCAAAAATATACCACTTAAAAATCTTGCCAGATACAACATTGAAAAAATTGAACTTGCTTCTAATACTGATAAATTTTTTACTGAAGTTAAGTACAAAATCCAGAAAGGTAAAAATAGTCCATTAACACCAAACTGCAAAAAATAGTTTGTTGATAACCATGATTTTGATGACATATTTCCTCCTACATTCCACTACTATGCATCATTACTTGTATAAACATTACTAATCCATTCATACTAATATGAGCAATCATAGGTGTTACAATTCTATTTGTAACTTTATATAAATAACTAAATACAAATGACATAGCAATATATATTAACATTAGCGGTGAAAATCCATCATGTGGAATAGCAAATAAAATTCCTGTTAATAATGCTGGTACAAAGAATCTTATCCATTCTTTACTACCTATTAATATATCATAAAAATAACCAAAAACTGCTTTTCTAAAGAATAATTCTTCCATTATCGGACCCAATACCACAACATATAAAATAAAGATTGGATATGAATTTACTATTTTTACAACATTTGCAGTATTTTGACTATTTGGTTGAAAATGTAAAAACTGTGATAAATATTGTAGAAAAGCATTAATCACTGCTTGTAATATCATCATTGAAATAAAACCTATTAGTCCAATAGCAAAAATTACAAGAAAACTATGTTTTCTATCCTTTCTATCAATATCATTTTTTACTTTTGTTGCATAAGCTATCATAATAAAGGTTGCTAGTAAAGCAATTATTACAATTGTAGTAATTTTTGATCCAACACTTAATGTTCTTGGTAAAAATTGCGGAGCTATATATACAGCAAAAAAGTACACTAGTCCAGTTAATAATAAATAGACAATATTTCCTCTTTGTAACGAAATTCTCATATGCCCTCCTCTAAAAATTAATATTCTAATTATATCATTTTAAATATGCTAATACAATACTTATATAAATACAGAATTTATTTATTTGCTTACTTGTTAAAATAACAATTTTATTTTACAATTAATTTTAGAAAATTTTAAAAAATAATAATTTATTCTTGAATATTATTATATTAAATGTTAGAATAAATGTATGAAAGCGAGTTGATGATGGTGAAAGTTCAACAAAAATCTTGGCATATTAATAATTACAATTAAATATAAAAAGATGAGTTTTTACTAATCAGGGTGGAACCGCGGAGATTATTCGTCCCTAGATATACTTAAAGTATATCTAGGGACTATTTATTTTAAGGAGGAATTTAACATGGAGAAGATTTTATCTTTAGCAAAAAATAGAGGATTTGTTTTTCAAGGATCAGAAATTTATGGTGGATTAGCAAACACTTGGGATTATGGTCCATTAGGAATTGAATTAAAAAATAATATTAAAAAAGCATGGTGGAAAAAATTTATACAAGAATCACCATATAACGTAGGACTAGATGCTGCAATCTTTATGAATCCACGTACTTGGGAAGCATCTGGGCATGTTGGTAACTTTAGTGATCCAATGCTAGACTGTAAAGTATGTAAATCTCGTTTACGTGCTGATAAATTAATTGAAGAATATTACTTTAACGAAAAAAATGAAGATGTTATAGTAGATGGTTTACCTTTCGAAGAATTGGAAAGTATTATTGAAAGAGAAAACATTAAATGTCCTGAATGTGGCGGACATGATTTCACTAATATTCGTCAATTCAACTTAATGTTTAAAACAAATCAAGGTGTCGTAGAGAACTCTACAAGTGTTGTCTACCTTCGTCCTGAAACAGCACAAGGTATTTTCGTAAACTTTAAAAACGTTCAACGTAGTATGCGTAAAAAACTACCATTTGGTATTGGACAAATTGGTAAATCATTCCGTAATGAAATTACACCAGGTAACTTCATTTTCAGAACAAGAGAATTTGAACAAATGGAATTAGAATTCTTCTGTGAACCTGGTACAGAATTAGAATGGCACAAAACTTGGAAAGATAATTGTGAAAATTGGTTATTAAACTTAGGTATGACTAAAGAAAATATACGTTTACGTGACCATGATAAAGAAGAATTATCTCACTACTCTAACGCAACAACAGATATCGAATTTAAATTCCCATTTGGTTGGGGAGAACTTTGGGGTATTGCTTCAAGAACTGACTATGATTTAAAACAACATATGGAACACTCTGGTCAAGATTTAACATATCAAAATCTACAAACAAATGAAAAATACATTCCATATTGTATCGAACCATCTGTAGGTGTTGACCGTGTTCTTTTAGCATTCTTATGTGATGCTTACAATGAAGAAGTAGTTGGTGAAGGTGATACTCGTACAGTATTAAAATTCCACCCTGCTATTGCTCCTTATAAAGCAGCAATACTACCACTTTCTAAAAAATTAAGTGAACAAGCTACTAAAGTATACCAAGAATTAGCTCAAGACTTTATGGTAGATTTTGATGAAACTGGTTCTATCGGTAAACGTTACAGAAGACAAGACGAAGTTGGTACTCCTTTCTGTATTACTTATGATTTTGAATCAGAAAATGATGGTATGGTTACAGTTCGTGATAGAGACACTATGGAACAAGTTCGTATGCCTATTTCAGATCTTAAACAATATCTAACAGAAAAAACAAAATTCTAATATTAAAAATACCGATAAGTACAAGTTACTTATCGGTATTTATATATTATTAATTAATTACTATTTAACTAAATCACTTTGTATGTATGCATCAACCATTCTGTGTGTAGCTTCTACTGAATCTATATGTGTTCTTTCATATGAATGACTAGATTCAATTCCTGCTCCAAGAAGAGCATGTTTAACTTCAGCTCCAGCACTCATAGCTGCAGAAGCATCACTACCATAGTATGGATAAATATCTAATTTATAAGGGATTTCTTTTTCATTAGCTAATTTAACTAAATGTTGACGAAATTCATAATGATAAGGTCCTGTAGCATCCTTAACACAAATTGAAACAGTATATTCATCTGTTTGTTGGTCATCCCCCATTGCTCCCATATCAACTGCTAAATATTCAACAGTTTCTTCTGGAATACTAGAGTTAGCACCATGTCCTACCTCTTCAAAACAACTAAACATAAAATGAGTAGTATATGGTAACTGAATATTTTCTTCTTTATATTTTCTTAATAAATCTAATAGAATTGCTGCACTAACTTTATCATCTAAAAATCTACTTTTAATAAATCCTGTTTCAGTTATAATGGTTCTTGGATCAAAACTTACAAAATCTCCAACATCTATTCCTAAAGCACGAGTTTCTTCAGCATTTGTTACTTTTTCATCTAATCTAACTTCCATATTATCTTCTGTACGTTCAACAGTACCTGCATCTTTATAAACATGTGTACTAGTTTGATGCACAAGAATAGTTCCAGAAACTTTTTTTCCATTACTTGCAATATGTACTTCGCAGTTTTCCCCTTCTATCATATTCCATGGGAAACCACCAACTTTAGCTAGTTTTAATCTTCCATCACATTTTATAGCTCTTACCATTGCTCCTAAAGTATCAACATGAGCAGTAACTACACGATGTTTAGTATTATCCTTACCTTCAACAGTTATATTTACTCCACCTTTATTAGCTCTTACAGCTTTATAGCCTAGTCTTTCGACCTCTTCTACTAAATAATCTCCTACTTCTTTAGTATATCCAGTAGGAGACACTATACTAGTTAATTTTTTTAAATAATTAATTGTCTCTTTCATAAAGAAACCCCCTTGAAAATAAATTTATTAATTTTAAAAAAGACCCATGCAAAGCATGAGTCTTAATATTGCGTAGTTATTATGCTTTGTTTCTTGAACCAAAAATATCAATTTTTGAATGAACCATAGCTTTAATTGCTTCATATCCAGGGTTTAATAATTTACGAGGGTCGAATCCTTTAGGTTTAAGATCTCCACCTTCTTCAATATATTTTCTTGTAGCTTCAGCAAATGCTAATTGACATTCTGTATTAACATTAACTTTAGATACTCCTAGAGAGATAGCTTTTTGGATTTGATCAGTTGGAATACCTGAACCACCGTGTAATACTAATGGAATACCACCAGTTACATTTGAAATATTTTCTAATGTTTCAAAGCTTAATCCTGCCCAGTTTTCTGGGTATTTACCATGAATGTTACCAATTCCTGCTGCAAGGAAGTCGATTCCTAATTCAGCCATTGTTTTACATTCTTGAGGATCAGCTAATTCACCACTACCGATTACTCCGTCTTCTTCTCCACCAATAGAACCTACTTCACATTCAATTGAGATTCCTTTTTCGTGAGCTAAAGCAATCATTTCTTTTGATTTTTCAATATTTTCTTCAAATGGATAGTGAGATCCATCGAACATTACTGAACTAAATCCAGCTTCAATAGCTTTTTTAGTTCCTTCGTAAGAACCGTGGTCTAAGTGTAGTGCTACAGGAACTGTAATTCCCATTTCTTCAACCATAGCTTTAACCATAGCAGCAACAGTTTTGAAGCCAGTCATATATTTAGCAGCTCCTTCACTTACTCCTAAGATTACTGGACTTTTTGCTTCTTCACAAGCTGATAAAATTGCTTTTGTCCATTCTAAGTTGTTAATATTGAAATGCCCTACCGCATATCCTTCTTTTCTTGCTTTTACAAGCATATCTTTTGCTGGTACTAATACCATGTTATTGTCCTCCTTAAATAACTACTTACTATATATTATGATACTATATTTTTGCGAAAAAATAAACTATTTTCTATAATATTTTTCAATTAAGTGTATTATTTGTCTAATTTCGCCATAGTATCTACCATATAAGCTGGTATTTCTGTCTCAAAATAAAGATGTTCTCCAGTAATAGGGTGATTAAATTCAATACTCTTAGAATGTAAAGATTGACCATTTGTATTTAATGTTTTTCTTGGTCCATACACTGGATCTCCGACAAGAGGATGATTTATATATTTCATATGTACTCTAATTTGATGAGTTCTTCCTGTTTCTAATTCACACTCAATTAATGTGTATTTTTCAAATCTATCAATAACTTTAAAGTGTGTAATAGAAGGTTTTCCTTCATCAATTACTGCCATTTCTTTTCTTTCTTTTGGATTTCTTGCTATTGGAGCGTCTATTGTTCCATAATCATGTTTTATACTACCATGAACTAATGCATAATATTTTCTCTTAACTTCTTTATTAGCAATCATCTCAGATAGTTTTACATGAGCTTTATCATTTTTAGCAACTATTAATAAACCTGATGTATCTTTATCAATTCTATGTACAATTCCAGGTCTAATAGTTCCATTTATACTTGAAAGTTCGCAATGAAATAACAGTGCATTTACTAACGTTCCATCTTTGTGACCTGCTGATGGATGTACAACCATGCCTTTGGGTTTGTTTACTATTAATAGGTCACTATCTTCATAAACTATGTCGATTGGTATATCTTGTTTAACCACATCTAACTCTTCAGGTTCTTTATAATCTATTGTAATAATATTTGATTCTTTTAATTTATAGTTAGTTTTTACAATATTCCCATCCACTTTTATGTAGCCTTCAGAAATTAAATTTTGAATATTTGTTCTAGAAATATCTGAAAGTTCACTTTGTAAAAATTTATCGATTCTCTCACTTTTTGGTGAAGTATAAATAATTTTTTTTGTTTCCATTACTTCCTCCTTTGTTTTACTATATAATCTTATCTGAAAATAGTATAAAAGTAAACTAATAAGCAAATAAATAAGAGTATATCAATAAAATTATAGGTAATTTTATATGATACACTCTTCAATATTTTAGTATATTATTTTTTAGCTTGTTTTCTAGCTTGTTGTTGAGCTTTTTGCATATTGCTCATTACTTGGTTAATTTTTTTACGAGATGGTTTTTGACCCATTTGGCTCATCATACTCATAACCATTTCTTCATTAATTTGAGGATTTTTTTCCATATAGTTCATAAAATTACGTCTTGCAAGGTAGAAACCTCCCACAACACCAAGTAGTAAACACACAGCTCCTACTAAAATCGTAATTGTTGTTGCACTCATAGTCTATTTTCCTTTCTTTTTAGGAGTTATATCTTCTCCATCTTCATTTATTACTTTTGTATTGTCTAATATGTTTCTCATATTAGCTTTAAAATTTTGCAAATATAATTGTCTATATTTTGCTAATTCTTCACTTTCTTCAGAAGTTAATTCTCTTTGTTTTTTTAAAGCATTTAGAGAATTAATTTTCTCAATAATTTCTGTCATTTCCATAATATTATACGCTCATTAATTCATCTTGTTTTTCTTTTGTTACTTTATCAATTTCAGCAACATATTTATCTGTAGCTTTTTGAATATCGTCAGAATATCCTTTTAAGTCATCTTCAGTAATTTGTGATGCTTTTTCTAATTTTTTCATAGAGTCCATAGCGTCACGACGTACATTTCTTACAGCTACTTTTGCACCTTCAGATTCTTTACCAACTAATTTAGCTAATTCTTTTCTTCTTTCTTCTGTTAAAGCAGGGAAAACTATTCTAATTACAGTCCCATCATTAGCTGGATTTAACCCTAAATCAGATGCTTGAATTGCTTTTTCGATATCACCTAAAAGTGTTTTTTCATAAGGTGAAATTACTAACATTTTTGGTTCTGGTACTGAAATACCAGCAACTTGATTTATTGGAGTAGGAACTCCATAGTATTCTACAGTTAATCTATCAAGAACAGAAGCACTAGCTTTACCAGCTCTTATAGAAGCTAACTCACGACGCAAACTAGCTATAGCTTTTTCCATTCTTTCATTTAAGTTATTCATTATTTTCTCAGGCATACTTTAATACTCCTAATTTATCATTTTTATTCAATAACTGTTCCTAAATTATCTTCAGAAACAACTTTTACAATATTATCTGCATCATCTATAGAAAAGACAATAATTGGTAATTGATTATCCATACAGAATGTAATGGCTGTAGAGTCCATGATAGTTAATCCTTTATTCATAATATCCATATATGAAAGTCTATCATATTTTGTTGCAGAACTATCAACTTTAGGATCTGCTGAGTAAACACCATCTACCCCATTTTTACCCATAAGTATGGCTTCAGCTCCAATTTCTTTTGCTCTTAGAGCAGCTGTAGTATCTGTAGAGAAATATGGATTCCCAATTCCTGCTGCAAAAATTACAACACGTCCTTTTTCTAAATGTCTAATTGCACGTCTTCTTATATATGGTTCTGCCATTGCCTTCATTTCTACAGAAGTTAGAACTCTCGTAGCTACATCCTTTTGTTCTAATGAATCTTGTAATGCTAATGAGTTCATAACAGTTGCTAGCATCCCCATAGAGTCTGCAGTGGCACGTTCCATACCTAGTTCTTCACCAGTTTTTCCACGCCAAATATTTCCACCACCGACAACTATTGCAACTTCAACACCTTGTTTAACAACTTTTTCAATTTGAGATGTTATTTTAGTAACAACCTCTGAATCAATTCCGAATCCTTTTCCACCCGCAAGTGCTTCTCCACTAAGTTTAAATAAAACTCTTTTATATTTAGTAGCCATTTTTATCCTCCTATACAATACAGACATAATTGTTTTAACTACTTTCTTAAAAAAGGGGTGGGTCAAAAAATCCTGATTTCATTAAATCCAATTTTGTCGACTCACCCCTGCAAGGTTTACTAGTTTTTCAATTTTAAAAATTAATAAACTACTGCGTCTATTTAACTATTAAATAAACATTATTTTTGGGAACCTTTGCGTAAGCCCCTAATTTCTATTTTACTAGAAAAAATTATTTACTAGCGTTAACTTGGCTCATTACTTCTTCAGCAAAGTTATCTTCTCTTTTCTCGATACCTTCACCAACTTCGTATCTTACGAATTTAGCAAGTTTTCCACCTTTTGATGCTACAAATTTTTCAACTGTAAAGCTATCATCTTTAACGAATTTTTGTTTAACAACAGTAATTTCTTCTAAGAATTTATTAATTCTACCAACGATCATTTTTTCAACGATATTAGCTGGTTTCCCTTCATTTAAAGCTTGCTCAGTTAATACTTTTTTCTCGTGTTCAAGTACATCAGCTGGTACTTCACTTTCATCTAAGTATTTTGGAGCTAAAGCAGCGATGTGCATTGCTACATCTTTAGCTGCTTCTGCATCAGTACTTCCTTCAATTAGAGTAAGAACTCCAATTCTTCCACCCATGTGAGAGTATGCACCAAATGCATCAGCGTCAGTTTTTGTTAAAACTTCAAATCTTCTAAGAGAAAGTTTTTCACCGATTGTAGCAATTCCTTCGTTGATAACTGCTTCAACAGTTCCACCTTCAGCTTGAACTTGTAGTGCTTCTTCTACATTTTTTGGTTCTGCTCCTAAAATAGCATCAGCAACATTTTTTACTAAAGCAACGAATTTTTCATTTTTTGCAACGAAGTCAGTTTCTGAGTTGATTTCTAAGATAACAGCTTTGTTACCTTTAACTTCGATGTAAGCAAGACCTTCTGCAGCGATTCTATCAGCTTTTTTAGCTGCTTTAGCGATACCATTTTCTCTTAGGTAGTCGATTGCTGCTTCGATATCTCCATCAGTTTGAGTTAGTGCTTTTTTACAGTCCATCATACCAGCACCAGTACGTTCTCTTAATTCTTTTACCAAACTAGCAGTAATTTGTGCCATTTTGTTTGCCTCCGTTATTTTATTTTTTTTTAATTATTCTTCTGTTACTTCTATTACTTCAACAACTACTTCTTCAGCTTCTTCGATGTTTCCTTCGTTATAAGCAACGAATGCATCTGCCATTTTACCTGTTAATAATTTAACTGCACGGATAGCATCATCGTTTGCAGGAATTACGTAATCAACATCATCTGGATCACAGTTAGTATCTACGATACCTACTACAGGAATTCCTAGTTTTTTAGCTTCAGCAATTGCGTTGTGTTCTTTTTTAGGGTCAACTACAAAGATTGCATCAGGCATACCTTTCATATCTCTGATTCCACCTAAGAATTTGTTTAATTTATCGTATTCTTTTCTTAATTCGATAACTTCTTTTTTAGGAAGAACTTCGAATACTCCATCAGCTTCCATTTTTTCAATTTCAGCGATTCTATCAATACGACCTTTGATTGTTTTGTAGTTAGTTAAAGTTCCACCTAACCAACGGTGATTAATGTAGTATTGACCACTTCTTTCAGCTTCTTCTTTAATAGCATCTTGTGCTTGTT
>USNF01000034.1 GCA_900555985.1 uncultured Gemella sp.
TGCGTGTTAAAGAAGGTTCAGACGATTACCGTTACTTCCCAGAGCCAGATATCGTACCTATGATTATCTCAGATGAGTGGATGGAAGAAGTAAGAAAAACTATTCCAGAACTTCCAGATGCTCGTCAAAAACGATATCAAGAAGAACTTGGATTACCAGCATATGATGCACACGTACTAACATTAACTAAAGAAATGTCAGATATGTTTGAAAAAACTGTATCATTAGGAGCCGATCCAAAATTAGCATCTAACTACTTAATGGTTGATGTGAATGCATACTTAAACAAAGTTCAAAAAGAACTTAGTGAAACTAAACTTACTGCAGAAGGTCTAGCAGGAATGATTAAATTAATTACTGACGGAACTATCTCAAGTAAAATCGCTAAAAAAGTATTCGCTGAATTAATCGAACACGGTGGAGATGCTGAGAAGATCGTTAAAGAAAAAGGTCTAGTACAAGTATCAGACAGTGGACAATTATTAGCTTGGGTTAACGAAGCATTAGATAACAATCCAAAATCTATTGAAGACTACAAAAACGGTCGTGACCGTGCTATAGGATTCTTAGTAGGACAAATTATGAAAGCTTCTAAAGGACAAGCCAACCCACAAATGATTAACAAAATGTTATTAGAAGAAATAGCGAAAAGATAATAGAATACAATATAAAGCTCGAAACAAGGAGAAATCTTTGTTTCGAGTTTTAATTTTTTGTGGTTGATAAAAACCCTCTGTATAAAGCATACAGGGTCTTATTTTACTAAATTTTAATATTTATTTTTTAACAAAATCAGCTATTTTTTCAATAGCAACTTTTGCTTCAGGTATAGGGAAAGCAGGGTATACATGGTTTAGATTTTTTCCAATTTCAAAAGTCGTATTTACTCCTGCACTTTTTAACTTATCAGCTAATATTACTGTATCTGGATATATTAGTTCTCTAGTACCAGTAAACAATAGCACTTTAGGTAAGCCTTCTAAGTTACCATTAATTGGTGAAATCATCCAATCGGCTAAATCTTTATCACCTGCCCAAGAAAATGCATCGGCAAGCAGTGCTTCTATACTTAATAGCGGATCTTTCTTAATATATTTTTTAATTTCTGGATTTTTCATAGTTAGATCAACCCAAGGACTTAGTAGTATTAAACCTTTAGGTAGAGGAGTTCCGTTTTTAACGAAATTTTGTACAATACCAAGAGTAAGACCACCTCCAGCACTATCTCCCATAATATATATTGTTTTTTCTGGATTTTCCTTTAAATACTCTGTATAAAGATCTGTTATCAGTTTATAGCTATCTTTGTATGTATAAAATGGAGCTAAACCATAATCGGGAATTATTACTTCATCATTTGTTTCTAAAGCTACTTTATCGGCTAGTTGCCATTGTACATCAGCAAGATTATGTACATATGATCCACCATGAATATATAATATTGCAATATTAGAATCGCTATTACTATTTAAATACCATATAGCTCTATCATCTTTATTTTTTGTAATAATTGAAGAGTTAATTTCTACTTTTGATATATCTATAAGTTCTTCAGCATTGTTTGCTTTTTGCTGTTCTAGACGTTTTTTCTCATCTATATCTTTGAATTTTTTATATTTATTGTTAAGGTAAAGTTCAGTTAAACCTGCTTTAGCACTACGACTGTATCTTAGTTTTTGATATCCAGCATAGCAACCTGCTAAAATTGGTACCCCAGCTACTGCTGTTGTTACAGAAACAACAGTTTTATTTAATTTTCCCATTTTTATCTCCTTTTATTTGTATATTTGTATAAAGAAAATTCTTTATATTTCTATATTATCAAAATTTTTATCTAATGTAAAAGTAAAAAAATATTTCATATAAATATCTCTGAAATTCGGATTTAAATAATTTTTATATAAAATTATTATTTATCATTAAAATTATCAAAGTGATAAAACAAAAATTAAAATACTAGAGTAAGAAACTCTAGAGTTATTAATTTAATATAATAAAGTGCACCTTATAAATTTAGTTTTCGCTAAAATTTAAGATGCACTTTTTTATTTTTGTAGTTGATATTTATGTCCAATATATTTAAAAATCCTTACTGTATTATTTTCTTGTGGAGTATTTACTTTGAAGAAAAAGTAATGATCTCTTTTATCTTTTGATTTATTCGCAGCTAATCTGAAAAAGTTGCTATTGTTATTCATCATTAAACTCAAAATATCATCCGTTAGAAATGTTAAAGGAATGTTTAAAGCAGAATACTTATAGAAATCTTTTTCAAATTTATCATAGTTACTACTGAAATAATCAAATTGGACTTCATGTTGATTTAATTTATTCATAGTCTAATTCCTCTGCGATTGAAACTTTTAATATGTCTTTTATGTCGATTTGAATAATAGTATCTTTTGTTGTGAAGTAAATATAGTCATTTTGGCAGTCGGTTACTTTTCCTAAAAACGGAGCTATTTGTTTAGTAGTATACAGATAAGCTAAACCTTTAAAGAAAAATAGCTGATTTAATAATAAACGTTTTTCAGCTATATCCATATTTATAGAAAAGTCTATAGTATTACCTTGAGTATTAATAGCTGTAGTATGTTCTGAAATAAAAAATCCCATCCATTTTGCCATACCACGATCTACATATTGCCTAGCTGATTTATAGGGTAGGTAGCTTCTATTAATCATGATATACCATCCATACCACCAGCATGACCACCAACTAGTTTACTTCGCTCTTTAACACGAGAACCTTCCATTAAGATACTACCATTTTGAACAGCTAAAAAGCCATATTTATCTCGAATAGAATCAAGAGTCTTATCTATTTTCTCCTGTTTTTCTATTGCCTTAATATCATCAAATAATGAAATTATAGTAATATTATCATCGACTAAATTATCATACCTTACAGCGATAGAACGAACAGCACCGCCAGTATATTTCTTTCTGAATAGTGCTAATACATAGTCTGTTAATTCTTTTGTATTTTGAGTAGGTTTAATTTTCTGAGATGCAACAAGAGGTCTTTTTTCTTCTATGCGACTATAACTGATAGTTATATGTACTGACTTAGCTTTTTTTCTAGCACGTCTTAATCTTATAGCTACTTGTTCAGCCATTTCTGATAATACTAGTTCTATTTGTGACTTAATGGTGTAATCTTTAGGTAAAACTTGCGAATTTCCAAGTCCCTTTGATTTTGGTTTATAAGGAACAGAAGGCTTACTTTCATCAACACCATTAGCGTGAAACCAAAGTTGTACACCAATAATACCAAATTCCTTTTTAAGAATATCCGGATTAGCATTTGCTAAATCACGTATAGAATATATTTTTAATTTATTTAATCTTTTTTCAGTTCTTGAACCAATTCCCCAAAAATCAGTAAGAGATTTTATATTCCAAACTTTAGTTTCAACATCTTCATAAGACCAATTAGCTCGCATAGTCTTAGTTTTTTTAGCTTCATTATCAAGCGCCAACTTGGCGAGTAAGGGATTGGCATTGCTCATACCAATAGTAGAGAAAACACCAGTTTTTTTCCAAATGTCACGCTGAATTTTTGCGCAGATAATATCCAACTTTTCACGTCTAGACTTAGTATTATCTTTTACAAAATAGTTTAATGATTGTGTTAAATCGATAAAACCTTCATCGATAGAGTAGGGATGAATATCCTCGTCAGGGACATAGTCTTTTAGAACATTTAATATCTGAATGTTCTTTTCAATATACAAGTTCATTCTAGGAGGAACTATAAGTGTTTTTTTCGCCCAAGACTCTACGTGTTGGATATATTCAGGGGTAATTTTCATATCAAAACGTCTAGCATTGTAATAAGAAAAACTTCTATCTTTAATATTAAAAGGTAGGTCGTAGCTACGTCCAACATTATTTTTACCAAATACTTCTTTGAAAACAGGTGAACTCGCAAGTATTAAACCATTGCAGTTATCAGCACGACTCATAACACAAAGTGAAGTAGTCAGGGGATTTAAGCCACGTTCTACACACTCAACACTGGCGTAAAAAGACTTCATATCGATAAAAGCAATATCAGAATGAGGTTCTAATGTGTAATCGATAATTCCCATAGCTACACCTCGCTAATAGGTCTAAAGCTTTTAGTGACTAATCCTACTATTCTTACTTCATCGATAGGTGCAATAATATCATCGTATTTATCATTTAACGATACTAAGCGAACTTTATCTTCTTCAATATAGACTTTTTTAATATAAGTTTCTTCATTATATACTACGGCATATATTAAGCCATCATAGTCAAAACCAGTTTTCTTAATAAGAGCTACATCGCCATTATGATACTTAGGTTCCATAGAATCCCCGTCTATCCAAGAGGCGATATCATAGTCGTATTCATTATTAAAATAAACAGTATCGAATTCATAATTCTCATCATAGTAGTTACCTAGACCAGCAGATAATTTTGCATGGACACGGTATTTATATAACTGAGAAAAATATAACTCATTGGCTACTTTCAGAAGTTTTTGTTTGTTAATATCATTTAGCTGTAAGTATCTGTTGACTATTTCGTATTCTGATTCAAAGTAACTAGTCTCAACATTAAAATAGTCGGCTAGTTCTTCTAAATTCTTTTTATTAGGTATAAATTTACCTTTTTCCCAACCGTTATACGCTGAACGAGTAACACCAAGATGCTCGGCAATAGCTGTTTGCGATATATTATGTTTTTTTCTAAGTGCCTGTAATCTATCTTTTGAAAACATATTAGACCTCCTTTATAAAATTTGTCAAGTTATAACTTTACAAATTAATTATAAAACAAAATAAATATAGTGTCAAGGTAGAGAAAGAAGATAAATAAAGAAATATTGAATATAAGATATTGCTAGCGAAAGTATAATAATATATAATGATAGAAGTGATTATTAAGAAGGTATAAATAGGTTTTTATCTAAAGACAAGGAGACATTATGAAAGAAGAATTACTTAAAAAAGCGATACAAGGTAATAATAGTGAAGTATTGGATTCAGTTACGAAAAGTGTATGGGACTTACGTGGCATAAGCGAGGAAGAACTCATAGCAACAGCAAATGAAATAAATGAAAAATTAGGATATGAACTATTCGATGATTTAGACTACGAAACACTAATAAGTGATTTTTCAAAAGTATCTCGTGAACGATTTAAATACGCTATTGAAAAATCTGAGTTTCGTAATGATAGATTAGAAAAAGCAGTTAGAGAACACAGTGACGATACATTGGTAGACGTAGTAAAAGCCCACGAAAACTTCGACTCTATGGAATTACTTGAAATATATAATCTTGCCTTTGCGGTAAATAAAAAACTAGGTTATAGATTATTTAGAGATATATATTCATATAGCTTAAAACGAGATTTTGAAAGAGTAGCTATTGCAGTGAAAGTATATAAAGAAGAAGGAAAAATAGTTAAGTTTATGAAATAGAAATCAGCAAAAAAGATGATTTTATAGCAATATAAATAAGAAGTAAGAAAAATAAAAGAATAATAAAAAAAAGAAGACTTAGTTTAAATGGGGAACTAAGTCTTCTTGCTAATAGGAATAATACTTTGAAGATTACCCTTAAAATTATATATTATATTCCTATAATTATTATAACATAGATTTATAATAATATAAATAAAAAATTTTTAATATAATAAATAAAATATTGAAAAAGAATTTATTATTTTATATAATTAAAATATATGTAGTTATGAAAGATAAATAGAAATATTATAGATATAATTCATGAGTAATTATATGAAAATATTAGTTTACATAACAAAGTGATTATAAAGAAGAATTATTATGAAAAATAAATTATTATTAAGTTTATTGACAACCAGTATTATAATTAGCGGTTGCTCTACTATGAAAGAAGAAAAAAAGGAAAATCTAGTTTCTAATGAAACTGAAAAGGATAAAGTAAATTCAACTAGTAGAACAAGTGAATATACTTTTAAAGATGGAAAAGTATCAATGGAAGACATTGATTTAAAAATTACAAAATATAAAGTAATACCAGTAGGTGAAGAAGGTAATGAATATGGTGATGCTCCTGTTATTGCTTTTTGGTATGAAACTACTAATAAAACAGAAAAAGATATTAGTCCAATCACAGCATGGTTTGTAGCTTTTCCACAGGAAGCAGTTTAAGATAATAAAAAATAAAGTTAACAAACTTCAAATTAAACTACATATAGAGGTGATTGAATGGATATACTTTCATCTAGAGAATTGGCAATTGTAACTTGGACTATTATTTATCTATGTTTTACTATTTTTAAATTAAAAGTTAATTTGTTAGATATACTTAAAAGTCTCTTTAATAAAAAACTAAATATACTATGGATAACAATACTCTTGTATAATATATTTATAATAATAATTTTATCATATAGTAGATATTGGAATAATATATATATTAAAGACATAGTATTTTGAATTGTATTTTCATGTGTAGTTTCCACAATAAATATATTTGATAGTAAAAAAGAAAAATTTTCTTTTAAGAAAATAATATTAGCTAATGTTACTGTTTCTGCATTAATTGAATTTATAATAAGTGAATTAACATTAAGTTATTGTTTAGAGTTTATTTTAATCGGGATATTTATATTTATAAATTTTCTTTATTTAATCTCACAAACAAGCTTTGAATATAGAACGGCAGAAAATGTATTAAAGAAAATTCTTTCATTGTTAAATTTTATCTTTTTTGTTTATATTCTAGTAGAATTATATAAAAGTTTTAATCTTCTTTTGACACAGGAAACTTGGTTTAAATTTTTAATTCCATTTATATATTCAATTCTATGTTGCCCTCTATATTATATTTTTATAATATTAAATTATTATGAAAAAATATGTTATAAGATTCAAGGTTATTTTGTCTGGGAAAATGAAAATGATAAAAAATACATAAATAAACTAAAAAGAAGAGAATTATTAATGTCATGTGGTTTAAAGGAGAAGAAATATATTTATTTTGATAGTGAATTTTCAAGAAAAATGAGGTTAGCTAATACAGAAGATAAAGTTAAAGAGATAATGAGAGAATTTGAAGATTCATATAAATTGTTTAGAAACAAAAATTAAAAGAAATGGAGGATTAATATGATTTATGATATTTTAAAAGTTTTAGCTACGGGAATTATAACAAGTATAATAACGATTTTGATTACTAATAAAGTACAAAGATCTAGTTTAAGAAAAGAAGCTAAGAGGGAATTTGTAAGAAAAGTATATGGATATAGATACCAATTAGGAAATGGTAGAAAAGAACAAATAACAGAATGGGAATTAAGTTATTTGTTAGGACAGGTTCCAATTATGTTTGGTGATAATAAAGAAGTGTTAAAAGCATATAAAAAAATTATATATGAACGTTCTGATGAAAATTTATTTCTGCTACTATTAGAAATGTGTAAAGATTCCGATGTAGGTATTAAAACAACAGAATGGGATAGGGATATGGTAACTAGGTGGATAAAAGTTGATTAAAACTTAAATTTATAAATTAGAAAAATTTTATCTTTTCTTTAAGCACAGCCTATAAAGGTATAGGTGGAATTGAATTAGGTAGCCAAGAGTTTGCTGTAAAATAAATATTAAATTTTCCTCATCAAATTTTGATGAGGATTTCTTTATAATAATTTTACTTTCCATTAATATATTTTCGCGTTATAATATAATTATCAACACAACAAATAATTCATTTAACCATGGAGGTAAAGTATGAACAAAGTAATAGAAACAATGATGAACCATCGTACAAGAAGAAGTTTTGTAAAAGGTAATGAATTACCAAAAGAACATTTAGATCAAATTATTGAATGTTCTAAACAAGCATCTAGCTGGATGAATGGTCAACACTACAGCATTATTGCTACAACAGGGGAAACAAAACAAAAAATTGCTGATTTAATTAGAGAACAAGCTCCAGGTAATGCTGCTCACATCGAAAGTTCTGCAGCATTCTTAATATACTGCCTAGACTACAGCAATATTAAATTATCATTTGATATTGAAGGTGGAGAGTTTGATATTTCTAATCAATATGAACCTCTATTAATTGGTTCTATGGATGTTGGTATTGCGATGCAAAATGCTGCATTAGCTGCTGAATCATTAGGATATGGTATAGTATTTTGTGGTGGAGTGAGAGGATTTGCTAAAGGTATTTCTGAATTATTAAATATTCCAGAAAATGCATTGTTCTTATGTGGATTAAGTATTGGTGTAATTGATGAAGAAAAATCTACAGAAAAAGTTAAACAAAGACTACCACACGAAGCTAACGTTGGATACAATGAGTTTCCAAAATCTAATGAAGAAGTATTAAAAGCATATCGTCAAACTATGATTGACTTTGCGGAAGCTCGTGAAACTAAAACATGGACTAAGAAATTCGCAGACTTCTATGCTAAACCTTCAGGAATAGAAGCTGTAACAAAAGAGCTATTAGAGAAAAATGGATTTGTTAATAAAAAATAATTAAAATAAAAATATAAGCACTGTTTATGTACGCTATAGTATATAGATAGTGCTTATATTAATTTAAGGAATAAAATGTAAAATCAAAAATAACCATCCTTTTTAGGAATGGTTATTGTTAGTTCTATTATTATAGTGAAGTTAGGAACGTTAGTCCACCTAATACAACACCTGCTGCATTAGGAATAATTAAAATCCAGTCTTTTTTAGGTTCTTTTGTCCAACCATAGATAACCCAAATTAGGCAAGAAACTGCCGCAAATAATGGTTGGAAAGGCTGAGCTTTAACACCATGTAAGTTCGAAATAATTTGTGGGATGTAAGCAATAAATACAAAAATCCCAATAAATGCTCCAATTGAGCCTACTATACGATTAATTTTTTGTTTTGTCATAAGTTACCTCCAATGTTTACAATACAACATATTGAAATAAGATTCAAGAGTTTTGCATTTAGTTTTCATGAAATTATAATTATCGGTAGTATTTATAATTAAGTTTATATTTTGTTAGAATCTATAATTGCTTATATAGATACAATTGGAGCAGGTATGATTAAGTATATACTAAGTTAATATTTTTTTGAAAAGCAGTGTAAACTAATAAAAATTTTCAAGTATGTATATTTTAAATAATATATAGTTAAATAAAATTAGAGTGATTTTATTAATCTAAGTTAAAATATATATTATAGTTATTGATATAATAGCTATTTTATTTTTTTTAATTTTTTTTAAATTTTTTTAAAAAAACTATTGTCAAAAAAGGTCAAACATGCTATAATTTATTTAAGGTCAAAAAAGGTCAAAAAGAATTTG
>USNF01000035.1 GCA_900555985.1 uncultured Gemella sp.
TATCTTTTGGTGGGTTTACATCAACATAAACTTCACCAGTTTCTTTGTGATACCAAGCTGGAATACGGTGCCCCCACCAAAGTTGACGAGAAATACACCAATCTTGGATATTTTCCATCCATGTATTTAATGTATGTTCGAAACGTGGTGGATAGAAATTAACTTTTCCATTTTCATCTTTTTGATTTTCTAATACTTTGTCCGCTAGTGGTTTCATAGCAACAAACCATTGTTTAGAAAGATATGGTTCTACTACTGCTCCACTACGTTCAGAGTGTCCTACTGAGTGTAGGTGTTTTTCAATTTTGAAGCAAACTCCACTTTCTTGTAGGTCAGCTATTAATGCTTTACGACATTCAAAACGATCCATACCGTTATATTTATCAGCATGTTCATTCATAACAGCACCTTCATCCATAACAATAATGCGTTCTAGATTATGGCGTTCCCCTACTTCAAAGTCATTTGGATCATGTGCTGGAGTGATTTTAACTACACCACTTCCAAAATCTTTTTCTACATATTCATCTGCAATAACAGGAATTTCTTTATTTGTTACCGGAAGTAATACTGTTTTTCCAATATATTTTTGATATCTTTCATCATCTGGATGAACAGCTACTGCAGTATCACCAAATAATGTTTCAGGTCTTGTAGTTGCAACTTCTAAGTAATCACCGCTACCATCAGCTAAGAAATATTTTAAGTGATAGAATGCACCTTCTACATCTTTGTGAATTACTTCGATGTTTGATAAAGCTGTCTTTTGAACTGGATCCCAGTTAATAATTTTCTCACCGCGATAGATTGTTCCATTATTGTAGTGGTCTACGAAAATTTTTGTTACAGCTTTATTTAATACCTCATCTAGAGTAAATCTTTCTCTAGTATAATCTAGTCCTAATCCAAGTTTTGCCCATTGTTCACGAATATATCCTGCATATTCTTCTTTCCATTCCCATGCACGTTCTAAGAATTTCTCACGTCCTAAATCATAACGGCTAAGTCCTTCTTCACGCATTTTTGCTTCTACTTTTGCTTGAGTAGAAATACCCGCATGGTCCATACCAGGAAGATAAAGTACATCAAAACCTTTTAATCTTTTATATCTTGTTAACATGTCTTGTAATGTTGTGTCCCAAGCATGTCCAATATGTAATTTACCTGTTACGTTTGGTGGTGGAATTACTATTGTATATGGATTTTTCTTGCTTTTATTATCTGCTTTAAATACTTCTTTTTCTAACCACCAGTTATAGCGATTATGTTCTACTTGAGTTGGATTATATTTTGTAGACATTTCAGTCATGACTTTTCCTCCTTAGGTATTATTATTAGTTTTATTATTTCAATTTACTTAGTTGGTGATTTTTCTTTATCTTATTACCTATTTAAAAATAAATCAAATTTTAGATAAAAAAAAATAACCTCCATCCTATCTAACAAGGACGAAAGTTTCCGTGGTACCACCTTTATTCTAATTATTAATTAGCACTTAATAAGATTAACGCTCTAACCACGTTTAAAGCTACTTACTTTCACTCTAAATGCTCACCGGCTACTTCAAAGTCCTGCCTAGGAGAAATCTCTCAACCACTGATTTCTTTTCTGTATCCTACGGTACGCAAGAACTTCTACTTATCGGCTCATCGCATATATTTTATAATTAAAATATGTTTAATATATTATCATATATTCTAACAATAATCAAGTACTTTATAAAAAATCACAATAAGAAAAGGTGAACACTAACCTTAATACTCACCTTGTTTATAGTTAATATGGTATAAATACTCTTATTTTAATAAGCTTGTTACTAAATTGTAAGCTAAAGTATAACCAATATACGCACCTGCTGCTGCAGCTCCAATAGCTAAAACAAATTGAACCCCTTTCGGTAAACTATTAAACTTATCATTAAATTTCTTTAACATAACAAACACCTCTACATTATTAATAGTTATTTTATTATACTAATTAAAATGTTTTACGTCAATTTACAACCTAAATTCAGGTTATTATAAATACTTTAAAGAAATAGATATTAATTATTATTTTGTATAATATATTAAAAAAGTAGTTTAATAAATAAACTACTTTTCCTAATATTATTTTTCTTTCTTATTTTTCCATGCTGTAGCATTATTAATTTTTATCGGTAAGTTATCTAAATAAAATTCTGGATCTTTACCTTGCTTATGTTGTTTTACATAGTCTTTTAGCACTACATAAACTACACCAGATAAACCTATAATAGCTATTAAGTTCAGTAAACTCATTAGTCCCATTGTAACATCAGCGAATCCCCAAACTATATTTAAATCCATAACACTACCAACATAAACGAATATACAAACTATAACTCTGTATATATTAACTGCCCATTTTTTAGGTAGTAAGTATTGAATATTTGTTTCACCGTAGTAGTAGTTACCAATAACTGAACTATATCCAAATAAGAAAATAGCAATGATTAAGAATATAGTACCAATACTTCCAATTTGTGAAGTAAGTGCTGCTTGAGTTAATTGGATACCTTGCATTTTCCCAGCTCCATATTCAAGACCAGGGTATAATAAAATTAAAAATGCTGTCGCTGTACAAACTAGACAAGTATCAAAATATACTCCTAAAGTTTGAATAAAACCTTGTTTTGCAGGGTGTGTACTATCCGCAGTTGCTGCAGCGTTAGGTGTTGACCCTAATCCAGCTTCATTGGTAAACATACCACGTTTAATACCTAGTAATATAGATGTTCCCATCCCTATTACACCACCACCAACTTGTTCAAGTCCAAATGCAGATTTAACTATTTGTGCTAAAATTCCAGGTAATTTATCAAAATTTAGTATCATAATAACTAGTACAATAAATAAATATAAAACTGCCATTACAGGAACTAGCCATTGAGTAATTTTTACAACTTTAGTTACACCACCAAATACTACAAATACCGTTAATACTAATAGTGCAATACCTGCTACTCTTGGATTAATATCGTAAACTTGTAAAGCTTGAGCAATCGTATTTGTTTGAACTGAGTTAAAAGCTATACCATATGTTATCGAAATAACAATCGCAAATAGCACACCCATCCATTTTTGTCCTAGACCTTTTTCCATATAGTAGGCTGGTCCCCCACGATAAACACCTTTTCTATCACGAACTTTGTATACTTGAGCTAATGTAGACTCAGCAAATGATGATGCTCCTCCAAATAGAGCCATAACCCACATCCAAAATACCGAACCAGGTCCACCCATAGCAATCGCAATTGCCACACCAGCAATAGTACCTGTTCCAACACGAGACGCTGCTGATATAGTAAATGCTTGGAATGCAGATACACCTTTTTGTTCTCCATCTTTTCCTGCTTTAGGCTTTTCAGTGATAAGCCTAAACATTTCTTTTATATATGTAAATTGTACAAACTTGGTACTAAATGTAAAATATATACCAGTAACTATAACTAACCCTATTAAAAAATATGTCCACATAAAATCATTTAGGTTAGTTAATAATTCTAAAAATCTATCCATAAAATACGAAAACCTCTTTTCAAGTAACTTTATACCCAATTATACTTGAATATACCAGATTCTATAAATATTTGTTATATTTTCTGACATTTTATGATTATTAGGAACTTACATTTTAAAAATTTATATTTAATATACAGATTTATTAAGTTTCATATAAAATATCTTACAAAAAATAAAAAATCTTTCTAAACTGTATTATTTATTAATACACTCTAGAAAGATTTTACTTAAATTAAATATTAGTTACTTAATTCAATTTTTCTAATTGTTCTTTTTCTTCGTTTAGTTCAGTTTTTGGTTCAGGTTCTTCTGTTTGTTCTACAGGAAAAACCAATACTCTTCCTCTTGATGCTAACTCTGTTTTTATATCACTACTACTTAATTTTGAGTAATCTAACTTTTCATAAACAACATATTTTCCACTCTTAACTTTTCTCCAAGTATCAAATGCAACAAATGCGTAGAAATAATTAAAAAATGTAATTAATACTGTTATATAAATACTATCAACAAATATAAAAATAAATATTAATATATGTAACAAAATATTAAGAATTAGAGTAGATTTTAAGATTTTATTTCTTAACAATGGTATATATATTACTACCAAAAATAGAAAAATAATAAAAATTACCAAAAAACTTAAAATAATTGATATAGGTAATAGTATAAATATCATAGCTTCTAAAATAAATATCGTTCTCGGCTCGAATAAATACAAAATAGGAAAAATAATAATTATTACATAAAACACACCCCAGTGTTTTTTCCAAACTCTACCTTGATATTCATCAAGTAATTTATAAACATTATAAATAGGAATTAACGAAAAAATTTTCTTTACTCCTAAAATATCAAAAACAAAAAACGTAAAAATTACCATTGGTACGTACCAGATAAAAAATGCACTTATATAATCAGAATAATCTATCATACAAATCCCCCTTCCTCTTACTACTATTTATGATAACTAGCACCAGTTATTATTCGATAAGCTCTATACACTTGTTCCAACAGCACTACTCTCATCATTTGATGAGGAAAAGTCATCTTACTAAAAGATAGTGCATAATCACTTCTTTTCTTAACACTATCAGAAAGTCCGTAACTTCCACCAATTACTAATACAACATCACTTTTACCAGTTAACATCAAATTATCTATCTTAGCAGCAAATTGCTCACTAGAAATACTCTTACCTAAAATCTCTAGCGTAATAACATATTGTGTATCTTTAATTTTTGAAAGAATATTGTTACCTTCTTTTTCCATTGCTAGTGCTATTTCAGAATCATTTTCTACTTTTACTTTTTCGTCATTAATTTCAATTGTATTTAGCTTAATATATGCACCTAAACGTTTTTCATATTCTTTAATAGCATCTCGATAAAACTTTTCCTTGACTTTACCAACACATATTAATGTAACTTTCATTATTACCCTCTTTCTAGAAGAAAGGTTGCTTATTAGCACCCTATTCTATTTATTTAATACAAACTTCTCAATTGCATATGCAAAACCATCTTCATCATTACTTTTTGAAATAAAATCTGCCGCTTCTTTTAAAATACTATTACCATTTTCAACAGCAACACCTAATCCAGCAAACTCAATCATACTAAGATCGTTTAGTCCATCTCCAAGAGCCATAACATTTTCGTTAGTCAATCCTAGTTTTTTACATAATGAATCTAAAGATGCTCCTTTAGAAATACCTTTATCATTAACTTCGATAAAGAACGGTTTAGACATAGCTACCTCATATTCATCACCTAACTCTTTAGCTAACTTATCTTTAATTTTTGCTGCTTCATCAGGATGTTTTAAAATTATTACTTTGGCTGCACCTTCTTTTATATCTTCTTTCATATTTTCACGAACTACTAACTCTGCACTTACTAAACCAGATTCAATTTGTGCATATTCATTATCACGATTTGTAAGAACTTTCCCTCCTTGATAAGTAAGAATATCACAATCATTATCCAAAGCAACATCTATTAAAAATTTTATTCTCTCTGGAGATAAGAATTTTTCATAAACAACTTCTCCAGTTTTTAAGTTAGCTATTCTAGCTCCATTAAATGATAATAAATAATTATCATAACTATCTAATTTTAAGTCTTCGACGATTTTCATCATACCAAAATCTGGTCGACCAGATGCTAAAATGACTTTTATATCTTGTTCTTTACATTTTTCAATAATCTCTCTATTTTTTTGAGAAATCTCATTATTACTATTTACCAGTGTATCATCTATATCTGTAACTATTAATTTATACATATAAAGTATCCTTCCATATATCTAATTATACAAGAGTATTTAATTATTTCTTGACTATACATTCTCAATATTATATCAAAATTTTAATTATTATTCCATATAAATAAAAAATAACATAAAAAGAGCTAGAATATATGATATATCTCCAAAGTTTTATAAATATATCAAAAATTCTAACTCTTTATTTTATTCTACAAAATATATTTAAACTTTTAGCTCAACACATTCTGTTAATTGTTGCTTAATTTCTTCTTGTATATGATGAGAAATCATTATTAAGGTAAGTTGATTATCAGCTAAGATGTTATTTTCTATACGTATTGCGGTTTTTTCGTCTAATGCTGATGTTGCTTCATCTAAAATTAAAATTGGATAGTCTCTAATTAATACTCTAGCAAGAACTAATCTTTGCTTTTCACCACCAGATAATATTCCTCCCATATTTTCTAGCTCATGATCTAAACCATTATCTAAGCTTTTAACCCTATCATCTAGGCACACTTTTTTTAGAACATTCCATATTTCCTCATCTGAAAAATCTTCATCTAAAGTAATATTATATCGTATAGAACCTGTAAAGATAGAAGTTTGTTGACTTACATAACCTATTTCATTTGAAAAATTGATATCATCTTGTATTTCAAAAGGAACACTATCTATTAACACTTTATCAGTATCAGAGCGTAATTTCCCTAGAAGAAGTTTGATTAAAGTTGATTTCCCAGAACCACTTTTACCGATTATAGCGTATTTACCACCTTTATTTATATTGAAGTTAAAATCCTTAATAACATGATTATCACCAAAACTGTAATTAAAGTTTTTAAATTCTATTTTTTCTTTAACATGAGGATACTTTGTTTCCTTAGCAGTTGATTTTTTTACAACACTATCTAATATATCTTTTGTCCCAATTACTTTGATATATAAATCAACTAGCTGACCAGTAGATGTAAGATATATTCCTAATATAGTAGACACTGAGGCTATTGCTCCAATACTTAATTCGTTTCTCAAAACTAAATAAACAGCGAAGATAAAAATTAACAGTTCAAATAGCTTTTCTATACTTTGTAAAGTTAGTTCACCAAACGCCATTAGCTTAGAAATATTATACTGTTGATCTTCTTTTTGACTCTGACTAGACTTAACATTTTTTGAAAATAGTTTTATTCTTCCAATATTCTTTAAATCTTCATAGCCACTTATATATTCTTTTAAAACACCTGAAAACTTACCAGTTAATATCGATAAGTTTGTATAACCTACTCTAATCTTATTACCAAATTTTCCACTTATTAAAAACATTGCACCTGATGATACTATGGCAAAAATAACAAACTTCCAATTTATCATCCACAAGAAAACTACCGATGATATAAATAATACAATAGAGCTTAGCAAACTAGTTAGCGGCGAGAATAAATATGTAGATAATAATTCTAATTGATATGTATACTTTGCCATATGCTCCCCTGAGTCTACTTTATTGAAATCAGATTGGGGCATATTCTCTATATTTTCACTAATTCTATCTCCTAAATATATTTTCCACAATCTAATTAACTGAGCAACTATGATTTTTAACCAAGCCCTTAATAATTCTACAGTTATTAAAATACATATAATAATAGCTACTTTATACCACAATGATCCAGTTTTATACACTACTGTATTAACGATATCAACACGAGCATACACGACATAAACAGTTCCTATAGAAACTATTAATGTTAAAATAAACATAATGCTCAATTTTAATTTATTTAATGTTATGACTTCTAAAATATTTTTCATCATATTATCCCACCTCATCTACTTTAATTCTTTACCTATGTTTTCTCTATAGAGTCTAATCTTATAAAATCACTTTATTATTTCTTAAATTTACATATAATACATGAACAGCTGACAATATATTTATTAACAAAATATAATAAGCAATATTTTCTAAGTACAATCCTATTAAACTTAAAATGATAGTAAATAACGGTGCACTTATTCTAAAAATTTGTAATATACTTTTTCTATATTCTTTGTCATTAATTTTTATAAAATTAGTCCTTAATCTTATACTGATTGATACTCCTAAGGCTACTATTAAAGATAATAATATCACTTGTAATGGTAAAAATACCTTACATATAACAAATATAAAGAATACTATATCCAAAATTATGTAAGATATAAGTATATTATTTAAATTTATCTCATATTTCTTAGTAAGTATTAAAAATAAGACTACTGTTAGTCCTGGTATAAAGAATACAATACTAGAATATTGTATTAGATTTCTAGTCGCTAATTGCTTTATAAACATTGGTATAAAAAACACTGCTGTTCCCGATAATAACGCTGTATTAACAATAATATATTTTCTTTTTAAATCATTAAAAACTAATCTTTCAGAATTTTTCTCAGTTTTATTTTTAAAATTATTTATTTTCAAACTTGAAAATAAAACAAACACAATTATAAATACAATTAAATACTCCTCGATATTTACCTTATATATATAACTTCCTAAAGAAAACCCTAGCAATTTAGATAAATTACTATATAAGGAAATATCTGTTACTCCATCTTTAATAGATTTACTCTCCTCTATTACAAATAAATTATAATTAAGAAGCACTACTGTGATTAATAAATAATAAACAAAATAAAATATAAGTACATAAGTTATATTAATATTACTTTTAAAAATAAACATTACTATAGAAAAAACAATTAACATATAATAAAGATATTTTATCTTTATACCTGTTATTATTTTAAAATAACTAGTATCTAATAAAATAAAAAATTCTATTAAAGTAGTGATAAACAAAATAATGTATATGGAAAACTTATACACAGATATAA
>USNF01000036.1 GCA_900555985.1 uncultured Gemella sp.
TACCGACCTCCAAAAAGTTAGATTTTTTGGTCTAACTTTTTGGGGTCGGTACAATGGTCTTTATTTTTTTTTCTCATTGATGTAGAATATAATTAGTGGTTAATAAAATTTCTTTTTAATTAAAAAAATAGGAATTTTATACTTGAATGGAGGAATAATTAATGAGAGTTGAACTAATTTCTGTAGGAACAGAATTATTATTAGGGGATATAGTAAATACTAACACTGCTTATTTATCAAAAGAATTAGCAGCATTAGGTATAGGAGTATATCGTCATACTACTGTTGGTGACAATCATGATAGATTAATAGATACTTTAAAAACAGCATTCTCAGAAAATGATACTGTTATAATTACTGGAGGATTAGGTCCTACTGATGATGATATAACAAAAGAATGTGCAGCAGAATATTTTGGACGTGATTTTTATTTTCATGAATATTCTTGGGTAAAAATACTTGAAAGAATTGCACGTTCTGGAATGAGTACAGTAACTAATAATAACAAAAAACAAGCAATGATACCTGATGGAGCAATTATACTAGAAAACTTTTGTGGGACAGCTCCAGGTATAATTTTAGAAGAAGAAAATAAAAGAATTATATTAATGCCTGGCCCACCTAGAGAAATGAAAGATATGTTTGAGAAAAGTGTAAGACCATATCTTCAAAAATTTAGCACTAAAAAATTTGTTTCAAAATATGTGCGATTCTATGGAATAGGAGAATCACTGCTTGAAACAAAAATTAAACATATTTTGGATAATCAAGATAATCCAACTTTAGCACTTTATGCAAAAACAGGTGAAGTGTTATTACGAATAACTGCAAGTGCAGATACTGTTGATGAATGTGAAAAAATGATAGATTCGCAACTTAAAGAAATAGAAGAAATAGCAGGAGATAAAATCTATTTAGTTGGTGGAGAAGATATATCTGCTAGTCAAACAGAATTACACAATGTAGTAGCTGGATTATTAATAGAAAATGAATTAACTATCTCGATTGCTGAATCATTGACAGGTGGAAAACTAACATCTATGTTAGTAGATAAAAGCGGAATCTCTAGTTCATTATTAGAAAGTATTGTTTGTTATTCAAATAAATCTAAAATGTCTACTTTAGGAGTTAAAGAAGAAACATTAGAAAAATATGGAGCAGTGAGCGAACAAACAGCCAAAGAAATGGTTCAAGGTGTTGCAAAAAGATTAAATAGTGATATAGCCGTTGCAACTACAGGGATTGCTGGACCAAATAGTGATGAAAGTGGAAAACCTGTTGGTTTGGTATATATAGCTACATATTATAAAGGTGATATACAGGTAGCTGAGGTAGAATTTGTAGGAAATAGAGAGCTAATCCGCACAAGAGCAAGCGTTGAAGCACTTAATGAAATAAGAAAAATTATTTTAAAAAATACATAGTTTTCGCTTGTAAATTTTAAATTTTTTTTGTATAATTAATAAAAATATAATATAAAGGAAAAAGAGGAGATTTTTATGTATACGATAAACTTATCTAGTTTGGAGTCCCCAGATCCCAGGTTCTCGCAAGATGATGAATATTCCCAGGACTTCAATACAGAAATAGACTATGAAGATGAAATTTTAACTGATTATGCTGATGAAAGTTATAATGAGGTAGAATTCAACACTCCAGATGAGGAGTTTTTAGATTACTCTAATGAGATGTTCCTTTACAAGGAGTATTCGTATGATTTTGCAGACGATTATGACTACGAATATGATGAAGTTAGTATATCTAATGATCAAATAATGTTAGAAAATATTAGTGAAATATAGTTAACATTTAAAGAATATACAACAGGGGTTTTTGCAAGTAATTAATATATACTTACAAGAATCCCTGTTTTTTATAACGTAATTTTTAGCTATATTTAAGCAATTTTTATTATAATAATTGACGAAAAAATTTATAGATAATATAATAATTATTACGATAAAGTAGAAATAAGAAAGGAGGAGAATAAATTTGAAAAAAACTATAATTACAACATTTTTATGTATGAGTAGTATTGTCGGCTATGATAATGTAGCTAAGGCAGATTATATAACAGATTATAATACATCTGTTATGGATACTGTATTCCAAAAAAATATGTTTAATTTTGATATAATTCCTGAAACATCAAATTATTCTCTTCCTACTATAGATAAAAATATCTCTACACCAAATATTACTGAATTGGATTATACAGCAGAATTGCTAAGTTATAAAAAAAATTCACAAAATTTCCTGATATTTTATTCACTTGATGAAAATAAAATCCCAACCGAGTTATTCAGAATAAAACTAGAGAAAAGTGGTAGTGGAAAAATTGTTGATAGAAGTTTATTAAATACGATTAAGCCAAATACAACTTTAATAATGAATGTTATGAGTTTTGATATTAACAATGGTAAGATAGAAAATACAAAATATTCTAAGACTAGTAAAGAATATTATACTCAGAAAACTATTAATTTAATCGTGAAAGAAGGCGACAAAAAAGTTGTTACTAAAACAGTTACATTGATTAATGAGCCTAAAGATGGAAAAGTGTTAGTAATTCCTTATGAGTTAGAGAAGTACCATAAGCCAGACAAGTACTATTCATACACTAATGAAAAGGTGACTGTGGATGGACAAGAATATAATATTAATAATTTAGAAATACCATTTAATGCTAAAGAAATAGTTTTAGATCTTGCGAAAAATGAAGAATATTGGCAAAAAGTATCGGTAACATTCCCTTCAAAATTTAAGGATAAAAATACCGAATATAGTGTCAAAAAGAACTCAACTATCGGTGAATTTGTAAAAGAAACAAAATTACCACAAGAATTTGATAAAAATAGTGATTATATATTTGATGGTTATTATTTAGATGATAAAAAAGTAACTCAAAATGATACAACACAGATTAAAGAAGGGCAAAATATAAAAGCAGTCTTTAAAACGAAAGTTGTATTAGATAATGGAAAAGATAAAAAAGAAGAAACATTACTTACTGGTCAAAAACTTAGTGAATTAAACACAAGTTATTTTGAAAAAGATAAGTACAATATAGAAAACTACACACTTTATGATAAAGAAACTAATGAGAAAATTAAAGATATTAGTAATTTACAAGATGAAGTAATTGATAATAGTGTTATTGTAAAAGCAAATTATAAAGAAAAACAACACACATTAAGTGTTCGCCAAGATGATTATAATAAACGTTTTGGTAGAGTAGATAGTAGTGTTAGTGATAAAGATTTTACATGGAGTGAAGTTAAACCTGTAGGAGAGTTATTAAAAGAACTAAGAAGTAAAATAAAACCAAGTACAGGTTATGAAACTGTATTTAGAATTAATAAAAATGTGGTAAAAGATAGTGATTATATTACTAAAGATGCAGTACTAGAAATTTACTTTAAGAAGAATGAATCTGACTGGGTAACAGTTCGTTTTAATGGAAGAGGAATAGATAAGTTCTTATCTGATGGTCAAGAGATGTTGGCAAATACAAGAATAGATACTATGATAAATCTACCATCATCAACAGGTGAAACATCAAGAGAGTTTTTAGGTTGGCGAGCTGACGACGATTATTTAATCGTAGGAGAGGATTCAAAAACTAAGAGAGTTTCAAAAGAAAAATTATTACAAACTAATGAACTTGGTGCAGTTGTTACAGAAAAAGGAAAAAATTTAGAGTTTACTGCAGTGTATAGAGAAATATTTAAAGTAGAATTTTCTAAAACAGAAACAGGAAATATTTTACTAGCAAAAAACAACTCAAATATACTAGAAGTTGATGAATATAATAGTATAGGAGATTCAACAAAAGATAATAAACTTATTATATATCCTAGAGCAGGATACAAACTATCTTATTTTACTGCAGATAAAAATGTTAAAGTTAAAGTAGATAAAGGTACTAAAGAAATATTTGCAGGTCAAAAAATAGAGGAAGAAGATATTTATAATATAATACCTACTTCTGATTTAAAATTAACACCAATTTTTGAATTTTCTTTATGTCCGACAGATTTAAAAGAAATGGCTGAAAATAATAAAATAAAAACTGCAGAAGATGCACTAACATTAGAATTTGAATCGAAAGAAGATATAAGAAATATATTAGGGCCACTTTATTATCTAAGATAAAAATTAAAAGCTTTGGAGAAATCCAAAGCTTTTTTTTATATGTTTGAAAGAAAGTCTTCAACCTCTTGTTGAGTTTTTGAAAATTTAGAAACAAAACGACTTACTTCTTTATTGTTTTTATATGCAACAAAAGAAGGAATACCCATAACGTCTAAAGCTTCTGTGATCTCAGGGAAATCGTCACGATTAACATAGACAAATTTAATGTCATTAAATTTATTTACTGTTTCTTCAAAAAATCTATCTAGCATTACACAATCTGGACACCATGGAGCAGAAAAGACAAATACTACTTTTTCATTTTTTTCTTTAAATGTTTTAAAATCATCAATTGTTGACAATTTTTCAATATAACTAAACATATAATCACCTCGTAAAATAATATAGTAATATTATAGCATTAAAAGGCTAGGGAAGTAAATTTTATTTGAATTTTGAAGAGTAAAATAGTAATTTATAAAAGAATGTCCATAATATACAATTTTAAAAAATATTGAAAAATTATTTTTTTAACATTACCAGAAAGCGCTTTTATAAAAAATAATACAATTATAATTGGTGTATAATAGTTATAAATAAACTTATGTCCATATCGTTATAGACACAATATAGTATTTTATTATGTTTGAAAGCGTATTATAATGAAAATGTAGGGGGATAATGGAATGAAAGAGTTAGAAAATCGACAAATAGAAATATTAAAAATATTAAGCGATACGGAAGATTATCTACCTGTACACATTATTGCAGAGAAACTAGGCATTTCTACAAAAACAGCATATAGAGATATAGAAAAAATAATAGATAATGTAAAAGATATAGAACTGTTTAAAAAACAAGGAAAAGGTGTAAAAATTAAATTTTTAAATCTTCCTTTAACTAGTACTTCTCAAAAGTATTTTACTAAAGATTCTGTTGAAGAGAGAAGAGTAAAAATCTTATATTATCTATTACGAAATTCAAAAAATTATACTTCAATAGATGAATTATCTGAAATGTATTATGTTGGAAAATCTAGTATTGTAAATGACCTTAATTATCTTGAGAGTAATCTATTAAGTGATAATTTAATTTTAAAAAAAGATAGACTAGGAACAAGAATTGTTGGTGATGAAAAAAGTATTAGAAAAAAGATAATGTATTTAGTTCGTGAATATTCTTTTATATCTAGTGAAAATAAAGAGGAATACTATTCAGATCGAATAGAAAAAGAAACATTAAAAGAATTATCTGCAAAATTTGATACTAAAAAAATTGCAATAGTGGAAAGAATCATAGCTAAACATGAACGCAACTTACCTTATACTATAGGAGATTTATATTATATTAATTTAGTTGTCCACATATTAATAGCAATAGAAAGAATAAATAGCGAAAACTACTTAGATGATAATGATATTCCTAAAATTAGTGATAAAGAATTTTATCGCGAGGCAGAAAATATTGCTATTGAAATAGAAAATGAATTCTCAATTAACTTACCTTTAAATGAAATTTATTATATATATCAATATCTGGTGAGTACAGGGGTAGGAAATCTAAATAATGATATTGTTTTAGAAGTTGATACAGAAGTTGAAGAGATAACTGAGAAATTTTTACAAGCTATTTCTAAGAAAAAAGGTGTAATTTTTACAGGAAGTGATAATGTATATTATCTATTTAAATTACATATAAGGGCATTATTGAGACGTTTAAAATATGGAATTATAATAAAGAATCCCTTACTTGAAAGAATAAAAGAAGAATATCGAAGCCAATTTAATGAGATTCAAGTGTTATCAAGAGAAATTTTATCAAAAGATATTAATGATGATGAAATAGCGTATTTGACGGTATATATAGAGTCAATATTAAATTTACCAAGTATAAAAACTAAAGTGATTCTTGTTTGTAACAGCGGTTTTGGTACATCTCTATTTTTGAAAAAAAGAATCGAGGATAAATTAGAGAACATAGAAGTAGTAGATGTAGTATCAGCAAAAGATTTAAAAGGATATGATTTAAGTAAAATAAATTTCATAGTTTCCACAGTAAAACTTGAAAATATAGAAAATGTAGTCTATGTAAATGTAATGTTAAATGAAGAAGACATTCAAAATATTAACAGGAAGGTATATGGTATTAACGATGAAATTTAAAGTTTTTAGAAATGACAGAAGAAGCAAATTAGAAGACGTGTATAGCGATGTAGCTGGCTATTTAGAAGAAAATTCTTGGATTATGTCAAAGCAAATTTTTTTAAAAGATCTTGAAGATAGAGAAAAATTAGGTTGTATTAAAGTCGATACAAATTTTTACTTACCTCATCTAGAGAATAATAACATAAAAGAGAATATAGTAGTTCGTGTTGATAATTTTAAAAATGATATATTATTTATTTTGGTAAAAGAAGATGATAATGAGGCAAAGAATATGGCTCGAAATATTGTAAAGAACCTTCTTGTTGAAAATAAAAGAACTATAATTTTAAAAAGTGAAAAAAATAAATTTGAAGAAATTTCAAAATATATATAAAGGAGGTAAATTTATGCTAGAAGAATTATTTTCGGAAGAAAGTATATATTTAGAAGTAGAAGGAAGTGATTTTTCTGAAGTTCTAGAAAATGTAGCTAAAGAGTTAGATGTTAAAGGATATATAAATGAAGGCTACGTAGAATCAGTTTTAGAAAGAGAAAAAGTTTTTCCTACAGGACTAGAATTTCCTAAATACTGTATAGCAATCCCTCACACTGATTCTAAATTTATAAAAAAAGATGCAATTGCTGTTGTTAAACCTAAGAACAAAGTATTTTTTAGAGATATGGCAACAAATTCTAAGGATTTGGAAGTTAGTGTATTCTTACTATTATTAATTAGTAAAAATGAAAATCAAGTAAAAGTTTTATCGAGTGTTATAAGGAACTTTGCTGATGAAGATTTTTACAACAATATACTACAAAGTAACGACAAAAAACAAATATTAAATATAATAAAAAACAAGGAGATATAAGAAAATGACAAAAAGAGTATTAATAGCATGTGGTGCAGGAATAGCAACTTCAACAATTGTGGTATCTAAAGTAGAGGAGTTAGTAAAAAAACATAATCTTGATGTAGATATAAAACAAATTAAAATAGCGGAAGCTGCAGGATTACAAAATGAAGCAGATTTAATTGTATCAACTACAATTTTGCCGACAACTTATTCAATTCCTAGTATAATCGCAACTAATTATATTATGGGAATTGGTGAAGAAGAATTAGACGAAGAAATTTTAAGTCACTTAAAATAATTAAAAAAAATAAATAAAGGAGAAAGCTTATGCAAAAATTATTAGAAATAACAAATTACGTTTTAGGGTTAGGACCTACTGTTATCTTACCAATAGCGATATTTATATTAGCTATTATATTTAGAGTGCCTGTAGGTAAGGCTGTACGTAGTGCTCTAACTATAGGGATTGGTTTTGTAGGGATTAATCTAGTTGTTGGTATTTTAACTACTAACTTAGGTCCTATTACAGAACAATTAGTAGAAAAATATAGTATTTCATTAAGTACAATTGACGTTGGTTGGCCAGGTGCAGCAGCGGGGTCTTGGGCATCGCCTGTAGCAGCAATATTAATTCCTATCTGTGCATTAGTAAACGTTATTATGATTGCATTAAAATTAACTAAAACACTGGATATTGATATCTGGAACTACTGGCACTTTATTGCAGCTGGAGCAACAGGGTACATAGTATCAGGTGGTTCATGGTCATTCAGTATTCTATGTGCTGTTCTATACGAAGTAATGGTATTATTAATGGCAGATAGAACTCAAAA
>USNF01000037.1 GCA_900555985.1 uncultured Gemella sp.
CAAAAACAAAATGGATGCCTCCTGTAAATTACAGGATAACATCCATAAGTTTAAAATAAATATATATGTGTCCAGAATTTTGGGTACACATCAGTTATATACTTGCTCATTTTTTTATTTTATAATGTATTAATGTAATCCGTAAGTTCTTCTTTTGTTCGTTGTACTATTGCTTCTTTATCATTATGAACTAAATCTAGCCCTTGAGAACGAATAATTTTAACCTTATCAATTCCCATTACACTAAAGATTCCCCTAACATACTGGACAGCAAAATCTAAATTAACATATTGAATATGACTATCAAATTCTCCACCACTAGTAATAACAAAAGTAACTTGTTTATTTGTATTATCTAAACCTACCATTGTTTCTACTTCACATTTGAATGTCTCATTAACAATAACAATATTATCTATAAAATCTTTAAATTTTGAAACAACATTAAAATTATGTAATGGCATATAAATAAATACACAATCCGAGTTTTTCCAAATATTAAGAAGTTCTTCTTGTCTTTTCTTATCAATTTCTTCCTGTTCAGTTAATTCTTTATTACTATAGTTAAACATATGTTTATCCATAGTAGGAATATAGCAACTTGGAGCATATAGATTTAATGTTTTAATATCATTAAATCTTTTTCTTAATTCATTTTCACCTAATTCCGCTAATAAATTCGAAACTCTTTTTTTATTATCATAGTCTGGATGAGATAAAATCTGTAATACTTTCATTATTTTCTCCTTAATTTCAATAATTAAAATTTTAAAAAACTTTCTAACAAATTGTTAATGTTAGAAAGTTTTTAATTAACTATTTAAATTCATCATAAAGTGTTTTTATAGTTTTTTCGTAATCTCTATTATGCACACCAACAATAATATTTATTTCATCATTTGTTTGAGAAATTAATGCTATATTAACGCCAACTTTCCCTAGTGCTCCAAATAATCTTGCAGAAACTCCTAGTGTATTTTTCATAGCTTCACCTACAGTAGCGATAAGAGCTATTTCATTTGTAACGTTTATTTCATCTGCACCAATTTCTTCTTTAATTTTAGCCACTAACTCATGAATAAATGGTCTTACATTATTAGTTTCTACTACTACAGAAAATGAATCAATACCACTAGGAATATGTTCAATACTCACACTAAATGCTGCAAATATTTTTAGAGCTTTCGCTATTAATCCAACTTCATTTGCCATATGGCGTTTTTTAATTGTTATAATAGAAAAATCTTTCTTACCTGCTATTCCAGTTACAATCTGGTCTGAACTAGCATATTTTTTATCACTAATAATAGTTCCTTCAGCAGTTGGGTTATTAGTATTACGTATTTGAATTGGAATATCTTTATCACGTACAGGGAAAATAGCTTCTTCGTGTAACACACTAGCCCCCATATAAGATAATTCACGTAATTCTGTATAGCTAATTACTTTTATCTCACGAGGATTATCAATTATACGTGGATCAGCCATTAATATTCCTGAAACATCTGTCCAGTTTTCATAAACACTTGCATCAGCTATATTCGCAACAATTGCCCCACTAACATCTCCCCCACCACGTGTCATAATTTTGATTTCACCAGTTGGACGACTTCCATAAAATCCTGGTATTATTAATCTATCATATTCTTTTATAATATTATCAAATGCATTTTGTGTTTTTAAATAATCTATTTCTCCATTGTAGTTATAGAAAATTAAATCTTTTGCATCTACAAAGTGATACCCTAAATATTCCGCCATTAATAAACCAGTTAAATACTCTCCACGACTTACTAAGTATTCCTCATCTATACCTTTTTTTATCTCACTTTTTAATTTAGCAAGCTCACCTTCTATATCATAATTTAATCCTAATTCATTTTTTATATTAATGAATTTGTCTTCAATCATCTTAAAGATATTATCAAAATTAATATTGTACTTAATGTGTGCATGACAAAGATATAATAAGTCTGTTACTTTATTATCATCTTTATTTGCTTTTCCTACAGCACTTACTACAACAAAACGTCTTGAATCATCAAGCTCAACTATATTTTTTACTTTTCTAAATTGTTCAGCACTTGCTACTGAACTACCACCAAACTTAGCTACTCTAACCATTATTTGTCCTCTTCCATAATTATTTTTACTTAGTTATATATTACATCTAATATGAAAATATTTCAATGCATTTCCAAAATTATTACCAATATTAATGGAATTTAGCCACTAAATATTTATCATCTTTCCCTTCTAATTCCTTAGTTAACTCACTTAATTGATTTAATGATATTTCTTTAGTTTTAATATAAAACTCATTTTTATATTTTTCAACATCTTCAATTAATTCTCCAGTTAGTTCAATAGAAGAACGAAGTAAATATTTTTTATTAGTTAATTCATTTGATTTAACTAATTCATTTTTTATTACTACATCTTTTCTTGGAATATTTAAATATATATCTACTATATCTTGAACTATCGCATTTCCTGTTGGCAACTTCCCAGCACCTTGTCCATAAAACTTAAGCTCTCCTATAAATGAACCGTCTAATGTAATTATATTATTATTTAATTCAACCGCAGCCTCTTGAGAACCTTTATCAAAAATAGACAACATTACTGAAGTTTCATACTTACCATCCGCAACATTAGTTTCACCAATATATTTCACAGCATAATCATATTTTTTCAAATAATCAATATCATTTTTTGTTATATTTCTCATAGAATATGTCGGGAAATCTGGTTTGATATGAATATCGAACGCTAAGGCATTACTTAATATTATTTTATTAATAACATCGCCTCCATCAATATCAGCACTTGGATCCGCTTCTGCATATCCTAAATCTTGAGCTGTTTTTAAAGTAGAATCAAATTCTTGTTCATTTCTATACATATTATCTAAAATATAGTTACTAGTTCCGTTAAATATTCCATATACTCTTTTAATCTCATCAACACGTCTAGTTCTTTCTAGATTTACTAACCACGGAATACCACCACCAACACTAGCTTCAAAAATAAACTTAACATTGTTTTCCTTAGCTAACGCAACAAATTCATCTAAATACTTTGCAGCAACAGCCTTATTAGCAGTAACAACATGTTTCCCACTCTCTAAACTTCTCTTAATAAATTCATATGCAGGATTTAATCCACCTAGACACTCAACCACTACTGATATTTCTTTATCATTAATAATTTCATTTATATCATCAGTAGAAAGGTGCATTTTATCACGATTTCTAGCAAAAACACTTTTTACATCTATATTCTTTAATTCTTCACTCTTACCGTTTGTAATAATTTCATAAACTCCACTTCCAACAGTTCCGTATCCCAAAATTGCTACTTTCATTCACTTTTCTCCTATCACTTTTTATTTTTAAGTATGTTTAATAATATATATCTTCTTTTCAACTATATTTATCATAAATTTTTGAAAAAAGGAGATTTTTTTTAATTTACACTGTTTTTACAGCAAATTTTGTTGTAAAATTATAGTTGTATAATTTTTTATGTTCTTTTTGTAAAAAACACTTGTATTTTCATAAAGAACATTGTATCATATATACAACGATAAAGCAAGGAGATTTTACATGATTTACGAAAGTACACGTGATATAAATAGAAAAATAAATCCAAGTGAAGCTATTCTTCAAGGTTTAAGTGAAGAAGGTGGGCTTTTCGTCTTAAGAGATTTAGGAAAAAATAAATTAGATCTTAAAAATTTAGTTGGAAAAAATTATTATGAAGTTGCTGAAGAAGTATTAAAACTATTCATTGATTTTAGTGAACAAGAAATTAAAAACTGTGTTGAAAATGCATATAGAGGAAAATTCTCCAATGAGAAAATCACTCCCCTTGTTGAACTTACCGATAGCTATGTTCTAGAATTATTTAATGGACCTACTAGTGCTTTTAAAGATGTGGGACTTTCACTATTACCGCAGCTTACAAAAACAGCACTTACTAAAGTTAATGACAAAAATGATATATTAATTTTAACAGCTACCAGTGGTGATACTGGAAAAGCTGCATTAGAAGGGTTTAAAGATGTAGACAGAACTAAGATAATGGTATTTTATCCAAATGACGGGGTAAGTACAGTTCAAAAAACTCAAATGCAAACTCAAGAAGGAAAAAATACAAAAGTTTGTGCTATACATGGTAACTTTGATGACGCACAGAGTGGTATTAAAGAGCTATTTGTAGATGAAGAATTCAAAAAAGAATTACTTACTAAAAACATTAAATTATCAAGTGCTAATTCTATAAATATTGGACGATTAATTCCTCAAGTAGTTTATTACATAGTTTCATATTTAGAATTAGTAAATATTAATAAAATTAAATTAGGAGATAAAGTAAACTTTGTTGTACCTACTGGTAACTTTGGAAATATTTTAGCTGGTTACTACGCTGAACAAATTGGTTTACCAGTTAATAAGCTTATCTGTGCTAGTAACAATAACAATGTTTTATATGATTTCTTAAAAACTGGCGTATATAATAAAAATAGAGATTTTCTAAAAACCGTTTCACCTAGTATGGATATTCTAATCTCTAGCAACTTAGAAAGATTACTTTATTATGTTAGTGGTTGTGATAATTCTTACGTTGCTAGTCTAATGAAGGACTTGAAAGAAACTGGCCGTTTTGAAGTAACAAAAGAAATTCTTAATAAAATTCAAGAAAAATTCCAAACTGGATTTGCAAATGATATAGATACAAAAGAAACAATTAAAAAAGTTTATGAAAAAGATTCATACTTATTAGATACGCATACTGCTGTAGCATATAAGGTGTTATTAGATAACTTAGATAAAGAACACGTTAATGTAGTATTATCTACTGCATCTCCATATAAATTTACAGAGAGTGTCTACACTTCTTTAAATGATGCTACAGGTGAAGATGAGTTTACTCTTATGAATAAACTTCACGAACAGACAAAAGTAGCTATACCAGAAAACTTAAAAGACTTAGATAAAAAAGAAATTAGACATAAAGATGTTATTAACAAAACAGAAATGAAAAAATATATTTTAGAGAAATTAGGTGATTTATAATGGTAAATGTTCGCGTACCTGCAACTTCTGCTAATGTTGGTTGTGGTTTTGATAGTTTAGGTATCGCACTTACACTCTACACTACTTTCGAATTTGAAAAGCTAGAAAAAGGTATAGAATTTGTTGGATTCGAAGAACGTTTTTCTAACGAAGATAACTTAGTGTATCAAACATTACTAACAACATTAAAAAAACTAAATAAAACTATTTCAGGTGTTAGAATTTCTATAAAAAATGATGTCCCAATCTGTCGAGGTTTAGGTAGTAGCTCTACATGTGTTGTCGCTGGAATATATGGAGCATACTTATTAACTGATACTCCAATAGATAAACAAGAAATTTTTACTATTGCTAACGAAATTGAAGGTCATCCAGATAATGTTTCACCTGCAATCTTTGGTAGCTTAAGTTCTTCTTGTACAACAGATAATAAAGAGGCAGTAACTGTAAAATATGATGTTGATAAAAGATTTAACTTCTTAGCTCTTATCCCAGACTTTGAAACATCAACAGAAGAAGCGCGTAAAGTTATGCCTGAAAATATTAAACTGCACGATGCTATATACTCATTATCTCGTCTTGGCTCAGTTATTAAGGCATTTGAAACTTATGACTTAACACTTCTAAAAAAAGTTATGGGTGATAAAATACATGAACCATATAGAAAGGTAATAATCCATGAATATGAAGAAGTTAAAAATATCTGTGAGAATATAGATAGCTCAGCATTCTTTATTTCAGGTAGTGGTTCTACACTTATGAATATCGTTAGTGATGAAAATAATATTGAAAAAATTCAATCTGAGCTAGATAAATTAAAATATAACTGGAAAGCAATCTTACTAAAGGTAGATAAAGAAGGAACTGTTGTTCTAAATTAATTAAAAAATAACTTAGCCATCAGAGCTAATATAATAAATAAAATTCCACATAAATTAAAGGAGCAAAAAATTATGCAAAAATCAAAAGTAGCCGTATTAGGCGCAACAGGAATGGTAGGTCAACGTTTATTAGTATTATTAGAAAATCACCCATATTTCGATGTAGTTAAATTAGCTGCATCTCCACGTTCTGCTGGTAAAAAATATGCTGATTTAATGGAAAGTCGTTGGAAATTAGATCAACCTATCCCAGAATATACTAAAGAATTAGTAGTAGAAGACTTATACAAAATAGATGAAGTAGCAAAAGATATTGATATGGTATTTTGTGCAATAAACTTAGACAAAGAAGCACTAGTTAAACTAGAAGAAGATTATGCTAAACATGAAGTTGTAGTTGTTTCTAACAACTCAGCAAATAGAAATAAAGAGGATATTCCTATGATTATCCCTGAAATTAACTCAGCTCACCTAGATGTCATCCCTTCTCAAAGAGAACGTCTTGGTACAAAAAAAGGATTTATTGTTACTAAACCTAACTGTTCTATCCAAAGTTATGTACCAATATTTGAAGCAATAAAAGAATATGGTATAAAAGAAGCATCTATTTGTACTTACCAAGCTATCTCAGGAAGTGGTAAAACATTCAAAGAATGGCCAGAAATGGTAGAAAATATTATCCCTTATATTGGTGGCGAAGAAGAAAAAAGTGAAAAAGAACCACTTAAAATTTTTGGTGAAGTTAAAGATGGAAAAATCGTTCCAACTGATTCTATGAAACTTTCTGCTCAATGTATTCGTGTTCCAGTACTTGATGGACACCTTGCTTGTGTATCATTCAATTTAGAAAATAACCCAGGACTAGAAACTTTAGTTGAAAAAATTAAAAATCATGTTCCTGAAATCTCTAAATATGAACTACCACTAGCTCCAACACCATTCATTAAATACTATGAAGAAAACGATCGTCCACAACCAGTACTAGACCGTGATAACGAAAAAGGAATGCAAATTACTGTAGGTCGTCTTCGTGAAGATAACCTATTTGATTACAAATTTGTAGGTCTTTCTCACAACACACTACGTGGGGCAGCTGGAGGAGCAGTATTAACTGCAGAATTAATTAAAAAATTAGGATACTTAGATTAATAAGCAAAAGAGGTATGGCCTTAACCATACCTCTTTTTTAGTTATAAAATAAAGCTTAAGGACACCTCCTTAAGCTTTTGGTAATATTTAAATTATTTAACGTCTAGAACTTGTCTACCTTTGTACATACC
>USNF01000038.1 GCA_900555985.1 uncultured Gemella sp.
GTCATTACAACTACTACGCTATCCTAAGTCTAACTTTTTGGGGTCAGATCATTATATCAACTTCTTTTTTGTTTTAATAATTATTATGAATAGGTTGACAAAAAAGTTTTCTAATTATAAAATTAAATTATAAATATAAGTGAAGGAGTGCTCATTATGAAAATTTTATTTGCGGGAGCAGGAGCTCTAGGATCGAGGTTTGGCTATTTGCTATTTAAAAATGGTGAAGATGTTACTTTTGTTGATACTTGGAAAGATCACGTTGAAAATATAAAAAATAATGGATTACGTGTTATTATTGATGATAAGGAACTAGGATATTATAATATTCCAACGTACTATCCAGAGGATGCACAAAGAAAGTATGATGTTGTTTTTGTAGCTACAAAGTCTATGCAACTAAGAAGTATGTTAACAAAGGTAAAGCATCTTATGCATGAAAATACAAAAATCATATGTATACTGAATGGACTAGGGCACGTTGATACTCTTAAAGAATTTGTAAAAGAAGAGAATATTCTAATTGGTGTGACAGTATGGACGAGTGGTTTGGGAGGACCTGGTGTACTTAAAGCTTATGGATCAGGGAAAATAGAAATAAAGCAAGTTAAGGAAGAAAATCTCGAGGATACTAAAGGTTTAATAGATAGATTAAATAAAGCAGGATTAAATATGAAGTATTCTGATAATACATTCCAATCTATTTGGCACAAAGCGGGACTAAACTGTGTATTGAATACGTATTGTACACTGATAGATTGTAATATTGGTGAGTACGGAAGTTTTAAACAAAATTTAGAATTAACTAGAGCAGTACTAAATGAAGTTACAGCTGTTGGAAAAGCTGAAGGTGTGGAAGTGAATCAAGAATTAGTTGAAAATAATATTGAAAACTTATTTGATCCTAGTACCGGAGGATTACATTACCCATCATTATATCAAGATATGAAAAATGGAAGATTAACGGAAATAGATTATTTAAATGGAGCTATATCCAAATTAGGTAAGAAACATAATATTCAAACGCCAGTTTGTGATGCTGTAACATTAATGATTCACGCTAAAGAATTTATTCGAGGAAATAAATAAAAGAAACTATTAATATTATGGACAAACAGAGGCTCTGATTAAAGATAAATCAATGTTTTACTTGTATTTTTTTATTAAAAAAGGTATAATTATTCGTATGTTCATTTGTCTATTTTAAATAGGAGGAAAAATTATGGTATTAGAAGTAAATAATGAACTAGGTCACGTATCAATTAGTGATGATGTTATTTCAACTGTTGCAGGTGGAACAGCAGTAAGTTGTTACGGTATAATTGGTATGGCTAGTAAGAATCAAGTTAAAGATGGAATTATAGAAATCTTAGGAAAAGAAAATTATTCAAAAGGAATAGTTGTTAAACAAGATGAAGATAAATTAGTAATAGATTTATATATAATAGTTATGTACGGAACAAAAATATCTGAAATAGCTAGTAATGTTCAGTCATCAGTGAAATATCAAATAGAAAAAACACTAGGTGCTAAAGTGAATGAGGTTAATATCTTTATTCAAGGCATTAAAGTAAGTAATAAATAGGAGGTAGCGCATTGGAAAAAATCAATGGACTAGTTCTAGCTAAAATGATAGATTTAGGTTCTAAAAATTTAGCTAAGAATGCAGAAAAAATTAATTCTCTTAATGTTTTCCCAGTTCCTGATGGTGATACAGGAACAAATATGAATTTATCAATGTCTTCAGGTGCGAAAGAAACAGCAGCGAATGTTGTTGAAAATATCGGTGAGTTAGGAAAGTCATTCTCTAAAGGTTTATTAATGGGAGCTCGTGGTAACTCAGGAGTAATTCTTTCACAATTATTTAGAGGGATGACTCAACATATAGCTGATAAAAGTGAGATTGACGCTAAAGAATTTGCAGCTGCTATTCAAAACGGTGTTAGTATAGCGTACAAAGCTATAATAAAACCGGTTGAAGGAACAATCTTAACTGTTGCACGTGAAGCAGCTGAAGCAGGTGTAAAAGCTGCAGAAAATACTACTTCAATTATAGAAGTTATGGATGCAATTTACTTAGAAGCTCAAGAGTCTCTTAAGAGAACACCTGAATTATTACCTATTTTAAAAGAAGTTGGTGTAGTTGACTCAGGAGGTCAAGGGTTAGTATGCGTGTACCAAGGTTTTGTAGCTGCATTAAAAGGTGAAGAAATTGAAGGGTTAGATACAGTAGAAACTAACGTAGTTGATATGAAATTTGAAGATGATCACGATATGGACTTCATGAGTCCAGAAGATATCGTTTATGGTTTCTGTACTGAATTTACAGTTCGTCTTGATAAAGATAAAAAAGAATTTAATGAAGATAAATTTAGAGAAGATATGAGTAAATTTGGTGATTCATTACTTGTTATTTCTGATAGTGAGTATGTTAAAATTCATGTTCATACTGAAACACCTGGTGAGGTATTTAACTACGGTCAACAATATGGTGAACTTATCAAAATAAAATCTGATAATATGCGTGAACAGCACAGAGAAGTGTTAAGAAAACAAGAAGCAAAACAAGCTAGTGCTCCAAAAGAAGTAAAAGAACAAGCGATGATTTCAATTTCAATGGGTGCTGGATTAAGTAAAGTTTTAAAATCAATGGGTGTTGATTATATTGTAGAAGGTGGACAAACTATGAATCCATCTACAGAAGATATAATGAAAGCTATTAAAGAAGTTAATGCCAAAAATATTTATATATTCCCAAATAATAAGAATATTCAATTAGCAGCAAAACAAGCTGCAGAATTAGCGGAAGAAAATGTCTTTGTAATTGAAAGTAAAACAGCTCCACAAGGTTTAGCTGCAGTAATGGTATTTAACTCACAACTTTCACCTGAAGAAAACTTTGCAAATATGCAAGAAGTTTTATCAACTGTAAGTACGCTTGAAGTAACTCATGCGGTTCGTGACACTAACATTGAAGGTGTTGAAATTAAGAAAGACCAATTTATGGGAATAAAAGATGGTAAAATAGTAGTTTCTGATTTATCATTGAACACTGTACTTGAAGAATTACTAGAAAAATCTTTAGATGAAGATAAAGAAATAGTTACTCTTTACTTAGGTGAAGATAGTACAGATGAATATACTGATTTCCTAGAAGAATTATTAGAAAACAAATACCCTGATGTAGAGGTAGAACTTATAGAATCTGGACAACCAGTATATCCATATATAATTGGAGTAGAATAAGAATAATAATTTTAAAGAAAAAAGTAGCATTAATCAAACATTGATTAATGCTACTTTAAAGTTTAATTTATATAATAATAAAAAAATATGAAAGGATGACTATATGGTAGATATAATAATAGTAATACTATTGTTTTTAGGTATCTATTTAGGACATAAACGTGGGCTAATAATGCAATTATTTTATGTTGGAACTATGATAATTGGTTTAATAGTATCAATGTTGTTTAGTACTAGATTAGCATATTTATTTCCTAGTTTAATTCCAATACCAGCAGATGTAACCACAGGTTTAGAGGGAGTATACGCTGGATTAAATATACCTACGGCATACTATAGAATAGTTTCTTTTGTCGTATTATTTATAGTAATTCGACTGATTATTCAAATAATTGCATCAGCACTAGGTGTAATTAGAAAATTGCCGTTAATAAAAACAACAGATAGATTATTAGGTGGAATCTTTGGTTTTGTGGAAGTTTATTTATTAATATTTGTAGTTTTATATTTTGTGACAGTATTACCACTGCCTGAGTGGAAAATTGCAATATTTACAAATTCAACAATACCAGGATTTATTCTAGAAAATACACCTATTTTATCTCAACAGTTAATAGATTTATTTTTTAAATAAGAAAATAGAACGAGCAGTGGCACTAGTGTAAAATTGTGCTGCTGCTTTATTCTTTTGCTATAGAATTGTTAAAAAGATAGATTTAGTGTATAATATACTTTGTTAAAAAAATTCATGAAGGAGTGAAAAATAGTTGAATAAAATTACTCAAAAGAAATTGAATTTAGATTTAGTATTAAAAGATATTAAAAAATATTGTTATTCAGAGTTATCTTATGATAAGATTCAAAATTTAAAATATATAAACAATTATGATAAGTTAGTAGAAGTTCATAAAGAAAATGAAGAAGCATATGAATTATTAAGAAAATATCCCAATGAGTTTAGATTAAAAATTTATGATTATAATACGAGTGTAAAAAAGGCAAAGAAAGATAGTGTATTATCAGAAAAAGAACTTTTTTATATTTTAAGAAATGTAATTACTTATGATAGGTTTTCTAAGAGATTTGAATCCATTAAAATACAGGAAAACAATTCATATAGTAGTCTAACAAAATATATAGAAAAATTAGATAATCTTGAAGATTTAGAAAGATACTTAGATAGGATAGTTGATGAAGATGGATATATAAGACCTGATGCTTCATTAGAATTAAAAAATATAAAAGCTGATATAACAAAGCTAAAAAACAAGAGTGATCAAATATTAAAAAATATACTTAGAGCTAATGTAAAAAAACTAACAGAGGCAATTGTAACAAAGCGTAATGATAGAGATGTAATTTTAGTTAAACCAGAGCATAAAAATGATTTTGGTGGTATAATTCACGATGAATCTGCATCTGGAAATACGTTTTATGTTGAACCGAAAGAAAATGTTGAAATTAATAATGAAATAGGAGTTTTAAAACGACGTGAAAAAGAGGAGATTCTTAGAATATTAAAAGAGGCATCTGAAGTAATTAAAGAGAAGTCTAATGAATTACTAAATTCTTTATGGAATTTTTCTCAAGTAGAATTTATTTTTTCAAAAATGAATTTTTGTTCACAAAAGGGTTTTAATAAACAAAATATTGTAGCGACTCAAGAGATTAATTTAAAAAAAGCATATAATCCACTAATTGAAAAAGAGCTAGTAGTAAAAAATGACATAAAATTAGATAATAAAGGTAATTCGTTAATAATTACAGGTCCTAATACCGGAGGTAAAACTGTAATTCTAAAAACAGTTGGTTTATGTGTATACTTAACTCATTTAGGATTTTATATACCAGCACTAGAAGAGTCAACTGTTGGATTTTTTGAAAAAGTATTTGTTGATATTGGAGATGAACAATCAATAGAAAATAATCTTTCGACTTTTTCATCACATATGACTAATATAATTAACATATTAAACAATACTAATGAAAAAAGTTTAATACTTTTAGATGAGCTGTGTTCAGGAACTGACCCTAGTGAAGGGGCAGTGTTATCGATCGCTTTATTAGATAAATTTAAAGAGTTAAATGCAACAATGTTGTGTACAACTCATTATCCAGAAATTAAAAATTACTGTTTTGAATCAGAATATTATAAGAACTCTTCTATGGAATTTGATTTCGAGAAATTAAAACCGACATATAGATTTATTATCGGTTTACCAGGTAAATCAAATGCAATTAATATTTCTGCAAAATTAGGTTTAGATGATACTATTATAGAAGAAGCTAGTGCTCTATTAGAAGAAAATACAAAAGAAAATAATCTATTTATAGATAAATTATCTGAGAATATAAGAGAGTATGATTATAAACTAGATTATTTAAATAAGACCATTACAGAAATAGATGAAGTAAAAGAGCAATTAGATAATAATTTACAGAAATATGAAGAATATAAAGAGAGTCTATATAATGAACTAAGTATAGAATTAAACAAAGAAATAGATGCTAAGAAAGAAGAAATGTTAGAAATTTATCGTCAGTTTAAAGATAGTTCTTCATTAAAACAACATGAAGTTAATGAAATACTTCATAAAATGGATAAAGGTAAAAATAATATCAAATTGGCTAAGCAATTGCAAAATCAACCTAAGTTCAAAAATTCTGAAATACAGGTTGGAGATGATGTATTAGTACTTAGTTATAACCAAAGAGCGACAGTTCTTGAAATATCAGGGAATACTTTGCAAATTAAAATGGGTGCTATGAAACTTAATATCAAGAAAAAAGAGGTTAGAAAAATAGAAAGTGAACCTGAAGTTGCTACAAGATATATAAGTACAAGCAGTGTTAGTAGTAAAAAAGTTGGTATTGACATTAATGTAATAGGTCTAAATACCGAAGAAGCAATTAGAGAAATAGAAAACTATATGGATAAAGTTATACTTCAAGGATATGATACTTTTACTATAATACACGGTTTAGGATCGGGGATTCTAAGAAAAAATATTGCAGAATATTTAAAAACAAACAAATATGTTGAAAGTTTCAGAAGTGGTGGCCAAAATGAAGGTGGAATGGGTGCTACTGTAGTAGAAATGAAATAAATAGGTTAGATTGGAATAGTATTAAATAATTCCAATCTAACCTTATTTTTTATAAATCCAATAACGAAGTGTAAAACTATTATGCTTCTTAACAATATTTTCTAGGATTCCACCACAAGATTCTATTGTTTTTTTAGAAGCAATATTTTCGTGATCACATGTAACTAATATTTTATCTAAGCCAAGAGAGAATAAAAATGAACATGCATATTTTAACATAGATTTTTCATAGCCTTTGTTTCGTTCATTTTTTCTAACACTATAACCGATATGACCATCGTAATTAAGTAGGTAATCGTTAAGATTGTGACGTGCATTAACTATTCCTACGATTTTACCATCTACTAGTGCAAAGAAAGTATGAGCACTAACATAACCAGAGGTACCTGTATCTATATCCTTTATATTATTAATAAATTGTATCCATTCTTCTATAGTAAATTCTGCTAGATTAAAACCTCCATGTATAACCTCATTGTTATGTATAAAATTCTCTTTAAACTCTTGAATTTCATTTTTTAGTTCAATGCAAGGTTCTATAAATTCTAACATTTGACCCCCGCCTTATACTTTTAAAATATTGTAGCATATGTGTAATTGAAAGTAAATATGATACTATAAATCATAGAAGATTTAAACGTATAATTAATAATAATTTATCCAAAACGAACAATCCGATGAAAACGAGAATGAAAAGTTAAGAAAATAATGAAAAAATCTCTTGACAAAGAATAAATGAGATGATAGAATAGAAAAAGTCTTCGGCAAAGAAGACAAAAACAACATTTTTTAAAACCGAATGTTAAAAAATTTTTTAAAAAAACTTTTAAAAAGTTCTTGACATCGAATAATAAAAATGTTAAACTATAAAAGTTGCTAATGCA
>USNF01000039.1 GCA_900555985.1 uncultured Gemella sp.
GGTTTTTTGTTTCGGAGACTTCGCCTCCTCAACTGGCTTAAGCCATTAATAAAAAGAATCATCATTAAAATAAATTTTTTAATGATGATTCTTTTTTATTTTTCTAAATCTTTATTAAGTTGTTCTAATTTTGTTAAAAGTATATCTATTTGCTCATCAGATAAGCTAAGGCTAACTCTTATATAATCCTCACCACCACTACCAAAAACATGGCCTGGCATAGTAACTATTCTATATTCTTTTAATAACAATTCAAAGAAACTTTGGCTATTAAAACCTTCCTTAACTTTTAACCAAATAAAAATACTGCCTTCTGGTTTGAAATAAGAATAACCTAGTTCATCTAATTTTGTAGTTATTTTCTCAATTCTATTTTTAAATGTTTCTTTAATGTTAGAAGTAAGATGTTTATGGTTTTTTAGCGCAGTTACAACAGTATCTTGAATAGCTCCATAAATATTAGCATGGAAAATAGAGTTATATACTCTAAGTCCTTTAATAATTTCTTTATTCCCAACAGCAAATCCAATTCTAAGACCAGAAATAGAGAAATTTTTAGAGAAAGAAAAGAACTCTATTCCCACATCTTTTGCACCTGGAGTGCTAATAAAACAGGGTGATGATCCTTCGTTATAATAAAAATCTGAATATGCATGATCTTGAATAACTATAATATTATTATCTTTTGCCCAGCTAACAGTCTCTTCATAAAATTCTTTAGTAGCAACAGCTCCTATGGGATTAGAAGGGTAATTTAAGTAAATTAATTTTCCTTTTTCTACTAGATCACTAGGTATTGATGAATAATCTACTAAATAGTTATTTTCCTCTTTTAATTGAATTTCTTCATAATTAGCTTGTGCAAGTGCTATACCTTGAATGTAATCAGGATAGCTAGGGACAGGAAGCAAAACAGTATCACCTTTATCTAGTAGAACTGAAGGTACGCTTGATAATCCAGATTTAGTTCCAAATACTAAAGCAATTTCATCTTTTGGGTTTGCATCTATTCTGTAAGTTTCTTTAAGCCAAATAGAAATTTCATTAAGTAATGTCTCTTTTCCATCGAAAGCACCATATCTCATATTCTCAGGTTTTCTAATTGCTTTTTCTAAAGTCTCTAATAAAAGTTCTGGGGTATCAGAGTCTGGAACTCCGATACCCGCATTTAATAATGGTTTATCGCTTGAACTTTCTTCAGAGATTAATTTAAAAATTGGATAAAAAACATTTTCTGGAACATTTTTTAATGTATTTGATAATTCAATTTTCATAATTAATCACGTCCTAATCTATTATTTTTCAGGTTTATCGAAACCTTTAAATTCTTTATTAATTATCTCATCAAATTCTTTTGATTGAACAACTTCAATTAAGTCTTTAGCAAGTTGTGAGTCTTTTTTTGCTGTAGTAACAACGATATTGTTACGATTGTTTTCATTCATTTTTTCTAATTTTAATGCTTTAGTTAAATCAAATTTTGCAGCTAAAGCAAAGTTTCCTGGTACTGCTGATAATGTTGTACTACCTAATGAACGAGCAAGTTGTCCAGCTTCTAATTCAGTGAATTTAAGATTTTTTGGATTTTCGATTACATCATTTTTAGTAATTTTTAATACATCAGTGTCTGGTTTAATTTTAATTAAATCAGCAGCAGCTAATAATGCATATGCACGTGCAGCATTTGATGGGTCATTAGGTAATGTTACTTCAGCTCCATCAGGGATATCTTTAAGATCTTTTACTTTGTCAGAATATAGCCCCATTGGTGCAGTTGGAACAGGAGCTAATGCTGTTAAATCCATATTATTTTGTTCAGCAAATTTCTTCATATAAATTTTGTGTTGGAATAAGTTAGCATCTAGTTCACCGCTATTTAAAGCTTTATTAGGTTGAATGTAATCAGAAAACTCTGTAACCTTAACAGTATAACCTTTTTTCTCAAGAAGAGGTTTTATAGCTTTATTTACCATATCTGCATATGGTCCAGATGTAGCACCGACTTTAATTTCTTTTTTATCACCACTTGAGCTTGAGTTAGACTTAGAAGCTCCACACGCAGTAAGTGATATAGCTAATAGCGCTGTAAAAACAATTGTTAATATTTTTTTTAGTTTTGTCATAATAATGAATCTCCTTATATTAATTTTTTTTGAATTTTTTTGAAATATAATTTCCTATATATTGAGTAATTTGAACTAGTATTATTAATAAAATTACTGTAATCCACATTGTGAAGTTATCAAAACGATAGTAACCATATCTTATAGCAAGGTCACCGATTCCTCCACCTCCGACAACTCCAGCCATTGCTGAAAATGCGATAAGATTAATTAAAGTTAGAGTAATAGATTGAACAATACCGAACATTGCTTCAGGTATTAGTACCTCTTTTATAATTAGTGGTAGAGAAGCACCTGATGCTACAGCTGATTCAATAATACCATAATCTATCTCATTAAGAGAAGTATCAACTAATCTTGTAAATAAAGGAATAGCCGCAACAGTCAGTGGAACTATTGCACCAGTTGGACCAGTTGATTTACCAAGTAAGAATAGGGTAAATGGTATTAAAAATACTAGTAATATAATAAATGGTATAGAACGTATTGTATTAACTATAAAATCAACAGTTTTGTATATAAGAACATTTTTAAATAACAATCTGTTGCTTGTTAAAAACAATACGATACCTAGAAATAAACCAACGATTACGGTGATTATAATTGAAACACTAATCATATAAAGTGAATCAGCGAATGATTGAATAAGTTCAGGTTGTAAATTATTCCATTGCTCAGCCAAACTAAGATTATTCTCCATAAACTTTCACCTCCACATCACTAATATCATTAATAAGATGATTTACAAAATCTGAACAATTTTGTTCATCTCCAGTAACTGCAAAAGTAAGGCTACCTAATTGTTTATTTTGAATATATTCAATTCTACCAGCTAAAATATTTGTAGTAACATTATATTTATTTGCTAGTGTCTGGATTACTGGTTCTTTTGCTGCATTACCTTTAAAGATAACTTTAATTACAGTTTCATCTTTATATTGACTTAAAAACTGTTCTTCAAAATCATCATCACTATGTAAGTTAGAAATAAATTCTTTCATAAGTTTTGTTTTAGGATTAGAGAAAACGTCATAAGCGGAGCTTAATTCAATAATTTCACCATTTTCCATTACTGCAACTTTATCACAAATTTGTTTAATAACTTCCATTTCATGAGTAACAAGAATAATAGTAATTCCTAATTTTTTATTAATTTCTTTTAATAATGAAAGAATTTGTTTTGTTGTAACTGGATCAAGTGCACTTGTAGCTTCATCACAAAGTAAAACTTTAGGGTTATTAGCTAGTGCTTTAGCTATACCAACACGTTGCTTTTGACCACCTGAAAGTTGACTAGGATAAACATTTTTCTTGTCAACTAATCCAACAAGTTCTAGTAATTCATCGATACGTTTAGGTATATCATCTGGTTTTACATCTCCAGCTTTAAGATTAAAGGCAATGTTTTCACCAACTGTTTTCGAATTTAATAGGTTAAATTGTTGAAAAATCATTCCTATTTTTTGTCTATAAATTCTCAAATCATGTCTATTTAGTTTATTAACAACTTGACCATCGACAACTACTTCACCACAAGACGGTGTTTCTAATAAATTTATACATCTTAGAAGCGTACTTTTACCTGCCCCTGAGTAACCGATTATACCAAAAATTTCTCCAGCTTTAACATGGAGGTTTGTTGGTTTTAAAGCTACAATTTCTTTTCCTTTCTGATGGAATGTTTTTCCAACACCATTCAGATTTATCATAAAATTCTCCTTTCTTTATATGAAAAAAAGACGTACCTTAGCTTAAGCTAAAGGACGTCTTACCGTGATACCACCTTTATTTGTATAATAATCACTTATTATACCTCTATAAGTTACTTTTATAACTTCTGCTGTAACGGGCATACCCGTAGTATAAATACTAAATGCTCAAAGTCCATTTCTCCTATAACTAATTAATCTCTTTCAGCATACAAGATCTCTCTACAAAATAGTTGATAGGATTCTACTTATCATAGCATTAATTAATCAATGACTTTATTCTAGCATAAATTTTCTGACAATGCAATATTAAAGTTTAAAATTTTAGAATAAATCTAAGAAATAATTGATATATATATAATTGGTAAAAAAATAACTTGACTTTTATTAATAATCTTATATAATAATTAAGTTAATCACCATATTATTTATATTGACAATAAATTTGTTGCTTACAGCTATTTATGATATAATGAGGTGTATTGCATAGGAGGTATTATGTTTAAATTTTTTAAGAAAAATAAACCTGAAGAAATAAAAACAGAATTAAAGAAAACACCAACTCACGTTGCCATTATAATGGATGGTAATGGACGTTGGGCTAAAAAAAGAAATATGCCACGTATAAAAGGACATTATGAAGGGATGCAAACAGTAAAAAAAATAACTAAATTTGCATCAAAACTAGGTATTAAATATTTAACGTTATATGCTTTTTCTACTGAAAATTGGGCAAGACCTAAGGAAGAAGTAAGTTACTTAATGGATTTACCGGAGAAAATGTTTAGTAGCTTTATGCCAGAATTAATGGGAAATAATGTCAAAGTTGAAGTTATTGGAGTTATTGAAAAATTACCTGAAAATACTAGAAAAGCTGTTAATGATGCTATAGAACAAACAAAAAATAATACAGGATTAAAATTAATTTTTGCGTTAAACTATGGTTCAAAAGATGAAATTATCAGTGCAGTTAAAACTATAGCTAATGATGTAAAATCTGATAAATATAATATAGAAGATATTACAGAAGAGACTTTAAGTAAAAATCTATTTACAGCAAATACTCCAGACCCTGATTTATTGATAAGAACGTCAGGGGAACAAAGAATTTCTAACTTTTTACTTTGGCAAATAGCTTATAGTGAATTTATTTTTACAAAAGTAGCTTGGCCAGATTTTACTGAAGAAGAGTTTTATAATTCGTTATTAGAATACCAAAATAGAGATAGAAGGTTTGGTGGTTTAAATGAAGACTAGAGTAATAACTGCTATTGTGGCTTTAATTGTATTTTTACCACTACTATTTTTAGGTGGAGATTATTTTAAATATACTATGTTTGCTTTAGGTGTTATGGCAATGTATGAAATAGTTAGAATGACATTTAAAGAAACAAATATTGTTATCTTAGGATTATCTTCTCTAGCAGGAGCAGTATTATATTTACATAATGAAATTTTAAGTTTATCACAGTATAGTATAGTATATATAATTATTATTGGTATGTTAGGATCAGTTGTAGGGACTGGACATAGAATTAAATTAGTAGAAATAGGATCGATTATATTTGTTACAGCATATATATTTGTTGGATTTTATTCGCTATATATGCTGAGAAGTTTAAGTTTATTCCATGTTGGATATTTATTGCTTACTATTTGGTTTACAGATAGCTTTGCATATATTGGTGGGATGAAATTTGGTAAAAATAAACTATCTCCACATATAAGTCCTAATAAATCAATTGAAGGATCAGTTATAGGAAGCTTATCATCAATATTAATTGCTATTGTATTTTATTTTACAACTAATATTTTTTCTAATCTATTATTAGCAATTTGTATTACTTTAGTGATTAGTGTAATTGGTCAATTTGGAGATTTAATAGAATCTGCATATAAACGTGAATATGGAGTCAAGGATAGTAGTAATTTACTACCAGGTCATGGAGGAATTTTTGATAGATTTGATTCAGTAATTCTTTCTGCTCCATGTTTAGTACTATTATTAAACTTAGTAGCAACGTTATAGAGAGGAGTATTAGATGCAAGGTATAATAGCATTTATATTAATATTTTTTGTAGTAGTAACAATACATGAATTTGGTCATTTTATCGTAGCAAAAAAATCTGGAATTTTATGTCAAGAATTCGCTATAGGAATGGGGCCAAAGATATTTCATAAAAAAATTGGGGAAACAAATTTTACTATTAGATTACTTCCACTAGGTGGATATGTAAAAATGCCTGATAATGTATTTGATTTCAATAATGATGTCTCAATGTATGATTTAAAAAAAGGAATGAACATCAGACTTAAATTAGATAGTAATGATAAAGTAGAAAAAATTATTTTAGATGAATCAAATAATATGGAATTATTACCAATTCACCTAGAAGATTTTGATTTAACTGAAAAACTATTTATCAGAGGTTTTGTTGGGGATGAATCAGAATATTTTGAAGTAAGAAAAGATGCTTGTGTAGTATTTGGTGGTATGGAAGAGCAGATAGCTCCAATTGAAAGAATGTTTTCATCACATTCTTGGGGTAAAAAATTCTGGACTCTTTTTGCAGGACCACTAATGAATTTCTTTTTAGCGGCTGTAATATTTGTTGGTTTAGCTTTTTACACAGGAGTACCGGTAAATAATAATGATGCAAAATTAGGAGTTGTTGCTGATAATTCACCAGCTCAAACAGCAGGTTTAAAAGTTGGAGATACGATTACTGAGGTTAATGGTCAATCTGTTTCAACTTGGACAGGATTTGTTGAAAAAATCAAAGAATCTAAAGGGCAGGAATTAACATTAAAAGTAAATAGAGATGGTTCTATACAAGAAGTTAAGGTGACTCCAAAAGAAGAAATCACAAAAAATAAAAAAGGTGAAGAGGTAAAATCTTTTAAAGTAGGTATTGGAAAATATCAAGAAACAAAAAAAGGTTTTGTAGATTCTATA
>USNF01000040.1 GCA_900555985.1 uncultured Gemella sp.
AATAGGTAATGCATTTAAGTATTCACCAAGCGGGACAAAAATAGAAATAGTTGCCGAAATAAAAAATCAAGAATTATCTATTTCTATAATTGATGAAGGTTGCGGTATAAAAGAAGAAGAGATTGATAATATTTTTAAAAGATTATACCGTGTTGAAGCATCAAGAAATATGAAAACAGGTGGTTATGGCTTAGGTTTGGCAATAGCGAAACAGTTAGCCTTACAAATAAATGGAGACATATTGGTAGAAAGTGAATATGGTAAAGGAAGTAAATTTACTTTAATAATTAATTGTTAATACACTGAGTATACAAGGAAATCTTTGAATCAGATTTATTATTTTGAAAGAATAATTGGAATTAGATTTTTAGAAATTTTCAATATAAAAACATACAAATTTTTTAAATTTTGACAAAATAAATTTTTCACGGTATAATGAAAAAAATTTACGAGGAAAATAAATATGGCAAATTCAAAGTATATTACACGTCTTAAGCGCTCAGAAGGGCAACTAATAGGGATTTAAAAAATGATAGAAGAAGAGAGAGATTGTATTGATATAATAACTCAATTAAGTGCAGTTCGTTCAAGTGTTGATCGTGTTATTGAGTTACTAATAACAGAAAATCTTATGGAATGTATTAATAATCTTTTAGAAAATCCTGTAGAACAGAAAGAAAAAACAGAAAAAGCTATAAAATATATAGTAAAGAGTAAATAGTTTAAAAAAGCCTTGTTCCTGAATAATCTTAGGAACAAGGATTTTTTGATAGTGAAATCTATACCAAGACTACTCAAAGGAAAATTTTTAGCAGGAGGTAGATGAATTGTCAAAAATGTTAATTATAATCAGAAAATCAAAACTAGCTTATGAATTATTTTAAAACAAAGATGATTTAGAAATTTTATTTATAGTTCCTAACTTCTAACTAGAATAATATTTCTGTAATTTTAGTTTGAAATTTTTATTAACAGCTAGTAAAATAGTATAAGAGCAGTTAGTATTAAATATATAAGAAAATTTTAGGAGGGATAAGATGTATATAAATGAATTTAAAACCGATCAAGAAGTACATATGTTTTTCTTATTGGATAATGTAGTAAGAGGTATAGCTACTAGTGGTAAACCTTACTTAACATTATATTTAAAAGATAAAACAGGATCTATTGATGGTAAAATTTGGGAAGTTAAAGAAGAAGATACTGAAAATTTAAAAGCTGGAATAATGGTATTTATAGAAGGAACGGTTTTAGATTATAGAGGAAAATTACAGCTAAAAATAAAAAATTATAGATTAGCAAATGATAGTGATTCAATTGATATCCAAGACTATATTCAAACAGCTCCATTACCAAAAGAAATCATGATTAGTGAGTTGAATGACTTTTTAAAGGAAATCAGTAATCAAAAATTAAAATCAGTAACGATTGAATTGTTAAATAAATATAAAACACAATTTGTAAGTTATCCTGCTGCAAAATCAATGCACCATGATTTCTATTCTGGATTAATTTACCATACGATAACAATGCTAAAAATTGCTAAATCACTAGTTGGAATTTACCCATCATTGAATAAAGATTTATTATATAGTGGTATAATTCTACATGATTTAGGGAAAACTATAGAGTTAAGTGGTCCAATAGGCACTTCGTATACTTTAGAAGGAGAATTACTAGGACATATAGTTATTATGAGTGATGAAGTTTCTAAAACAGCTGAGAAGTTAGGTATAGAAGGTGAAGAAATTATTTTACTTCGCCATATTATACTTGCTCATCACGGAAAATATGAATTTGGTTCACCAAAATTACCTATGGTTAAAGAGGCAGAAATTATTAATTTTATAGACAATATTGATGCTCGTATGATGATGTTTGATAAAAACTTATCAAATGTAGAACCAGGAACTTTCAGTGATAAGTTATTTGGTTTAGAAGGCAGACATTTTTATGTACCTTCATATGATGTGAAAGAAAATAAATAATAGGAGAATTTAAGGAAAATATTATGAATAAAACAGTTAAATATATTTTAGGTTTTGTAGCTATTTTTGTGGCTGCAGTAATTTGTGTTTTTGGTATTATTAAGTATGAGGAATCGCAGGAAGTATCAACTTCTAATAATAGTGAAAACTTAGGAAGTGTAGATGGTAAAAATTTAGATAAGGAAACTACAGTGGTTGTAGAGAAAATACGTACAATTACTGATTTAGATACATTAAAATCAGAATTAGGCATACCTCAAGAAACTATAGCTGAGTTAAAAAACTTCGCTCCAACTGTTAGTTATACAGTGGATAGTAGTAATGGAAGTACTAAAATCTACCTAAGACAAGGTGGACATATTTCAAATAATAAGATTGTAGGAAAAAATGAATTAATAGGTGCATACGATGTAAAAGATGGGAAATTAACACCTGTTAATGAAGATCTTAAAAAAGTTTCATCAAAAATAGATTCTAGTAAATTAAAATGGACTGATTTAAATCTAAAAAATACTAACCATAATAAATCTGCAGCAAAAGAAATTATGAAAAAATATTTCTTCGTAACACATGGAGGAAGAAAATTAGAGCCAGTTGCATTATTTGGTTATCTAGTTGATATAAATAAAAATGTCACTGTTAGTGGAAAAGATTATCATGTAACTAAAATGTCCCTAGCTGAGTTAACAGATGTTTATAATACAGCATATAAGGATACATATAATGCGGATGATGTATATAAAGATGTACAATCATTGAAAAATATAAAATATAGAGAAGTAGACGATAGTTATTCAGGTAATGAAGATAAGTATAATAATTCTCTTGTATTAGGAGAAACAGTATTCTTTAAAAAAGATAAAGTTTATATAACAGGAATGGGAGGAATTGGTGGAGCAACTCAATTTACACCCGCTGATGAAAGTAGTTGGACTACTGAGGGGGATAGATTAATAGTTCCAATTAAGAATTCATCTACAAATAGTGTTGCAGGTAAATATATACTACGTTTGAATGATAAGCAATATAAAGGTGGAGAATCTCGCTCTAAATATTATATAGAGAGTATAGAACTGAACTAATATGTTAGATATAAATAATAAAGTGGCTTTAGTAGTTTGTTCTAATGGTAAAGCTCGAGAAGATAAAATTAAATTAGATAAATTAGAAAAAACATTATTAGACTTAGGATTAGTCCCAGTTTATAGTAATTATTTATATAAAGATGAATTTGGTAGAAGTGCTAGTGCTGAAGTTCGTGCTCAAGAGCTAATGAAATTTTTTAGTGATAAAAGTATAAAGGCAATTTTTGATATCTCGGGTGGAGATCTTTCTAATGAAATATTAGATTATTTAGACTATGATATTATTAAAAAGCATATTAAACCATTTTTTGGATATAGTGATTTAAGTGTAGTATTAAATGCAATAACAGCAAAAACAGGAGAACCTACTTATTTATATCAAATATTGAATATTACTGGAAATGAAGATATAAAAGATAGTTTTAAGAAAACAATGATGTATAATGAACCAGATTTAACAAATATATCATGGGAATTTTTTCAAGGTGAAGAAATTAGTGGAATAGTTGCAGGTGGAAATATTAGGTGTTTTCTTAAACTAGCGGGCACTCAGTATTTTCCAGATTTAGAAAATAGAGTATTATTTTTAGAAGGACTAGGTACAACAGTAGAATCATTAATTACTCATCTAACTCAATTAAAACAAATGGGTGTTTTTGATAAAATTTCAGGTTTATTACTTGGAACTTTTACTAATATTGAAAAAATATATAATAAAAATGATATTTATAGTATAGTCAAAGATTTTATAGCTAAAAATTTACCAGTAGCTAAGACAAGTGAAGTAGGGCATGATATAAATTCTAAAATGATTACTATAGGTGGTAGAATAAATATAAAAAAACTTTCAGAGTAATTAAATTACTCTGAAAGTTTTTAATATTATTTATAGGTTATACCATTTAGAAATGGCTTGAGTACCGTTAGTATTTCTTACTTCTTCTTCTAATTCATTATATAGTTTATAAGCAACTTCTAATCCTGGTAGTGTAATATTCATTCTTTCACATTCTTCAAGTGCTAGACGCATATCTTTTATAAAGTGATGAATAAAGAATCCAGGTTTAAAGTCATTTTTAAGAATTCTTGGTCCATAAGATGTCATAGAGAAGCTTCCTCCTGACCCAGTTGAAACAGTTTTGAAGAAATCTTCTAAATTTAGTCCTACTTCTTTAGCAAATTTAAAACTTTCTGCAACGGAAATCATAGTAGTAGCAATTGCTATTTGATTTGCAAGTTTTGCATATTGTCCTTTTCCAGCTTCTCCGAAATAAGTAATGTTTTTACCTAAGTGTTGAACAAGTGGTAGTACTTTTTCCTCATAAACTTTTTTATCTCCACCAACCATTATTGATAATGTACCATTTTTTGCACCGATATCTCCACCTGTTACTGGTAAATCTAGTGCACTAGCACCAACTTTAGCAAATTCTTCGCTAATTTTTTTAGCAATAGTAGGTGAAGAAGTAGTCATATCAACAAATACTTGTCCTTCTTTAGCAGTAGTAATTAAGCCGTCGCTTCCTAGATAAACACCTTCAACATCTTTAGGGTAACCTACCATTGTAAAAACAACATCCGCATTAAGTGGGGCATCTTTTATCTCAGTAAGTAGTTTAGCACCTCGATTAACTAGTTTTTCTGTTTTTGAAACTGTACGATTATAAACATAAAGTTCATGACCTGCATCTAGTAGATGCCCAGCCATACTTTCTCCCATAACACCTGTACCAATCCATGCAATTTTCATAATGAAAGCCTCCGATTATTTATATTATATTTTTAATTATATCATATATTGTAAAATATGTTATAATAATTTAGGTAATAAAGATATTTAGGAGGTAGCTTTGAATAGAGGTAAAATAAAAGAGTTCTTTTTATGTACTAGACCGCACAGTTTTCCAGCAGCAATAGCGCCTGTATTATTTGGATCAACATATGGATTGGTATATAGTAATGGTGTTTCATATTTGAAGTTCTCTTTATTTCTTATAGCGTGTTTACTTATACAAGCAGCAACTAATTTATTTAATGAGTATTTCGATTATAAATATGGATTAGATAAAGTAGATTCTGAAGGTATTTCTGGTTCAATAGTAAAAGGTAAGTTAAGTGCAAAAGAAGTGATGAATGGAGCAATATTACTTTATATGGTTTCGTTAATTCTTGGTATAATATTAACATTAATGACAAGCTATTATATTTTTTTAGTAGGCATAATATGCATGTTGACAGGATATTTTTATACAGGTGGTGAGTATCCTATAGCGTATTCTCCTTTTGGAGAGATTGTTTCTGGGTTATTTATGGGTACAATTATTATTGCGCTAGCTTTTTATTTTCAAACAGGTTATATTAATATTGATATTTTATTAGTATCCTTACCGATATTTTTAATGATAGCAGCTATATTATTGGCTAACAACATCCGAGATTTAGAAAATGACAAAGAATCGGGTAGAAGAACTTATGCTATATTAGTAGGAAGAGAAAATGCTATTAAGACACTAGCAGCTAGTTTTGTTTTAGTGTATTTATTAAATATAATTTTTTCAATTACTAAATATGGATCGATATCGTATTTACTAGTACTTGTAACAATACCATTAGCTATAAAAATTATAAAAGGCTTTAAGGATAACAATAATAATAAAACAATGGCACCATATATGCTACTGACAGCAAAATTAACAATTTTAATTGGATTTATAATGTCATTAGCAAATATAATAAATATAATTTTAAAATAAATTAAACTTGTCAACTTTTTTTGTTGACACCAGACGATAAAAGATATATAATAAATAATGTGTTTATGAGGTGATATTTAATGAAATGGTTA
>USNF01000041.1 GCA_900555985.1 uncultured Gemella sp.
ATTTCTTTTATATTTTCTTCATCAAACTCTCTTAGAATATTATATAAATTTTTATTAGATTGTTCAACACTTTTCTCAGAATCTGCTAAATATTTTATGGATATATTTAATCCCTTTAGTTTATTTCTATAACTTTCATATGTTATAAATCCTGTTTCTTTACCTCTAGTTCTTAATAAATCTATTAAGTCTTCTATAGGATGTCTATATAAAATCAACTCCGCTTCTGGTGAATAATGTCTATATTTCATTCCAGGGGCAATTGGTGCTTGGTTTTCACTAATTATCTCATCATTATACACTACACTACCTTCTCCTAAGACACTTTCTATATCTTCTTTAGTAATTTCTCCAGGTCTAGCTATTACAAGTGGGGTTCTAGTACAATCAATTACCGTACTCTCTAATCCGATATCTGATTGTTCATCTTCAATTATAACATCAATTTTTCCATTTAAATCATGATACACATGTTCAAATTTAGTTGGAGATGGTTTCCCGCTAGTATTTGCACTTGGTGCTGCTAAAAGAATTTGTGTTTCCTTTAAGATCTCTCTTGCAGTTCTATTAGAAGGCATTCTTACAGCCAAGGTGCTAAGTCCGGCTGTAACTTTTTTTGAAATACCATTATTTTCAATTGTATTTAATATTAATGTCATCGGCCCGGGCCAAAACTTATCTATTAATATTTTTACTCTATCATCACTATAGTCAACAATATTATCAAGTTGCTTAACATCATAGAAATGAACTATAAGAGGATTGTCACTAGGTCTACCTTTAGCCTCATAAATTTTTGATATTGCTTCATCTCTTGTTGCATCAGCACTCAATCCATAGACAGTCTCTGTTGGTATAGCTACTAGTTTATTATTTTTATAATATTGTTGTAACTTTTTATATATTTCTGTTTTATTTTTACTCTTAGAAATATTTATTATTTCTGTATCCATTGTATCTCCTTTATTGTATTAAACGTAATTTTATCTTTTAAATTTTATTTTAAGATAATAAATACTGTAGTCACAATAATTAATAAATAACTTAAATAATCTAATTTCTTATATTTAAGTTTTTTGTACTTACTTCTTTTAATTGTAGTACTATATCCTCTTACTTCCATTGCAGTAGCAAGCTCATCTGCTCTTTTTAAGGTTGCAATAAATAAAGGAATTAAAATTGGAATGAACTTTTTCACTTTTTGCATTAAACTTCCTTCATTAAAATCAGAACCTCGTGAAACTTGGGCATTAATTATTCTATTAGTCTCTTCAATAATAGTTGGTATAAATCTTAGAGATATAGACAATATCAGTGCAAAGGTAGCTATAGGTACACCAATTATTTTAAGGAATCCTAAACTCTTTTCTATAGCATGAGTAATTTGACTCGGTGATGTTGTAGCCATAAACACTACCATTATCATAATAACAAGAATAAATCTTATAGTTATTAATGAAATCCCCAGTAAAGCACCACTATAAATTTTCATAAAAGAAAAATCAAAAATTACATTTCCAGATTGATTAAAGAAAATATGTACCAGTGAGGTAAAAATAATAAGAAATATAATTGATTTAATACTAGACAATAATATACTAATACTAGTTTTTGATAAATATGCTGCAACTATAAAGATTAAAATCAAAATTGAAAATTCAGTTATACTACGTGCTATAAATATATCTACTAAATATACTATTACAAAAAATAGTTTTGTCCTTGGATCAAGATTATGAATAACTGTATCTAAAGGTATATATTTACTTATTAAAGAATTATTCATTTACTTCTATCTCCTATTAAAAGTTTTACACTTTTTATCATTTCTTCATAACATCGAGGAAATGGAATAACTACTCCTTTACTTTTTAACTCACCATATAACTTTAACACCTCTGGTAAATCTAAAGAATTTTTTTTAAGTACATTTTCATTTAAAAATAGCTCTTCTGCTGTTCCTGAAAAATCTATTTCTCCTTTATTTAAAACAAATATTCTATCAGCATATTTCAAAACATAATCCATATTGTGCGTAACTAATACAATTGTCGTATCTGTTTTCTGTTGTAATTGCTTTATTAAGTTCATAATATCTTCTCTACTTTTATAATCCAACCCAACAGTTGGTTCATCTAATATTAATACTTTGGGTTTTAGTGCTAATACCCCACATAAAGCAACTTTTCTCATTTCTCCACCAGAAAGTTCAAAAGGAGATTTTTCAAGGTAATCTTCATTCAATCCTACTAACTTCACAAGTTCTATAGCATTTAGTTTAGCTTCTTCTTCAGTAACACCATAATTCAATGGTGCAAACATTATATCCTTCAGAACAGTAGTTTCAAAAAGTTGTTGTTCTGAAAATTGAAATAGTACAGCAACATTCTTTCGGATTTTTCTTAGATTTTTTGCTAATTCTTTTTTTTCTCTTCTATTTTTGGGATAAGTTATTATAGTATCATCTACAATAACTTCACCACTATTTGGTACTAGTAATCCATTAATATGCTCGATTAATGTAGATTTCCCACTACCTGTTTTACCAACTATAACATTATATGCATTCTCTTTAAGTTTTAATGTTACGTTTCTTAAAACTCTTTTTTCAAATACAGTACCTTTATTATAAGTGTAGTCAATATTATTTAAATTAATTTGCATACTTTCTCTACTACACTCCTTTCATCTTCAGTAATGTTGAAAATTTTTGAACCCAAGTATTCATTTAAATCATTTTTTACTCTCTCTAAAAAAGGAGTTTCAAGATTAAACTTATCTAATATATCAGGTTTAGCATATAACATATTATAATTTCCAGTGAATACAATTTCACCTTCATTTATAATAGCTATTTCATCAGAATAAATACTCTCCTCAGCATCATGAGTTATTGAAATAATAGTTATTTCATTTTCTTTATTAATTTTTTTTATATACTGCAAAATTGATTTTCTCGCTTTTGGATCAAGCATACTAGTTGCTTCATCCAAGATTAGTATTTGAGGATTTAAAGCCAAAGCTGAAGCTATTGCAACACGTTGTTTTTGACCGCCAGAAAGAGATACAGGTTCATTTTTCCTGTACTCAAGCATATCAACAGCCTCCAATGATTTTTCTATAATACTATCCATTAATTCACTGGGTATGTTTCTATTTTCTAGACCAAAAGCAATATCCTCTTCAACAGTGGCTCCTACAAATTGGTTATCTGGATTTTGAAAGACAACTGCTATACCATTTCTAATTTCATCATATACTTCTTCTGTATACTCATTACCATTTATTAGTATCTTTCCATCAGTAGGTTTATGTTGTCCGTATAATAACTTCATTAATGTTGATTTTCCACTACCATTTTCTCCCAATATACTAATCCAACTACCCTTTTTTATATTAAGATTTATATTTTCTAGTACAGTTTTTTTTGAATTAGAATACTTAAAAAATACATTCTCAAATTTTATCATTATCTTTACCTACTTCTTTTAAATATCATTCCATTATACCAAATTCCAACATATTCCTCAAATTTTTACTTTATAATTGAGTTATTTTGCACTTATTGATATTTCTTTTTTTTTTATAAAACTTATACCTAAATAATTCTAATATTTTTTTTATAAAATAATATGTATCTAAATTTCAATATTAAGACGTGTTTTTATAGCTTCTATTGTTTTTTCATAGTTCTCTAAAAAGAATGTATCAGCATCGCTATCAAGAATTAAAAGCTTATCTTCAAAACCATCTTTTTTAAGTAAATCAATAAGATGTTTTGTAAAATCATCTCGAATATCTTGACTCGCCATAGTCATGTCACGAAAGCCATCATTGACATATGCTGATTTTGGTGGTATTAAGACAATAAGATCCCACTTTTCTTTTGAAACAGCAACTTTATAAGATAAATTTAGTGCTTGATATTCTTCTTCAGAAATTATATCTTTAAGATAATAATCTACATATGCCATAGTTACAGTTGCATTTGTATCTACAAATACAATCCCTGAGTGACTACCGCTATCGATTACATTTGAAGTTTGCTCATTTTGATGGGCAAAAAGTCGTATATAATCATTAGTATCTAATTCATCATCTCGAACATTATATACTTCCTGATAATGACGAGCATATTCTAATGAAATTGGAGCATTATAAATTCTTCCTAAATCCTTAATAAGTGTCGTTTTTCCTCCTGATGCTGAACCTACTACTAACACTTTTTTTGTAAAATGTCGTCTAAACGGCTTAGTAATATAACGCCAATAAGCTAACGGATTTTTAAGAATTTCTGCACTTGATACTGGAATTATACTTTTTTCAATTTTTCTTATACCTACTTCTTTTTTTATAATCAAATCTGAGGACTTATCATTATTTACTTCTAAAAGATATTCATCATTAAACACCTTTTTAAAATAGCTGCTGATTTGTTCTTCATACTCTTCTTCTCTTATGTAAAACGTAACTTTTTCAAACCCATAATCCGTATTTTCTTTTATTAGATCATGTAATGTCTCTAACCAATTATTAAGATGATTTTTATGAGTAAATACTTCTTCATCTAGCTTATCCACTACTACTAATTCATCATCATGAAAAACTTCTCGCACATAACGAAAACGTCGTTTAAGTTGAAGGCCTACACGAGTCCCTCGATCCTCTTCAGTATTTGTTCCAGAAACAATTACCAAAACAGCATCATTCTCTCTTTTTGCTCTAGTTATATAATCTACATGACCTATATGCATTGGAGCGAAAGTTCCAAATACCATAGCTAAATTTTTTATTTTTAATAATTTATGTTTCATATTCTACATTCCTCTTAATATTATTTTCAAAAATTTTTAAAATTAATAAATATAAAAAATAATTATTTATTTTCCTTCTTATTATAACATAATCTTTTATTTTTGTTCACTTTACTATTTTAATTAATTATATTAAATAATTAAAACAATACAGTCTAAACAAAATAAAACATAAGAGCATACCTTTAATAAGTATACTCTTATGTTTTATTTACTATTTATATTTTAAAATTTAATATTTTACAAATTCAACTTATTATTTATCTTACTTATTTTCCAAATAATCTTTGAATATCATTCCAAGTAACAGCTAACATTAATGCTACCATTAATAATCCGAATGTTATCGTCATATAATATTGAGCTTTTTTGTTAATTGGTTTCTTAAATATAGCTTCATATATAACAAAAATTATTCTTCCACCATCAAGTACTGGAATTGGTATTAAATTCATTAATCCTAAGTTAACACTTAGAATCCCAGTCCATTGTAGTGTTGTTACCAATCCACTTTTTGCTGCACTGCTAGACATTTCATATATAGCTACTGGGCCACCTAATTGATTTAGGCTAAATCCTCCTGTAAATAATGATACAAATAAATTAATTATCGCGGTAAATATTAGAGTTCCATAGTGTAGAGTTTCTTGTAAACCATATTTTATAGAATCTACAAAACCTTTTTTTGTTTCTTGATATTTTCCAATACCTACTTTA
>USNF01000042.1 GCA_900555985.1 uncultured Gemella sp.
ATGTATTTACTATTTCCCAAAATCTAATACGTGTTGAAGTGTCCATTCCAGCAGTTGGTTCATCTAAAAATAGAATACTTGGTTTTCCTATTAATGAAAGTACGAAAGAAAGAAGTCTTCTTTGACCTCCTGAAAGTTTAGAGGCAAAAGTTTCTTTTAGTTTGCTATCGAATCTTAATAGATTGTCAATTTCTTCATCAGATAAATGATCTTTATATAGTTTTTTCACAAAAACAATTAATTCTTTAACTTTAAGTTTTTGAGGAACAACATTTTCTTGTGGAAGAACATTAACTGATTTTTTTAATTTATTATTTGTTGGTTGTAAATTGTTTATTTTAATACTTCCTGAATCTATAAATTTATTACCTAAAAGGCAATTCATTAATGTTGTTTTACCAGCTCCATTTGGTCCTATAAGAGCTACGCAATCTCCTTCGAAAATATCGAATGAGATGTTATTTAAAATTCTTTTTTTATTTATTTGTTTACTAATATTTTTAATCTCTATAACTTTTTTTGTTTCCATTTTTGTCACCTCTTGTTTGATGATTTAATTATAGCAAAGTAAAAAATATTATTTCAGTAGAACATGTCATTATGCAATATGACATTTGTCATATTGTCATAAAAAAACTCCAAGGGTTGCTTGGAGTTTAAATTTATTTATTTGATTTCTTCTAAATCTAGATATTTAACTGTAGGATTATTTCTAATAGTATTAATAACATTAGTAACAACTTTACTAACTGGAAGTGGATATACATTTTTAAAAAAGCTAATTCCTAATGTAGCGAATAGTTTGATTGGTATTACATTAAAGTAAGATGATAACCTGTTTGTTCCATACATAAGTCCCGGACGAACTATTAAGTAATCTATAGTAGATTGTTCAATAAATTGTTCAGCATTCTTTTTACTATTATAATAATCAGCAAAACCACCTTTTGCGGAGAAGTATACTAGTTTATTTATATTATACTTAGAACATAGTTGTAAAGATTTAGCTACACTTTCTGTATTAAGCTTTTTATAAAGTTGTTTATTCTTTATTGTTCCAACTAAATGAATCGCTATATCGAATTTTTCTTCTATATGTATATCATTTATCGAAAAAATATCTCCTTGTATCCAGTTAATACTTTCGAACTCTTTTTCTTTAATTTTATTTCGAGAAAGATAGCTAATATTTATATTTCTATTAGCGGCTAGTCTAATAAATTCTTTCCCAACAAACCCATTACCACCTATTAGTAAGATATTCATACACACCTCAAAAATTTAATTATATTTGAACTTTATTTGTTAAAATATACTATCATGCTTATTTATAAAAGTAAAATTATTTATTCTTAAAATAAAAAGTGATATAATAAAAACAATTTATAAAAGTAGGAGGAATTTTATGAGAGTAGGATTAGTTTTAGAAGGTGGAGCGATGAGAGGAATGTTCACCGCTGGAGTGTTGGATGTTTTTATGGAAAATAATATAAAGGTTACAGATATAGTTGGTGTTTCAGCAGGAACTCTATTTGGGATTAACTATGTTTCTAAACAACCTAAGCGTTCACTTCGATATAACTTAAGATACATTAATGATAATAGATATATGAGTATAAAAAGTTTAATGAGAACAGGAAACCTAATAAATAAAGATTTTACTTATTATAAACTTCCATTTCAATTAGATGTATTTGATAATAAAACTTTTAAACAATCAGATGTAAACTTTTTTGCGACAGTTACTAATATTGAAACAGGGGAAGCAGAGTATATAAAAATAGAAGATGCTTTTAAACAAATGGAAACATTAAGAGCGACATCTGCATTGCCATTTATATCTGAAATAATAGAAATTAATGGGAAAAAATATTTAGATGGCGGAATAGCAAACAGTATTCCGGTAGATTTTTTTGAAAATCAAAATTTTGATAAGATAATAGTAATTTTAACAAGACCTATAGATTATAGAAAGAAAAAATCAACAGGCGTGCAATTTAAAGTAGCGTATAGTAAATATCCAAAGCTTATTGAAAAGTTAGAAAATAGATATAAAGACTATAATGATACTGTAGAAAGAATACTCGAGTTAGAAAAACAAGGAAAAGTACTAGTAATTAGACCAGATGAAGAAATAACAATAAAACGTTTAGAAAAAGATACTAATAAATTACAGCATGTTTATGATTTAGGAATAAGAAATGGTAAAGAGTCTATAGAAAGAGTTAAAAAATACTTAGAAGAGTAATAAGGAGAATAAATTATGGATTCTAATAAAATCAATAAAGACTTATATAGAAGAAAAGATAAAGAAACATTAAAAAAAGAATTGTCTCCAATAGAATATGCAGTTACTATGGAAGATGCAACAGAAAGTCCATATACAGGAAAATATTGGGACAGTTTTGAAGAAGGTATATATGTAGATATTACTTCTGGTGAACCATTATTTTCGTCAAAAGATAAATTCCAATCAAGTTGTGGCTGGCCGAGCTTCTCTAAACCTATAGAAAAAGATGTAACTAAATATTATAAGGATAATTCACATCTTATGGAAAGAATAGAAGTTAGAAGTAGGGTAGCAGACGCACATTTAGGTCATGTATTCGATGATGGCCCATTAGAACTAGGAGGGCTTAGATACTGTATTAATAGCGCCGCCCTAAAATTTATAAAAAAAGAAGACTTAGAAAACGAAGGATATGGATATTTATTAAAAATTTTTGAATAAATAATAATTAAAACACTTCTAAATGAAATTTATTATCAATTAGAAGTGTTTTTTTGTTTTTTTAATTAATAAAATAGAGAAAATATTAATAAAATAAAAAAATATAATAGATAAATTTTTATGTACTGTAGCAACAGTATGATAACAGTTTTAACAAAATGAACTAAAACACATATAAAATTAAAAAGGCGAAAGAAGACGTTTTCTTTAGATTTACATTAAGATTTCTTTAAAATTTCAAAGATTATTATTAATATTTTACTATATTTAAGAGGATTTTTTTAAGCAAACTAGAACTGTACTAGTACTTAAGTTCACAGAATGTACACAATTATAAAAGAAATCATATTGTCTTATAAATGAGCTTATTGTAAACTAAAAGTGTAACAAATAGTTTAATTATTAAATTTATTTATCACATATAATTATAATTTTTAAGGAGTGACATATATATGACAACAGTTGCAGAAAAAAAAGCATTCGTTGGTGGTAAATGGCAAAAAGAAGTAGATTTAGTAGATTTTATCAAATCTAACTACACAGAATATAGAGGAGACGAATCTTTCTTAGAAGGTCCAACAGAAGCTACTAAAATTTTAGTAGAAAAATTCAATGATTTAATGCGTCAAGAACGTTTAGCTGGTGGAACACTAGACATGGATACTAGTATCCCATCTACTATTCTTTCTCACGGACCAGGATACATCGAAAAAGATTTAGAACAAGTAGTTGGTTTACAAACTGATAAACCTCTTAAACGTGCTTTAATGACTTTCGGTGGAATTAACATGGCTGTAAACAGCTGTAAAGCATATGGATACGAAGTAGATGAAGAAGTTATAAAAATCTTCACTGACTACCGTAAAACTCACAACCAAGGTGTATTCGATGCATATACTCCAGAAATGCGTTTAGTAAGAAAATCTGGTGTTATCACTGGACTTCCAGATGCATACGGACGTGGACGTATCATTGGTGACTACCGTCGTGTAGCATTATACGGGGTAGATCAACTTATCGCTTGGAAAAAAGAAGATTTAGCTAAAATCGGAGCTGACGGAGTTATGACTGAACACGTTATTCGTGACCGTGAAGAAGTTAACGAACAAATTCGTGCTTTAGGTGAATTAAAAGAATTAGCTAAAATCTATGGATTCGATATTTCTGAACCAGCTACTAACGCTAAAGAAGCAGTTCAATGGTTATACTTTGGATACCTAGCAGCTATCAAACAACAAAACGGTGCTGCAATGTCTATCGGTAACATTGCTACATTCTTAGATATTTATATTGAAAGAGATTTACAAGATGGAACAATTAACG
>USNF01000043.1 GCA_900555985.1 uncultured Gemella sp.
AAATATATGGAGGTACTATGACTGAATTTTTAAAAGAATATGATGTTATTGTAATCGGAGGTGGTCATGCTGGAATTGAGGCAGCATATGCATCTAGTAGAAAAGGTGTGAGTACTTTAATGATTACAATTAACCTAGATACAATTGGTTTTATGCCATGTAACCCTAGTGTAGGAGGACCTGCAAAAGGTATAGTAGTTCGTGAGGTAGACGCACTTGGAGGTTTAATGGGGCGTGTTGCAGATAAAACAAATATTCAAAGTAAAATGCTAAATACTGCAAAAGGGCCAGCGGTTCGTGCACTTAGAATGCAATCTGATAAAGTTGAGTATCAATTAGAGATGAAAAGAATATTGGAAGATACTCCAAATTTAGATATTGAACAAGCTATGGTTAAAGAACTAATTATTGAAAATAATAAAGTGGTTGGCTTAAAAACAATGTTAGGGACTGCTTATAAGGCTAAAACTGTTATTATTACTACAGGAACTTATTTAAGGGGAGAAATAGTAATCGGAGATATAAAATATTCATCTGGTCCAAATCATCAAATGCCCTCGATTGATTTACCTAAACAGTTGGAAGAGCTAGGATTTGATTTAGTTAGGTTTAAAACAGGAACCCCACCTCGAGTTAATGCAGATAGTGTTGATTTTTCAAAAACTGCTATTCAACCTGGAGATAATGAGAAACATGCTTTTAGTTATGAAACAACAGAATATGTAGAAGATCAAGTTCCATGCTGGTTAACTTATACTAATAATTCAACACATGAAATAATTGATAAAAACTTAGGCCGTTCGGCTATGTATTCTGGAGTAATACAAGGAACAGGACCAAGGTATTGTCCAAGTATCGAAGATAAATATGTTCGATTTAATGATAAAGAAAGACATCAGTTATTCCTTGAACCAGAAGGTAGAAATACTAAGGAAATTTATGTTCAAGGATTATCAACTTCTTTACCAGATGGTGTACAGCGTGATATGGTTCACAGTATAGCTGGGTTGGAGAATGCGGTAATAATGAGAAATGGATATGCAATTGAATATGATGCAATTAATCCAACGACATTATGGCCAACACTTGAAACTAAGTTGATTGATGGACTTTTTACTGCTGGTCAAATTAATGGTACTAGTGGTTATGAAGAAGCTGCTGGTCAGGGAATAATGGCGGGAATAAATGCCGCATGCAAGGTTTTAGGAGAAGAACCTATGATACTAGGTCGAGATGAGGCTTATATTGGTGTTTTAATTGATGATCTAGTTACAAAAGGAACTAATGAACCTTATAGATTATTGACATCTAGAGCTGAGCATAGGTTATTATTAAGACATGATAATGCTGATATGCGCCTAACTGAAAAGGCATATAAATATGGACTAATTACAGAAGAAAGATATAAAAAATTCTGTGATAAACGTAATTCAGTTCAAAATGAAATAGAGCGATTAAAAACATTTAGAATTACACCAACTCAAAAAACTTTAGAAAAATTACAAGAACTAAATAGTGCAGAAATTAGAGATGGTATATTAGCAATAGACATGTTAAGACGACCAGAGTTGTCTTATGAAAATATAATGTACTTAGCTGAAGATGATACTAAATTAGCTAGGGATGTTATTGAACAAGTTGAAATAGAGGTTAAATACGAAGGGTATATCAAAAAATCATTACAACAGGTTGAGAAACTTAAAAAAATGAATGAGATGAAAATCCCAAAAGACCTGGATTATGATGATGTTCCAAGTTTAGCAATAGAAGCAAGAGAAAAACTTAAAAAAGTTTTACCGCTAACAATCGGTCAAGCATCACGTATTTCAGGTGTTAATCCTGCAGATATCTCTATTTTATTAGTATTCTTGGAACAACGAAGAGGAAGAAATGATGAATAAACAAGAGTTTTATAATAAGGTAACAGAACAAACAGGTATTGAATTAAGTGAAAAACAAAAAAATCAATATCAAAGATATTATGAGTTAGTTGTTGAGTGGAATCAAAAAATTAATCTTACAGCAATTACTGAGGAAGAAGAGTTTTATTCAAAGCACTTTTATGATTCGATATCACTAGCTTTTTTCAAGGATTATAGGAATGTTGATAATATTTGTGATGTTGGAAGCGGAGCAGGATTCCCATCAATTCCACTTAAAATTTTATACCCAAATCTTGAAGTTACAATTGTTGATTCATTGAATAAACGTATAAAATTCTTAAATTTATTAAAAGATGAATTAGAGTTAACTAACTGTAATTTTATTCATGCTCGTGCAGAAGAAATTGGACAAAATAGAGACTATAGAGAAAAGTTTGAAATTGTAACTGCTAGAGCAGTAGCGAGATTAAATGTACTTTCAGAATTATGTTTACCCCTTGTAAGAAAAAATGGATACTTTTTAAGTTTGAAGGCACAAAAAGCAGAAGAAGAAACAAAAGAAGCGTTAAATGCGATAAAGTTGCTTGGTGGTAAATTAGAAAAAGATTTAGAGTTTTCTATTGAGGGTGAAGAGCGCCATATACTAGAAATAAGAAAGGCTAAGGAAACTCCAAATAAATATCCTAGAAAAGTAGGAACACCAAACAAAAAACCATTATATTAGAAAAAAGGAATTAAAGTAAAAAATTACTTTGATTCCTTTTTATTTTAATTTCACTTTTGTTTTTAAAAAATTATAAAAGCATTTTTATAAGAAAAATAAGATAAATTTTCAAAAAACTCTTTACATTTTTTTGATTTTATATTATTATAGTGAAATAATAATATAAAACAGGAGGATGTATATGCAAAAAAGAAGTGTGAGAGATTTTCTTAATATAATTTTAAATGGTACTGCACTAGGGGTCGTAGCAGGTTTAATTCCAAATGCAGTATTGAGTACTTTATTCAAGTATTTAGGAAAACACTTTGCGGCTAATGTGTTTACAACATTATCTCAAGCGATGTATTTATTACAATTTTCTATTCCAGTGCTAGTTGGTATGATAGTTGGACAAATGTTAAAATTCAAACCACTAGAATCAGCAGTTTTAGGTGCAACTGTTTTAGCAGCAAGTGGATCATTAACATTTAATGCGAATTTAAAAGCTTATACTGGAGTGCCAATGGGAGATTTATTTAACGTTATGTTAATAACTGCAATTGGTGCAATAGCAATATCATTAGTAAAAGATAAATTTGGTTCTGTTACAATTATATTTTTACCAATAACTGGTGGGTTAGTAGCAGCACTAGGATTAGTTACGTTACCTTATATGAAAAGTTTAACAAGTCTATTAGGACAAATAATATTTAAATTTACAACATTACAACCTATATTAATGTGTATGTTAATCACAATGTCGTTTGCATTCTTAATTGTAACACCGGTATCAACTGTTGCTATGGGATTAATACTATTTAAAAATGCGAATTATGTTGGTGCAGGTGCTGCAACGCTTGGACTAGTAGCAGCTGCGGCAGTTTTATCAATTGGAACTTTTAGAGCTAAAAGTAAAGGTGCTAGTATAGCTATTATTCTAGGTGCTATAAAATTAATGATGCCTAACTGTGCAAGACGTCCTCAGTTATTTTTACCAATTCTAACGACAGCGGCAATAACTGGACTTTCTGGTTATTTCTTAGGGATCCAAGGAACTCATGAAAGTGCAGGGTTCGGTATCATTGGACTAATTGGACCAACTAAAGCTTACGAGATGAATCCTGGAAGTTTAGTACAAATAATTTTAGCGTTCTTTGTAATTCCATTTACGGTTGCGTTTCTTGCTGATAGACTGTATTCAGATGTACTAAAATTATATAAGCCAGAAGTTTATAGACCAGAAAATTATTAAAATAAAAAAGAAGGTGTTCAATTTTGAATTGTACCGACCCCAAAAAGTTAGACCAAAAAATCTAACTTTTTGGAGGTCGGT
>USNF01000044.1 GCA_900555985.1 uncultured Gemella sp.
TTTCTATTCTATTTACTGAAAATAAGTATATTATTTTTATAGAATGGTTTTATTTGGTATTCTACATTTCATTTATGGCTGTGCATATTAATCCAACGAATATGTTATTTTCTTTTTATCTAAGTAATCTATTAGTTTGGAGATTTCACGATGACTACACTACATACAGATTTATAAGTTTCTTTATCGTTATTAACGCTATTATGATTCATATTTCTTTAACATCTCTATATTTAGGTGATAAAGTAATTATGTTTTGTTTCTACTTCCTATGTCTTATTACGTACTTTTTACAAAAACGTGGTTATGAGAGAAACAAGCTAAAAAATGAACGTAACAAATATAACGAACATATTAATATCTTACTAGCTGAAAATGAACGTAATAGAATTGGTCAAGATCTTCATGATAGTATTGGACATACTTTTGTTATGTTAAAGCTTAAGGCTGAGCTTGCAGAGAAATATTTACAAAAAAATAATATAGAAGCAGCAAAAAAAGAACTTAGTGAAATTAGTAAAATTAGTAAGGAATCTATGGACAACACCCGTGCAATAGTTAATAAACTTAAACACCGTACTGTTGAAGAAGAAATTAAAATTATCCAAGATATTATGATAATGAGTGATATTCAACTAAATCTTAATAATAATTTTGTTACTAAACCTATTGGGCTTCAAGAGTGGACTATTACGATGATTTTAAAGGAATTAACAAATAATATTATTAAACACAGTAAGGCTAATAAATGTGATATAATATTAGATGAGAGTAATAATAACTACACTATTACTGCTAAAGATAATGGTTGTGGTTTTGAGGTAATAACAGGAAGTGAATTAGCTTCAATTAGAGAAAGAATCAAAGTAGTAGATGGAAAAATAGAAATACTTTCTAAAAAAGAACCTACTATTATTAGAGTAACAATTAGTAAAGATAACTAATGGAGGTATTTATGAGATTATTAATCGCAGAAGATCAAAGTATGCTACGTGATGCTATGGCTACACTACTTCTTATGGAAGATACAATCGATGAAGTATTACAAGCTAAGAATGGAAAAGAGGCAATGGATATATTGGTGGACTCTAGTATTGATGTAGCTATACTAGATATAGAAATGCCTGAAGCTACAGGTTTAGATGTACTAGAATTTATCCGTAATAAAGGTATAAGCTGTAAAGTAATTATAGTTACAACATTTAAAAGAGCTGGTTACTTTGAACGTGCTATTAAAAATAATGTTGATGCATATGTTCTTAAAGACCGCTCTATCGACGAATTAATGAAAACAATAAATAATGTTTTAGCAGGAAATAAAGAATATTCACCAGAACTTATGGAAAATATTTTTACTAATCATAACCCCCTATCAAATCAAGAAAAAATATTATTAGCAAAAGTTAAAGAAGGTCTGTCTAATAAAGAAATCTCTTCAGAACTATATTTATCTGAAGGAACAATAAGAAATTATATTTCTAATATACTAACAAAACTTAATTGTAAAAATAGAACAGAAGCTGTAAAAAAGGCAACTGAGGAAGGATGGATTTAAAAAAACTTTACCTCTATTTTTAACAAGAATAATACTAGGAATAACTTTGCCATATATAGGTTGGCTGGTTACTATATTTGAATCATCTAATTTAAATTCAAGTGTAGAAAATTGGATGGATATGATTATTGAATATCTTCCTTTTCATCTAGCTGCTGTTGTAACAGCTACTGTATTTAATATTTTCATTTCACTAAAACAAATTATTAATAAACCTATGATAATGACAACAATAACTATATATGTAATTTCCGGAATGCTAGGAGAACTTTTTTTCCCATCTACAGTAATAATAGCCATTATCCAAGTAATGTTGTTAGTATTTGCTTTATCAACATTTAAAAACAATAATAATAATAATTAATAAATAATATACTGGAGGATATTAAATTAACGACAATGATTTCTCACTACTCTTAAATAAAATATCTCTCGCAATAACCCTACTATATATAGGTTCTCTATTTTTCATAGCTTCACCATCAGGTCCAATTACTAAGGATGGTGTAGGTGTGCTATTGGAATTCTTATACCCACATCTAAGCGCACTGGCAATTTCAACTATACTTAACATCATTATTTCATTAGAAGGAAGTATTAATCGAATGTTGATAGGTATTACACTTATTTTTTATATTATAGCTGGCATACTCGGGACTATTTTTATACCTTTTTTAGGTTTTCTCACTATCCCAGCAGTTTCTATACAAGTAATTTTATTAAGTATTAGTGTTTATAAATTTAAATAGAACTACATTTCAAATAACAAATTTCTAGGAGGTGATTTTACATGAAAAATAATAGTTTATCTCTAATCCTATCCAGAATATCACTCGCAATAACATCAATTTACGTATTCTTTATTTTATATTTAATTATTTCAACAACTTATAGAGTAAATCATGGAGAAAGAGATCTTCAAATTGGATTTGGTATGATGTTTGGATTTTTACTACCTCATTTAATTGCATTAGTAATTACAACAATACTTAATATAATTATTTCTTTAAAAAATAGCCATACCTACCCATTAATTATTACCACATTTATTCTATATATTGTAACTGCATTTTTAGGAGCTGCTTTTGTTCCTTTCATATTAATAGTGGTTATTCTTCAAATTATTTTGTTATTAATAGCTTGTATAACATATAAAAGAAATACGTATAAAAATACTAATATCACTAATTCCAACGATACTAATAATCTAAATAGTAGTATAAGTTTAGATAACGTAATAGACTTTGATAATAAAGAAGTACCTCAGAGTAGAAAATTTATTAAAAATAATAATCTAGCTAAAGTTTCTTTAATAATTAGTATTCTTTGGGCTTTATATTTAATAACAACTACTTTGTTATCACTAAATGAAAATTTTTATTACAACCCATTTTATTTTATTAGTTTTATAATTGCCATACTTCTAAATGCTTTAGTTATCAAGAAAGATGGCAATAATCTGATATTTAAAGTTATTGTTAATATTGTTGTTGCCTTATTTTTATTTAAGTTATTCCCATGGTTCTTAGCGATATTTGTAATAGTGCTCGCACTTACAGTTGTTGTAAATATTTATATAAACAAACCCTTATCTTATGAAGCTGGTATTATTATAACTATATTTTCTAGCTTATTATATTTTATAACTTCAGTACTATTTGGAGCTATAGGAGATATACCTTACCTTTCTATTGTTCCATTAGTTTCTACAGCAGTACTAGCATTATCATTATTATTGAAATAATAAACAAAAGGAATGGCTTATTGATCTGACCCCAAAAAGTTAGACTTAGGATAGCGTAGTAGTTGTAATGACTGC
>USNF01000045.1 GCA_900555985.1 uncultured Gemella sp.
TACCGACCTCCAAAAAGTTAGATTTTTTGGTCTAACTTTTTGGGGTCGGTACAATTTAGCCTTAATAATTTATTATTTTTTTAAATTGAAGTAACCTAAACTTAAAAAGTAAAAAAGTGCTTCAATAGTAGCGATAAAGAATGTAGTAGGTAGAGAAGTATAATAAGATAATGCAATTCCTGCCCATGTACCAATAAGTGCAAAGGAAATAGAAATTGCTATCATTAATCCTACTTTATTAGTTAGGTATCTAGCTGCACTAGCCGGTACGGTAAGTAAAACAAACATAAGCAGAGCTCCAACTACTGGAACAGTAATACTAGTGGCTACCGATAATAGTACTAAGAAGAAAATCGATATTAACTTACTATTAAGTCCAAGTGCTTTTGCTCCAATAGAGTCAAAAGAATCAAATTTGATTTTTCTATAAAATATTGAAAGTAAAATTATAACTGTTAATGCTAATGTGAAAATTAACTTAACATCATCTCTTGTTATAGAAACAACACTTCCAAATAATATACTGTTGACATAGCTAGTACTCTTTGGGGTTAGTGATAAGAATAGTAAACCTAAACCTAAGAATATACCAAGCATAACACTCACAGTAGCTTCTCGACGAAATGCTTTTACACTAAGATGTCCAACTAAATATGACATTGTAATAGTAAAAATAAGTAAACCATATATTGGATTTATACCTAAAAAAACTGCGAATGCAGCGCCTGCAAATCCAACATGTGATAGTGTGTGTGAAATAAATGACATATTTCTAGCCATTACAAATACACCAATATAGCCTGCCATAATTGCAACTATTGTTCCAGCTATAAATGCATTTTGCATAAAATCATAATTAAGCATAACTGTTATCTCCTACGTAATGTTTACAAAGTTTCAAATTGTCTTTTTCATTATTATAGTGTTTAATACTGATAAATTTAAAGCAATTATCTTCTAAGTATAGAATTTTATCTATATATTTTTCATCAATTAAAGATAGCTCATGAGTTATACAAAGAGTAATAATATTTTCTTTTTTTGTAACATCACGAACTAATGACATGCACTCAACTTCACTTGTTTTATCAAGGTTTGAAGTAAACTCATCTAAAAGTAATAGATTTGGTTTGTTTACTAATGCTTGTGATAAAAATGCTCTCTGTCTTTCACCACCAGATAATGTTCCAATGGATTTATTCTTTTGTTTTAATGAATTTGTTAATATAAGTACATCATTTATTCTTTGTTTTTCTTTTTTACTTAGCCATGGGACCACCTTATTACATAGAGGAAGGGCAACAAAGTCTTCAACAGATAAAGGAAGTTCTTCATCAATTTGACGAAACTGAGGTACATAACCAAAGTTAGGTTTTTCATCAAGTTGAATACTTTCAATTTTATTAATTTTTTCTAATATATTATTAAGTAATGTTGTTTTACCAACACCATTCTTTCCAACTATTGCAATTACTTCTCCTGAATTACAGCTAAAGGAAATATTATTTAATATTAATTTCTCTCCAATACGATATGAGAGGTTTTTTATGTTTAATTTAGTCATAAATACTCCTATGTTATAGATTTGCTATATTATATTAGTAATTATATATAATAACATTTTATGTGCTAAAAAAGAAGAGATACGATTTAGAATCTCTTCTTTATATTATACTACATATTTACTAGATGTGAAGACTATTTTTTTTCATCTTCTTTTTTATCTTTGTCATTGTGATTATGGTCGTGTCCTTCATGAGAATGTGAGTGGCCCTCGTGTGAGTGGTTGTGTTCTTCTTCATCTGCACCTTCAACATGATAAGCTTTTTCCCCAGATCCACCATTTAAAATTTCTTCAAGTTTATTATATTGGTCTAACATCCATTCAATGTATGTTTTTCCATCAGGTTGAGTTTCAGTAACATTTAATACTGGAACTTTATTTTCTTCTGCTAGATTTATTAGACCTTCAATAGTTTTATTAGTTGTTTGAACATTATTAATAACTAATGAGATTTTTTTAGATTTAATTTGCTCTTGTATATTTTTTAAATCTTGAGGAGAAGGGTCGTTTCCTTCTTCAGTAGCTTGTGCTAATTTTTTAACTTCATCTGAAGTTTTTAGACCAAGCGATTCAACCGCATATTCAAACACCGGTTCAGTAGTTAAAACTTGTTTACCATTAGCTTTTTCTTTTAATGATTTAATTTTGTCAGTAACTTTTGAAAGTTCTTTTTTGTAATTATCTCTATTTTTCTCATAAAATTCTTTATTAGAAGAGTCTTTCTCTGAAAGAACTTTAGTTAACTCATCAGCTACTTTTGACATTACTTCTGGATTGTACCAAATGTGTTCATTATCTCCATCTTTTAATTTTAATAATTTAGCACCATCAATCTTTGTAATATTCTTGTTGTTGTCTGCAAGTTTTTCAAACCAAGAATCATAACCACCACCATTTAAAATAGCAATTGAAGAGTCAGAAACTTTTTTTGCGTCTTGAGCAGTAGGTTCGAAATCATGTGGATCTACTGATGATGAACTAATAATAGATGAAACATCTGCTTTGTCTCCTGCAATACTTTTTGCAACTTCTGCGTAAAAGTTAACTGAAGTTACAATTTTTATCTTTTCTCCAGAAGAAGAGTTGTTAGAATTTGATTTACTAGAACATCCAACTAATATAATAGCAAAAGCAGAAAATGCTGCTAGTAATTTGAATAGTTTATTCATAAAAAATATCCTCCTTTATTTCGTAATAATTACGGTCTACTAAATTATAATACTAAATTTAGAAAAAATCAATAACTTAATCAAAATTATTTCGATTAACGATCAAGTGGTAATTAATTTAATTTGAAAAATCATATACTATGGAATATTTTATTAGTAAAAACACGATAAAACTCTTGATTTTTAGTTGTTAATGCTATATAATTAATAAAGTTGAGTAAAAATCAACAAATTAATAAAACACACGACATTTGAGTAGCTGCTCGGTGCATTTATGTTTGCAGTAGTCTTTGAGAATGTCGGAGGAAAAAACCAAGGAGGAAAATAACTTATGGCAGTTATTTCAATGAAACAATTATTAGAAGCTGGTGTACACTTCGGTCAC
>USNF01000046.1 GCA_900555985.1 uncultured Gemella sp.
AGAAAAAAATCAAGTACTTTTATTAATAAATGTAAACTTTTTTTGTTGACAGTTATATTACTTTAAACACTACTATTTTAACTAATTATTTTATATAATCTGTTGCTACATCTTCACCAAACCATTTATTTGATATTTCTTGGAATTTACCTTCTTTATAAAGCTCTTTAAATGCTTCATTAATTTTATTTATTAGAGTTACATCTGCTTTTCTAGCACCTACTGCAAATGAATCACCTTCAAATCCAGCATTAATTATATTATAATCTTGTAGTTTATTTTGTTGTTTTAAATAGTAATTAGCATAAACCCTATCTATAAGTAATGCATCTATTCTATCATTTTCTAAATCTATTAGAGCTTCATTAAAGCTTTCATACTGTGTTGCGTCATTATTTTTTACAATATTTTTTAAGATTTCTGGATTACTATTAAATGAATCATAACCAGAAGAACCGTTTTGAGCTCCTAAAACTTTATCTTTTAACTGATCTTTATTTACTATATTTTTTGATTTTTTCGTTACAATAACTTGCTCATTAACCATATATTCATTAGAAAATAATACTGTTTTTTCTCTTTCTGCCGTTTTAGAGTATCCATTCCAAATTAAATCAATATTACCATTATTTAATTCAGTTTCTTTTAAATCCCAATTTATTGCTTGCCATTGAACTTTTATATTATATTTTTTAAAAACTTCATTAGCAAGGTCAATATCAAAACCAACATTTTTTCCAGATTTATCTTGAAATCCCATTGGCACAAATGTATTATCAAAACCTATAACAATTGTTTTCTGATTTTCAAAATCATTCCAATTGTCTTTTTGAGGTTTATCTTTCCCACCAGAAGCACAACCAGTTAGTATTAATAGAAAACTTAGTAATGTAATAATTAATTTCGATATTTTCATGATGCTTCTCCTTTATTTCGGTTCGACTTTCAAAATATCATCTGCAATATTTTCAGCAAACTGTAAATCATGTGTTACTACAATTTGAGTAACACCAAGTTTTTTATTTTGTAATATTAGCTTTTCCACTTCCAAACGAAGTTCAGGATCTAAAGCACTTGTTGGCTCATCATAACCAATTATCTTAGGTTCAATCATCATTGCACGTGCTAAGGCAACTCTTTGCTTCTGACCTCCAGAAAGAGAATGTGGATAACTTTCAGAATGATTTTCTAATCCTAATTGTTCTAACAATTTGATAGCCTTTGCTTCTGCTTCATCTTTATTTATTCCCATAGTTTGTATAGGAGATATAACTAAATTTTCTAACACAGTCATATGAGGGAATAATTGAAAGTCTTGAAATACAAAACCAAGAAGATTTCTTTTTTCTAACTCATTTAAAGGAAGATTTTCTCCATTAAATATTATCTCTCCAGAGTCAATTGACTCTAACCCTGCTAACATACGAAGCAATGTAGTTTTACCACCACCAGAAGGTCCTACTATTGCTAGAATTTTATTTTCCTCTACTTTTAAATTAAAGTTTGATAAAATCTCTTTATCTTTAAATTTTTTACTAATATTTTTTAACTCTAACATAGTTCTTACCTCCTATCGTAATTATAACGTTTTTCTACACGTTTAGAAATAACCGTTACAATACCAATTAAAATTAAATATATCATACCTGCGACAAACATTGGAAGTAAGCTAGCATCTCTGTTCGCAGCAGTTCTACTTGCTAATATTAAATCACTGATTCCTAAAGCATAAACTAATGATGTATCTTTTACTAAGCTCATTATTTCGTTAAATACACTAGGTAAAACTATTTTTATTACTTGTGGTAATATTATAAAGCGTATAGTTTGAAATTGATTAAACTTTAATACTTTTGCAGCTTCATATTGACCTTTAGGAATAGAATTTATTCCACCTCTAAATATTTCAGCAAAATATGCAGCATAATTCAATGTAAATGCAATTATTGCAGCTGGTAATCTATCAAATCGTACTCCTACTGTTGGTAAAACATAATAAATAAAAATTAATTGTAGAAGTAAGGGTGTCCCCCTCATTATCCATATATATATATTTATAAAGTAATTTAAAATTGTTATGTTAAATCGCATAATAAATGCAATTATAATACCAAGAGGAATAGATAATATTAAAACAAGAAAAAATACTTCTAATGTTATTAAAGTACCGTTTAATAAACTTGGTAATATTTCTATTAAATATTCCATAAAATCCTCCTTTTTAGTTAATATGTATTTTTTGTAATTTTATCATTGTTTCATGATTTTTTCAATAGTTTTCAAAAGGTATTAAATTAATAAAAAAAAACGCTTTAAAAGCGTTCTTTATTATTTGTTTAATTTAGAATCATGGAATTTTTTCATAATTCCTTCTTTAGATAATAAACTTCTAACTGTGTCAGAAGGTTGTGCTCCATTACCTAACCATTTTAATGCTAATTCTTCATCGATTTTAACTTCAGCTGGATCTTTTACAGCATTGTAAGTACCGATAGTTTCGATAGAACGTCCATCACGTGGAGATCTTG
>USNF01000047.1 GCA_900555985.1 uncultured Gemella sp.
GGTAGAAGCTATAAAAGTAAAATAGAATAGTTGGTTTACATAAACATAATTATGTAAACCAAATGCTGTTTATATTATTTTTATATAGAATTGCCAATATATCTTGATTTTAAAAAAAAATTTAATTATAATAATATTAGTATAAATTAAAGGAGAAATAGAAATAATGATATCAGTTAATGATTTTAAAACTGGAGTAACTATCGAAGTTGATGGTAACATTTGGAAAGTAATGGAATTCCAACACGTTAAACCTGGTAAAGGAGCTGCATTTGTTCGTTCTAAATTAAGAAACATGCGTACAGGTGCTGTTAACGATAAAACTTTTAGAGCTGGTGAAAAAGTAGCTAAAGCTCAAATTAATAACCAAAAAATGTCATATCTATATTCTACAGGAGATGCATATGTATTCATGGACAATGCTACTTATGAACAAATCGAAGTTCCTGAAGCACAATTAGAACATGAATTAAACTTCTTAAAAGAAAATATGGAAGTATCTATTTTAATGTTTGGTGATGAAATTTTAGGTATTGATTTACCTACAACTGTAGAATTAGAAGTTACTGAAACTGAACCTGGAGTAAAAGGTGATACTGCTCAAGGTGCTACAAAAGCAGCTACAGTTGAAACAGGTTATACTCTACAAGTCCCTCTATTTGTTAAAGAAGGTGATGTATTAGTTATTAATACATCTGAAGGTACATATGTATCTAGAGCATAGTATATAAATATTTGAACTCTCTATTTCTATAGAGAGTTCTTTTTTACTTAAATAATAAGCTAAAATCTTTACTTATATATTTAAATGGTGTTATAATTGCCTAATGTATTTTTAAAGGAGATTATAATGAAATTTGCAAAAGTATTAATTAGTATAGGTCTAATTTTTTATATTATAATTGCTAGTATGCTCGGTATTTATTCCTATAAGTTATTATTAGTTTTTTTAGGTATAAGTACTTTAATATTTTTAATAACTAAACTAAGTTTTGAACCTTTTTTATCTATATTACTAGTTGCAATTGTTCTAGGGTTATTTTTAGGATTATCTCCTAACGTATTGATAGATTCTATAGAGAAGGGGACAGGTTCTCTTCTAGGTCATTTATCATTGATTTTAGGTCTAGGAGCTATGTTTGGAAGAGTTTTAGAAGAATTAGGAGCTGTAGAAATAACTGCAAAAAAAATGATAAGCATATTTGGGGTTAAGAGAATTCAACTAGGCTTACTAATAGCAGGAATGTGTATAAGTTTCTCATTATTTTTTGATGTAGCGTTTATATTAGTTATACCAATAATATTATCTGTAGCTAAAGAGCTTAAATTAGAAAAAATATATGTTGCTTTACCTGCTAGTATAGGTGTTTTAACTATACACGCATTATTTCCACCACATCCAAGTCCAAGTATAATAACAAAAACATTCAATCTTAATATGGCGGAAGTATTTTTCTATGGTTTAATTGTTGCTATACCAACAGCTTTAATAGGTGGTTTACTACTTACAAATTCTAGAATTATAAAAACAAATGCAAATAATAGGGAATTACAAAATAAAGCTAGTATTTTTGAAATTAATAATAAATCTATGAGTTCAACTTTTGCTATTGTATTAATGCTACTTCCAGTATTACTAATAACAATACCTACAATAATTTTAGGGGTAACTAACCTGCCTGAATTAATTAAATCGACACTGATTATAATTAGTAATCCAGTAGCAGCTCTTCTTATAAGTTTACTTATCGCAATTGTAAAATTAATGATATCTAAGAAGCTAAGAATTACTAGTATAGTGCCTTTGTTAAGCGAATCAATTAAAACAATTGCTGTTGTACTATTAATTAACGGTGCTGCTGGTGGCTTAAAACAAGTGCTTGTTGATTCAAAAGTTACTGATGAGATAGTTAGACTTACAAATGGATTACATTTATCCCCTATTATAATAAGTTTTTTTGTAGCAGCGATATTAAGAATTTCTTTAGGAAGTGCAACTATTGCAGCTATAACAACTCTAGCTATAGTTGAACCACTTGTGCCAAATATTACATATTCAGCAGTATTTATTATGTTAAGCATTGCATCAGGCAGTATGTTTTGTTCACATGTAAATGATCCAGGATTTTGGTTATTTAAACAATATTTAAATTTAGATTTTAAAACAACCTTTAAAACTTGGACTTTAGGTACCACATTATCTTCATTAATAGCTTTTATTATAATATTAATAATTACTTCGCTTACATAAATTAATTTTAAATAATAACTATTTTTCACTTGATATTTATGTAAAGGTATGTTATATTATATCTTGTGTATGTAGTAAATGTTATGAATAAACTATTTCCAAAAGGAGGATTAATTC
>USNF01000048.1 GCA_900555985.1 uncultured Gemella sp.
AACTACTTCATACACACTATACAGACCGTAGTGCACAACTAGGGGACCGCAAAGACGTGGTGCCTGAAACATGCCCTACATCACCTAAGTATAAAGGGTAATTAGAGTATAAGCCCCCATGGCATCCTAAAACCTCCACCGCCTTATCGGCTGGCGTAGCCAGCCTGGCAAAGTCGGTTTTAGAACACCATGGGGGCTTTCTCTATGTACGTTTGTGGTTTCGGTGATGTAGTGGCATTGTGGTATAAATTTTTTTTATACTCTTGACTTTTTAATATTCTACGTATTATAATGTGTATACACATTATAATATGTAAAGCATTAATTAATAGAAATAAGTATATATAAGGATTGACTTTTGTATATGTAAATTGGTATAATGTGTATACACATTATACCATTGTAAAAATAGGGTGATTTTATGGCTAGAATATCAGTTCTTACTTTAGCGCAATCTAAAATTGAACAGTATTTATCTGATTTAGACAAGAATGTCTTTTTAGAAACTGATCTAAAGTCAATTTTTAATAGAAATAAAAAAAAATGGGATTTAACATATAGTACGACTTTTGAGAAGTTTGTAAATCATCTTCTAAAAAGGTCGTACTTATCTTTTATTGAAGTTCCAGAGTTTAATAAAATTATATATATATGGAAAGAAAATACATTAACTGATGAAGCTGTATATGAAGTTGCATTAGCAATAAAGCCTAGAAGTTATATTAGTCATTATTCGGCTATGTTTTTATTGAATTTAACAGAGCAAATTCCTAAAACGATTTATGTTACATATGATCGAGAGTCACCTATTAATAAACGAAAAAACATAGACTTGTTACAAGGGTCCATAGATTGTGCATTTAGTAAAGAAAAAAAGAAGCCACGTGTTGTAGCTTCTTTTAAAGGGTATGATATTGTTTTGATCAGTGGTACTGATTCTAAAAAAACAGGTGTTACTAATATAAAACTGTTTAATGGGATAACAATTCAGGTGACGAATATAGCTAGAACGCTAATTGATATTGTTGTGAGACCTGAACTATCTGGAGATGTTACAGAAATTGCGAAAGCATATAGTCTAGCAAAAAATCAGGTTCAAATTAAACAGTTAAAAACATATATAAAAAGTAAAGATTATATTTACCCATATGAACAGGTAGTAGGTTTTTTGATGGAATATGTAGGATATGATGCTGATAAAGTAGAGGAAATTCATGGAATGTGTAAAAATATTTTTAGTTTTTACTTAGGTCGTAATATAAAAAATCCTTTGTTTTCTGAAAAATGGAAAATCTATTACCCTAAACTATTGGATAATGCATCTATTGATGATTAATTTCTGCAATTAAATTTACGACATAATCAAAAATAGTATTGAAATTATAGTTTGTACATTCCTCTTTTGTTAGTGTTTCTAATAGTTGAGATTCACCTTCTTTAAAGTGTTCTTTATATTTAGATATTTGATTTAGTAATTCAAGAGGAACCTCTTTAGCATCAAAGAATTCCGTTAAATCACGTAAGTTAAGGCGATTTCTGTTAATGTGATTATTTTTTACTATTTTATATATATCATAAAAATCTTTTAATCTGGATTTTTTAAAGTGCCCCATATTATATTTATATTCTGGTAATTGTTGACAGATAGCTCGTATTTTTTCATATACTATCATTTCTAATGAATATACATTAATTTCAATTCCATCATAATTAGAATTTGTAGCATTATGAGTTGCCTCATATTTACTAATATCTATTTTAAATTTTCTACTACTTCCAATAGGAATAGAATTACATCGTCTATATTTTTCGAGATTCTTTGAAATTTCTTCTTCTGAATAAATACCCTCCATGATTTTAAATTCTACTAAATATCCGCCCCAACGAGGATTAGACTCTATTTTTGGCCTTTTGGTAAAAGTTAAGTCAAAAACGGTGTAATTTTCTTCATTGAAAAGATCATTAAGTGTTTTTAATAGGATACCTTCAATTTCAAATAAATCTGAATTACTGAAATCTTCGGCTAGTGCTACATCAATATCTAGTGAGGAACGTCCCGTTAAATTGTAAATTAAGTCTAAGGCTGAGCCGCCTTTTAGTGTGAGTTTATCTGCGAGAAAGTCATTTAAAAATAGAGCTTTGATTATTAGACTTCTAAAGAGGTCAGTTTGTTTATTAGTCATATATTTACCACCTTTATAGAGAGAGTTTTAACCCTATAAATCATAGTGCTTCAAGTGATTTAGTTTCGGAATTTTTTCCTAAATGTTTCTGAGTTTTTCATCTTATTGAAATAGACTGCTTCTTTTGATTTTATGCAGTGACAAAGAA
>USNF01000049.1 GCA_900555985.1 uncultured Gemella sp.
TGTTAGCAGCGTTTGTTTTAGCATCTTTTCTTACGCTTAATACTGATGATTTAATATTTGGCATTCGATTCACCTCCTGATATATATTTTTATTACTAAGAAATATTAATTAATATTCTTAATTACTATGAATTAAGTGTTGTTAAAATACAACTACCTCATTTTAACATAATAAAATACTAATTGCAAGGTGTTTTTTTAAAAAACATAAAAAGAAGTAAGTTATAATATAAATTTTTTGTTGACTAACAAGTATTAAGTATGATAGTATATAGAACGTTGATATTTAATTTTATATTCAGTAAAATTATTTGTCTTCTGACTTTATTATAATAAAAAAAGATGTTTGAGAGATCCATCTATAAAAAAAACTGCTTAAGCATTGATTTCTCATATCAATGCTTTTTGTTCTCTTAAACAAGATAAGGAGATTTAAATGAGAAATAATACAGTTAAAACTTTAACTATCCAATCATTAATTGCAGCAATTTATGTAGTGCTTACTGTTGTAGTGGCGCCATTTGCTTATGGAACAATTCAATTTCGTATAAGTGAATCACTTGCACAATTAGTTGTGTTTAGTAAAAGATATTGGTTCCCAATCACACTTGGAGTTGCTATTGCAAATATATTCAGTCCATTGGGTATTGTTGATGTTTTCTTCGGTACATTAGGAACGGGGCTGGCTTTAGCTATAAGTATCTTTGTATTTAAATTTATAAAAAATAGAATAGTAAGACATATAGTTAATATTATATTATACTTAGTAATTTGTATGCCAATTATCGCTTATGAACTTACAATCTTTGGTGGTGTAGATTCAGCACGTGTTCCATTTGAGTTTAAAGTATATATGGCTAATTACATATCATTAGTTCCATCTCAAACAATTGTTATGATATTAGGTATAATAATAACTGAAGCATTAAATAAAGTAGTTAACCTAAAAAAAGTATTTAATGCATAATATAAAAGACCAATCTTAATTATTTTAAGATTGGTTTTTTATATAATAAAATATATATGTTGACTCTAACGTAACGTAATAGTTTATAATAAAAGTATCGCTAGTGGTAAAGGAAAATTGAGGAGGAAAAATGAAAATTAATGAAGTATCAAAAATAACAGGGGTAAGTTTAAGAACGTTGCATTATTATGATAAAATTGGTTTATTAGTACCTGCTAAACTTGAAAATGGCTATAGGGTATATAGTAATGATGACTTAAATAAATTACAAAAGATTTTATTTTATAAGTATTTAAATTTTAAGTTAAGTGATATTGCTAATATCATAAAAAATAATAATGATAGTTTAATAATATTAGAGGAACAACATAAACTTCTTTTAAAAGAAAAGAAAAAAATTGAAAATGTAATAAAAACAATTGAAAAAACAATAAAAGATTTTAAAGGAGAAATTCATATGACTATAGAAGAAAAGTTTGAAGGTTTTAAGAAAGAGGATATGAAAAAATATGAGATAGAAGCAAAAGATAAATACGGAGAAGAAGTTATAGAAGAATCTAAACGCCGTCAAAAAGGAAAAGAGGAAATTGTTGAAAAAGAATTTAATAATACGTTTAAAAGATTTTCTAATTATAAAACTAAAAACTTAGAAATACAAAGTGATTTAGTTCAAAACGAAGTGGAAAGGTTATACAATCATCTAAATAAATATGGTTTTGATTGTAGTATAGAAGTATTTTCTTATATAGGAAAAGGTTATTCGGTAAATCCAGAATTCAAGTCAAATATAAATAAGTTTGGAGAAGGAGTTGCTGAATATATTAGCTCAGCAATTGACTATTATTGCAGAAAAAATAAATAAGTATTTGTTAATAAAATAAATTGAAAAAATTTTTAAAAAAATACTTGACAAATAGATATATATATATTATCATAAAAAAGTCAGTTGAAAATGTACCGTAGACAGTAGGGGGAGAAATCCTTAATTATCCTACCGAGGACAAAATTCGAAAAGAAACTTATGTGCCTTTTTGTATGTTCTCGC